>CALKBX010000031.1 GCA_937775205.1 uncultured Verrucomicrobiae bacterium | reverse complement strand
CTTGCAGTGGAATTTATAGAACGCGGCTGGTCGATGAAGCACATCCACAAACTCATTGTGATGAGTGCCACCTATCGACAATCTTCGAGAGTGAGCACGGAACTGCTAGCGAAAGATGCCACAAATAAATTCTATGCGCGCGCCCCACGCCTACGCATGAGTGCTGAGATGGTTCGCGACAACGCCCTTGCCATTAGCGGCCTGCTTAGCACGAAGATGCATGGACCACCAATTTACCCACCTCAACCAAGCGGCATCTGGCGGCACGTCGGGCGTAACGCACCTAAATATATCGCAGCCACTAATGAAGACCGCTTCCGACGAGGCGTGTATGTCGTATGGCGGCGTGGCGCGCCGTATGTGAGCTTCATGAATTTCGACGCACCCGACCGTGGTGCCTGCGTGGTGCGACGCCCACGCACCAACACACCGCTGCAGGCACTCACGCTTTTGAACGACGAAGCGTACATTGAGATGGCCATAGCCTTTGCCGGGCGCATCCTCAATGAAGCTAAAGGAACGCCGGAAGCGAAAATTAATTATGCCTATAAAACCGCCCTCGGGCGCGCGCCTCGGGCCGCCGAGGCGATTTACCTCAAGAAACTTCTCCTTAAGCGCCGCACCCATTTTGAAAAAAACCCAAAGGAGGCCGCCCTGCTCATCAGCGGTGCCAAAGGCTGGAAGCCACCCGAGGGGATGGACAAAGGCGATCTTGCGGCGTGGTTTTTCATTGCGAATATTTTATTAAACTTGGATGAGACAATTACGAAAAGTTGACATGCCTCATTCACAACATCTTCATACAAACTATGCCAATGATTCACGCAGAGAATTTCTGAAAACCAGTGGCTTGGGTATTGGGGCACTGGGACTGGGCAGCGTATTGAACCCCAACCTGTTTGCCACAAATCCGGCGGCGTCCAAGCAGCCGCATTTCCAGCCCCGGGCAAAACATATTATTTATCTCCATATGGTCGGGGCGCCATCTCAGCTAGATTTATTTTCCCACAAGCCCGAACTAGTGAAACGTAATGGTCAAAAATGTCCCGACCATATGTTTAAGGGCAAACAGTTGGCCTTCATCCGCGAACATCCACTGCTGTTAGGCACGCGCTTCAAGTTTCCACAGCACGGACAAGGTGGACTGCACCTATGCGAACACTTACCCAAACTCGGCACAGTGGCTGATGAGCTTTGCCTCGTGCAATCCATTCGCACGGAACATTTCAATCACGCCCCCGCACAATTATTCCAACATACCGGTTTTGGGCGCTTTGGTCGGCCGGGGATTGGCTCGTGGGTCAGCTACGGCTTGGGCACGGAAAATAAGGATTTGCCGAGCTACGTGGTGATGATCACCGGGAGTGTGGCAGGTGCGGGCAACAGCCTTTGGGGTAGCGGCTTTTTACCTACAATGCATCAGGGCGTTGAGTTTCGGAGCTCTGGCGATCCGGTACTTTTCTTATCCAACCCCAAAGGCATCGGACGCGGAGACCGGCGCGAACTTGTCGATGGCATCAATTTTTTAAACAAACAGTCACTGGCCGATGTTGGTGATCCAGAAATCGCCACACGCATCGAGCAATATGAGCTGGCCTTTCGTATGCAGGCAAGCGTGCCTGAACTGATGGATACCTCAAGGGAATCAAAAGATACACACGCGATGTATGGAACCGAGCCTGGCAAGGCAAGTTTTGCCAATAATTGCCTGCTCGCACGTCGGCTCGTGGAACGCGGAGTGCGTTTTGTTCAACTTTTCGACCAAGGCTGGGATCACCACAGTAGCGTATTTAGCAATATCCCTAAAAAGGCTAAGCAAATCGATCAACCCGTATCGGCACTCATTAAGGATTTAAAACAACGCGGTCTGCTTAATGATACATTGATTGTACTTGGCGGCGAGTTTGGCCGCACCCCCATGTTGCAGGGCAAGAGCAATGACGGTGCAGGAAAAAACGTTGGGCGCGACCACCACAAGGAAGGCTTCAGCATGATGCTTGCCGGTGGCGGCGTGAAGGGTGGCATCACATTCGGAGAGACCGACGAGCTAGGCTACAAAGCGGTAGACAACCCCGTGCATCTGCACGATCTGAACGCTACAATTCTCCACCTCATGGGATTAGACCACGAGCAACTAACCTACAAATATCAGGGTCGAGATTTCCGGCTTACTGACGTCCACGGACACGTGATTGACCGTATCCTGGCGTGAAGGAATTGAAGCGCTGTGAATTTCGGTTCACTCCAAAATTCCGCTGTGTAAATGGCTGCATATTACGATTGCCCTGCTGGAACCCTCGACCGTTGTTGCCTCCGCCATTATATCCACCTCCGTTGAATTGCCGACGTTGCGGGGCTCCCGGCAGTCCCGGACCACCTGCCGGTCCACCATACCTCCACCGGGTCCACCCATACCTCCACCGGGCCCATAGGGGTCACCACCTTGAGCGCCACCACCTTGAGCGCCACCACCTTGAGCGCCACCACCTTGAGCGCCACCGCCTTGACCGCCGCCGCCTTGAGCGCCGCCGCCTGTTGACATTCCGGGGAAGCCAAGCACTGCACTGGGGTTCAGCCTAAATGTACGGGTAAAGTATCCCTGCTGGCTGGCCGGTTTTTGGACAAACACAATGCCCTGATCCAAAATCACATATTGAATGGGGTGATCAAAGGACATTGTCACAATATCGAGCACCTGCTTTGCGGTCAGATTTTGCAACTCACTGCTCAATCCTTTAACCTTAACCATTAACGGATCAAACGCCGCCTGAGTGCTGCCACCATTCGCTCCGCCACCAACTCCGGGCAATCCTCCACCAACTCCGGGCAACCCTCCACCAACTCCGGGCAATCCTCCACCAACTCCGGGCAATCCTCCACCAACTCCGGGCAATCCGCCCGGACCTGCTCCACCCGGCGCGCCGCCACCCACGGGAAGTCCTGTGGTAGGATCAACTGACTGACCACCTGCGCCGCCACCCATCATGCCAGCGCCCGCGCCCGAGGGAAGACCCGTTATCGGATCTATTCCGCCGCCTCCGCCTCCGGCTCCTTGACCGCCGCCTTGTGCGCCGCCACCTTGGCCGGCACCTTGCTGATTGCTGGGAGCACCGGGTGCCAGATACTGGTTGATAATAATGTTCACGCCAACCCCTGATCCATCGGGCATCCGATCCGTGTCATGCTCTTTGATAAGTGAGTTGAGCACCTGAACCATATCAATCATATTGAAGCTGTCTACCTCAGACAATTTCGGGATTACAATCGTGCGCAACTTCTGCGCGATGTATTTCCGATTACGGCCACGCATCATCACGTTTTGCTGGGCCACCGGATCCGGCACGCCATTGTAATGTGGCTGAGCTGTGAGGCCAGATTGCATCAAAAGATAAAACGCTTCATCAAATTGCATGGGGCCACGTGGAGGTTGTTGCAAGGGCACCGCTGGCTGAACAGGTTGCACCGTTGGCGGTGCAATTCCCGGCAGGTGCTCCGGGAAGTGGCTCCCGGCAGGGCTCCGGGAAGGGCTCCGGGAAGGGCTCCGGGAAGGACTCCCGGTTGGGCAATCACTTGTGCGCTGATCAAAGCCAGCGCAAACCCCGTAAACAGTTTAGACATTTTAATCATCATATGTAAAAGTAGCACGTTTTGTACCATCGCGACAGGTCTTTTGACTTTATTTTTATCGCGGCCCGCAAGGCACATCTAATTTGACGGAAAGGGGCTGAAAAACCTAGGAAAAACGATGCCAAAAGGCCTTATTTGTTCGCAAAAAACGCATATTTTCAGGATTTTATCCTTGGAGACTACTTTTTGGTTCTGTCATGCATTGCTGCACTGGCCAATTTTGCCGAGGAAATCCAACCCATTTTTTCCAATCATTGTCCCAAATGCAATGAGTCTGACAGGCAAATGTTGACAAGGATTACATCACCTTCGACATGATCAGTCGAAACATCACTCATTATTTCGTGCTCCCCAATGAATTGAATGTCACTATTCTGCATCAAGCACGAACGCTCCACTTCCCCCTTTCAAGGCCGCAACTTTCGCATAATTGATGTGGCCTGCAAAGTGATTACTATGCTCGGGCCTAAGTGATTTACAAACGCCCGTGCGTTCCGCACACTGCGCGCGTGATTGTCTTCCTCAACGGCCAGTTCATCCCCGAGGAGGAGGCGGTGGTTTCTGTTTTCGACCGCGGCTTCCTGTACGGCGATGGCATCTTCGAAACGCTCCGCGTGAACAATGGCAAACCATTCCTAATCGACCGCCACATTGGTCGGCTCCAACATGGAATGGGCACGCTACACATTGGCGAACGTTATGATTTCCGCCAATTGCTTCAGCACGCCACAGCGTTGATTGCCAAAAATAATTCCACCAACGCCGTGTTGCGCATTCACGTGACCCGCGGCGCGGGCAAGCGCGGCTACTCGCCCTCCGGAAATTATGATCCCACCGTGCTGATGAGCCTGCACGAAGCGCCGTCCATTGACCCCGATACGGCAAGGCACCGAAAACTCATCACGGCCACGCAAGTGCTGAGCGATCACGATCCGATGTCCACCGTGAAGACCACCAACAAAATCCCGCACATCCTCGCCACGCGCGAGGCGGAAGTGGCCGGTGCCGATGACGCGCTGCTCACCAACCGCGAGGGCAACGTCACCGAGGCCACGAGCAGCAATTTATTTTGGATCAACAACAGCGAAATCATCACGCCCCCGCTGCAGAGCGGTTGCCTCTCCGGCATCACGCGCGGGATGGTGCTCGAGCTGGCGGCGTCCATCGGCTTGCCCACGCATCAGCTCAACGCCGTGCCGCGCGATTTGTACACGGCCGACGGCGTGTTTCTCACTAACAGCGTAAGCGAGATTCAACCGGTCGGTTTGCTGGACGGTCACGATCTCGCGGTATCGCCGCTCATTCACGAGCTGCACCTCGCGTATCACGAAGTGATGGACGCTCAATAAATTCAATGCGGGAAAATCTGAAACCGGTCTTTGATTTTGCAAACCTCGCAGGCCTCGGTCCCGAACGTCGTGACAGTGCGATGTCGGCTGAGGCAGTGATGGAGGTGGTGGATCGGGAATCTGCGCTCATACAAAGCACAGCGCTTTTGTGGCACGATCACTTGGATGAATCACACAATTTATCGCAGGATATTTCCAGCCCCGACGGCAGTTTTCTGCACGGGATAATGCACCGCCGCGAGCCGGATTATTCGAATGCCAAATATTGGCTCAACCGCGTGGGGTCGCATCCGAGTTATCCTGAAATATTGAAACGCATGACGCCGTTGGTGGCGGGGACATCGCTTGGAAATTTGGCGGGCGCGGAATGGGATGCTGCCGCGATGGTGGATGCGGTGAGTGACGCGCGGGCGGGCAGTGAGGAGTATTCGCTGCTGCAACAAGTGCAACGGGTAGAATTTGAAGTGTTGCTGAAACGCTTCGACGTTTAGCTGGCTTTTGACAAAAGCGCCTCAATCACGCCGTCGATGGTGTGCGGCTTGGCCTCGACGATGGGAGGAGTGCCGAGGGCTTTGAGGGTTTTGGTGGTTTCGGGGCCGATGCTGATGGGTTGCATTGCGTGTTGCTTGAGGGTTTCTTTGAGTCCAAATCGAGCGTCGAAATTTTCCACGGTGGAGCTACTGGTGAAGGTGATCCAGTCAGCACCTTCCGCTTCCAATCGCGCGACGGCGCCGGTGCGGTCTTCGGTTTCGGGGACGGTCTTGTAAACAGGAATGTCATCGACGATGGCACCTAAATCTCCCAACGCCTTGGGCAGTTCAGGATTGGCGACTTCGGCGCGGAGGAGACAGATGCTTTCATTTTCGATGGTGAAATCTTCGCTGTCAGCAAATGCCTTGGCGACGCCGGTGGCGGTGTAATCTTCGGGCATCAAATCAATTTTCAAATGCAACGCCTTAAGCTTGGCGGCGGTGGCGGGGCCGATGGCGGCGATGCGGCAGCCGCCGAGGTCGCGGAGGTCATCAAATCCGCGCAGGAAGTATTTGAAAAAATGTTCCACGCCGTTGGGGCTGGTGAAGATGAGCCACTGATATGAGCCGAGGCCGAGGAGGGCGTCGCTCAGTGGAAGTTTGTCGGTGGGTTCTTCAATGCGGATGGTGGGGATTTCGAGTACGTCCGCGCCGAGTTCGCTGAGGCGACTGGCGAGGGTGCTGGCTTGTTGGCGGGTGCGGGTGACGACGACGCGTTGGCCGAAGAGCGGGCGCTGCTCAAACCAATTTAACTCGGCACGGAGGTTGACGACGCTGCCAATGATTGTGACGGCGGGGGATTTGAAGTTGGCTTTTTCAACGGCGTCGGCGATGGAATCGAGTTGGCCGGTGAGAGTTTGGTGGCGACCGGTGGTTCCCCAACGGACGAGGGCGACGGGGGTGTCGGCGGCTAGGCCGTTTTTTTGCAATTGATCGGCGATGTCGCGCAGGCGTTCGACACCCATTAGGACGATTTTTGTGCCGGGATTTTTTGCGAGGTTTTGCCAGTCGATGGCGCTTTCGCCGCCTTTCTCGGGGCGTTCGTGGCCGGTGATGACGGTGTAGCTGGAGCAATGGTCGCGATGGGTGACGGGGATTCCAGCGTACGCGGGGGCGGCCACGGCGGAGGAAATGCCGGGGACGATTTCAAATGGCACACCGGCGGCGGCGAGTTCCTGCGCTTCTTCGCCGCCTCGGCCAAAGACGAATGGATCGCCGCCTTTGAGGCGGACGACGGTTTTGCCTTGGTTGGCTTTTTCAATGAGGAGGGCGTTGAGTTCGTCCTGCGGGATGGCGTGGTCGGCGGAGCGCTTGCCGGCGAAGATGATCTCAGCGTCGGCGGGGGCGAGCTTGAGGAGAGCGGGATTGCACAGGGCATCGTAGGCGACGACCTCGGCGCGGGCGAGGAGCTCGGCACCGCGCACGGTGAGCAGTCCGGCATCGCCGGGGCCTGCGCCGACTAAGTAGACGGTGGCGAGAGGTGTCATCGGATGAGTTGTTTACGGGTTCGAAGGGGATGGGTCAAGGTTGGGGGGCTGATGTGGATTGTTTTTTGTTTATGCAGGGATGGGCGGGCGATAGGGTTGGCGCTTACCGGATGAATATTGTTTGTACATTTTTGGGGAAGACGAAGTCAGTAAGCGTGCCGCACACGCTGGTGACGATCGGGCGGAAGAGCTCGAAGGGGATGCCGGAGCTAGACTTGTCAGAGGACAAATCGGTAAGCCGGAAGCACGCGAAGATTTGGGAGGAGGAAGGGGAATACTGGATTGAGGATTTGGGGAGCCGCCTGGGGACGTGGGTGAATGGGCTGCGCCGAACGAAGATTAAAGTGAAGTTCGGGGACCGGATTACGGTGGGGAAAACGATGTTGCAGTTGATGCCTTCGAATGTGGGGGAGTTGAGTCAGGAGTAGTTTCTAAGTTGTCATCCAATTTGGGCACAAAAAAGACCGGAGTTTTTGGCTCCGGTTTTTTTGATTAAAGTAAGGCGGCTACCTACTCTCGCAGAACCTTTCGAACTGCTACCATCGGCAACGTGGTGTTTGACGGCCGAGTTCGGGATGGGATCGGGTCGGGCCACCACTTTATGGCCACCTATAAATTGTGTAATTGTGTTGTTTTCCGAGTTTGCCCGGATGGGCGTTCTCTGAAAACCCTGCACGGAATTCTTACCAGCAATCTTGCCGGCTTATGTTGGTTGTTCTGTTTTACGAGAACAATTTTTTTTATCCCATTGGGATAAAGATAAGCGATCGAACATTAGTACCAGTCAGCTGAACGCATTGCTGCGCTTACACCTCTGGCCTATCAACCTGGTAGTCTTCCAGGAGTCTCAAAGGAAACCTTATCTTGGGATGAGCTTGGCGCTTAGATGCTTTCAGCGCTTATCTCTTCCGTACATAGCTACGCAGCGCTGCCGTTGTCACGACAACTGCCACACCAGAAGTACGTCATTTCAGGTCCTCTCGTACTATGAAATGAACCCCTCAAGTTTCCTGCGCCCACGGTGGATAAGGACCGAACTGTCTCACGACGTTCTGAACCCAGCTCGCGTGCCACTTTAATCGGCGAACAGCCGAACCCTTGGGACCTTCTTCAGCCCCAGGATGTGACGAGCCGACATCGAGGTGCCAAACCGCGCCGTCGATATGAACTCTTGGGCGCGATAAGCCTGTTATCCCTAGCGTACCTTTTGTCCGTTGAGCGATGGCAATTCCACTTTCAACCATCGGATCATTTAGGCCTACTTTCGTACCTGCTCGACCTGTCGGTCTCACAGTCAAGCACTCTTCTACCTATACGCTCGATGTATGGTTACTGACCATACTGAGAGTACCTTCGCGCTCCTCCGTTACTCTTTGGGAGGAAACCGCCCCAGTCAAACTGACCCGCAAGCACTGTCCCCCGTCTCGCTTCAGAGAAATCGGGGTTAGAATCCTAGAAAATAAAGGGTGGTATTTCACATTGTGACTCCACCGGCCCTGACGAACCGGTTTCAAAGTCTCCCACCTATACTACACATCAAAGTCCAGAACCCAATACCAGCTTACAGTAAAGGTGCATAGGGTCTTTCCGTCCTACCGCGGGTAGGCGGCATCTTCACCGCCATTACAACTTCGCCGAGATCCTCTCTGAGACAGCAGTCCGGTCGTTACACGATTCGTGCAGGTCGGAACTTACCCGACAAGGAATTTCGCTACCTTAGGACCGTTATAGTTACGGCCGACATTCACGGGGACTTAGGTGCCCTGCGTTAACAGAACAGCCTTAATCTTTCCGCATTGGTCACGTGTCACTCCCTATACGTCGTCTTCACGACTTAGCAGAGAGCTGTGTTTTTGGTAAACAGTCGCCAGACCCCCTTTACTGAGGCCCACAATGAAGTGGGCACCCCTTCTTCCGAAGTTACGGGGCTAGATTGCAGAGTTCCTTAGAGAGGTTTCTCTCGCGCGCCTTAGTACATTTACACCCACCTACCTGTGGCGGTTTACGGTACGGGCAACGAGCATAGAATGTGCATCAGCTTTTCTAGGCAATTTGTCCAAGACATGCCTTCCCCCGAAGGGTAAGACGTGGAATACGATTACCACTGTCTCTTTCAAACCGCGCACTGAACACTAATTACTCGTTGGTGACGGAATATTAACCGTCTGTCCATCGACTACGCCTTACGGCCTCGCCTTAGGTCCCGACTAACCCTCTGCCGACGAACGTGGCATTCAGGAAACCTTGGGTTTACGGCGACCAGGATTCTCACCTGGTTTATCGCTACTCATGTCTGCATCCTCACTCCCCTGCGCTCCACAGTTCCTTACAGTTCTGCTTCAGTGCACAGGGGACGCTCTCCTACCAAACGTGTAAACACGTTTCCGCGGCTTCGGTATCAAGTTTAATCGCCAATCATTTTCGGCGCGAAATCGCTCGATGAGTCAGCTATTACGCTATGTTTAAATGGTGGCTGCCTCTAAGCCAACATCCTCACTGTCTGTGCAATTTCACATCCTTTCCACTTAACTTGATTTGGGCACCTTAGCCGGCGATCTGGGTTGTTTCCCTTTCGACCATGAATGTTATCACCCACAGTCTGACTGCCAGGGATTTGGGATCTGGGTATTCGGAGTTTGATTGGTTTTGGTACCTTGGTATAGGCCCTAAGCCATTCAGTGCTCTACCCCCCAGAGTTCTTTACCTGACGCTAGCCCTAAAGCTATTTCGGAGAGAACCAGCTATTACGGGGTTTGATTAGCCTTTCACTCCTAGCCACAGCTCATCCAAGCACTTTTCAACGTACACTGGTTCGGTCCTCCACTACATGTTACTGCAGCTTCAACCTGGCCATGGCTAGATCACCTCCGCTTCGGGTCTATCGCTCGCGACTAATGTCGCGCTTGTCACACTCGCTTTCGCTTCGCCTCCGTATCAAAAATACTTAGGCTTGCCACGAACGATAACTCGCAGACTCATTATGCAAAAGGCACGCCGTCACACAATCCGAAGATCATGCTCCGACACCTTGTAGGCACGTGGTTTCAGGTACTTTTCACTCCCCTTCCGGGGTCCTTTTCACCTTTCCCTCACGGTACTTGTTCACTATCGGTTGCTGGGTAGTATTTAGCCTTACGCAATGGTTTGCGCATCAATTCACACGGGGTTCCACTTATCCCGTGTTACTCGGGGATCCTCTAGGCTTCGGTCAGGTTTATTCTACGGGGCTATCACCCTCTCTGGCCGCCTTTTCCAAGGCGTTCCTTTACCCTTCTTCTTGCCATATTGAGGCCCACACCACCGAGAGGCAAGCCTCTCGATTTTGGGCTGATCCGCTTTCGCTCGCCGCTACTCACGGAATCGCATTCGCTTTCTTTTCCTCCGCTTACTGAGATGTTTCACTTCAGCGGGTGTCGCTCTACCTGGACTATGAATTCATCCAGGAGTCACTGGGTTCACCAGTGGGGTTTCCCCATTCGGAAATCCCCGGATCAAAGTCTGCTTCCGACTCTCCGGGGCTTATCGCAGGTAACCGCGTCCTTCATCGCCTCCCAGCACCAAGGCATTCACCTCGTGCCCTTAGTAGCTTATCTAAATGTATCAACTTACCATAGTAATATATACTATTGGCGCCGAACAAAGTTGCATGGCATTTTTTCCATGCAGGGTTGTCAAAGAACGACCGCCCCTTCCAGCAGGAGGGGGCAAAATTCGTGTTTCGTTTAGGCGGGTGGTGGGCCAGGCTGGACTCGAACCAGCGACCCCGCGCTTATCAAGCGCGTGCTCTAACCAACTGAGCTACAGGCCCTGTTTGCACAGGTCCAGCTGCGGGTTGGTGGAGCTGAGGAGATTCGAACTCCTGACATCCTGCTTGCAAAGCAGGCGCTCTACCAACTGAGCTACAGCCCCGTTTTTTAGAGGGCCGAAGCCCGTTCAGTGCCGAAGCTCGGCCTGGTTGTTTTCTATATCACCCGTCCTGACAAAGAGCATTTCACTCTTTGAAAACTAAATTGTGTAATGGCTTCCACCAATCATTTCCTTCGATCAAACAAGTTTGATGTCCGGAAATGTTCGACCTTCCAAGGCAAGCAAGCTTGCCCCAGTACTCCCTAGAAAGGAGGTGATCCAGCCGCAGGTTCCCCTACGGCTACCTTGTTACGACTTCATCCCAATCACCAAGCTCACCTTCGTTCACGTAATCGCAACCTTCGGGTGCTCCCGGCTTTCATGATGTGACGGGCGGTGTGTACAAGGCCTGGGAACGTATTCACGGCGCCGTAGCTGATGCGCCGTTACTAGCGATTCCAACTTCATGGAGTCGAGTTGCAGACTCCAATCCGAACTGAGCCTAGTTTTGGGGATTTGCTCCATCTCGCGATTTTGCTTCCCATTGTACTAGGCATTGTAGCACGTGTGCAGCCCTGGGCGTAAGGGCCATACTGACTTGACGTCATCCCCACCTTCCTCCTCATTCAAATGAGGCAGTCTGTCCGGAGTGCTGGAGAAACGTGTTCTCCGTGGCAACAGGACACAGGGGTTGCGCTCGTTGCGGTACTTAAACCAACATCTCACGACACGAGCTGACGACAGCCATGCAGCACCTGTGATTGTCCAGCCGAACTGACGTCCCGCTTTCACGGGACTATGACAAACATGTCAAGCCCAGGTAAGGTTCTTCGCGTTGCATCGAATTAAGCCACATGCTCCACCGCTTGTGCAGGCCCCCGTCAATTTCTTTGAGTTTTAATCTTGCGACCGTACTCCCCAGGCGGTGCACTTAACGCGTTAGCTCCGCCACAGAGCGGGTCGAACCGCCCTACAGCAAGTGCACACCGTTTACTGCTAGGACTACGAGGGTATCTAATCCTCTTCGCTCCCCTAGCCTTCGTACCTCAGCGTCAGAATGTGTCCAGAGTATCGCCTTCGCCACTGGTGTTCCTCCCGATATCTACGCATTTCACTGCTACACCGGGAATTCCATACTCCCCTCCACACCTCTAGCTTGATAGTTTCCAGCGCAATTTCCGGGTTAGGCCCGGGGATTTCACGCCAAACTTATCATGCCGCCTACGCACGCTTTACGCCCAGTAAATCCGAACAACGCTTGGGGCCTCCGTATTACCGCGGCTGCTGGCACGGAGTTAGCCGCCCCTTCCTTTGTTGCTAATATCAGACCCGATTCGAACCGGGCTTTACTCACAACCGACAGGGGTTTACGACCCTAAGGCCTTCATCCCCCACGCGGCGTCGCACCATCAGGCTTGCGCCCATTGTGAATGATTCTCGACTGCTGCCACCCGTAGGTGTATGGACCGTGTCTCAGTTCCATTGTGGCTGACCGTCCTCTCAGACCAGCTATCCGTCATCGCCTTGGTAGGCTTTTACCCTACCAACTAGCTGATGGAACGCGGGCTCATCCTAGAGCGGCTTGCGCCTTTAATCCGAAGATCTTATCCGGTATTACCCTGACTTTCGTCAGGCTATCCCAGTCCCTAGGGCAGATTCCCACGTGTTACTCACCCGTTCGCTGCTAATCCCTTCAAATATTGCTATTGTCCGTTCATCGCTCAACTTGCATGTCTTATCCACGCCGCCAGCGTTCGTTCTGAGCCAGAATCAAACTCTCCGTATAAAAACGTTAGTTCGACTATCACTCGGCTAAACGCCAACTAATAATGTTGTTCTTTTTTTACTCAAATACTCAATAAAGACTCCCTAACAAGAGCCTCTATCGAGGGCTTCTGCCATTACACAATTCAATTTTCAAAGAACGTTTCGGACAAAGCCGAAAGCTTCCAAAAGACAACAACACCCTGACACGACTTCCCTTGCGGGAACCGTCCCTGGGTTTTGGCTTCTGCCAAGAGGAACCGTTTCACCGGTTCGTTGTCTCCGAAAGCGGGGCGCAGTTCACAGTAAACTCACTAATTGCGCAAGCGTTTTTTTCATTTTTTTTCGGGCCGCGCGAATTTTCTCCGGTTTGCCCAAGTTTGATCCCAAATACGGTAACCTCAAAAACGGAGTTTCTGGCCAAAAACCGGCCAAAACAGGCTCATTCGAGGCCGCCGATGCATCCATGCGCGACGGTGGGTTACAGTCAGAAAGCACCACAAAAACTTTCTTCGCGCCAATGGTTTTTAGCCGATCGAGGGTTAAATTGACGTGATTGAGCACTCCAAGCCGGTTTTGAGCCGCCAAAATCACCCCGCATTTCAAAATTTTCACCACATCATCCCACGTCACATCAGGGGCCAATGGAACGCGCAATCCGCCCGCTCCTTCCACCAACAGCCGCTCGCACTCCCCTTCCCGCTGGCGGATGGCACGCACGAGGTCTTCTTGCTTCAAACGCCCACCTGAGGCCACGAGTGGGGTCACTGGTTTTAAGTAATGAAAGGGATTCATCTCATCATCAGTCAACACCCCCGGTTGCAGGCTTTGGAGGAGGCGCACATCGTCGCGTGGGCCGGTGCAGAGGGGCTTGATTGCGATTGCGTTTTCGCCTTGGGCGCGCAGGTGATCGAGCAGCAGCGCGGTGAGGATTGTTTTGCCCGCGCCGGTGTCGGTGCCGGTGATGAAGTGCGTGCGTGTGGCGCGCTTCATTTCCAGTAGGTGTAAAGAATCTTGATGTCCGTGGGGCTGGCGCGGCTGAGGACGGCCACCAGCGTGCGGCTAAGTTTACCAACCTGCGCTTGGACGGTGACTTCGTAAGTGGCACTGCGGACGCTGAAGAAGCGTTTCGCGTTGGCAATGGCGTCGGCGGTGAAACCCGGCGCGTTGGATTTGGTCAACTGTATCAAAGGGCTCGTCGTCCTCGGTGCCGTCGAGGCCATCCAATCCGGCACGCATTTGCAAGATGAGATCCACGCGGGCCTGATCAAACCCAGGCACGAGCTGCATGACTTCGCGGGAGGTGGTGTTGAGGTTAATGTAGCCAGTGGAAATGGGGGTGAAGATGTCCGCCATGCCGAAGGGGTAGATGAGCTCCTCGTCTTCATCCACGCCGCCCACGGTGGTGATGGGGGCGTGCAATGGGTTGGCGGCGATTTGTTTGGCGCGGCTACCCCAATAGATTTCGGGGGTCATGCCTTCCACGAGCAGTAATTCCTTGAGGTCATCGATGGGGCCATTTTTGGCGGTGTAGGGCGGGATTTTAGTTTCGTAGGTATCGCTCTCAGCACCGCTGACGCGGCGGTTGTCATCAGTGTCGCGCCAATCTTTAATGGCGTCGACGAGGTAGGGCGAGAGGCCGGTATTTACCTCCATGAGTTCGAAGGTTTTCTCGAGGGGAAATCTTCCCATACTATCTTCGGCGGCGCGGTTGATGTTGAACTTGCGTTCCAAATCCACGATCTGGATGGTGCAACGCGCGTCGGTACCAATCTTTTCCTCAAACTCAACTTGGTCAGGAAAAATCTGCCCCAGCACAGTGTTCTCGGCCCAGGCGCTGTTGGTGAGGTTGAGGTTTTCGAGAAAGATATTGAAGCCGTTGGTGCCCGCTGGGCCGCCGGCCCATTTTTGGTTGAGCGAATCGTATGGCTCCTGTGCGTTGGCCATTTGTTGGGCGAGGATGTATTTGGAAAGTTCGATGCCGCTGCGGCAGATCCATTCCACTTTCACATCGTTATTAGCTTTGCGGGCGAGGCGCGCTTCCACCTGCATATTGGTGGCAAAGGCGGTGGCCATCACGGCCAGCACGATGACGAAGCCCAACACCATGATGAGTGCAATGCCGCGCTCACGAGTCACTGAACCGCGCCCGGCTCTCCCCGCGCCATTTCCCTTTGAATTGATTTTCACGAACGAACCGTCCTCATTGAAACATCCTGTTTGCCAGGTGTTCTATAACGGAATATAAGCTACGTTGCCTCGGTTATTGATCACCCATTGCATCCCGTCAGGCGGGTCCTGGATTTCGCTCAAGTACTCCTCATCTAGCAACTGCTGAATACTAGTGGCCGGTTGCCCGTTTAACCCCTCGTAATCCATGAGGGCATCATTGATGGCAATCGCTCCCGGTGTTCCGGGTGATGCGCTTGAAGCGTTGCCTGCCTCTTTCTGTTGATTGACGGTCAATCTGGGGTTAGGGATAAAATTAACTTCCCCTGAGTCTTGGTTGCGCTTGTACATTTCAGCCATCCGTTTCCTGTAAGCTTCCTTCTGGGCATCAGTATACCCGCTTTTCCCATCCGTTTTCCCCTTATTCCGTTCGGCCATTCGCTTTCTGTATGCTGCGATTTGTTCAGGTGTGTATTTGGGCTTGCTGCTTTGTGAGCTGCCACGAGAACTACGCCGCGGCCACTGCTTCTACCTCTGGCCGCAGCGGGCAAGTCAGGGTTTTGGTTGTTTTTGGTAATGGAAACAGAGTGGATGACGACTTCGCGTTTGAGGATGTTGCTGAGTTGGATGAGTTCACCGTCCATGCGGGTGAGGGCCATTTCCACTTTCACGCGGGAGGGCAATGAGTTGGTTTCGGTCCATTCATCGATCCAATCCTCAGTGCTGGTGCTCCAGAAGTGAATGATGAATTCCGCGAGATCGGGGGCGAGCACGCTGCGAACCACGGGCATTGCTTCTTCGCCATCGGGGGCGCGCATAACGTGGCTTTGCTCAAGGATGAGCGCGCGTGTGTCGTTGATGTATTCCACGGAGAACTGCAGTCTCCGAAGGGTTTGGCCCTTGAAATCGCGGCTACCGAGGTAGTTCGGCGGCACGCGGGAAACAAAGCTGAAGGAGGGCGCATCCGGATCCGGATTGACGGTGAGCGCGTACATGCCTTGATTTTGTTCGTAATACACCATGCCGCGCAGGCCGTCCTCCACTGTTTTGATGGCCACGCGCTCGCGCTGAACATGGTCGGCGGCTTCGGCGCCAATTTGGGTGGCATCCAAAACCGAGAGCAGTGAACGGAACATCATGAACGATACCATCCCAAGAATGGCAACGGCCACAATCGCCTCCACGAGAGTGAAGCCATTTCTGCGCATTTGGCGCGTTTGATGTCGGATTGTTTTCATTTTTTGGCCTTATTGGGTTTGGGTTCCGCCCGCATCGTCCTCGGCTAAGTCGGGCCGAAACATTAGATACCTTAGAATAATTTCCTGCGGTTCGCCAGCTATTGTTTCTTCCACGTGAATGGTCACGCGATAGAAGCCGTTGGTTTCGTCCAACGCTTCGATATCGCGCCACCAGTTTGCATCCGGATACAATGCGCCCGCGCCGCCGCCTTCGTTTCCGCCAAAATCAACGTCCATGGGGGAATCGCCGAATTGCACGCGCAACATCCCTCCAGCTCCTTCGGTTGGCTCGGTGAGGGTGCGGTCGGCCAACGCGCCAAGATCCGGTCGCTGTTGCTGCATCATGCGCACAAGCTGGAGGTTTTGATTGACGAGTCTCAAAATGGCGAACACGGCGATGGCAAAAATCGCCACGGCGACGAGCACTTCAGCAAGCGTAAATCCGGCGGAAAGAATGCGGCGCGGAATCTTCATAATCCATCCTCCCCATCCCGGATATTTAATCGACCGGTCACCGGGTCCAGCACCAGTGTGTACACGCCTTCACCGGACATAATCATTAGGGCTTCCAAGGGCTCGGCCGTGCCGTTGGGATAAAAGCGGATTACCACCACGCCGGGGGTTTCTGAATCCAGCGATTCCTCGGGCAAGACGATTTCAAATTCCACACCGGTTGGCAGCGCCGCTTGGTCCAGCGTGGCCGCCTCCTGAACCGTGGCGATGAGCAATCCGGATTCCGGGTCGGGGGCATTTTGCGCATGGGGTGCAGTGGCAAGCTCGAACCGGCCCCCATCGCTATCAAGCGTGAGATCCATCGGCCGCGATTTCACAATAGCCTCGGTGCGCGCGCGGCGGCACAAGCCCTCCAAATCGCTCACCGCCTGTTCCAGAGGTTCTTTCTTGTTAATGGCGTTAAAATTCATCAACGCCAAGCCCAGCAACACCCCCATGATGGCCACCACCACCATGATTTCCACAAGGGTAAAGCCCGCGTTCCGCCTCGAATTGTTTGGCGAGCGGCTCATGTTTTACCAATGGAAGAAGTGATTTTGAACATCGCCTGCAACACGCCCACCAGCATAAAGCCCACCACCAAGGCAATCACCACGATGAGGATTGGCTCGATCAACGTGGTCACCACGCGCAGCGATACATTCAGCTCATTGTCGTATGTATCGGCCAAATTATCCAACGCCGCGGGCACGTCACCGGTTTGCTCGCCGATGTGCACCAGATCCACCATCAGCTTGGGAAACACCCCGCTGCTCGCGAGCGGCTGGGCGATGGTTTTGCCATCGGTCACGCCCTCGCGCGTTAGGGCGATGGCTCCCTGTAGCACCACATTTTGCACGACGTTTTCCGTAATCTTCAACGCCGTGAGCACCGGCACGCCGTTCTGCATCAACGCGCCCAAGGTGCGGGCGAACTGCCCGAAGTATGTGGGCCGCGCGATGCGGCTAATCATCGGTGCGGTGAGCAGCCACCCGTGCAGTCGGCGCTTGCCATTGGGAGAGGCGAAGTAGCGCTTCATCAACACGGAGAACAGAAATCCGAATATCAAAATTAACCACCAATACGCGGCAAAGAAGCCGCTCATTTGTTGCAGGATGCGCGTGGACATCGGCAGGCTCACATTCATCCCATCAAAAATCTGCATGAATTTTGGCAGGATATAGCTCATGAAAACAAAAATAAGCGCCATGCCCAATCCCATGACGAACAGCGGATACACCAGCGCCGTGGTCACTTTGGAGCGGACTTCGGCAAACCGCTCGTAATGGTCGGCCAACCGCTTGAGAACTTCCACCATGGAGCCGCTCGTTTCGCCGGCTTTGACCATGTTCAAGTACATATCCGGAAAGGATTGCGGATGGAGCGCCATCGCGTTGGAAAGCGTTTTGCCCTCTCGCACATCGCTTAGTAGAGCCTTGCTCACCTCCGGCGGGATGCCTTTGCTTTCCAGATTGGTCATGCTACTGAGTGCGCCGGTGAGCGGCATGCCGGCCTTGAGCAGGTTTGCCAGTTGACGAGTGAAGTTGGCGAGATCCTGCAGGCTGGGCTTGGTGGGACCGCGCTGGAACAACCGCCGCGGCGCACTGGCCGCCCCGGAAGTAGCGCCCGATTGCTCGCCTTCGAGAGTTTCCACCGAAACCGGAAAGAGCCCTAGCGCGCTAATCTGCGATAAAGCCGCCGAACGATCCGCAGCTTCCAGTACGCCCGTGACCATTTCGCCCCCGTCATTGCGGGCTTTGTAATTGAAATTTGCCATTATTCTGCTGTCTTCGCTTCGTCTGCTGGCGGGGCATTCAGGCTGCCGCGCCGGTAGCCGCGCGTATCCACCTCCACTCTATTATAGCCAATCGCCTGTAAAGACGCCTCCACACGCCCGAACGTTTCATCCCGTAATCGCTCCAATTCGCCCGCGCCCACTTCGATCCGCGCGCGCGGGCCATCCTCATGATGTCGCACCCGCACTTCGGCAAACCCCAAATCACGCAGCACATTTTCCGCCTGCTCGATCATTGCGACTTTCTCGCGCGTCACACCTTCCCCGTACGGAATGCGCGAACTCAGGCAGGGCATCGCCGGCTTCTCGGCCGTGGGCAGGCCCAGCGCACGCGAGGCGGCGCGAATGGCGTCCTTCGAAAGCCCCGCTTCTTTCAGCGGCGCGCGCACCTGAAACTCCTCCGCCGCCACCGCGCCGGGGCGCCAATCGCCCACGTCGCTCACGTTCTCGCCGTATGCGATCACCGCAAACCCACGCGCGCGCGCCAGCGGTTTGAGGTGGGAAAATAACTCGTGCTTACAGAAATAGCAGCGGTTCATCGGGTTGACCGCGTAATCGTTGTTATCAAATTCCTCCGTGCGCAGAATCTCCAAAGGAAAGCCGAACTCTACCGCGATCGCTTGGGCTTCCTCCAGTTCGCGACGGGGCAAGCTAGGAGAATCGGCAATCGCCGCGAGCATTCCTTCGCCCAGTTCCTCGTGCGCCACCTTCGCCAGCAGCACCGAATCCACCCCGCCCGAATACGCCACCACGCACGAGCCGTACCCGCGCAACACCGCGCGTAATGAATCAAGCTGGTCCATAGCTGAATGCAAGAATGCCATCCCCCAAGACGTTTTCCCGTTCCCCCATTTCAAACGCAAACAAGAGAAACCATAGCGCAACCGGCCCAAAAGTCTAGCCTGTTGTCCCGGCAACCCTTTATTTCGCCAACAAAATTACAGCCGCGCTCGGGGCTAATTACCCTGTTTGCCCGGTTCGGGTGGGCCCGCCCTTGGGGGTACGCCGCCGCCGCCCCGACCGCCGCCACGATTTTTACGTGCTTCATCGCGGGCTTTCTCATAAGCCTCAAACTGATCTTCGGTAAGTGCTTCCTTGAATTGGGCGGTGTATTTTTCACGCAGTACACCGAATTTCTCGCGCATCCCCTCACGCGGGCCGCCCATGAGCGCCATGGTTTCCGCCAACTGTTTTTCGATGATGGCATTCACCTTGGCTTGTTGTGCTTCGTTTAATTCCAGTTTTTCAAATGATGCCACCATTCCTTCTTTCATACGCTCAGCGCTCATTCTGCCACCGCCTCTGGAGCCACCGACAGTTCCTTCAGTCGGCGGACCTTCCATCGTAGCGGGATCGACGTTTCCTTTACTGGGAACGGGAGGCAAGCCGGTAAAATTGCCAGCCCCCCCTCCACTGTCCTCACCCATCTCCAAGGGTTCCTTTGGTGACAATTCATACTCGGTGCCGGATTTTTTGGCTAGTTTCAGCTTGGAATACCCCTTCCCTTTGAACCGTGATATAGAGGAAGATTCAGTTCCTTGCGCAGTGTAACTGCCGTCCGAACCCATGAATTTAACGCGCAGCTCAAAATGCTGGAGCACGCCCTGCCATCGGTATACTTGGGTCAGGGAGACCTCGGTGGATTTTACGCGGGGGGTTTTATCCAATGCCTTCATATAATCCGCTGGAGTAGCGAAATCATCCAATTCATCCGCCTTGGTCGCCGCCGCATCGCGGTCGCTCCGCGCGCCGGATTGGACCAGAGCCATCACCACCATCGCCGAGAGGAGGACGCCCATCACCACCAACCGCACCGGGCTTGTTTTGGGTTTAATAGGGCTGGATTCGTTTGCGGCTTGTTCTTCATTTTCCATAATTATTCAGTTTTACAATTTCCACCCTGCGCGATAGCGATGCCGGATGAACCGGCCCGCTTCAGGGGCGTTGATAGCTTCCATTTTCCCCCAATCCCACACCAGCTTTTTATTGCCAATTCGATGGGACACAATGCCCAGGAGCGCGCATTCGGTTAATGGGCCGGAGTAGCGGAAATCGCACGTGGTGCGGCTGCGTTCCTTGCAGGCTTTGATCCATTCAGCGTGGTGGCCGATGGAGTTTGGGATCGTTTGTACCGGTGCCTTGAAGCCCTTGAATTTTTCCTCCGGCAAAAGCTGGTGCCCGCCGTAATTGGAAAACAACATCCCGCCCTCGCCCACGAAAAGCACGCCGCTGCTCCATTTCTTTTTTTGCGCCACGGTGAGGGCCGCCGGTTTTTCGCCGCCTTGATACCAAGTGAGATTCACCGGCGGTTTTTCCCCGCGCGCGGGGTAGGTGTAATCCACCTTCAACTTCTGCGTCACACGCTCCGCCCGCGCCTTGCCTCCGTGGGCGTGAATGGTGAGCGGATGGGTGAGGTCGAGCGCCCAATGGGCGAGATCTGAAAAGTGGCACCAAAAATCCGCCAACGTGCCGCCGCCAAATTCCCAAAAATGCCGCCAATGAAATGGCGCGTATTCCTTGCGGAACGGCCGGTACGGCAGCGGGCCGAGCCATAAATTATAATCAAACCCCTTCGGCAACGGCGCGTCTTTCGCCGAGAGGCCGATGTTCCCATAAGTGGCTCCGGCCCAAACGTGCACTTCCCGCACCGCCCCAATCGCGCCGCTTTGCACCAGCTCCACCACACGGCGGTAATTATTACCCGCGTGAATCTGCGTGCCCATTTGCGTCACCCGCTTGCCCGCAACCGCCGCCTCAGTCATCGCGCGCACTTCAGACACGGTGTGCGCCAGCGGTTTCTCGCAATACAAATGCCGCCCACTTTTGAGCGCGCTCACGCCCACGATCGCGTGCGTGTGATCCGGCGTGCTGCACACCACCGCATCCAAATCCTTGCGCTCCAGCATCCGCCGGAAATCCGAGTAGCCCTTGGCCTTGGGAAACTGCCTCGCCGCACCCGCCAACCGCCCCGCATCCACGTCGCAAAGCGCGACAATGTTTTCCCCCTTCACTCCGGCCAAATTACTCGCCCCGCGTCCCGCGACCCCGACCACGCCAATGTTCAGCTTCGCATTCGCACCGAGCACGCGCCCCACAAAAGGAAATGCTAATGCAGCGGAGGTTGTGGTTAGGAATTGGCGTCGATTCAAGTTTTTCATTTTATTTCCCTAATATAGATGTTCCGAAACCACAGCGGGCTACCGTGGGCTTGGAGTTCAATGGGGCCTTGGCGGAGGGGGGGCTGGGTGCGGTCCCAAAAGTTTTCGAGGATAGTGTTTTTGACGACGAGTTTACCGTTGAGAAATACGTGGGCGCGCTCGTCGACCATTACGATGCGGAAACGGTTCCAAGCCCCGGCGATGTAATCAGCATTGGTGATGGGATCTTTGGCGTTGCCTTCGCCTTTGTTATTGAAGAGGCCGCCGCTGCCTTTGGCGGCGCGGGGATTGTCGTCACCGCGGGGATCCCACATTTGCACTTGGGGGGTTCCTCGCAGGTAAATTCCGCTGTCGCCTTTGGCGGTGATTTTCCAATCCACGAGCATTTCGAAATCGCGATAGTCGCGCGGGGTTTGCAGGCTGCGGCCTTGGCCATCGAAAATGATAGCGCCGTTTTCAGCTTTCCAATGGGCGGTCATGTTGGCGTCGGCTTCGGCCTGAACTTTGCGAAGTTGGTCGGGGGTGAGGGCGGCGCGTTTGATTGGGTTGTTATTGGGCCGCGCGGCTAGGCCCTGCCAACCGGCCAGCGAGGTGCCATTGAAGAGGGGCCGGAATCCTTTGGGCGGCACGTTGGTGAGATCGACTTGGGGCAGTTCCTTGATGCGTATGTTTTTGAAAAACACTTCGTCGTTGTGGCCGAGGAAACCAATGTGGCCGCTGGGGCGGAAGAGGCCGGGGTGTTTGATGAGCGTTGCGGGGTCAGTGATCGCGTCGATGTCCACGTTGAGGATTTCGCTGCCGTTGAGGCGCACGGTGATGCGGCGGCCGCGGGCGATGACTTCCTGCGAATTCCATTCGCCGGTGGGCTTGAGCGCGCCCATTTTTGCGGCGGCTATATTATAGAGTGAGCCGTGGTATTGTTCGGGCTTGAGCTTGCCTTTGTAACCGGCGTCGAGGATTTGCAGTTCCATGCCGTCATAGGCGAGGCCGCCGGCTTGGTTGGGGGTGCGGATGGCAAGGCCGTTGTTGGCGCCCTCGGTAAGTTTGAAATCAAAGCGCAACACAAAGTCACTGTAAGTTTTCTCAGACAACAAATTGCCGCCGCCGCCTTTGGCGCAAAAGATGACGGCATTGGTCGCGCCGTTTTCCACGAGGTTAGTGACGCCGTAGCCATCGCCCTTCGGGGCCACCAGTTGCCAGCCCTTGAGCGATTGGCCATCGAAGAGTTGCGTGAAATTTTCCTCCGCGTGGGGTTGGCCAAATTGGCAGCCGGTCGCAGCCAGCAGAAACAACATCGGAAGAGTTTGGGAAAGTTTGCGTAATGACAGGCCTTGCATAGGGTTTTTTTAACCCACCCCGCCCCGCAGGAAAAGCAGAAATATACGTTGAATGGATTTAGATTGCACCCCGACGATTTTTTGTCACCATCGCCGCAATGAAACGTTACATCGCAATTTGCGTCGCGCTGCTGTTTTCGCCCAGCTTCGCCCAGGCCGAGCTTTCTGAAGATCAATGCAAAAAAATCACCCAGACGGTGGGCCGCTTGATTTCACAAATCCATTACCGCCAAACCGGACTCAACGATGAAATCGCCGGGCATCATCTAGATCGCTATCTCAACCTGCTGGATTTCAGCCACATGATTTTCCTGCAAACCGATGTGGACGCGCTCACCAAAAGATACGGCACCAGCCTCGATGACCACGTAAAAATGGGCAACCTCCGCCCCTCCAATGAAATCTACGCCCTCTTTCTTAAGCGCCTCACCGAGCGCCAGCAATGGGTGGATGAATTCTTGAAGGGCAAATTCGATTTTACAAAAAAAGAACGCTTCCTCACCCTGCGCACCAAGGAACTCTGGCCCAAAGACAACGCCGCCGCGCGCAAACTCTGGCATTCCCGCATCAAGCTCGAGGTGCTCAACGATATCCTAGCGCTCGACAAAAGCGCCACCGCCAAGCCCGACCCCAAAAAACTCGCCGCCAGCCACAAGAAAATATCCCGACGTTACGATCGCCTACTCAAACGAATGAACGCCAATGAGCTGGACGACAAACTCGAAACGTATCTCAGCGCCCTCACCCGCGCCTTTGATCCGCACTCCGATTACATGAGCCCCATCGAAGCCAAGAATTTTGACATTAACAGCATCGACATGCAGCTCACCGGCATCGGCGCCGTGCTGACCACTGACGAAGGCTACACCAAGATCGTGCGCGTCATGCCCGGCGGCCCCGCCGGCAAAAGCGGCCTCATCCACGCTAACGACAAAATCATCGCCGTGAGAAACCCCGGCGACAGGGAAGCCACCGACTTGATCGATATGGGAATCAATGACGTCGTGCAATTGATCCGCGGCAAAAAAGATACCATCGTTGAGCTCACCATCATCCCCGCCGGCAAGAGCGAATCAAAGATTATTAAAATCACCCGCGACGTCGTGAAGCTCGAGGATTCCCTCGCCAAAGCTTACGTCATCGAACGCAAGGTAAACGGCAAAACCGAAAAACTCGGCATCCTTAATCTGCCCGGCTTTTACAGCAAATGCTCCGACCACTGCCGCATTCTCCTTGAGCGCCTCAAAAAAGAAAAAGTAGACGGCATCGTCCTCGACCTCCGCATGAACGGCGGCGGCATCCTACAGGAATCCGTCAACATCGCCGGCCTCTTCATCGACGTCGGCCCCGTGGTGCAGGTCAAAGACTACCGCGGCAAAAACAAAGTGCTCGGCGATACCCAACGCGGCGTGGTGTACGACGGCCCACTCGTGGTGGCAGTAAGCCCAATGAGCGCTTCCGCCTCCGAAATCGTGGCTGCCGCCCTCCAAGACCACGGCCGAGCTGTAATTGTCGGCTCCCAAGCCACCCACGGCAAAGGCACCGTCCAACAATTGCTACCGCTCAACCGCCGCATCCTCGCCAATCTCGGCGAAGATTCTGGCCGTCTCAAATTCACCATCTCAAAATTCTACCGCATCAATGGCAGCACCACCCAGCGCCTCGGAGTGCTTTCGGATGTGGAACTGCCATCCATCTTCGACCATCTTGGCATGGGCGAAGCAAAACTCCCACGCGCACTGGAAGCGGATAAAATCAAAAAAGTAACATACAAGGAACTCAACCGCGTGGAACCCTTCCTCACCAGCCTGCGCAAAAGCTCCGCCAAGCGCGTGGGGAAAAGTCCCGAATTTAAAAACATCAACGAAGACATCGTCCGCGCCAAAAAACGGCAGACCGATAAAACAGTTTCCCTCAACGAAGCCGAACGCCGAAAGGAACGCGCTGACAATAAAGCGCGCATCGAGGCCCGCAACAAGGAACGCACCAGCCGCAAACAACCCGCGGAAAAATATTTTGAAATCAGCGTGAAAAACGCCGAAGCCAACAAGCCCCTCAAGAAACTCGACGCCCCGAAACCCAAAAAGGAACAATCCGACGCCTCACCCATCCCGCAGGATGATTCCAACACCTTCACCCTCGATGCCATCCTGCGCGAAACGCTCGACATCCTAAGCGACTACGTCCGCCTGCGCGACGTGCTCCCTAACGTCAGCCGCCGCGAGTAACCGCACAGGGTAACAACCAAATCCCGTCCGCGGGTAACTCGCCCATTCATTTCCCGTCTAACCTGACAGTATGAATGGTATAAATACCGGCATTGGGGAAACAACAATCTCACGAGGATTCATCGCCTGTTTGGCTATTGTTTTGCTTGCGCAACACGCCGTCGCTCAACGCGTTTCCGTTCGCCCCGGTCGAACCGGAATCATCCCCGCGCTCACCACCGAGGGGCACCCTTTTCGCTATCGACTCCCCGTGCGTCCCCTGAATTATTTGGTAACCCCCGACCCCAACGACCCCAGCCAACGCGCTTTCACTAACGCCTCCCCGCTCGCGGCCACATGGGTTCGCGCCGGCACCGATCTGAACCGTACCCACGGCGATTATTTCGTGGATCCTTTTGTATGGCTCAACAACAGCCAACGCCCCGCCAACGCCGTGTGGAATCCCGCGCTCGGACGTTGGGTTGATCCCACCGGCCAATGGGTCTGGCGCGACCCCAACAACACCACCAACTGGATTTCCACCCGCACCATCCGCGTCATCATCCGCCAACCCTTCACCCCGCCCAGATAGAAAGAAAGGAAACCTCTCGCCAACCACCGCGTGCGCGTGTACATCCCGCGCATGACTTGGCTTTGCATTGCCCTCGGCGGCGCGCTCGGCAGCCTCGGCCGGCATGGATTGGCAGTGGGGCTAGCTCGGTTTGAAACCTTTCCCTTCGGCACACTCGCCGCCAATGTGCTCGGCTCATTGATCATCGGCGTCGCGGCTGGGTTCTGGGAAATCGACCAACGCAAATCCCCCACCGCGCTATTCCTTGTCACCGGTTTTTGCGGTGGCTTCACCACCTTCTCCACTTTCAGTTTACAAACGCTCGAACTCATGCAGAAAAACGACTGGAGCAAAGCTGGCCTCAATATCGCTGCCTCCGTAGCAATCTGCCTCATCTGCACTTGGGCCGGCTGGATGCTCGGGCAGTCGCTACGGAAGACGGCGAGTTAAATTTCCATCCCAATCACTCACATCTCCAATTTTCTTGCTGCTCTTGCACCCCATCGATACATTCCGTCAGCAGCCAGTGTAGCTCAGTTGGTAGAGCAGCTCATTCGTAATGAGCAGGTCAACGGTTCGAATCCGTTCACTGGCTCCATTCATTTTACCATGAAAACGCTCCACCTTCTGCTCGCCCTCCCCTTTGCGCTCATTGCTGACGGTGCGCCCAAGTCGCCCGACCCGCGCATCGTCATCGAACTCATCGCCGAGGCGCCGGACATCGTCACCCCCACCGGCCTCGGGGTGGATGCAAAAGGCCGAGTAATCGTCATCGAAAGTCACACCCATTTTCGCCCCAAGGATTACAAAGGCCCCGAACGCGACCGCGTACTAATGTTCACGCCCTCGGCAAAAGGCAAAGCCAAACGCTCCATTTTTTATGAAGGCCTCAAAATGGGCATGGATGTTTGCATCGGCAAAAACGGCTGGGTGTACCTCGCTGAACGCAACCGCATCCTCCGAGTGCGCGATACCAATGACGATGGCAAAGCGGATAAATCTGAGGACGTCATTGTAATGGATACCAATGGCACCTATCCGCACAACGGCTTGAGCGGCCTAAGCTTTGACACAAAGGGGAATTTGATTTTCGGGCTCGGTGAAAACCTCGGGCACGCGTACACGATGATTGGGCGTGACAGTGTGAAAATTAAAGGCGCGGCGGGCATTGGAGGTGGCGTGTTTCGCTGCACGGCCAAAGGCATGGCACTCGAACAAATCGCGCGGGGCTTCTGGAATCCATTTGGCACCTGCGTCGACCCGTGGGGTCGTATCTTCGCGGTCGACAACGATCCCGGCAACACTCCCCCCTGCCGTCTATTACATGTGGTACCCGGGGGTGATTACGGTTATCAATACAAACACGGTCGCAGGGGCATTCATCCCTTCCTCGCATGGAACGGGGAACTGACCGGCACATTACCAATGATCCACGGCACCGGAGAAGCCCCCTGCGAAGTGATTCATTTTGACTCGCCAATGTTCCCCAATGAATACCGCGGGGAAATACTCTCCACCTCATGGGGTGACCATCGAATTGAACGTTATCGGTTGAAGCGCCACGGCGCATCGGTCAGAGCCACCATGAAACCACTGGTGCAGGGTGATGACTCATTCCGCCCTGTCGGCATGGCAATGGCACCCGACGGAAGCCTGTTTATTAGCGACTGGGGCAGCAGTTCATACAATCTAAACCAAAAAGGCAGACTCTGGCGTATCAGCTGTAAGACAGACGAAAAGCCTCAGCAATTAAAGCCACCTGCTTACATCGGGGAAGACACTGAGCGTCTACAAAACCTCCGAGAGTCCACCGGGAAAGACGATTTATCTATGCTGTTGACTAAAGCACAGCACAGCGACCAATTCATAAAATCTGCCGCACTTTACGGGTTGCGTCATCATGTCGGTACACTACTAAAGGTAAACTTGGCAAACCTCCCCACCGGCAAACGAATCGCCGCGCTTTATGCATTAAAGGAAAGTCTCCTACCTGAAAGCATTCAGCACATCCCTGCTTTCCTTGCCGACTCACAACCCTCCGTGCGTTTTGAAGCAGCACGCTGGATTGCGGACCACCAACTCAAGCAATTCCGCCCCGCCATCGAGACCGCACTACGCAAAGGAAATTATGATTACCGCCTTTTCCGTGCCTATCTCGCCTGCCTCGATGCACTGGATGGACGTAAGAACCCGGATCGCGTCAACGAGGAATTCGTGCTGCCACTCCTAAAAAATGAAGATACGCCAGACAGCCTGCGTGCACATGTGTTGCGCTACCTCCCTGGTGGCCACAAGGCGCTGACCTCGGAGCAACTCAGGACTTGGCTCAAATCAAAGGAGAAAACACTACAACATGAGGCCTTGCGGAAGATGCAACATCTTACTGATGCCGCCATCACCGAAACAATACGCGCCATTGCACTAGATGAAAAACGTGACACACAACTGCGTCTGACCGCCGTGGCTGCGATGGGCCTAGACAAGTCACCCAATACCGATGCGTTAATGCAAATTGCCGCAGGAAAGAGTGCATCATTACGTGATGAATCATTGCGCAGCCTAATTGGCGCACATTTTGAAGCTGACGACCAAGAGAGGTTACTAAAGCTGGCGAAACAACACACATCTGCCGCCCCAGCGATAAAACGCATGCTCGGCCAGCAATTTGCCTCAGACCGACCGGCGTCCACTGACACAGCGACCTGGTTGAAACGCCTCGATGCCCTGTCTGGCAGGGGCGATGCGACTGTAGGTGAACGAATCTTTTTTAACCAAAAAGTCGCGCTCTGCTCACAATGCCATCAAGTCAATGAACGCGGCACCCGCGTGGGCCCTGACCTCACACACATCGGTCGAGGCTCATCGCGCGCGCGTATTTTGGAATCCATTCTGCAACCCAACAAAGAAGTGTCGCCCTACCTGCGCGCGTGGGTGATCACGATGAAAAACGGCGCCGTGCACACCGGCATCGCGATGCGGCGCGGCGGCAACTCTGAAGTCTACCTCGGCATCGACGGCAAAGAAACCCGCCTCGACAAACGGCAGATCAAATCCAAGATCGAAGGCCACCATTCGCTAATGCCCGAAGGGCTCGTGCATACGCATGACGCTCGCGGAACTGCGCGATTTGCTGACCTTTCTACTGACTCGGTAGGGACACGCTTTGCGTGTCCCTACCGAGCTTGCCCTCTGTGCCTCCAGCCCTTTACACTTCGGTGTATGACACGGCTGTTGTTGTTCTTGTGCCTCGCGCTTTCCCTCCCTCTTTCCGCCGCGCCGTTTTGGATTTGGCCGGTGGAAGAATCGAAAGGGATCATCACGTTCACTCGCTCTTTTGATGCC
>CALKBX010000030.1 GCA_937775205.1 uncultured Verrucomicrobiae bacterium | reverse complement strand
GGCCGCCAAAGACGCAAACACTCCCGAAGAAAAACAAGCCGCCGAAGACGCCAAAAAAGCCGCCGAGGCCGCCGCGCAACAAGCCGCCCAATTGGCCGAGCAAGCCAAAGCCGCCGAGGCCGCCGCGCGGCAGGAGAAATCCAACGAAGCCCAAGCCCTCGCCGCCGCCGCCAAAGCAATGGCCGAGGAAACCGTGCCCCCCATTCAGGAACAGGCCAAAGAAGGCGAAGCCAAAGCCGAACAGGAATTAGCCGATGCCAAAAAAGCATTGCAACAAGCCGCCGCCCAAGGCGAGTCCGCCGCTCAGGAGAAAGACGAAGCCACCGCCGACGCCAAGATGGATGAGATGGCCGAGTCATTAAAAAACGCCGCGCAGGATTTACAAGCCGCCGCTGCCAAGGCCAAACGCGCCGTCGAAAATGCTGCCACCCCCAAGGCCGAAAAAGCCGCCGAGGCCGCCCAAAAAGCCGCTGAAACAGCCGCTAAACAAGTCCAAAAAATGGCCCAACAAGCCGGTGACAATCAACCGCCCAACGCCGAACAAAAAGCCGCCAACGAATCCGCCGAACAAGCGCGCCAACTCGCCGAAGCCGCCAAGGCAATGGCCGAGGAAACCGTGCCTCCCATTCAGGAACAGGCTAAGGCCGGCAAAGCCGAAGGCGCGGAGAAGCCTTTAGAGAAAGCGCAGGACGCTTTTGAACAAGCCGCCGAAAAAGCCAAACAAGCGGCGGCTGAGAGTGGTGAAAATTCCGAGTCAAAAATGGCGGAAGCCGCGCAATCATTGGACGAAGCCGCGCGCGAATTGAACAACGCCGCGCAAGAAGCCGCCGCCGCAGCGGAAGCCGCTGAGAATCCCGCCGAGAAAAAAGCCGCCGAGGCTGCGCAAAAAGCCGCCGAAGCCGCTTCGCAAAAGGCTCAACAAATGGCGCAACAAGCCGCCAATCCCGAAATGCAGCAGCAAGCCGAAGCATCCCCGCGCGCGGAAGCGGTCGATCAACAAATGGACCTCGCCGAGCAAGTGCAGGAAGCGGGTGCCGACATCGAACGCGCCGGTCGCCACGAGGAACGCCTCAACAGCGAGCGGGCTGAGGACTTGCAGGAAGTCGGTGAGAAAACGCAGGAGATAGCTAACGAACAAGCCGAAGCCGCCAATCAAATCGCCGACCCCCAAGCCCAACCCGAAGCCCAAGCCAACGCCGAGGAAGCCGCCGAAGGATTGGCCGAGCAACAGGAAGAACTCGAAGGCGCCCTCGAAAAAGAAGGCCCCGCCGAACAACCGGAAAACAATCCAGCCAACAAACCGAAATCCGGAGGCGACATCGCCGAGCAAGCCAACGAGCTGAGCAAAAATAAATTGCCTGAGATTGGGAAAAAGAATGACCAAGCCGAAGCCGGAGCCAATCAGGAATTAGCCGACGCCAAAAAGAATCTGGAAGAGGCCGCGCAAAAAGCAAACGAAGCCGCCGAGGCTGAAAAGGCCGGTGATGAAATGAAGGCCGGTGAAAAATTCGAGGAAGCCGCCGAGGCATTCGAGCAGGCCGCTGACAATCTAGAGCAAGCCGCCAACAAGGCGGAGGAAGCCGCCAAAAAAACCAACGATCCCCAAAAGAAAGAAGCCGCCAAGCAAGCCAAACAGCAAGCGGAGGAAGCCGCCAAGCAATCCGACTCGCTCTGCCAGAATTGCCAAAGCAGCGCCCAATCCAACAAAGAGAGCGCATCCAGCAAACCGGGCGAAGGTGGCAAACCGGGCGAAGGCGGTAAACCGGGCGAAGGCAATGCCCAAGCTAAGGCGAAGCCATCCGCCGCGGAATCACGTTGGCTCGCTCGTGCGTTGGACCGCTTGGATGCTTCCTTGAATGAACCACAAAAATTTAGCAGACCCAACAAACCCGGCGAGGGCGGCAAACCCGACGAGGGCGGCAAACCCGACGAGGGCGGCAAACCCGACGAGGGCGGCAAACCCGCCGAGGGCGGCAAACCCGCCGAGGGCGGCAAACCCGCCGAGGGTGGCAAACCCGGCGAGGGTGGCAAACCCGGCGAGGGTGGCAAACCCGGCGAGGGTGGCAAGCCCGGCGAGGGTGGCAAACCCGGCGAGGGTGGCGCGGGGCAGCAAGCCTCGGAGGCTTTACAGGAAGCCGCGCAAGCGCAGGCGGAAGCGATGCGGCAGGCGCGTGCGGCAGGCCTCACCCCGGGCGAACAACCACCCAACGAAGGCAATAGCCAAGAGGGCGATGGCGAAGGCGCGCCCGGCAATGCCGAGGCCAAGCCGTTGGGCGAGTTGCCCGACCTCAAGCGCATGAAGGCCGAGGACTGGGCGAAGCTGCCGCCGAAGGTCGCGCAGGAACTTTTGGAAAACAGCCGCGAAAGCATGTCGCCTGAATTCCGCGAGCAGATCAGCCATTACTTCCGAATCATCGCCGAGCGCGCGCGCAAGAACAATGCCGCCCCGAAGGCCCCTCGCAAATGAGCCTAGCCGCATTTTCACATTTGCAACTTTCCCGAAGGCAAGCCCTGCTCGGCATGGCCGTTTTGCCGGGGCTGCTGCCGGCGGTGGGCAAGGCAAAGGACAAAGTGGATATCGCACTCGATCGTGGCGCGCGGCATATCGTCAATTCACAGGAGGCTGATGGAACGTTTACCGATCCCAAAGCTCGCGACTCCGCTAAAAACGGATATGCGCTTACGGCGCTGGGACTTATGGCGCTGGCCTCCATTGGACATCAACCGGGCGATCCCAATCGGGAGGGCATCGCGATGAAAAAAGCGTTGGGTTTCATGTTGCGCAATGACCGCCGTCGCAATGGTTCTGGCGGGCCGTATGAGTATTATGGTTCTGATGGCGGCCGCATGTACGGCCATGGCATTGCTACTTTGTGTCTTTCAGAAATGATGGGCATGGGTGTGGATCGCGATCAGGAACGGTTGCTGCGCAAGTACACTACCAAGGCGGTGGATTTGATTTTGGTTTCGCAAAAGGCCCGCAAAGGGAACCCGGCTCATCGGGGTGGCTGGCGGTATGATCCCACGTCGAATGATTCGGATTTATCGGTGACGGTGTGGCAACTGATGGCCCTGCGCTCGGCGAAGAATGCCGGGATCAATGTGCCCAAGGAAGCGATCGATATGGCGGTGCGTTATTTGAAACGCAGTTATTATTCTCCGCGCGATGCCCGCGGCCGGCCCGTGAACCTGAACAGCGGCTGCGGCTATATGCCCAACGTACCCCCACGCTATTCCACCACGGCGGCGGGGCTGCTCAGCCTGCAGGTGTGTGGCGAATACGACGCGCCGGAGGTCATTGGCTCGGTCAACTGGCTCAAGCGCAAGGCGGTGAACAAGCGGGAGCAATGGTTTTATTACGGCACCTATTACTACTCGCAGGGCATGCAAAAGCGCAAGGGCGATACTGCCCGAAATGCTCGCGATACCACCGAGAAACTACTGATGCCGATGCAAAGCGTGGATGGCTCATGGTCGGGCCAAAACGGAATGGAGGCTGGCGCGGGGCGTGTGTATTGCACCAGTCTGGCGATGCTGAGCCTTTCGGTGAAGTATCACTTCCTTCCCATTTATCAACACTAGTTGTGCTGATGGGCAAAAAAAACCACCCGATTGGGTGGTTGAAAGTTTTTCTCTTTGTTGGAGGTTAGACTATTTGCCTTCTTCTTTGCTGTCCGGTGGCCCGTCTTCGCCGGGCACGGGTGGCGTTTGGTTTACGGGATCATTTTTATCATCTGGATCGGTGGCATCTTCCCCGCCGCACCCTGATGTAGTCAAGAATCCGGCCAGAGCCAAAACGTACGCAGTGTTTTTTGCAATTTGTTTGAGTTTCATAACGCGCGGAAAAGTCGCATTTCCTGCTTCCGGAGTCAAATGCGGATCGGACTAATTCATCAACGGCGGGCTTGGGAGCGTGGCCGGGGTTTTCCAATTCTTATGCCAATGCAGTGTCCAGAGTTTGGGGAGTTCCACGGCTTCCACATGGCCATCGTTGAACGCTACTATGGAGCGACCATTGTGACGATCTACGCAAACGCGCCCCATGCTGCTGTTATTCTGGCCTTTCCATGTGGCTGGCGGCGCGTTGTTCTCCTGCGGCCAGGCGTCCACCCAGATAGAGTCTGCCAACATCGGAGCCATGTCGGGTTGTCCTTCGGAAGTGTCTTGATACAACCAGTCCCACTGCGAGTGATTTGTCGGCCGCATATCGGGATGTTGCCAACCATTAAACGCATAACTGCCAGCGATTGAGTTTCCATTGTTAATTTTCGGGTCATCGTTGTTCCAGTTCCAGCATACTTGCGCGTTCCCAAAGCTACTTCCGTTGACGCGTTTCTTTTCAACGGTGGCTGGGCTCAGCACCACTTTGTGGTTGTTGTCATTATAGCGAATGGCTTTGTGCATCCAGAAATCTGTCCACCATGGTTGACCTTTGTAGTTGGGATTTTGGCCATCAAACATATCGTCAGACCACATAGTCATAGCCAGACGGACTTGCTTGATGTTGCTTTGACTTTTCGCTTGATTAGCCTTTTTCTTGGCCTTGGCCAAGGTGGGTAGGAGCATGCTGGCGAGGATGCCAATGATGGCGATCACTACGAGCAGTTCGATCAAAGTGAAGGCGCGGTGAGTTTTTGTTTTGATGTTCATTTGAGTTATGGGTTGTGACCTCAAGTCAGGTAGATAAATTAAAGCAATTTTCATGCCGTAAATTGGTTTTTCAATTTGTGCCATAAATTGGGTCATTTTCGGTTTAAGCACGGCAATTTGCCGATAGTGTGCGTATTTTTTACGCAAAATGGCGTGTGTTCACGCAGTGATAATACCGAAGGGGCTCAAGTATTGTATTGCCCGCCTATCGCCCCGTATGCTGCCGCGCATATGGAATCTGCTGTAATTCCTGGCCTTTCGCGGCTGGATGAAGGGCGCAAGCTGATCCCGGCGTTATTCCATCTTTATAAAGACGGGCAGATGCCCGAGCCCTTTCGCGTGGTGGGTTTTGCGCGCCGCGAAAAGACCGATGCGAGTTGGTTTTGACAGCAATCCGATGAGCGGCTAGATTGACCTGCGTTGCGTGTTGCCACGATGGTAACCCTACTATTATCTATGAAAAACAAGACTCTTGTTGTTATTGCTAGCCTTATCTGGTGTTTAAACTTTGGGATTGGTTGTTCATCTGATGACGAAACAGGATCTGAATATGTTCCGCCAGCCGATGAAAGCCCTGAAGAAGAAGGCCACATCGACGGTACGGACGGTGATGATGAGTAAATAGGACTTCCCTCCAAATGAAAGCAAAAGGGCGGAGTTGACCTCCGCCCTTTCTTTTATTCTGAATTCTTGTTAGTGGCAATGAGAGGTCATCAACACCTCCGACCGATTGGAATTGACCCCACCTGTAGCCTCCGCGTGCTCCTTGACTGCAGACTGCAGCCCCGAATTATCCGTCATATTGACTGATCCATCGGACAGCGCCACCTGACCCTGCCCGGCATCAAGACCGGAAATGGCGCGCTGTTTTTTAACGTCGAATGATTTTTTGTTACGGCCATTACTACTTGTAGTCCTTACCCATTTGCCGGGGGTAGTGGGGCCAACAAAGCTGACGTACTCATTGCCATCACCATTTTTCTTGCCAAGCTGGGATGCCGACAGCCAGATTCCTTGATCGAAGAATTCGCGCCGATTTCGCATCATTAGATAACTGGCATTAGCCTGATAACCGGCAGCAGAGGTATCACCCATAAGGTTATGAGTGGTTACCAGGATTTTGTTGCCATTCTGACTGTCGCCTCCGGGATGGATGCTGTAGCTTTGCGCATTGGTATTGACCTTATAGCGTGTGCGCATTTTTTGCCCGCACCAGCGGCCATTACTCAGTTTTCCATTCTTCTGGTCTAGAGCATTGTTACGCTTGGTTTTAGGATCTGAGGGGGAATGCAACATTCGGGAGGTATCCAGTGAACTTCGAACACTGGGATTAATCCAAAGGTATTCGATGTGCTTGAACATTGCCCAATTGTAGTGGTACTGAGTCTTGGGTCCGGGGTGGCCTCTATTGATCATCCCCTGAGAAACAATGCCCAATTCTTCGTTGGCAGTATCAGCGATATAGTTTAGATCCGTCTCAGTCATCTCCCACTGGAAATACCCTTCCTGATCATTGGCCGAACTGGTGAAGGCCTTGGCTATTTGGCCGACTTGGCTGGAACATTTAAGGCGATTTGCTTTTTTCTTGGCCTTGGCCAAGGTGGGTAGGAGCATGCTGGCGAGGATGCCAATGATGGCGATCACTACGAGCAACTCAATCAAGGTGAAACCTCTTTTAGATTTTGTGGTTTTTTTCATTTTTTGGAGTTAGGTATAGCTTTGGGTTGTGACTCAAAAGTCAGTTGACGTTTCAAGAGCAGGTTTCATGCCGAAAAATGAAAGTTCTAAATAATGGGCAGATTGGTATTTCCTTCAATTCATTCACAGATATTGGGTGTTTTTGTGTATGGTTTTCACGCAAAAGGGTCTGTTTTCACGCAACAAAAATTTGTATTGGGCTCAAGTATTGAACTCTTTGCTACCCACCCCGTATGCTGCCGCGCAGATGGAAACTGCTGTTATTCCTGGACTCTCGCGGTCGGATGAAGGGCGCAAGGCGGATGAGCCATGCACGATTGTGATTTTTGGCGCGAGTGGCGATCTCACCGTGCGCAAGCTGATCCCGGCGCTGTTCCACCTTTATAAAGACGGGCAGATGCCCGAGCCCTTTCGCGTGGTGGGTTTTGCGCGCCGCGAAAAGACTGATGCCAGTTGGCGCGAGGAAATGAAGGCGGGCATCGAGCGCTTCTCGCGGTCGCCGAATGTAGATTCAAAGCAATGGGAAGCCTTCGCGGAAAATCTCTTTTACCATCGCGGTGATCTCACCGACGCCAAGGCCTACGCAAGCCTTGGTAAACGGTTGGCGGATTTCGAAGATGAACGGCTCGCCAACAATCTGGTTTTTTATCTCGCCATCTCGCCGAGTTTCTTTGGTGGTGTGGTGGATCATTTGCATGATGCGAAGTTGCTGCAGCGGTGGGAAGAGGGCGACCCATTTTGGCAGCGCGTGGTGGTGGAGAAACCTTTCGGGCACGATCTGCAATCCGCCCGCGAACTCAACGCCCAACTCGTGAAGCACGCGCGTGAGCGGCAAGTGCTGCGCATCGATCATTATCTCGGCAAGGAAACGGTGCAGAACATTATGATGTTCCGTTTCTCCAACGCCATCTTCGAGCAGCTGTGGAATCGTGAGGCCATCGAGCACGTGCAAATTACCGTGAGCGAAGACATCGGCGTGGGCAGTCGCGGCGGATATTTTGAGGAAGCAGGCACCATCCGCGATATGATGCAAAATCATCTCCTGCAAATTCTGTCGCTCGTTGCCATGGAGCCGCCCCCTTCGCTGGCCGCCGAGGATATCCGCAATGAAAAAGTAAAGGCGCTCAAATCCATCCGCCCCATGACGCCCGAGGCGGTGGCGCAGCAAGTGGTGCGCGGCCAGTACTTTGCCGGCACGGTGAATGGCGATAACCGCGCGGGCTATCGGCAGGAGGATCGTGTGGATGCCGAGAGCAACGTGGAAACCTACGTCGCGCTCAAGCTGTTCATCGACAACTGGCGCTGGAGCGGCGTGCCGTTTTATCTGCGCACGGGAAAAAATCTTCCGTTACGAGCGAGCGAAGTGCGGGTGCAATTTCGCCCTACGCCCAGCGTGCTTTTTGCCGCGCAGGGCGATCTCGATCTGGATCGTAACGCGCTCACCCTTCGGCTGCAACCCGACGAGGGAATTTCGCTGCGCTTCAACGGAAAAGTCCCCGGCACCACCATCGCCACGCGCCCGGTGCGGATGCACTTTGGGTACGATGCGGAATTTGGCGCGTACACGCCCGAAGCCTACGAGCGCCTGCTGCTCGAGGCAATGGCGGGCGATGCCACGCTGTTTATCCGGCGCGATGAAGTGGAAACCGCATGGCAATTCGTGGACGCCATCCGCGCCGGTTGGGGTGATGAGCCGTTGAGCAACCGCGAGTTTTATGCGGCCGGCACATGGGGCCCGGTGGCCGCCGAGGATCTCCTCGCGCAGGACGGCCACGTGTGGCACAACCCCCAGCCCGCGAAATGAATCATACTCTGCGCACGTTCGACACCGCCGAGGTCCTCGCCCGCGAAGCTGCCACGCGATGGCTCAGCGCGATGGCTCAGCGTGATAAATTCACCGTGGCCCTTTCCGGCGGGCGCATTCCTAAATTGTTGTACGCGGCAGTGGTCGCCCAAGCTCAACCGGATTTATTTGCGGCCGCACATTTCTTTTGGGGCGATGAACGCTGCGTTTCGCCCACGGATGAAGAGAGCAATTTCAAACTCGCCGCCGTGCGATTGCTGCTAGCGTTGAAAGTGCCGGACTCACAAGTGCATCGCATCCCCGCTGAACGCGGCGAAGCCTTTGCCGTGCAACAAGCCGAAGCGGAAATTTGCCGCGTCGCGGATTTGGATGATGATGGCCAGCCGGTGCTCGATTTGGTGTTCCTCGGCATGGGCGAAGATGGCCACGTGGCTTCACTATTTCCGGGTGACACCGAGGCGTTGGAGTCACCATCGGTTTACCGTGCCGTCACTGGCCCTAAACCGCCGCCGCGCCGCATTACGCTGGGCTATCCCGCGCTGGCCGCCGCGCGCGAGGTGTGGGTGCTCGCCGCGGGCGAAGGCAAAAAGAAAGTCCTGCGCGCCTCATTGGTGCCCGAGGGCGATACGCCGCTCGCGCGGGTTTTGCAAAGCAGGACACACACGGAGATTTTCACCGACTTCGATTTAGCGTAGCCTCCGCGCATGGACGCCGACAAACCGGAAACTGATCCCACCGCCGCCACCGAAGTCATCCGCGAATCGCGCCTGCGCAGTGTGCTCAAGGCGCTGAGCTGGCGCGTGCTGGCCACGCTCACCACCATCGCCATCGCGTATTTTATCGTGGGCGACGTGAAGGTCGCACTCAAGATTGGCGCGGTGGAGGTGGTGGCCAAGATGTTGATTTATTATTTGCACGAACGAGCGTGGGCGAAAGTGCCGCTCGGCACGGTGCGGCGCTGGGCGGCCCCGGAAAAAAGTTGATGCAAATCCCCGCGCATAGCGGCATGGTTTTTGAATGCGATGCCTGATTGTGCTGTGGCTTCTGGCGCTGCCGTTGTGGGCGGCAAAGCCAAATTTTCTTGTAATCGTCACTGACGATCAACGGCCGGACACCATTGCCGCGCTGGGCAATCCGCGCATCGATACGCCCAATCTCGATTGGCTGGTGAAAAACGGGGCGCTGTTTGAAAACTTCATTTGTTCCAATCCCTTGTGTGTGCCTAGTCGCGCGGAAATTCTCACCGGCTGCACCGGCTATCGCAACGGCGTGCGCGGTCTGGGCGGCGAACGTATGAATCCCAAGCTAACCCTTTGGCCGGCAGCGATGGCGGCCGGCGGGTATCACTCGTGGTACAGCGGCAAATGGATGAATGACGGCCAACCCACCACGCGAGGTTACCATGAAACGCGCGGGCTCTTCAGCAGCGGCGGGGGCACTTGGAAAAAAGGCGAGGTCATTCGTGGCCGCAAGGGCCGGCCGATTACGGGTTATCGAAATTGGACGTTTAAAAACTCCAAGGGCAAACCGGATTTGCAAAAGGGCATCGGCCTCACGCCGTTGACGGACAAGTACATTGCCGATGGCGCGCTGGAATTTTTGAATCGCAAAAGCGAACAGCCGTTTTTTCTGCACGTGAATTTCACCGGCCCGCACGATCCGCTGGTGTATCCGCCCGGCTACGAAAAAAAATACACGCGCGCGAAAATGAAACTGCCGGAGAATTTCAAGCCCGAGCATCCTTTCGACCACGGCAACCTCAAGGGCCGCGATGAGGCGTTGCTGCCGTGGCCGCGCACGAAGGCGGATGTGCTCGACGAGCTGGCGGTTTATTACGCAGTGGTGGATCACATCGACCAACAAATCGGCCGAATGCTCGACCAACTCCGCGCGGATGGGCGGTTGGCGAATACGTTTGTCATTTTCACCAGTGACCACGGCTGGCGCTGGGCAGTCACGGGTTGATGGGCAAACAGAATATGTACGACCACACCATCCGCGTGCCGTTCATCATTGTCGGCCCCGGGATCACGAAAGGCCAGCGCGTGCCGGCGTTTGGATTTTTGCGGGATATGTTTCCCACCGTGTGCGATCTGGCGGGCTTGCCCATTCCCAAAACCGTGGAAGCCAAGAGCCTTGTGCCCTTGCTGCGCGGCCAGCGCCAGAATGTGCATTCGGCGGGCTACGGTTATTTTCAGGATGTGCAGCGGATGATTTGGAAGGAAAACTGGAAGTTGGTGTTTTACCTCAAGACCGGCCGGCATCAGCTCTTCAATCTCACGGACGATCCGCACGAGCTCAATGACCTGTCGCGGTCGCCGGTGCGCCGCGCGCGGCTGCGGCGAATGCGGCGTTCCTTAAATCAATGGTTTCACGACCAAGGGGACGAATTATTTCTACGCGGATTTAAGGATTGAGTTTAATCAGAAAATGTGTTTTTAATAAACACACACGGGCGCGGCCCAATTGCGCCCATTCTTTGCTATGATTAATCGCATACTGGTTTGTCTCGATAAATCCACTTACACCGACTCCGCCATCGACTACGCGTGCTGGCTCGCCAAGCATCACGATGCCAGCCTGGAAGGGTTGGTGGTGCTGGATGTGGAGGGCATTAGCCGCTCTGTCGGCGCCGTGCCGCTCGGCGCGATGAAGTTCGCCAAGACAAGTATCGCCGCCAAGGAGGCGAAGTACCACGAGTTGATGGAAGGATTGCTGGCCAACTTCAGCGCGCGTTGCGAAGCGGCGGGCGTGCGCCACACGGAATTCGAAATGCAGGGCTCACCGGCGGCATCCATTTTGGAGGAATCCAATTATTTTGACTGCGTGGTGATCGGCTTGCGCACATTTTTTACTTATGGCAGTGGCGCAGGCGCGGATGGCGAGTACGGCACCGATGACGATGAGCCGGGCGATTCGCTGGAGACCATCATGGATCGCTCACTCGCGCCGGTGTTCGCCGTGCCCTTGGGCTGGAAACCCGACGACGAATTTGATGCGCTGATCGCCCTCAACGGCAGCCTGCATTCGATGCGCGCGCTGCGGCAATTCGCGCGGCTTTACGGTCGCTCCAAAGTGCGCGTCACGCTTTTGCATTGTGCGGACAGCGGCAACGGCAGCATCGAGTTGCTCACCAAATCCGCCAGTTTCCTGCGCTCGCACGGCTTCGATCACGTGGAGGTGAAAACCGAATCGGGCGACATCCGTGAATTGATCAACTCAGATTTCAGCAAGTCCTTCGACCTCATCGCCCTCGGCGCCCACGGTAGCAGCGGCGTGGTGGAATTTTTCACCGGTAGTCTCTGCAAAGACCTCATCGAGCGCGGCGACAAGCCACTGCTCATCGCCAACGGTTGATTGGAATAGCCTAAGAGGCACTCGGCGCGGTGCACAGCTCGATGGTGTGCCCATCGGGATCTTTTACATAAATCTGAAACGCTCCGTCTGGCCGCGTGCGGCGTTCGCGATACGGTACTTCCAGCTTTTGCAGGTGCGCTTCCCATTCGTCCATATCGTCGATGAGCAGTGCGTAATGGTTGCCGCGATTGCCGCTATGAACGGGATCTGTGCGGTTGCCGATGAGATGCAGTTCCTGCGTGACGCCCAGTCGATACCACGCGCCGGGGAATTTAAAGGTCGGCCGCGTCATGGGTTTTAGTTCCAGCACGCGCTCATAAAATTCGCAGCTCGCCGCCACGTCCGCTACGTGCAGTGCCACATGGTTTAGCTCCCGATGTTCCATGCGCGCGAGACTATGATATCTTTACAGTGCCGCCAATGCTCGTCTTTACGCACGCCAGAGCAGGGTTGATAGCCGTCGGAGCGGCTGCTAACTTAGCCGCACCAATGAATAAACAAATTTGCATCTTCCTTTCACTGTTCGCCGCGATGGCATTGTCCGCTGCGGACCCCAAATCAGAATTTTACCAACCCGTCAAAAAAGATGTGGAAGGTTGGACGATCGCCGTTGAGCCACAACTACTGGAAAAGAAAAACAAAGCCGTTGCTGACAAAGCCTTTGTGGCGCTGGCCAATCACTTGCAGCGCGTGAAGTTTATTTTGCCCGAGGCGAAGGTGAAGGAGTTGCAGAAGCTGCCCATCCGACTGGAACTAAACAACCCACGCCTCGGCAACATGCAATACCATCCCAGCGTCAGCTGGCTGCGAGCCAATCGCCATGATCCTGCGCTGGTGAAGCATGTGCATATTCCGCGTGCCAAGGCATTGTATGATCGGGGGATGTGGGCCAAGCATCCGTATGTGGTGATGCATGAGCTGGCCCATGCGTATCACGACCAAGTGCTTAGTTTTAATAACAAGGAAATCATCGCCGCCTACGAAGCCGCGAAGAAGGCGGGCATTTATGAGAAGGTAATGCTCTACACCGGCCGCACCGTTCGCCACTACGGTCTCAACAACCACAAAGAATACTTCGCCGAAGCCACCGAGGCCTATCTCGGCGTGAATGATTTTTATCCGTTCGTCCGCGCTGAGTTGAAGGAACACGACCCGCGTATGTACAAGATCATGGAAAAAGTATGGGGACCGGTGCGCTAGGTACGAGTCCTGCCTGTGCGACTCATATCGATTAACGGACAAATGAAAACCATCTTCGCAACCTTGATCGCATTCTCGCTTTGTCTTCCCGCGTTTGCACAGGATAAGCCTAAGGCCTTGGGCCCCATAGCGGGTTCAGGCACCGGTTTCTTTATCACGGCGGACGGCTATCTTTTGACCAACCATCATGTAGTTGAGGGAGCCCGGGATATCTGGATCAAGACAGACAAAGGACTCCTACCGGCAAAGGTGGTCAAGGTGGACAAGAAGAACGATTTGGCCGTGTTGAAAGTGGAGGGCAAGTTTGCTGCGTTGCCATTATTATCAAGCCGCAAAGTGGGCTTGGCCGAAAAAGTATTCACGTTGGGTTTCCCCCGACCCAAGGTGCAGGGTTTCTCTCCAAAATTCACCGATGGAGTCATCAGCAGCCTGGCTGGTATTCAGGATGATCCCCGTGATTTTCAAATCAGTGTTCCGGTTCAGCCCGGCAACTCGGGTGGGCCATTGGTGGACCAATACGGCAACGTGATTGGGGTGATCGTTAGCAAGTTGAGCGCCAAATATCTGTTACTGAAAAACAGGGGGAACGTGGATCTACCAGAGAATGTGAACTACGCGATTAAGGGCACTTTTGCGCTGGGGTTTATCGAGTCTCTTCCTCGCGTAGCCGCCAAGCTGAAAGATCCCATTTCGCGTAACAAGGAGCGAAAGTTTTCCGATGTAGTCAATGAGGTGCAAGAGGCAACAGTGCCCATCTTAGTCGGTTCATACATTCCCAAGGTCAAACCCGGCACCCCAATCTGGGAATTTGAAACGGGAGATGGTGTGCGTTCCTCCCCCGCCATCGGAACTGATGGCACGGTTTACGTTGGGTCATATGACAGAAAGCTCTATGCCATCAATGGCAAGAGTGGGGTCAAGCTATGGGAATTTGAAACGGGAAGTTATGTGTTCTCCTCCCCCGCCATCGGTTCTGATGGCACTGTTTACGTCGGGTCAGGTGACAAAAAGCTCTATGCCATCAATGGCAAGACCGGGGACAAGCTATGGGAATTTCAAACGGGAGCTGAGGTGAACTCCTCCCCCGCCATCGGATCTGATGGCACGGTTTACGTCGGGTCAAGTGACAACAAGCTCTATGCCATCAATGGCAAGAGTGGGGTCAAGCTATGGGAATTTGAAACGGGAGGTTCTGTGCGCTCCTCCCCCGCCATCGGATCTGATGGCACGGTTTACGTCGGGTCATATGACAACAAGCTCTATGCCATCAATGGCAAGAGTGGGGTCAAGCTATGGGAATTTGAAACGGGAGGCAATGTGACCTCCTCTCCCGCCATCGGATCTGATGGCACGGTTTACGTCGGGTCATCTGACTACAAGCTCTATGCCATCAATGGCAAGAGTGGGGTCAAGCTATGGGAATTTGAAACGGGAGGTTTTGTTCTTCCCTCCCCCGCCATCGGATCTGATGGCACGGTTTACGTCGGGTCAGTTGGACAAAAAGCTCTATGCCATCAATGGCAAGAGTGGGGTCAAGCTATGGGAATTTGAAACGGGAAATGTTGTGTGCTCCTCCCCCGCCATCGGATCTGATGGCACGGTTTACGTCGGGTCACATGACAACAAGCTCTATGCCATCAATGGCAAGAGTGGGGTCAAGCTATGGGAATTTGAAACGGGAGATAGTGTGTACTCCTCCCCCGCCATCGGATCTGATGGCACGGTTTACGTCGGGTCATATGACAAAAAGCTCTATGCCATCAAGACCGAGAGCAAAGGACTCGCCAAAAGTCCGTGGCCCATGCGTGGGCAGAACGCCCGGCATACGGGGCGGGTGATGAAGAAAAAGTGAAACCTCCAATGCTAGGAGGTGCGATCGTATGCAGATGAGGTTTGAGTGTTTGGAAAAGCTCCCTAGAATCACTTCAAATAACTAGGGAATGGACTGCGAGTCCTTCTCCTTGAACGGGCGACTTATCCTCCCCGACCTTTGGCTTGCGTTTTTGGCTTCCGCACGAAAAGCTCGTCGGGTTCAGCGGAAGACTCATTATGAAATACACACCCTTTTTCATCGCCTGTCTTTTGGTTTCCCATGTCCTCCTTGCCGATGCGCCGCCCAAGGGCTGGGAGACGCATTCGCCGCGGGATGAAATCCGGCCGGAGTTTGGTTATCAGGAGAAGGGCGGCGGGGTGTTCGTCATCGACGCCAAGGGCAAGCCCGGGGCAACGGGAATGTGGAAAAAGACCTTTACCGTGGAGGGCGGACAGCACTATCGGTTTTTCACCAAGCGGCGCACGAGCAATATGGACAGCGTGCGGCGCGGGGCAGTGGTGCGGTTGATTTGGCGGAATGCAAAAGGCGGCAAGGTGACGCGTGATGAGCCAAGCTTCGCCTCGTATCGGCCAGGAACGAAGCCGCGGGCGGAACCGGATTTCCCGCGCGAAAAAGCCACGGGCAAAGATGGCTGGACGGAGGTGAGCGATGTTTATCATGCGCCGTCGTCAGCCACGCATGTTTTAATCGAGTTGAATCTGCGCTGGGAAACGCATGGGCGCGTGGAGTGGAAGTCGGTTTCCCTCACGTCCATCGCCGCGCCCAAACCGCGCATCGCCCGATTGGCGACCATTCATTTTCAGCCCCGCGCCGGCAAAACCAATGCCGAGAAATGCCGCCTCTTCGCCCCGTTCATCGCGGAGGCTGCTAAGAAGAATGCAGATTTTATTGTGCTGCCCGAGACGCTGACGATGTATAGCAGCGGCCGCAAATACGCTGAATGCGCGGAACCCATCCCGGGGCCGTCCACTAAATATTTTGGTACGCTTGCCAAGAAACACGACCTTTACATTGTCGCGGGCTTGCTCGAACGCGAGAAGACGCTGGTGTACAACGTCGCCGTGCTCATCGGCCCCGATGGCAAGGTCGCCGGCAAATATCGGAAAGTGTGCCTGCCGCGCGGCGAGATTGAAGGCGGCCTCACGCCCGGCAAAACGTATCCCGTTTTCCAAACCCGTTTCGGAAAGGTGGGGATGATGATTTGTTACGATGGATTTTTCCCCGAGGTCGCGCGTAATCTCAGCAACAACGGTGCGGAAATTATCGCGTGGCCGGTGTGGGGCTGCAACCCCATGCTCGGCGCGGCGCGCGCGTGTGAGAATCACGTGTACGTTGTCAGCAGCACCTACACCGATGCCTCAAGCAACTGGATGATCTCCGCCATCTACGGCCACGACGGTCGCGTGGTTGCGCAAGCTAAGGACTGGGGAACCGTCGCCATCACCGAGGTGGATCTGAACAAGCGCCTCTACTGGCACAGCCTCGGCGATTTCAAGGCGCAAATCCCATCGCATCGCCCGCCCGACAAGTAAAACTCATTTTATGAAAACACACTCAATCCAATTCCTGAAAACGGCGGCGGCGCTTTTGGCGCTGTCGACCTCGACTATGTTTGCTGAAAAGAAAGCGGCTATCACGCATTCATTCCTCGGCGTGGGCAAGGCGAATCGCGTGGTGATTGTCGGCGAAGACGGCAAGGTGCAGTGGCGCTTTGATATGCCGGCGAGTGATGGGTGGGTGTTGCCGAATGGCAATGTGTTGCTCGCGTTGTACGGCACAAAAGATTTCCCGAATGGGGGTGTGGTGGAAGTGGAACGAAAGACGAAGAAAATCGTGTGGTCTTACAAAGGACAACAAAAGGAAATCAGCACGGTGCAACCTTTGGGCGATGGAAAATATTTGGTGGCCGAACTGGGGCCGGAGCCGCGGGCGATTGTCATCAATCGCAAGGGCGAGATTTTGAAGTCCACGCCGCTTGCGTGTCAGAAGAAAAATTTCCACATGCAAACGCGGATGCTGCGGTCGCTGCCCAATGGAAATTATATCGCGCCGCATTTGCTGGATTTTGCGGTGATGGAATACGAGCCGGACACGGGCAAGGTGGTGCGCAGTTTCCCCACCGACGACCGCGGGCGCGCCAAGCGCGATTGGCCGTTCACGGCCATTCGGCTGGGAAATGGCAACACGCTCATCGGCTGCACCAATGGCAATCGCATCATCGAGGTGGACGCGAAGGGGAAAATAATGTTGGAGCGTCACCAACGCGGACATCGGCGAAAATCTTTTCGATGACGCCTGCGGCGTGCAGCGGTTGCCCAATGGCAACACGGTGGTCACCAGCTATCACGCCAAGGGTAATGCGGTAAAGCTCTTCGAAGTGACACGCGATAAAAAAGTGGTGTGGCGCTACAACGGCCTTGCCGCGGGCTTCCATCATTTTCAAATCCTCACCACCAACGGTAAGCCGTTGAAGGACAACACTTGGAAATAACGCGCCGCCAATTCCTCGCCAGCACGGCCATTGCAACGACGGCTGCTCTTCGAGTTGAAGGCGTTGAACCGGCGCGGGGGCCTTTCGCCGTTGTGCTTGGCACGGCGCAGGATGGCGGTTTCCCGCAGGCGGGTTGCAAAAAAGTTTGCTGCAAAAATGCGTGGGGCGATGTGGCAATGCGGCGCGACCCCGCCAGCCTTGGGCTCATCGATCCGGTTTCCGGCCAGCGTTGGCTCGTCGAATGCACACCGAGTTTCCCGCGGCAAGCACGGCGGTTTGACACGGCACATCCCAAACTCGCCGGTCGCATCGATGGCATTTTGCTCACGCACGCACACATAGGGCATTACGCGGGGCTTCTCCATCTCGGTCGCGAGGTGATGGGCGCGGACGGCGTGCCGGTGCATGTAATGCCGCGCATGGAAAAATTCCTGCGCACCCAAGGGCCGTGGAGCCAGTTGGTGCAGTTGAAAAATATCGCGCTGCGACCGATGCGCGATGGGCGCGCGTTCGCGCTGAACAAGCGGCTGCGCGTCACGCCGTTTCTGGTGCCGCATCGCGATGAGTTTTCCGAGACGGTCGGCTTTCGCATTGAGGGGCCGCGCCAAAAGATTCTGTGGCTGCCGGACATCGACAAATGGGAGCGCTGGAAAACGCCGCTCGAAAAAGCGCTCGCCGGCGTGGACGTAGCCTATCTCGATGCTACGTTTTATACCGATGGGGAACTGGGTGGACGCGATATGTCGAAAATACCGCATCCTTTCATTGCCGAGACGATGCGCCGCCTGAAAACCCAACCCGCCGCCGTCCGCGCCAAAGTCCGCTTCATTCATCTCAACCACACCAACCCCGCCCACAACCCGCGCAGCGCAGCCGCCAAAACCATCCGCACTGCCGGCTTCCGCGTGGCCGCGCAAGGCGAGCGTGTCGATTTGTAGGCCGGGGCTACAGGATTGCCTTCACTCTTTTTTATTGGCAGATTGAGCTATGGCAAGTCGGCGACGGCGGCAAACGTGATCTTTGTGTCTGGTGATTTTGGCAGCAGTTTGGATGTGTCCATTTGCATTTTTGGGCCCCAGTGGAATGTTCGTTTCGCTTGGATTGTTGGGCACGGCGGTTTTCATAATGCTAAAGCCGGACTGATTCTGCTTTGCCTTCACAACAGGCTGACGCATTATTTGCGTGCCAAACTGGGATTGGCCGAGCAAGATTGAAAACACACTTATAGGAGAAAATATTATGGCGAATAAAGACAAACGAAAAGAAACCAAAAAGACACCCAAACTCACCAAAGCGGAGAAGAAGAAAAAGAAACAGGAAAAGAAGGGGAAATAGCAGGAATGCTCCAGTGTTTAAAAAAGTCTGCTGCGTGCATTGCGTTTCTGTCATTTATTTCAGTCTCCGCATCGCAAAAGCCAAACATCCTATTCATTATGGCCGATGACCTTGGCTGGATGGACTTGGCCTGCCAAGGCAACAAGCTGGTGGAAACGCCGCACCTCGACCGACTGGCCAAGCAGGGCATGCGGTTTACCAGCGCGTATGCTGCGGCGCCGGTTTGCTCGCCAACGCGCTGCGCGGTTTTGACCGGGCAAGCCCCAGCACGCATTGGGCTAACGACGCATTTGCCGGGGATGTATTCCCCAAAAGACAACCGCCCGCAACCGGCGATTCTCACTAAGCAACTTGGCACGGAATACGTGACTATCGCCGAGCGACTGCGCGAGGCGGGCTATGCGAACGCTTTTCTTGGCAAATGGCACATCGCGCCGAGCGTGGCGCGCGGCGGGCGTGTGGCCAAGGAGTTGTCGCCCTCAGGCCAAGGATTTGATGTCAACGTCGGCGGCACTTCGTACGGTGGCCCGCCCAGTTTCTTTTCACCGTATCGCAATGCGGAAATCGAGGACGGTCCGGAGGGCGAGTATCTGCCGAACCGGTTGGTGGATGACACGATTAAATTCATTCGCGCCAACAAGTCCAAGCCTTGGATGACGCACTTGTGGTTTTACACCGTTCACTGGCCGATGCAGGCGCCCGAGCCGTTGCTGAAAAAGTACGCCAACCGCAAGGGGCCCGGTCTGAATGACACGCGTTACGGCGCGATGATTGAGGCAATGGATCTGGCGATCGGTCGGTTGCTAAAAGCGCTGGATGACATGGGCCAGTCCGATAACACGCTGGTCATTTTTACGAGCGACAATGGCGGTTTTGCGGGTGTGTCCGACTGCCGGCCATTGCGAGAATCAAAAGGGTATCTGTATGAGGGGGGCATTCGTGTCCCGATGATCGTTCGCTGGCCGGGGGAAGTTAAGCCGGACACGCTTTGCGATACACCGGTCATTAGTATGGATTTTTACCCAACCTTTCTGGAGGTAGCCGGCCTGCATTCCGGCAAGCAGCCCATTGACGGCGAAAGCCTCGTGCAGCTTTTCAAGCAGGGCGGAGAACTGAAGCGCAAGGCGATTTATTTTCACTACCCCAACTACGCCTGGCACATGGGCAATCGGCTCGGCAGCGCCGTCCGCGCGGGCGACTGGAAACTCATCCGCAACTACGATGACAATTCATTGGAGCTGTACAATCTCTCAAAAGATCTCAGTGAAAAACGAAACCTCGCCCAGCAGCAACCCAAGCTTGCCGCGCGTCTCAACCTCCAGCTTGGCAAGTGGTTGAAGGAAACCAACGCGCCCATGCCTCGACCACCGTCGATCAAGTAGTCGAACACTGGAAGAAGGTTGCGAGAGAGCCATCTTGATACGGCAATTTGGCCAAATGATCGAAATCACCAAAAAACTTTATACTAAAGTGAAATGTCTAAGCCCTCTACATAAACACGGTTACAAATTGATAGTTAAAGGAAAATGAAATCTACTCTAATAACACTCACAGTTTTGTGTCTTTCTATGCCTGCTTATGCGGCGGATAAGAAGGAACCTTACAATCTTCTGGTGATCCAGACTGATGAGCATCATTTCAAGACGCTTGGCTGTTACGGCGGTAAGATAGTCAAGACACCCAATATTGATTGGATTGCCAAGAATGGCGCCATTGCCACTAGTTTCTATGCCACCACACCCGTCTGCTCGCCATCACGTGGTGCGCTCATGAGTGGTAAATACCCGCAACATACCCCAGTAACCAATAACAACATTAAACTGGGTGATGACATCGTGACCTTTGCCGAGGTCTTGCGCCGCAAGGGGTACGCCACCGGTTACGCCGGCAAATGGCATCTGGATGGTAATGGCAAGCCGCAGTGGGGTCCCAAGCGTAAATTCGGTTGGGAAGATAACCGGTTCATGTTTAACCGCGGTCACTGGAAGAAGTTTGAGGATACGGCTGCTGGACCGCGCATTGCCTCACGCAACAAACAAGGCCGGGCCGATTACGGATTGGTGGGTGCAGATGAAAAGAGTTTCGCCACCGATTGGCTTACCGATAAGGTCATCAACTTTGTGAATGAAAAGAAGGGCAAGTCCTTCTGTTACATGGTGAGCTATCCAGATCCGCACGGCCCCAACAGCGTGCGCGCGCCGTACGACAAAATGTATCAGGACGTGAAGGTGCCCATTCCTCGGTCGGTCAACAAAACTCGCGAACAAACGCCTGTGTGGGCGGCGAAGGCACCGAAGATCACCGCCGACACAGTACGGCTACTGATGCCCAAGTATTACGGAATGGTTAAGTGTCTCGATGACAACATCGGCCGTATTCTCGATACTTTGCGTAAGAACGGCCAGATCGAGCGTACGATCATTGTCTTTACCAGTGACCATGGCGATCTGTGCGGTGAACACGGTCGCTTGAACAAGGGTGTTCCCTATGAAGGTTCAGCGCGCATTCCTTTCCTCATCTATACACCTGGTAAGATCAAAGGCGGAACCGTGGTTGATGAAGCCTTAAGCTGTGTGGATTTTCTGCCCACGGTGATGAGCCTGATGGATGTGGATCACGGCCTTCAAGTGGGCGGCCGCAATGCGGCGAATCTATTCCGCGCCCAGGGCGGTCGCTGGCGGGATCTCACTATTCTACGCTCCACCAGCAATCCTCAGGCGCAGTGGCTGTGCGCGGTGAGCGATCGCTACAAACTCGTGTACGCTTCCTCCGGCAAACCGTGGCTCTTCGATTTGCAAAAGGACGCGGACGAATTGACCAATCGATTCACCGATCCCGCCTGCCAAGCCATCGTGCGTGAAATGACCGGCGGCCTCATCGAATATTGCAAAACGCAAAAAGATCCCTACGGCGAAGTGCCTCACATCAAAGCAGCATTGGCGGCGGCGATGAAGAAGTAAGCACGATCGCGATTTCCCATTGACGCGCAGGGCGGGACGGTTGAATCTTGGCGCATGCCAAAGCATTCCAATTCCTCTGATTCAAACCGTCGTGAATTCATCAAGACCACCGGCAAGGTAACCGCTGCCTCGGCGCTGGCGGGGGTGGCGTTGCCGCGCGTGCACTCGGCGGTGGACGATACGGTGAAGGTGGCGCTCGTGGGCGCGGGCGGTCGCGGCACCGGCGCGGCCAGCAATGCGCTTTCCGTTTCTGCGGGGCATGGCCCCACCAAGCTCGTGGCGGTTGCGGATATTTTTGAGGAGAAACTTAAAAGCAGTCTCAACGGCCTCAAGCGAAAGCACGGCAAGAAGGTGGACGTGCCGGCCGATCGCCAGCACATTGGCTTCGATGGCTATAAAAAGGCGATCGATCATCTGAGCAAAGGCGACGTGGCCATCTTCACCACGCCGCCGGCGTTTCGCTGGGTATTTTATAAGTACGCGGTGGAGAAGGGCATTAATGTGTTTATGGAGAAGCCGGTTACGGCTGATGGTTATGGCACAAAAAAGATTCTTGAGATCAATAAAACGGCCAAGAAAAAAAATCTTAAAGTGGGCGTGGGCCTCATGTGCCGGCACAGCCGTGCGCGTGGAGCGATGGCGGAGAAAATTCAGGAAGGCGCAATTGGCGATATCGTGCTCATGCGAAGCTATCGTATGCATGGGCCGGTGGTAACATCGCGGTCGATCCCACAAAGCATGAGTCCAGAGTACAAAGACATGGAAGAGATTCGTTGGCAGATTCGGCGCTTCCACAGTTTCATCTGGGCCAGTGGCGGTTGTTTCAATGATTTTTACATTCATAACATTGACGAGTGCTGCTGGATGAAAGGTGCTGCGATGGGAGATCCAAACAACGCGGGCGGCGATCCCTTCGACGTCATTGGCACGCGCGACAAATGGTCGTGGCCGATTATGGCGCAAGCTACGGGCGGCAAGCATTACACGGAAAATAAACAGGGCCAGCCGTACGTGGACCAAAATCTCGACACGTATTCCGTGGAATACACCTATGCTGACGGGACCAAGCTGATGCATAATGGCCGTACGATTCAAGGCTGCCACAATGAGTTTGCCAGTCACGTGCACGGCACGAAAGGCTTCGGCACGTTCTCGGCTAATGGTCACTGGCCCGCGCCGAGCGCCTTATACAGTGGGCTTACGCCAAATCCGAAAAACCAGATTTGGAAATTCCCCGCGCGCGAAACTAATCCTTATCAGGATGAGTGGGACGATTTGCTCGACGCCATTCGCAATGACAAGCCATACAATGAAGCTGAGCGTGGTGCGTTGGCGAGCCAGGTATGTAACATGGGTCGGATGGCTGCGCACACCGGCCAGCGCGTGACGTGGGATGATGCTCTTAACGCCAAACCGCTCGCGCCAGATTTAGACCAGCTGGAAGGCTTTGACAGCAAAGCGCCGGTGACGGCTGACAAGGACGGCTTTTATCCTGTGCCACAGCCGGGCATTACCAAGAAGAGTGAGTACTAAGCTTAGCCGCTGTGGGTGATACGAAAGATACCGAGGCAGTTGCAGCGCCGCGTGAAAGTATGATGCCCTTCGTGGTGGGCATGTTCTTCATCGCACTGGGCGTTTATGTGCTGATGTATTCCACCGACCAAAACATACGCTCTAAGGATGGCGGTTGGCAGGTCAGTTATACGACCAATCAATCGGGTGCACCGATGATGGTGATAAATCTCCCGAGCTCGGGCATCACGAATCGCACGGTAATTTTCAACGGCGAAACCGTGCCGGCGGATTTCAAGACGTATACCACCAATTACGTGACCCCCACGCATCTGCCGGTGGTCGTGCCCTTCGGCCAATGGTTTCACGGCGACCTCACCTATTTGCCGGGCGTGGTGACGTTCAACGTATTTGGCGCGGACGCCAACGCCACCGGTTTGCGCCACGAAGTTGAATTGCAAAAACGCGGCTTGGTGGTAAATCGCAAACGGCACGATTGGCAATCGACCGAGCCAGTAGAAGTGTCTCCCGAAGACAAACAAGATTGGCCGGTGCCGGAGTTGAATTAGTTTTTATTTCGGTGGGTTTTTGAAATCCACCCCCTTCACCGCTTCAGCGGCAAGCGAACCAATTTTTCGCCGCAGCGGGATCACGCTCGGGCCTTTTTCGGTGGGATGAACCCGGTTGCAGAGGAAGATGATGAACGACTTCGAATGGGGATCAATCCAAATGGAGGGGCCAGTGAAACCGGTGTGGCCGAATGAGCCGGGAGGGAATCTTGTGCCATCTTTTTCGCCGCTCGGGCTGGAGTAGCCGGTGTCAATGTCCCAGCCGAGGCCGCGCTTGGAGGGCATCGCAGAGGGCGTCTGCACGGTGGTCATCAGCTTCACGATTTCCGGTGTAAAGATTGGCGCGCCGCCGTTGAGGAGGCAGCGGGCATACTTGGCGAGGTCGGGCGCGGTGGTAAAAAGCCCGGCGTGGCCGGCGACGCCGGCGGTCTTGCGCGCGCGCGGGTCGTGCACGATGCCGCGCAGGGCTTGGCCATCGGTAACGGTGGTGGGCGCTACGCGGGAGTGTTTGGCGGCAGGCGGATTATAGCCGGTATCGGTCATTTTCAGCGGGCCAAAAATTTCTTTTTCACAAAAAACATCAATGCGCTGGCGCGTGACTCGCCGGAGAATTTCATCGAGCAATTGAAAATTGATGTCGCTGTATTTGAACGTTGTACCGGGCGTTGTGCGGAGTTTTTCGGCAACGCATTTGGCGATGCACTCGGCATGGCCGTTCCAGCCGTTTACGGAAATATCCGGACGCAACCCGCTGGTGTGCGTGAGCAGATGGCGCACGGTAACGGCTTCGCGTCCATCGCCGGTGAATTCGGGAATGTGTTTTTTGACCGGATCCTCAATGCTCAATTGTCCGCGTTGGTGCAGCAGTAAAATGGCGGGCGTGGTGGCGACCACTTTGGTGAGCGAGGCGGCATCATAAATTGTATCGGGCTGCGCAAGGATGTGGATGGGCTGGAGTTGAGCGTGCCCGTGGGCTTCGGTGAAATGCACGCCATTGCGTTCGAGCCACAGGACGCCGCCGGGCAGGCGCTTTTCGGCGCGCGCCTCGGTGATGGCCGCGCCGATGGCGTGGATTTTTTGGAGGTCGAAGGTGTCGGCAAGCTGCTTGGGCGGTGGCGGGGCATCGGGCCATTGCAGGCAGGACACGCCCAAAACCAGCGTCGCGACGATTAATTGAACACGCATCAACATCTGCCGTCAAAGTACCCAACCGCGCGGCGGGAGGCAAGGAGCTTGCCGTGGCGGGCGGGTTTTGTGATGATTTCCGCCAACACACTTTGAACCCACGCGCCGTCATTTTTGGCCTGTGCATTCTGTCCTTATTGTTTTGCGGGCAGGCGCAGGCGCAGCAGAAATATCTCGATCCGCCCGAGGCGGCGAAGGAACTGTTCGCCTCGCGGCCGATGCCGCGCGTTTCGCTTAGTCCGGATCAACGGCATCTGATGGTGGCGGAGGAATTTCGGTTTCGGCGCATTGAGGAAATGGCGCAGCGCGAAGTGGCGCTGGCGGGGGTGCGGCTCAATCCGTACAACAACGGCCCGACCCATCCGGATTATTTTTTCCGACTGACGTTAAAGGAACTCGCCACCGGTCGGAACATTCCCATTCAACTGCCCAATGCCGCGCGGCGGGTGAGTCTGCCGGTGTGGTCGCCGGATGGAAAAAAATTCGCCTTTCTGCAATACGGCCGCACCGCGGTGGCGCTGTGGGTGGGCGAGCTGGGCCATGCTCCGCGCGCCATCCCCGGCGTGAAGCTCAACGCGACTTTGGGCCGCTCATTCCAATGGATGCCCGACAGCCAAAATCTACTGTGCCTTACCGTGCCGGACAAACGCGGGCCCGCGCCCACGCCACCGCGCGCGCCCGTTGGGCCGGTGGTGCAGGAAACCGGCCCGCGCGAAGCGCCGGTGCTGACGTATCCGGATTTGCTCCAAAATGAACACGACGAAAAACTCTTTGATTATTATTTGACCTCGCAACTAACGCTGGTCGATTCGCGCACCGCCCGCCGCAAGTCCTTGGGGCGGCCTTCGATTTTCGCGCGCTACGATGTGTCGCCCGATGGCCGGTACGTTTTGGTGGAGCGCGTGCACCCGCCGTATTCGTACCAAGCGCCGATCCAGTTTTTCCCGCGCAGCATCGAGGTGTGGGATCCGCGGGGTGAGGTGAAGCGGGTGGACATTCGGCCCGCCACCGAGGATGTGAGCACCGGCGGCGTGCCGGTGCAACCGCGCGGGCATCACTGGCGGCCTACCGGTTCGCCGGTTTCTATCGTGTGGGTGGAGGCGCTCGATGGCGGCGATCCCAAGCGCGAGGTGAAGTTTCGCGATCGCGTGATGATGCTGGAAGCGCCGTTCAATGGCCGGCCCAAAGTGGTGACGCAGCTCAACCATCGGTTTTCGAAAATTTACTGGGGCGAAACCCGCAACGTGGCGCTGGTGCGCGAGTACGAAAGCAGCCGCAACTGGCATCGCACTTGGCTGGTGGATCCGGATAATCCCGACATCCCCGACCGCCTCCTGTGGAACCACGCCGCCGCCGAGCGTTACGAGCATCCCGGCCATCCGCTGATGCGGCAGCTGCTCAACGGCAAGCGCGCGATGCGGGTTCATAACCGGTCGATTTTTCTCAACGGCAACGGCGCTTCGCCCGAGGGCGACCGGCCTTTTCTCGACAAACTAAACCTCAGCACCTTCGACCGCGTGCCACTCTTCAAGTGCGCGGAGGACAGCTACGAGGCGGTGGTGGCGTTGTTGAATGATGAGGGCACGGAATTTGTGACGCGCTACGAAACGCCCGAGGAGCACCCGAATTATTTCAAGCGCACGTGGGCGATCCGGAACGCGCGCCGCTCACGGCGTTCAAGGATCCCGCCGAATCGTTGCGCGAAGTGAAAAAGCGGCTGCTCACTTACACGCGCGAGGATGGCGTGAAACTTTCGTGTTTGTTGCACTTGCCGCCGGACTACGATTTGGATGATCCGGAGCGGCCGGTGTTGCCAACGATTTTGTGGGCGTACCCGCGCGAATTTGCGGGCGGCGCGGTGGCCGGGCAAGTGGCCAACTCGCCGCATCGGTTCACCAGCTTTGCCGGTGCCTCGCCGCGCTTCCTCGCGCTCGAAGGCTACGCGGTGCTCGATCAAGTGGCGATGCCCGTGGTGGGCGAGGCACGGCGCGGTGGGCGCGGCGAACGACACTTTCGTGGAACAAATCGTCGCCAACGCCGAGGCCGCGATCGCGGCGGTGGTGGATATGGGCGTGTGCGACGAACGTCGCGTGGGCGTGGGCGGACACAGTTACGGCGCGTTTATGGCGGTGATGCTGCTGGCCAACAGCGATCTGTTCCGCGCCGGCGTGGCGCGCAGTGGCGCGTACAACCGCACGCTCACTCCGTTTGGATTTCAAAATGAACGCCGCACGTTGTGGCAGGCGCCGCAGGTTTATTTGGAAATGTCGCCCTTGCTCGCCGTGCCGAAAATCCGTGACCCGTTGCTGTTAATTCACGGCGAGAAAGACAACAACCCCGCCACCACGCCGGAGCAGAGCAAGCGGCTGTACCACGCCATCAAAGGCAACGGCGGCAAGGCGCGCATCGTGATGCTGCCGCATGAGTCGCACACCTATCGCGCCAAGAAAAGTGTGGGCCACACGCTGGCCGAGATGGTGGCGTGGTACGACAAACACGTGAAGGGCGAAGGCGAAAGTTCCGAAGTGGGCGAAAACTAATCGAATAGCCGCCGCTAACTTTTTCAACAATGGCGGGATGGCTTCGTAAGGGTTTTCGGCGGCTTCAAATTCCAGTGCGACATAGCCTTGGTACTTGGCTTTTTTCAGGAGGCCGATAAATCGTGGGAGATCGGCGGGGACTTTTTTGCCGGCTTTTCTGATCTCCACTTTGAGTTGCACATTGACGGCGTAAGGCGCGGCGGCGGCGAAATCTTCGTAGGGATTGGCGGTGCGGAAGTTGCCGCTGTCGAGATTCACGCCAAACCACGGGTGATCCACGGCCTTCACAAAATCAATGAGGCTTTTGGCGTCGCCGATGCTGTCGTGGTTTTCGATGCCAAGAAAAATACCGTGTTTGGCAGCGTAATCGCAGCACTCGCGCAGGCACTCGATGGCCCATCGGTCGGCTTGGGCGCGAGTGACGCCTTTGGCTTCGCGTCCGGCGAACACACGAATGTGCGGCGCGCCGAGCACGGCGGCGTGGTCGATCCACTGTTTCACGTAGGCAATTTGCGCGTCGCGCGCGTCGCCTTTGGGAAGGGAAAAATTATTGCCCACAGCCGTGCCGCTAATTTCCAGGCCGCGCAGAAACGCTCGCCGCCGCAGCGCAACGAGATAATCGCGCGTGACAGGTTTCTTGAAAAAATAACTGGTCAACTCCGTGCCATCGCAGCCGTGGTCGGCACAGAAATCGATGAAGCGCGGCATATCCATCGCGTTCTTTTCCACCTTGCGCGTGCCGGTTTTTTGGTTGCGGAAAAATGTGCGGAAGGAATACGCGGCCAAACTCAGTCGCAAATTGGCCGTGCCCGTGCGTTTAAACGGTTCCGCAGCGAAGGCCGCGCTGGCGAGGGCGGTGGTGGCGAGGAAACTTCGACGGGAGAAGTCCATCGGATTATTCGCAACCACAATTGCCAAAGCCGTCACTGCAGAAATCGAAGTCTTCGGACTGCGGCACGTGGCCGACTTCAAAGGTTTTGGCGATTACTTGATGGATACGATCCTGCACTTGTTGCACTTCTTCCTGCGCCTCGAGGAATTGGGATGCTATGGGATTGGCCATGAACTCTTCGCGCAGTTTTTCGAAATCGGCAATCTCGTTCTCGGCAATTTCCACGCCCGCTTGTTGTTTTTGCTGCAACAATGCGCCGCGGTCGTTAAGCATACCGTACTCGTACTTGAGTTTCTCGTCGTTAATAAAGGCATCAATTTTTTTGTACAACTCGGCGAAGCCCTTCTGGCTCACGATGGATTCGCAAAGTTGATTGGTGCCCTTCGCGATGGGCTTGAGGTCGAGGCAGGTTTGCGGCTCGGCGGCTTCCGGAGTTTGCGTTTCTGTTTCCATTATTAAACTTTCATGATTTCATCTTCCTTGTGGGCGAGGTGGGCGTCGATTTTTTTGATGAAATCGTCGGTGAGCTTTTGCACTTCCTTTTCGGCAAAGGATAAATCGTCCTCGGTGATGTCGCCTTTTTTCCGTTCGTCCTTCAGTCCTTGAAGCGTGTCGCGGCGGACGTGACGAATGGCGACGCGGGCGTCCTCGGTCATTTTCTTGACCGTTTTGACAAATTCCTGCCGGCGTTCCTTGCTCAACTCGGGCAATGTGATGCGAATAATTTTGCCGTCGATGGATGGATTGAAGCCGAGGTTGGCGGCTTGGATGGCTTTGTCGATGGGATGCACAGTGGAGGCGTCCCACGGCTGGATGACGAGCATCCGCGTCTCCGGCGTGGTGATGGCCGCCAGCTCGCGCAAGCGCATTTGGCTGCCTTCGTAGGCTTCCACGAGAATATTTTCCACAAGCGCGGGCGAGGCTTTGCCGGTGCGCACGCTGGAAAATTCGTGTTGCACCACTTCTTCGGTCTTCTGCATTTTTTCCTCAGCAGTGAGGAGAGCGTCATCAACTGGCATGCGCGCAGTTTAGTCCCGCATGCGGCACGGGGGAAGGATAAATGCTAGCGTGATTAGGCGTGGACGAGGGTGCCGATTTTTTTTCCTAGGACGACGTTGCGGATGTTGTGGGGCTTGAAGAGGTCGAAGACGATGATGGGCATATTGTTGTCGAGGCAAAGGGAGAAGGCGGCGGCATCCATGATGCGGAGTTGTTTTTGTAGGGCCTCGAGGTAGGTGATTTCCTTGAAACGCTTGGCTTTGGGATTCTTTTTTGGGTCGCTGTCGTAAATGCCGTCGACTTGGGTGGCTTTGAGAATGATGTCGGCCTCGATCTCGTTGGCGCGCAGGGCGGCGGCGGTGTCGGTGGAAAAATAGGGGTTGCCGGTGCCACCGCCGAAAATGACGACGCGGCCTTTCTCGAGATGTCGCACGGCGCGGCGGCGGATGAAGGGCTCGGCCACTTCGCTCATCTCGATGGCGGTTTGCACGCGGGTTTCCACTTTGTAATGCTCGAGGGAATTTTGCAGGGCGAGGGCGTTGATGATGGTGGCGAGCATGCCCATGTAATCGCCGGTGGCGCGGTCAATGCCGTGATCGGCGCCCTCGAGCCCGCGGAAGATGTTGCCGCCGCCGACGACGATGACGACTTGGACGCCCAGCTCGCGTAGCTCGGCAATTTGGCGGGCCATGCTGGCGACGGTCTCGGGGCAAATGCCAAAGCCTTGATCTCCGCCGAGGGCTTCGCCGGAAAGTTTAAGGAGGATGCGTTTGTACTTCGGCTTGGGTTTGGCTGTTTTTGTCACCGGAGATGGTTTAACCGCCCACGGGCCGCGCGTCAATGGATTGCACAAAAAAACACCCGGCGTGAACCGGGCGTTGGGTCAATTAAAAGTTGGGAAACGGGTTATTCCTGCGTCTCGCCCACTTGATAGCGGAGGAACGCGTCCACGGTGATGGTGTCGTCCAGCGCCTTGGCGGTGGCGGCGATGTGATCTTTCACGGCGAGGTCGCCTTGTTTCACAAACGCCTGATCCACGAGGCAGATGGTGGCGAAATGTTTCTCCAGCTTGCCTTCCACGATTTTTTCAATCGCTTGCGCGGGCTTGTCCTTGAATTGTTCGGTGGCAATTTCTTTTTCCTTCGCGATGAGGACAGGATCAATGCTGGAACGATCGACTGCTTCGGGGCTGGCGGCGGCGATTTGCAAAGTGATGTCGCGAAGCAGGGATTTGAAGTCATCGCTTTCGGCGGTGGCTTCCTTGCCGGTGCTCACTTGGACGAGCACGCCCACTTTCGCGCCGTGGTGAATATACGCGGCCACTGCACCGTGGTCCGCCACCTCGAGGCGGGCGTGGCGTTGGATGACGATGTTCTCGCCCACCTCGGCCACGGCGATGGTGCGGCGTTTCTCGAGGTCGGCATTGGGATCTTCCAACAGCGATTGGGCAAAGTCGGAGCAAAGGCTTTGGAAGGACTCGTTCTTGCCGACGAAATCCGTTTCGCAATTCACTTCCAACAAAATGCCGGCCTTGGCGCCGGGTAAAATTTGATGGGAGATGATGCCCTCGGAAGTGGCGCGGCTGGATTTTTTCTCGGCGGTGGCGGTGCCTTTTTTGCGGAGCCAATCGACGGCGGCATCGTGATCGCCGCCGCTTTCGGTGAGCGCTTTTTTGCAATCCATCATGCCGGCGCTGGTTTGTTGTCTGAGTTTGCTAATTTGGGCTACGGTAATATCAGCCATATTGTTTTTTTATTGGGTGCTTACTGGTTAATGCAAATGGGTTGCGAATGGATCGCTGCCAAAATTGGGATGGCAGTTGGGCTAAGCCTTGGCAGTCGCGGCTTCGGCCTTGGGTTCAGCCTCGAGCACGGCGGCCTCTGCTGCGGGAGCTTCGGCTGGTGCTTTAGCTTCAGTCGGGGCTTCGGTTGCAGCGGTGGCTTCGGGTTTGGCAGGGGTTTCAGCAGCCGCTTCCGCTTCCGCTTGGGCGTTCGGCTTTGGCCTCCGCTTTCGCTTCCGCCTCTGCTTTGGCGGCTTCTTCCTCTTCGGTCTTGGCGAGGCGTTCGGCGCGGGCTTCGGCGATCACTTCCGAGGCGATGTCGAGGAAGAGTTTCACGGATCGAATGGCGTCGTCGTTGCCGGGGATGGGATAATCTACGACGTCCGGATCGCAGTTGGTATCCACGATGGCCACGATTGGGATTTTCAATTTGCGGGCTTCGGCCACGGCGTTATGTTCGCGCTTGAGGTCGATAATGAAAATGGCGTCGGGCAGGCCTTCCATGTCGCGGATGCCGCCGAGGTTTTTGAGCAGACGCATTTTTTGGCGGCGGAAGCGGGCTTGCTCCTGCTTGACGTAGCCGGTGATGCTGCCGTCCGCTTCCATGGCCTCGATGTGCTGGAGTTTCTTGAGGGATTTCTTGACGGTTTTGAGATTGGTGAGCGTGCCGCCGAGCCAACGCTCGGTGATGCACGGTTGGCCGGTGGCTTCGGCAACGTCGCGGATGGCCGATTGCGCCTGTTTTTTGGTGCCGACAAACAGCACCTTGCCGCCGCTGCGCACTTGGGTAGCCATAAAATCGCAGGCGACGTTGAGCAGTTCGAGTGTTTTATCGAGGTTAATGACGTGGATGCCGTTTTGCGCCCGGAAAATATAGGGCTTCATTCTCGGGGTTCCAACGTCGTGTTTGGTGTCCGAAATGGACGCCCGCCTCGAACAATTCCTTGATGCCAATGCTAATCATGTTTATTCCTTTGTTAAAGACCCTGTGGTGGGCCATCCCGCGGAAAACGGGATTTCGTTTAGTGTTATTGTGGCCGCCAAACCCACTCGGGTCCGGACATTTCAGGCCGTGGTTCTTCCGCGGTAAACCCTACGGAAAAGGGCGGGCAAACTAGCAGACGCCCCAGCAAAGGCAACAGTTTTTTGAAGAAAAATTCAGTTATCGAAATAGCCGAATGCGAGTGTGTCATCCTCGCCGGCGGCGGCAGCACTCGAATGGGCCGCGCCAAGGCGCGAGTTGCGGCTGGGGCGGCGCACGCTGCTGGGCCACGCCCGCGCGCTGGCGGCGGAGCTGGGCTTGCCCTGCCGCGTGCAATCCCAAGACGACACCCCCGGCCAAGGCCCGCTGGGCGGCGTGGCCACGGCGTTGCGGCGGGCGCGGGCGAACGGAGGGAAGATTTTGTTTCTCGGCTGTGATATGCCGTTTCTCACAGCGGAACTCACGCAGCGTAGTTTTGGCGGTGGAAGCGGAGGCGGTGTTTGCCTCGGTAAAGGGCACGGTGGGGTTTCCCTTCGTGCTGTCGCCCGTGGTGTTGCCAAAGGTGGAGGCGCAACTGGCGGCGGGTCGGCGCTCGTTGCAACGGCTCGCCGTGCGGCTGCGGGCGCGGCGCATTCGGGTGACTTGCGGCCGAGGCGGCGCAATTGCAAAACCTCAACACCCCCGCCGACTTTGCCGCTGCGAAAAAACGGTGGCGCTAAGGGGCCGGCAGCTACAGAACCGCCTCACCCCCCAGTCGCGGCTTGCCTTGGGCGGCGGGTTTGATAGGGTTTTGCGTATGCTACGTTTTTTCCAAGTTGCACTGGTGGTGTGCTGTGCCGCGATGTTGGCGCACGCCGATAAATTGCACCTCAAAGGCGGCGCGGTGATTGAAGGCAAATTGCTGGCCGAGAAAGAGGAGGTGCTGGTGGTGGACATCGGGTACACGGTGCTCACGCTTAATCGCGCCGAGGTGCAGCGCATCGAGCGCACCGGCGCGCCGGTTGCACAAACCGCGGCCAAGGCCAAGGGGCTTTACACCGTGGCCGCCAAGCCGCCGCCGTTGCGGCCGGTGAAGCAGTTGGTGGAGGCGCTCGGGGTATCGGTGGTGCAGGTGAAAACGCCAGGCGGTTTGGGCTCGGGCTTTATCATTCGCGAGGATGGCCATCTCATCACGAATTTCCATGTCATCGAAGGCGAGACGCGCATCTCGGTGGAGGTGTATCACCAACGCGATGGACAGCTCGAGCGCAAGACCTATCGCAAGGTGCGCATTGTGGCGATGAACAAGTTTGCCGATTTGGCGCTGCTGCACATTACGGCGACAAGGATGCGCCGACATTTCACCCCGTGCCCTTGGCGGCAGACCCCGCGCAGTTGGAAGTGGGCGAGCGCGTGTTCGCCATCGGCAGTCCGTTGGGGCTCGAGCGTACGGTCACCGAGGGCATTGTGAGCACCCGCAAACGCCAAATGGAAGGGGCGCTCTACCTCCAAACCTCCACACCCATCAACCCCGGCAATAGCGGCGGGCCGCTCTTCAATCTGCGTGGCGAAGTGGTGGGCGTCACCAATATGAAAATCTCCAGCGGCGAAAATCTTGGCTTTGCTATCCCCGTCGATCGGGTGATACATTTCCTCCAAAACCGCGATGCCTTCGCCTATGACAATGATAATCCGAGCAACGCCTACCGCTATTTGCCGCCCCCGCGCAAGCCGCGCAAAACCCCGACGACACCGTAGCCTGTAACCTTTTTTCTGAAATAACGTAAACACAGACCACAATGAAAAACCGAATCCTGATCATCCCCGCGCTGCTGCTTTCTGGCCGTTTTTGGCCGCGCCGCCGCTCCTGAAAAAATCCTGCCGCCCACCACCTTCGCCTTGGCCAGCGTGCCGGATATGAACGCCGCGCGCGCCGCGTGGGGCCGCACACCTTTGGTGGGCCTGTGGAAAGACAAGGAAATGGCCGCCTTCGCCGGCAAGCTCGAGAAGGCGTTCCGCGAGAATGTGCTCGCTGAAGTGGAGAAAAAAGCGAATTTCAAGTTCTCTGAATATTGGGATCTCGCGCAGGGCCAGGCTACGATGGGCTTCACACTCATTCCGGGTGAAAAAAATCCTGGAATGTATTTGGTGGTGGACAGCGGCAAAAAATCTGACGTCCTCACTGAGAAAATCGGAAAGCTCCGCGAATTGCTCGTGGAAAATGAAGTGCCCCACAAACGCCACCGCATTCGGGGCACGGACGTGGTTTCCATCGAGGCATTGGAAGAGGTGGAAGCGTTTGCCGGCCAATCCCTCTACATCGGCCAAGCCGGTTCCCTGTTTATCGTGAGCAATCACGAGCAGTTGCACGAGCAAATCATCGCGCTGCATCAGGGCGCGGGCGGCAAGTCACTGGCCGATGTGCCCGGCTTCGCTGAACGCCACGTGAAACAATTCAACACCGCGCTGGCTTACGGCTGGCTGGATTTCGCCGTGGTGATGGAGAAAATTCTTGAGTTCGCTGAGGCACGGGAAGATCCCGACGCGGAGCCCGCTTTTGGCGAGCCCACCGTGGATGGCGTGGTCACCGCGCTCGGCCTCAAGGGCCTGCGTTCCATCAGCCTCTCGTTGCATCAGGATAAAGACGGCGAATTGTTGGATCTCTTCATCGACGCCCCCGAAGCTGGCCGTCGCGGCTTGCTCGCGCTCTTCGCCCCCGATGCCGAGGCCGCCGGCCCGCTGCCTTTTGTGAGTGACAACGTCACCAGCTTCGCACGCTTCCGCCGCAACGGCCAAGCCGCGTGGAAGGTGTTCACCGGAATGCTCGCCGAGATTTCCCCCGCCGCCCCGATGGCGCTGGGCGCGCTGGACGGGTTTGCTCAGCAGAACAATCCAAACTTCAGCTTCAAGGAGCAAATCATCGATACCCTCGGTGACGATTTCATTATGATGGAAATGGCCCGACCCAAGGTCGGCGATGGATTGGTGGATATCTTCGGAGGCGCAACATTGTTCCTGATCCAGTCACGCAAACCCGCCGTCACGCTGGGCGCGATTCAAACAATCATCAATCTCGCCGTCCCCGTGCCCGCCGAGTCACGCGAGTTTCTTGGCCGTACCATTCATTCCTATGACATCGGCGGCGAAGGCGGCGACACCGGACTGCACCTCACCATCGCGGGCGGATACCTCATCCTTTCCTCCTCCGGCAAAGCCATTGAGGATCATCTGCGCGGCCCCGGCAAGGACGCGCAACCGCTCGCCAAAATGGCCGCCCTCAAAAAAGCCGCCGCCAAGGTGGGTGGCATGAAGGGCGCCTTCGCCTACGAAAACCAGCAGCACATGCTCGGACCTATTTTCAAGGTGTTGAAAAACAACCCAAACATAATCGAGCAAACGCTGGACAACCTGCCCATCGGGCCCGATCAGGAAATTGATCCGAACACCGGCCTGCCCGTGGCGCCGGACTTCAGCGATTGGCTCGACTTCAAGCTGCTGCCGGACTTCGCTAAAATTAAGAAGTACCTGCACATCACCGTGAGCGGCGTTGAAGTCAACGAAGCGGGCATCCACTTCCGCACCTTCGCCCCCGTGCCCCCGGCGTTGAAGTAAGCGCAAAACTTAACGGCCGCTCTGCAAACGCAGGGCGGCCTTTTTTGTTTCGTTTTTTGTGTTTGAAACTGAGTGGCTTCGGACTCGCAAGCTCGTCCCTCCAAACCCTCCGTGTTTTTGGGGATAGATTGAAATGGAGGGACGAGCTTGCGAGTCCGTGCGGGGCAATTTGAAAAACTCACAACCTTGCTGGGAGAGGGGTTAGGGCTGGTTTCTCCGAAACCGTCGCGGCGCGCTCGGAGAGCACACCCTACCCAAAGGCTAGGTACGCAGTCAATTGGATTGATTCCCTCTCCCAGCGGGAGAGGGTTAGGGTGAGGGAGAAAAGCGACAAACCTTCAAACGCAAAGACACCAAGATTACAATGTAGCCCGGGCCGGTGGCCCGGGTCCCGGACCACCGGTCCGGGCTACAAAAAACACAAAGAATTAAGAATTGGTTTACCTTGGCGTCTTTGCGCCTTGGCGGTTCAAACCAAACCCCTCACTTCTCCTGCGTGTACAGCAGCACCCGATCGTGCACCAGCACCACGAGGTCATTGCGCTTGTCGCCATCGAAATCCGCAATCACTGCTTCGCGCGGTTCCACGCCGCCACCGCGCCCACGGAATGAGCGCTGCTCAAAAACCCGCCAGCGTACTCCCGGCAAAACCTTGCCCGGCGCATCCCATGCCGCGAGATCGAGATGGTTCTTGCCGGTTTCCAAAAACACAAAATCCTTCCGACCATTGCCCGTGAGATCGCCGCACACCACATCGCGCAGCTCGGCGTCCTTGAGCGGCGTTTCGTAGCTGGCGCGTTCCTCCAGCTTCCAAGTGCCGCCGGTGAACGCCAGCCACGCCGCCTGATTCACGCCGGTGAACGCCAGTGCGTTTGCTGTTTTGCTGCCGAGAGCGATGGGTTGTGCATTCGTAAAATCCACCGTGGGCAACGGCAGATGTTGCGTGGGTTTCCACACGCCGGTGCGGTCGCGCTCGCATACGGTCAGCTCCTTGCGTGCGGTGTCCAGCAACAGCAGCGCGGTTTGGCCTTTGCCCGAGGGCAGTGCCACGGCGGCGCGCAGGCGCGAGTCCGTGCCCGCGCCGTTGATTTGATCCTTCACGCGCAGCCGCCATTTGTCATTTTGTTTTTCCAACTTCACTGCGCGCAAAAAATTCCGCTGTGCCAACAGCAATTCCGCCTTGCCGTCGCCGTCCACATCCGCCGTGCTGAAGGTGGGCTTGTCCAGCGTGCCGCCCGGTGGGGCCACATCCACCTCTTCAAAATCGTCGTCCACACGATTCACCAGCACCTTGATTTTTTCAAACGGCGCCAGCAGCAACAAATCATTGTTCCCGTCCTGATCCATATCGTGAAACGCCACGATGGACGGATTGGCTTTGTAATCTTCGTTCAGCTTTTGAGTTACCTTTGCCACGCCCGGTTGATGCAGCTGCAGTTGGCGTGCACCGTCCTTTTCCACTACCAACGCCAGCACCGGTTTGTTGCCGGCAGCAAGTACGCCCACCGCGAGTGCGAGCGGGCGATGCTCATCGGTGTCAATCGGCTCGGGGAAAGGCATTCGGCCATTTTTTTCCAGCCGCGTGATGCCCGCCTGTTTTTCATCGGCACTGAGCACAAAAATTTCCGGCCGACCATCGCCATTCCAATCCGCCACCGCGATTTGCGTGATGCCGCTGAGGCAGGGGAAGCGGCGCGGACTGGCAAACGTGCCGCGCTCGGTTTGCGTTTGCAGCACGAGCTGGCTGCCCTCCGGATCGGCATAAATCAAATCCGTGCGGCCATCGCCATCCACGTCCGCCCACGCGCGGCCGCGTTTGCTCTTGGCGGTTTTGGGCAGGGCGAGCAGCTCGAGCTGGCCGCGATTCAGTTCGCCCGCCAACGCTTTGGGCGCGGTCGTGGCGAGATGATGCACGCTCACGCGGCCCGATTGTTGGGCGATGGAAATCAACTCCGCACGGCCATCGGCGTCCAAATCTTCCGCGTGAAAGCTGCGCAGCTTGGGCATCCGAAACTGCAACTCCGGCCCGAGTTGGCCGTCCTTGCCCTGCAGCCGAAACCGAAACGGCGCGGCGCTCTGCCAATTCATCAACGCCAAATCACTGCGCCGATCGCCATCGAGATCCACAATTTGAAACGCCTTCACGCCGCCCGCCAGCGGGAGGGTCACCGGTTTGCCCAGCGCGCCCTTGGCGTCCTGATACAGCACGTACAATTTCGATTCGCCCAGCAACAATAAATCCGTGCGGCCATCGCCGTTGAGATCGCCCGTGCCCAGCGCGTTGGCGCTCAGCTGCCCGTCGCGCAGCGCCCAGCGCTTCGGTGCGCCCCAGCCTTTGGCCTCGCGATATTGCACCAGCAATTCCTTCGGCTCGCCGTAGTAGGCAAGGTCCGGCTTTTTGTCCCCATTCAAATCCGCCACCACCAAACTGGAAATGCGTTTCTCCGATGGGATGGATTCAATTCGAAACCGTGCATCAGGCGGCAGCGCATTCGCGGTGTCGTCCGTGACCTTCGCCGGTTTGCCGCCGGTGCGATTATAAAGCAGCGTAATTTTGCTGCGCGGATTATTAACTAAAACCAAATCCCGCCGCCCATCGCCATCGAGATCCGCTTGGCGGAGGTTATCAATGCCACGCCCGACCGGAAAAATTTCCGGCCCCAGAAATCCAAACCGTTCCGCCGCCGAGGGTGCATCCGCCGCCATGAGTGTGGAGACGGTAAATAGAGTCAAAAGTAATGTGCGCATAATCATCAGGTAAGGCCAAATGATGCGCCGTGGGGATTTATTTGACCAGATAAATTGAACCGCCAAGGCGGTTCAAAATCATTCCCCGATTAAATGCACCGTTACTTTGCGGCGATGGCCGGCGTGGCGGTGTTCCCAGAGATAAATCCCTTGCCACGTGCCGAGCGCAAGGCGGCCGCTGGTGATAGGGATGGAGAGGTTGACGGCGGTGAGCGCGGTGCGCACGTGCGCGGGCATGTCATCGGGCCCCTCGTAATCATGCTCGAACATCGGGTCCCCATCCGGGCACACCCGTGCCATGAACCGCTCCAAGTCCCGTCGCACGCCGGGATCCGCGTTCTCCTGAATTAGCAGCGACGCGCTCGTGTGCTGAAGATGCACCGTGGCCAGCCCCTCAGCAAAGCCCGCTTCATCCACCAACGACTCCACCTCGCCGGTGATATCGTGGAAATCCCTACCGCGTGTGGGTACGGCAAGCGTGTGCGTGTGTTGCGAAAGCATAAAAAAGGTTTGCCGCGAAAGTTGCCGAAAGGCAAGTCGCGAGGACGGAGGTGGGCCGCCCTCGCGACTTTTAGGTGGAGCTGAACCGGCCTGGGTGGAGGGCGTTGGCCGCCCAAGGGGGATTATTTTCCGCCGGTTCAAACCGCCAAGAGGAGAAGTAGGCACTGGCGATGTCACTGTCATCAACACGCAATTCCCGCAGGAGGAAACTCAGGATGGGCGTGCGCGTGTTCCATTGCGGCAGGTGCTCGAAGTCCGCGATGGTGTAGACCTCACCTTCCCGCGGCACGGTGGAGGTCCAATCCCAAATCGCGCCGGAAAAGTGGTCGTTGGTGCAAATCACCCGTTGTCCTGCATACCACATTTGCCATTCTCCTTGGTTTAACGTAAGGCGGTTTGTTAAATCATGCTTGGAAAGTTGTTAACCGAGTGTGAAGAAGGATTGAACCGCCGAGACACCAAGGGAAACCATTTTCAAAAATACTTTGTGTCTTGGCGGTTCAAAAAAAAGATCACAAAAAAAGGCGACCCGAAGGCCGCCTTGTAAATTCTGGATTTTGAATTATGTCTGCGGACTAAATTCCTTTATCAATCATCAGCTTCAGCAGATCGCCGACGCGATTTGAGTAGCCCCATTCGTTGTCGTACCAGCTGACGACTTTGAAGAAGTTTTCGTTTAACTCCATTCCCGCGCCTTGATCGAAGATGCTCGATTTGGGGCAGTGGATGAAATCGGTGCTCACCACTTCGTCCTCGGTGTAGCCGAGAATGTTTTTGAGATAAGTCTCGCTGGCATTTTTCATTGCGGCGGAAATTTCTGCATAGCTCGTGCTCTTCTCAGTTTTGAAAGTGAGGTCCACCACACTGGCCGTCGGCGTGGGAACGCGGAAGGCCATCCCGCTCAACTTACCTTTCACCGCAGGGCAAACAAGGCTCACCGCTTTGGCGGCGCCGGTGCTGGCGGGGATGATGTTGATGGCGGCGGCGCGGCCATCGCGCCACGCTTTGCGGCTGGGGCCGTCCACGGTTTTTTGCGTGGCGGTGTAGGCGTGGATGGTGGTCATCAAACCCTCGGCAATGCCGAAGCCTTCCTTGAGCAACACGTGCACCACGGGCGCGAGGCAATTGGTGGTACAGCTGGCGTTGGAAACAATGTGATGATTTTGTGCGTCGTATTGGTCATCGTTCACGCCCATCACCACGGTCAAATCCTCGCCTTTGGCGGGGGCACTGATAATGACTTTCTTCGCGCCGGCTTCGAGGTGTCCCTTAGATTTTTCGGCATCAGTGAACAGGCCGGTGGATTCGATCACCACATCGACGCCCAGCTCTTTCCACGGCAGCTCGGCCGGAGTGCGAGCGCTGACGACTTTCATTTCATCGCCATTGACGATGAGCGTATCGTCGCCCTGATGTGTGACCTCGCCGGGAAACGTGCCCTGCGAGGAATCATATTTAACAAGGTACGCGAGATTATCCGCCGGGACGATATCGCCCACTGCGACGACGTCGATCGCCGTGCCCACGAGTCCTTGTTCCACCATCGCGCGGTAAGCCAACCGGCCAATCCGCCCGAAACCATTAATTGCAACTTTGATAGCCATAGTATAATCCGCCACTGAAAAATGCGGGCCGCGCATCATAGCGATGGCGGGGAAGGCGTCAATGGCAATCGTGCTGCCGGCAAGATGCCGGCAGCACATTAGCAAACCGCCATCGACACCGCCAACCCACCGCGCTAATCTCCCGCCGATGCCACTGCTGGAAATCAGCGACCTAAAAAAGAGCTACCGCACCCCCGAAGGCGAAACCCAATCGGTGCTCGATATCCCGTCCTTTACCCTCGAGACCGGTCAGCAACGCGTCCTGCGCGGCACCAGCGGCACGGGCAAAACCACGTTGCTCAACTGCATCGCTGGAATCCTCAGCCCCACTTCCGGCATCGTGAGACTCGATGGCCACGACCTCGCCACCGCCCGCGAAGCCCGCCGCGATGCCCTGCGCGCGCGCTGCATCGGCTACATTTTCCAAACCTTCAACCTCCTGCAAGGCTACACATGCATGGAAAATGTTTTGCTCGGAATGAGCTTTGGCCGAGGACCGGATACCGATGCCGCGCGCGGCTTGCTCGATCGCGTGGGCTTGAGCCATCGGTTGCATCATCGCCCCGGCCAACTTTCCGTGGGCCAACAGCAACGCGTGGCCGTGGCGCGCGCGTTGGCCAATCAACCGCTGCTCGTCTTGGCCGATGAACCCACCGGCAACCTTGACCCGCACAACGCGCGCGAGGCGCTGCAGCTCATCCGCGAAGTGTGCGAGGAAAGCAGCGCTGCACTTTTAATTGTGAGCCACGATCCGATGGTGCTCGAACAATTTGAAGACTGCCAGGATTTGGCCGACCTCAACCACGCCGCGCAGGAGGTGGTCGCGTGACTTGGTGGATGATTATCCGCAACAGCCTGCGCCAGCACGCGTTGTCCACGATCATTACCGCCACCAGCATTGGCCTCGGCTGTGGTTTGTTGATGGCGGTGTGGGTGGTGAACTTCCAATCGCAGCGAGCCTTCCGGAATGTCACCGGCGGCTTCGATGCCATCCTCGGGCCGCGCGGTTCGCAAACGCAGTTGGTGCTCAACAGCCTGTTTCATATGGACGCCTCGCCTGGGCTCATCAACCGCGCCGATTACGAAACGTTCCGCAAAAGCTACAAACGCTTTTACCGCAACGCCGTGCCGATTGCCGTGGGCGATAATTTTCAGGGCTATCGCATCGTGGGCACGACGCACGATTTATTTGCTGCCGAACATTCGCCGGGCGAGCCTTACGCGTTGGCCGTGGGCGATTATTTTATCCGCAACGACAAGCAATGGAACAAGGAGGCGGTGATCGGCGACACAGTGGCGCGCAAGCTCGGCTGGCGCGTGAACCAAAAATTCAGTCCGTATCACGGCCTCAACTTTGCCGAAGGCCAGCAGCCGCACAAGGATGAGTACACCGTGGTGGGCATCCTGCGCCCCACCGGCACGCCGGCCGACAAAGTGATTTGGATTCCCATCGAGGGCCTGCAGCAAATGGACGGGCACGACGCGCAATACGCCGGCGACGTCAGCGCGGTGCTCATTCAGCTCAGCACCAACACCACCGCGCGCGCCTTCGGGATGAACAGCCTCGACGGTATTTACAACAAAGGCACCGACCACCTCACGTTTGTGAAATCCACCGCCGACGTCGTGGCGCGGCTGTTCGACCGGCTCGGTTGGGCGGAGAAAGTGCTGCGGTGGGTGGCGCTGCTGGTGGCCGTGGTGGCGGCGGGTTCCGTGCTGGCGAGTATATATAATACGATGAACGAACGCCGCCGCGAGTTTGCCATTCTGCGCGCGCTCGGCGCGGGACGCGGCACGGTGTTTGGCGTTATCGTGCTCGAGAGTGCCACCATCGCCGCGCTCGGCGCGGTCATTGGCTTCGCCGTGTACGCCGGAATTATGGCCGCCGCCGAAAGCATTTTGCGAAACGAAATCGGCGTCACCCTCCATCCCTTCGAGCAACACCCCGTGATGATCATCGTGCCGGTGGGGCTCGTAGCACTCGGCGCGGTGGTGGGCATCATTCCCGCTCTCAAAGCCTATCGCACCGACGTGGCCGAAAACCTCATCCCGCAAAGTTAAGATGAAAAACTTTTTCCTCAATTCTGTTGTTGGCCGCCGCGCTCGGTTGCGGCGACAGCCACGACCACGATCATGACAGGCCACACACCACGGCGATGCTCACGGCCACCAAGCCCCGCACGGCGGGGTGTTGGTGAATGTGGAAGATGAATTTTGCCATCTTGAGTTTGTGCTCGAACCGGGCACAACGCGTCTGCAAATGCACGCCATGCGCTTTCATCCACGCGAAGCTCCGGTGAAATTTTTCATGGAAAAAATCGAGGCCACCGCCAAGCAGTAAGGCGAGGAAAAAACCATCACCTTCAAACCCACCAAACTGGACGGCGTGACCGCCACCGACCAACCCACCTCCGTATACGTCGCCGAAATCGATTGGCTAAACGACACCACCACCTTCACCGGCACCCTCACCGAACTAAAATCGAAGGCAAAACGCTCACAAAAATAACTTTCCAATTTCGCCAAAAAGGAGTAGATTGTCGGTAATGAAGACTTTGGCAAGGCATCGGTGTAACTGGCGGGTTGGCCGGTTGCGGCCAGCAAACGCCGATTCAATCAAAACGTGGTCGTGCAGCGTGGTGAAGTGGTGTTGCGCGTAGCCGGCCGCGCCGGAGCAACCATTTATCCAGGAGTTAGGCCGTGCCGTGACGGCACCGGACAGCCGCGAGTGGCCAAGCCCGTGGAACCACTCATCGCCAAGGTGGAGCCCAAGGAGATTGTCCTCACGGAGCCAGTTGAACCCGCGCAAAAACCCGAGGCCGGTAAGCCCGCGCCGACGCCGGTGGAACTGACGCAGCCGGAACTGCCAGCAAAGATTGGCGATTATTCTCTCATCAGTTTTGATCGACTCGCCTCCTTCGCCTACGAAGTGCCCGATGATCCCATCACCGATCCCAAGGCCAAGGCGATTATTGAGAAAAATATCATCCCCAAATCCGTTACTGATTTTCACAAAAAGAAAATAGCGCTCAAGGGCTACATGCTCCCGCTCAAGGTGGAAGGCGGCAAGATCACCGAGATGCTCATCCTGCGCGATCAATCGATGTGCTGCTACGGCACCGTGCCCAAGATCAACGAATGGGTGAGCGTGCGTATGCCCGAGGGCAAAGGCGTGAAGCCAATCATGGACGTGCCCATCACCATTTTCGGCACGCTCAAAGTCGGCGAAGTGCTCGAGAACGGCTACCTCGTCGGCATCTACGAACTGGACGGCCACCGCCTCGGCGGCCCAATTGATTTGTAGAATTTGAAAAACGCGTGACCGCCAATGTAGCCCGGGTCTCGGACCATCGGTCCGGGTACAATCAATCAATCCGCCAAACCCGCACATCATCCACCGCAATCGGCATCCCCGAATACGGCTGACCCCAAGCCGTGGCGCGCCCGGGGAGGGGCTCCACATTTTCCGTCCACGCGAGCTGCCACTCTTTCGGCTCCAATTCGCTGCTGTGCCAAACCTTGGCCGTCACCCTCCACTTTAGCCCCGGCAGTGGGCGGACTTGCAACGTCATGTGCGTCCAATCGCCGGGCACCCATGTGTGATCTAGCCTCGTGCACGAGCACGTCATTGCGGAAAAGTTTCAGCTTCTTTTGGCCGGGACTCACCATCACGCGATACCCGCCGATGCCGTTGAGCCCCAAACCGAATTCCGGAAATTGTCGGCCCTTCGCCTCAGCTCGAAACCGCGCGGCCACGCGCAGGTCATCGAGCAACGCCGGGCCAAACATCACCCCGTGCAATTCCAACGGCTCGGCCGGCAAATGCAGCGCACCGTCAACGACGGCGACTTCTCCGTTGAGTTCAATCCAGTTTTCCGGCAGTGCGGCGGACTGAAAATTCGCCCGAACTAGCGGCGTCAAATTCGTGCATCCGGCACGGCGGCGGCATCACACACGCAGAGAGCAGCAAGGCAAGCAAAGGCAAAAAAATCCAACGCGTCATGGCCCGAGTGTAGAACGCCCATCACTCGTGGCGCAATGCCGGCAATAATTTTCCGCGCAGGGCGGTCACGGCGGCGAGCCATGTCCAGAGCAGTCCACTCAGCAAAATGCCGCCCACCGTCCACGCCAGCAATTTCAGTGGCATCCCTTGGCCGGGGTTGCGTGAAGCGCCGGCCAAACGGCGACGGCCGCGCTGATGATGCCGGCGGCCAAGCCCAAGACTAACAGCCCGCCGTGCTCGGCCAGCACCAGCCAGTGCAGCGCGGATTTGCGGAAGCCCACCGCCTGCAAGCAACGCCAGTTCGCCGCGCCGTTCGAGCACGTTGCGCAGACACCACCACGCCGAGGCCCACGCTGCCGAGCAGCAGCGCCAGGCCGCCGAGCGCTTGGAAGATGTCGAGGTACGTGTTTTGCACTTGGCTGAATTCCGCCAGTCGTCGCGTGGCGGGCGTCAGTTCGAGGCCGTAATCTTCCAGCGCAAAACTCAGCGCGGCGGCGGTGGCTTTGGGGTCGGCGGAATCAATCAGGAACACGCGATACCCGCTGGCGGAGGGGAAGTGTTTCACGAATTGTTTTTCGGAAATGATGAGGTCGCCCTGCAGCACGGAGTTGGCAAGGAATCCGGCGATGCGGATTTTAAAAGTGCCGCCGGATTCATCGGGGTAATCGATGACGTCGCCCACCTTCACGTGCAGCATCCACATGCCGGTGTTCATGTCCACCACCGCCGGCACGGCATCGCCTTCAGAGTTCATTAAGCACTTCCCAGCCCGTGCCTTGGGCGAAGGTGAAAGCCTTTTTCTCCGCCAATGATTTTGGGTTCACTCCAAGCAAGCGCGGCTCGCGGGTTTGATTGAGGTTGAGGCAGCTCGCATCGTCGCCCGCGCGCACGCGGAACTGCACAAGGATCGAGCCTCCACGCATCAAGCGCCATTTCCTCGCGGCCTTTTTTGGTGTTCAGATCGAACAACACCGGAACATCGCTCTGGCCAAAAAACGCAAACCCGCCGGTGCCGCTCCAGCGTTCGCCCGCGCCTTCGTTGGGATCGAGCCGGAACGCGCCCACCGCGATCAGCAAAAACACCCCGCACGCCAGCAGTCCAATGCAGGCAAGGCTGCGCCCGCGCCGGCGCGCGCTGCCGCGCCAACCCATCGCGCCCAGCGAGGCAAAGGATGCGCCGCCGCCCGTCGCAAGTTTGCCCAACCACGCGTGGCACACGCACAGGCAACTGACGAGCAACAGCATCCCCGCGCCAAAAAATCCGCCCGCCTTCATTTGCCCCTGCGCATCCTTCATCGCAAACCCAAGCGCAATCGCGCCCACGGCACAAATGAGCGCGGTGAAGAGCGCTTTGCGTCCCGCCTTGGCCGCGGCGGGTTGGGCGGGTTCGCCTTGGATGAGCGCGATGGCGTTGGCGCGGCTGAGCTTGCGGACGGTCAGCCAAATGGTGAACAGCGCGACGAACAAACCGCCGAGCACGCCGTACAACACCGTGAGCGGTTCGGCGTGGTAAACAATGCTGCCGTTGCCGATGGCGCCGCCCCATTCGGAGTTGAGGAGGCCGACGAGTGACCTGAGTGTACGCCAGCCCCGCCCAAGCGCCGAGTGACGCGCCGACGAGTGCGAGCACGAAGCCTTCGGCGAGGAGGAGATTGCGAATCGGTTTTGCCGGTGAAACCAATGGCGAGGAGCGTGCCGATTTGTGGCGCGCGCTGTTCCACGCCGAAGACGAAAAGGAGGCCCATCAAAATGAGCGCGGCGATGCACGAGGAAAAAACTGAGGCCGATGAACAGCCCGCCGAAATCGCTGGCGGATTGGCCGGTGATCGCTTCAGTGCGCACATCGCGGAACACGAGGCCGATTTGCGCGGGATTGAGTTTTTCCTTAAGCGAGGATTCGATTTGGGCGCGTTTGCCTTTGGCGAAAGTGTAACGCACCGTGGTGGCTTCGCCGTAGCGGTTGGCCCAAAGTTTTTGCGCGGTGGCCAGCGCGACAAAGGCTTTGGGAGTGCCGCGATGTTGTTTCCAATATTCCTCGTCTTGGTCGCGGATGCGGCTGGAATCAAAATCGATGCCGGGATTCCAGTCGCGCAGATTATCTTTGTCCACGATGCCGGGAAAGTTGGGCATCAACTCGCGCCAACCTGGCTCTTCCGTGGGCACGATACCGGTTACGGTGAAGGTGTGCGGGCGCTCTTCCAACTGCCGGTTGAGGCCGAGCACATAATAATCTACTTCAATTTTGTCACCGACCTTTGCCCCGAGGTCATCCTTGAGCCATTGGGTGATAAGCATCTCATCGCCGGTGGGTGTGTTTTCAAAAAGTCCCTCGCTCACGCCGGCAATCATCGAGTACGGCACGGCATTCGTGCCGATGCGAAATTCGTTGGCAATGTACGTGAGCGCCGTTTGGGAATCGGCGGTGGCCTTCAGCGTGTTGGCATCGAGAAAAATGCGGTCGGTGCGAAGGTCGATGACGTTGTCTTTTCCGTTTTCAATTAGCATCAATTCTGCATCCGCCAATCGCCACTCATTTTTTATTTTAGCATTGGCCGATCGCACCAATTCTTTCGTCGGCATAGACCCGCTCGCAAGCATCGCGTTGGCGCGGTTGGTCAGTTCGGATTTTTTTTGCAGCCACGCAAGCGGCACGAAAACATTGAAGGGTGGCACGGCGCCGGGGCGCAGGCTGAAGTTGGCTAACTCAGAATCCGCACCGGTCACTTTGGCGACAGTGAGCGTCAATCGCGCGGTGAGGTCTTCGGCCACCGAGAGTGGGGCATCGCGCGGGAGCACACTCGGCTTGGCAATGCGTAGGCTGAATTCATCGCCGGCCTTGAGCCCAAGCTGTGCGGCAAGGAGCCGATTGATGAAGGCTTCGCCATCCTTTCAAAGTTGGCGGTCGGTTTGATTTTAGAAGGGCGTGTCTCCAAAACGAATCGTCGATGCCTATGAGTTGGATTTGATTGGCGCGTTTTTTTGTGTCCGTAACATATCCGGCAGCGTTCAATTTGAGAATTGGAGCAAAATGTGTTTTGTCATCGAGAGCTATGGCGTTTGCCAGGTCCGCACGAAAGAATCGATCGTGCTGCACGAGTGCAGCTTGGATGTGGCCAAGGCGTTGTTCGGCTTGGTTTTGGAGCGTTCTCTTCACTGAATCGCCGACTACCAACGAACCGGTTAACACCGCGCCGGCTACGATGGCACCGAGCAGCGTGCCCAAGTGCGAGCGTGCGTGATGCGTGAGACTGTTAAAAATGAGGCGGCCGAGGGTCATGCGATGAGAGGGGCAAGTTCCATCTTACCCCATTTTATTCGGGAGATTTGGGTCGAGGTGGAACTCGTCCCTCCCTTGGAGATGTTAGGCGATCTGGCCATTCTTGAGTTCCACGGTGCGGGTCATTCGGGCGGCGAGTTTTTCGGAGTGGGTGACGGTGATGAGAGTGACGTTTTTCTCGGCGTTCAATTCCACGAGCAATTGGCCGAGTTGGTCGGCGGTGGTTTGGTCGAGTGCGCCGGTGGGTTCATCGGCGAGCAGGAGTTGGGGTTGGTTGATGAGCGCGCGCACCACGGCCACGCGCTGGCGTTCGCCGCCGGAGAGTTGGCCGGGTCGATGCGAAAGGCGTTCGCCGAGGCCCACACGGTTGAGGAGGTGACGGGCGCGTTCTTCGTCGTCGGCGGTGGCCCGTCCGTGGGCGAGCGTGGGCACGAGCACGTTTTCCATCACCGTGCATTGCGGTAGCAGATGATGGTTTTGAAAAATAAATCCCATCTCGCGATTGCGCAGAAGGGCGAGTTCGTCGTCATTTAAAGCAATGAGGTCGCGCCCATCAAAAGCGATTGCGCCATCGGTCGGTTGGTCGAGGGTGCCGATGAGGTTGAGCAACGTGCTCTTGCCGCAACCGGAGGGGCCAACGATGGCAATGGATTCACCGCGCGCCACGTCCATCGACAAGCCGCGCAACACCTCCAACGGCGTGCCGCCCTCGGCCGAGGGAAATTCGCGGAAAATGTTTTTTAGCTGCAGCAAGGGAGTGTCGTTTGACATGAGCTATTCTTTTATCCAGCGTTTGGCTTTGAGTTCGAAGCGCGGGAGGGATTTGGGAGGCACGGTTTCAACGGGGACGCGGAGGTTGAGTTGGGTGCGAATGGTTTCGATGATTTGTTCGGCGAGTGCTTTTGGGTCGGTGTCGGGGTGGGGTTCGATGCGGAGGCGGAGTTCGGCCATTTCGGTTTTTTTAGAAATGATAACTTGGTATTCGGCGATGGCTTCGAAGGGGCGGAGGATGTGTTCAAAGGCACTGGGATAAATATTGACACCGCGGATGATGACCATATCGTCCGCGCGGCCAAGGATGCCACCGCGCAGGATGAGGGCATTGCCGTGGGTCTCGGGGCGCCCGAGGTCACCGGTGCGGTAGCGGAGTAAGGGCATCGCAGTGCGGGTGAGGGTGGTGAGGATGAGTTCGCCTTCCTCGCCGTCAGCGACGGGTTGGTTGGTTCCGGGGTGAACAATTTCGGCGAAGTAGGCGGCGTCGATAATTTGCAGATTATTTTTTTCGTGCGGCCACTCGTGGGTGACGGGGCCAACCTCGGTCATTCCGTGATGATCGAAAACTTTTGCGTTGGGCCAAGCGTTCTCGATGCGTTCGCGCGTGGCAGGAATGCTGCCGCCCGGCTCGCCGGCGACGATGATGGTTTTGAGTCTGGCGCGCGAAAGGTCGATGTCTTCAAGTTTTGCAACTTCCGCCAAACGCAGCGCGTAAGTGGGCGTGCAGCAAAGGAGGGTGACTTCGTTTTCTAACAGGATGCGCAGGCGCGTGGCGCTGGTGAGGCCGCCGCCGGGAAAGCAAAGGCAACCCATTTGCGTGGCGGCTTCGTAGGCCATCCAAAAGCCAATGAAGGGGCCGAAAGAAAATGTAAACAGCGCGCGATCGGCCGGCGAGACGCCGGCCGCACGGTAAACCATTTGCCAACTTTCGAGCATACTTTGCCAGCTCTCGGGCGTGTCGAGCCAGCGGAGGGGTTGGCCGGTGGTGCCGCTAGTCTGGTGGATACGATTGTATTGATCGATCGGGAAAGAGAGGTTCGTGCCGTAGGGAGTGTGGGCGGTTTGATCGGCGACGAGTTCGTCTTTGGTGGTGAAGGGGCAGCGTTCGGCGAAGTCATCGAGGCTGGCAATGGAGTCATCGATGCCCGCCGCGTTTAGTTTGTTTTCGTAAAACGCATTGGCGGGGCGTACCGCACGAATGAGGGAGCGGAGTTGCTCAAGCTGTCGGGCGCGGATGGATTCCCGACCAGTTGATGGCGCGTCGGCCATTCGGTTATTTGGCTTCCTCGTTGGCGGCAGACTTTTCTGCGGGCGGGGGTTTGGGCGGGTTTTGGGTGACGAGATAACCGCCCAGCGCAGCGAGGCAAATGCCGAGGATGAATGGCGGCTTCACAAAAGCCCAGTTACCCTCCTTGGTGGTGTTGACGATGGCATTTACGATGGGCGCGCCAGCAAAGATGATGGACATCACGATGGGTACATAAATCGGCGGGTTCGGCGACGCGCCAAATGCAAGCAGCACTCCGAGCGCACCAATCGCGCCAAGGATGCCGGCGATGAGTGACCACTTCAGGCCCTTGGCCGGGTACGCCCAAAACTCAATTGGGCCGCCTTTGAGTTTCAGAAGAATCAGCGGCGCGATGACCGCCGTGAGAAAATATGCGAGGCCCACCCAAAGGAACGCCATAATGCGGCCGTGCTCTTTGTTTTCCATATTGGTCGAGCCGGTGTGCATGCATACGCCGTAGACGCCCCAGCAGGCGACGGTGAGAAGTGCCCAAGCGTACCAAGGGAAACCGGATGCGGTAGTAGTTGCTGCCATAATTTTTGTGACTTTAGTTTTGGGTTGGTTTATTTTAATCGGCCAACTTATCCGCCGGTGCGGACTCAATGAGGTTGGCAATTTCGGGCGGGATGGTGGTGGCTTTCATTTCGCCGGTTTCTGTGCGGCGCACGCAGACGACGGTGAATCCGCCGCGCGCGACTTCCGTGCCGTCCACACGAAAACAAAATTGATACGTGATGGATTTGCTGGTCTTTGCGCTGACGAGTAAATGAATTCCGACTTCATCTTCAAACTTTAGTGGCTTTTTGAAATCGCAATGGCTGTGCACGCGCGGCCAGCCGACATCGAGGTCGTGATCTACAATCGACCGCCCAAGCGAGCGGAAGAATGCGTGTTCGGCGTATTCCATATAGCGATAAAAATTCGCGAAATGAACAATGCCGGCCGCATCGGTTTCGCTGAACTCAACGCGGCGAGTGATGGTGAATTCGTGCTGTGCCATTTATACCTTTGTGGTTAACGTACCGAATAACGCGGCCATCTCGGCGGCCATTCGATCGATGGAAAATTGGTTGCGTACGGCTTCGCGCGCCTTGAGGCCGAGAGCTTTGGCTTTGGTTGGATTGTGCAGCATTTTTTCGATGGCGTCGGCGAGGTTTTCTGGCCCGTCGTGTTTATAGCACACGCCGCCGCTGGTGGCTTCCACCAATTCCGGAAACGACGCGCACCGCGGCTGCACCACAGGTACGCCCGCGGCCATCGCCTCGATGATATAAAATCCAAACGACTCACCAAACTGCGCGGGCACGGACAGTACGGAAAGCGATTTCAAAAAATCCTGTTTCGCCTCGCGGCTGAGGTTGGGGTGGAATTCCACATCGCCCAACAACGCCTTCGCGTGCAGCCGCGCGCGCATCCGCTCAACGAAGGGCTCGTCCATCGGCCGACAGCCGCCGCCAATTTTCAGGCGTAGTTGCGGAATGGAATTGCTGGCCTTGAGCTTGATGAAGGCGTCTATGAGCGTGTCGAGGCCTTTGTCTTTGCACAGTCGGGCGAAGAAACCGAGGACCGGCGGATTCGGTGCCACGGGTTCGGCGGTGTAGCCGGCGTGGCTGATGCCGTTGTGAATCACGCGCACGCGATCGTCGGCCAAGTTCAGTTTGCCGCGCATCAGTGCCGCGTAAAATTCGCTGGGCGCGATGAAGCATTCCACCTCGGCCGCGCGTTCGGTCATCAATTTCCAAACCGACCCGCGCAAGCCCTCCGCCATGTTGTCGATGTACGGCGCTTCATTTTGCAGCAGGCAAACCACTGGGGCGCCGAGCGCTTCCTTGAGCTGCCGCGCCAGTCCGAGTAGCATCGAATTGGAAAGGCAAATGACGTCCGGCGTCGGCTGGGTTTTCAGCCAGTCGATGAGCTGCGTCAACTCGCGCGCTTGATGGCCGTCTTCGCCGCGCAGCATCGAGAGAGTGATTTCGCCGACGTCCTCGGCATTCGTTTTCCCCATTCTACTGGCGGCCAAATGCAGGAGGCGTTCCGACCCCACCAGCCGATGCACCCAATTAGGTGCGTTGCGATAGAACGGCGACTTCTGTTCTAAATAAACATTCACGCCATTATAAAAAATCGGCGTGCCATCCGATTGGTTTTCCTCATCCAACATCAGTGGGAGGTACAGCGGAACCATCGTTACCTCATGTCCGTCTTTACGCAAAGTCGCCACTAGAGCGTTATCACGGAAACAGTTTCCGCAATACATATTGCCCGCACCGGGGGTGATTTGGAGGATGTTCACGGGAGAGGTTCGCCTAGAGGCAGGGAATCTGGAACGGGACAAAAATCTTCGATGCATTTGAACATTTTTGAAAAATCTTTATTCACGTCACCCGATAAGCAATCGGTGACATCACTGGCGATGTCGGGGTGTTTTTTGACCAGTTCACCGAAGCTGAAATTTTCGTTGTAGAAGGCGTAGCAAAGTTTGCGCATGTTTTCGATGCCTTCGCGGAGGTCGGTGGCGTATTCGGTGAAGCGTTCGGGGGAAAGGTCGTTGGCTTCGAAGGCTTCGTGGGCGGCGTCGGCGGCCATCACGCCGCTCTTGAGGGCGAGCATGAGGCCGCTGGAAAATACGGGGTCGAGAAAACAAAAGGCATCGCCGAGCAGCAAGAGGCCGTGCGTGCCGCAGTGGCGTGAGTGGTGGGTGAATTCGTTGGTGATATAATAATCTCCGAATTGCGTTGCAGGTGCGAGGTTGTCTTTTACCCATTGATTATTTTCAATCTCGCGCTCGAGCATCGCTTTCGGATCGCGCACGCCGTCGCGGCTGAGGTATTTCCCCTCGGCCACCACGCCCACGCTGGCACGGTCGTCGTGCAGGGGGATCCACCAAAACCAGCCTTTTTCCGGCACAAACGCCACGCCGGTCGCGCCCTCGTCGATGCCCTTTTGCCGCACGGCACCTTTATAGTAGGTCCACACGGCGATTTTGTTGAGGAACGGATCGCGTTTGCGCCAGCCGTTGCGCGTGGCGGTGAGGGCTTCCTTGCCGGTGGCGTCAAAGGTGAGAGGTGCGCGGAATTCCTTTTCCTCGCCGGCCTTCGTGACGGCGCGCACGCCGACAACTTTTTTTCCTTCCCAAATTAATTCTTTCACCGAAATTTCCTCGATGACTTCCGCGCCCTTATCGCGGGCGTTGTTGAGGAGCATTTCGTCGAACTCCGCGCGCATCACCTGCCAAGTTTGGGCAACGGTTTCGCGGTCATAGCGGTCAAAAAAATAAAATGGCTGGCTCGCTTTGCCATCGGGTGAGATGAACTGCACGCTGTATTTTTTGGTGAAGGCCGATTGCTTGAGTTTTTCAATCATGCCCAACCGCTTCAAGCGGTTGGTACGTGAAGGGCAGTAGCGATTCGCCGATGTGATAACGCGGGAATTTTTCGCGCTCGAGCACGAGCACGCGGCGACCGTGCTCGGCAAGGATGGCGGCGGCCGCGCTGCCGGCGGGACCCGCGCCAATGATAATGACGTCGTAAGTGTTAGTGTCCATCCACTATACTACCACATGAGATGCTGGGGGCAAAATCTCTACGATCTCCGCCAAGTGATTTCCGTTCAGGTTGCGGTGAATATTGCAGCGACCGTACAGTTCAGTGGAATCGGGTAGCCCCAATGCCTCCGTGATGAGCGGATCAGAGTTCACCCGAAAATATGCTTGTGGGCAGCTTTGGTGTAGGATGGTGTGATCGGCAAGGATGGTGCCGAGCGGCACGCTTTCGCCAAGAATCAATTCGCGCGCGGCTTCGGGGAATTGCTCGAGATGAATCGCAATCGCGCCAAACTCCACCGGTTGATTTCCCTCGCCTGCTTCGAGGATGACCTCGCGCGTGTAAGCGGCCTCGGTTACTTCGCGGTTAACCATCCGCAGATGAATGCGCGACCCGTGAAAATGCTCAAGCGTGGGCGTCATATCATCGGCGTGAACGAGCAGTTTTCGAAAAGGTTCGGGCATATCCGCGCCGTCGATGGGCAACAGCTCGGGCGGAGCGACGCCGCCGCGTTGATAAAAATCGAGCAGAGGCTTCGCAGCGTCGTGCAGGGAAAGTGTAGATGCGGGAGTGGACATCAGGCGTAGCGTGCGTTGCGGTGTTCGGGCAAAAAGAATTCGTGCAGCAGCCGGTCGACCTGCAGCAGGCCTTCGCGGTTGATGGACACGGTGTCGCCGTCGATGTTGAGGTAGCCCCATTCCTTGATGCGTCGGAGCGGTTCCGCGAAACGTTGTTGTGGATTCACGCCAAATTTTTTCTCAAAATAATTCAAACTCACCGAGCCCAGCTTGAGCTGCAAAATAAATTCGCGAATCAGCCGCTCGTCGTCGCTCGGCGTCAGCGCGCGGTGGACGGGCAGTTCGCCGGCATTCACGCGCTCCACGTACGGATCGAAGTCGTGATGGTTTTGATAATGCACACCGCCGATGTGGCCGAAGGACGCGACGCCCAGCGAAAGCAAATCCGCGCCGGCCCAGAGTTGGTCGCGGTATTCGAAGGTGGTCTTGGCTTTGTCTTTCACCGCCGTGTACGCGCTGCCGATGGTGTAACCGGCGGCTTCCAGCTCGGCGAAAGGCGTAGTCGGTCCAGCGGCGTTTGGTTTCCCAATCGGCCACCGGCGCGCTGAGTTTACCGTCCTCCTGCATGCGTTTGTAAATGGTGGTGTTGTACGGCACCTCCATTTGATAAACCGTCACACTGTCGGGCGACATCTCGATGGTCTTGGCCACGCACGCCTTCCAGTTGTCCTCCGTCTCGTCGAGCATCCCCGCGATGAGATCGATGTTGATTTGTGGGAAACCCGACTTCGCGCGCGAAATTATAGGCGCGGTCAATCTCGCCGCCGCGATGCGCGCGCCCGTTGATTTCCAAAATGTGATCGTCAAAATTCTCCACGCCCAAGCTCAAGCGCGTGACGCCCACCTCGCGAATAATTTTTAGCTTCGCATCCGTCAACGTTCCCGGTTCGCACTCAAACGTCACCTCCTCCACCTCATCCCACGGCAGCAACGCCTTCATTCCGTCGGTGAGATAGCGCAGTTGTTTTGTGGAAAGATAACTCGGCGTGCCGCCGCCAAAATAAACAAAGCGCGGCTTGCGCCCGCCGATGAACGGTTTGCGCGCGTAAATTTCCAACTCCGCCAACGAGGCATCAAGATAGCTTTTAATCGCCGCCGAATCCTTGTCCGTGTACACGCGGAAATAACAAAAATGACAACGCTTTCGGCAAAACGGAATGTGCAAATACAGCCCCAGCGGCGTCCCCTCATCCGGCGCGCGCTCCATCGCTTCCATCACCTCCGGCACCGCATCCGGTTGCCAAAAAGAAAACGGGGGATAGTTCGAGACAAAATAATTCCCACCGTCGTCTGGGTTTCCAGCTGCGGCTTGGGCGTGGGTTCGGTGGTGCAGTGCTCATTTCTTTTTCGCGCCGAGGCAATACAACGTGCCGTCCTCGCTGCCGATGATTATTTTCCCGTCCACCACCGCCGGCGAAGCCGTGATGCTGTCGTCTGTTTCAAAACTCGAAAGTAGTTTGCCGTCCTTCAGCCGCACAATGTACAGCCGCCCGTCATTCGATCCCACAATCACCTTGTCGCCGCATACCACCGGCGAGCTGTTCACCTGCCCGCGCGTGCTGAAGGTCCACACTGCTTTGCCGTTGTCGCGCCGAACACAATGGATCCGCTTGTCTTCGCCGCCAAAAAGGACGCGATCTTTTGTCAGCGCCGGTGAAGATGAATAGGGGAACAGTCGGTCCTTATATTGCCACACCACTTTTTCCGTTTTGAGATCAATGCACAAAAACGCGCAGTCGTGATGTCCCACATACGCGCGTCCGCCTTCCGCGGCCATGCTGCCGATGATGTGCGATTGGGCGTCGATGGATTTCTGACGCTTGCCTTTGGCAATATCAATAATGTGCAGCATTGCATCGCAGCCGCCAAACATCGTGCGGCCATTGCTTAAAGCCGGCGATCCGTTCACATAATTTTCTGATTCATATTCCCAAATCTTTTTGCCGGTCTTCGCATTGAGACAATATAGGAAAAAATCGTGGCTGCCGATGATGACATAAGTTTCTTTTCCGTCGGGGCTCTTTGTCCAATTTGGGCCGCCGGTGATTTGGTCGCCCGTTTCAAATTCCCAAAGTTTGATGCCGGTCTTTGCATCGAGCGCATAGAACTTCCCGAAACTATTGCCAAAATAAACACGCCCGTCCAAAAACAATGCCGGAGCCTCTATGGGGTCTTTACTGTCGAACTTCCAAATTTTTTTGCCGTCAGCCAAATTCAGCGCGTAAAATTCTCCGTCATCCGAGCCAAAATAAACACGCCCATCGCCCACTACCGCCGAAGCTCTCACCGGTTTTTTAGCATCAAATTTCCAAAGTAACACCGGTTGGTCCGGCACCGCCCCCGCAGCCACGCCCGTGAGGCCGCGATTGCCGCGAAAAATAGGCCAATCCGCCCCGCGCAATATCGGCGCGATCAGAATGATCAAGGTGAGAATCCAGTGTTTCATAGTGGAATCATTGCGGGAAACATCCCTCAATAGACGTGAACCGCTCCATCCGCTTTCAGAAAACATCCCCCAAAACCATAGGGAAAGCAACGCAAAAATGTACGTGAACGTATGATTTTTCCCGGGAGGACTCAGTTTCCCCTATCACAAACTTCCCTTGCTGCTCTGGAAATTTATTATTAAAATCAATCTTATGAATCCACGCGAGGCGTTGTTGGCGCTTAATCTTTTGCCGGAGGTGGGCTCGGTGGGGGTGCGGCGGTTGTTGGATCAGTTCGGCGATGCGCCGGCGATTTTGCGTGCGCCCGAGCGGGCGTTGATGGAAGTGGATCGCATCGGCCCCAAAATAGCCGGGCTCATCACGCGTTGGGAAAAACACGTGGACCTCGCGGGCGAGTTGAAACGCATCCGCGATTTTGGCTGCACGCTGCTCACGCAGGAAGATGATTTGTATCCGCCGCTGTTGCGCGAAATTTATGACCCGCCGATTATTCTCTATGTGCGCGGCAAACTGGAGGAACGCGACCGGCACGCCATCGCGATGGTCGGCACGCGGCAATCCACGCTGTACGGACGCGAAGCGTGCGGACGATTGGCCGGCCAACTCGCCGCCAGCGGCATCACCGTGGTGAGCGGTGGCGCGCGCGGTATCGACACCGCCGCGCACGAAGCCGCCCTGCGCGCCGGCGGCCGAACCATCGCCGTGCTCGGCACCGGAATGGATATTGTTTATCCCGCCGAAAATATTGAGCTCTTCAAACGCATCGCCGAGAGCGGCGCGGTGATTACGCAGTTCCCCTTCGGCCGACGGGGCGACAAGCAAAGTTTTCCCATTCGCAACCGCATCGTCGCGGGCATGACGCAAGGCACCATCGTCGTCGAGGCCAACCGCTCCAGCGGCGCGCTCATCACCGCCAACTTTGCCGCCGAGTATGGCCGCACGGTTTACGCCGTGCCCGGTCGCATTGATTCCCCGCGCAGTGCGGGTTGCCACGGATTGATAAAAGACGGCGCGCAACTTTGCGAATCCGCCGAAGACGTATTGGCCGAGTTTTCCAATTTCAATTATAGTTCCAATGAACAACCCGAGCTGCCGCTGCCCGCGCTCACGCCCGCCGAGCAAACCATTTACAACGTTCTCACCCACGAGGAAATGCAACAAGACGCCATCATCCGCCGTAGCGAACTCCCCGCCGCCCAAGTTTCCGTGGCCCTCCTCCAGCTCGAAATGAAAAAACTAATCCAACAACACCCCGGCCGCCTCTTCACCCGCGCACGGTGAGGAACACAGATGGGGTAGGATAAACAGGATGTATTTGGCAAGGGGTTTGCCGGTGATGATGCTGGAAGATTGTTCAATGGCTCGCTACGAGAGGATATTTTTCTGACTCCTCCAAACCGTCCAATTCCAGATCCACATCCAGTTCCGGCCAGTGCAGATGATGGCCGTGTAGCAGTTTGACGTTGAGCACGTGCTCAACGGGTGCCTGCCGAAACCACGGGAAGTGTTCGTGCGGCAGGTGATAGTCGCGTCCACCGACAACCAACAGCAGCCCCTCGGCGGAGATGTGGGCCACTTCAGCGGTTGAATCGCTCGTTCCAAGCGTTGCGAATTTGTTGTTCGTGCTCACGGATTTGGTTTTCCAGTTCCTTTAGTTCGGTTTCCCTCAGGCCCTTATTAACGGCTAATTTTAGGCTGGGTTCAATCCAGAACTTTGCCTCGCCGTCCGGTGAAAAGACGTGAATGTGCATTCTCGGCTCCTCGCGCGAGAAGAAAAAGAAACGATAGTTGCGATACCTGAAAATCCTGCTCATCCGTGTTGGAAAAACTTGATCATTCGTGGTGCTGGAAATAGGGTGGGGGTTCACCAATTCAGGAAACACAAAAATGAATCGACGCACTTTTATTCAATCGACCGGGGCGGCTGCGGCTGTGGCGGCTACTTCGCAACTTCAAGCTGTTGACAAAAAACGTGAGCGTGCAAATAAGGGGCTTATTTTTAAGTCCACAAAATTTGGCGGACGAGTGAATTTGAAGCGGATGAAGCAGCTCAAGGAATTGGGTTTTGATGGCATCGAAGGCAGTGCGCCGGGGATGGACATCGCCGGGCTGCGCAAGGCGTGCGGCGAACTGGAGCTGCCGATGCACGGGGTGGTTTATAATAAGCATTGGAACAAGCGGTTGTCTTCGCCGGACAAAGCTACGCGTGACGAAGGCCGCACGGGATTGGAGGCGGCGATTCGCGAATCGAAGGCGGTAGGTGGTTCGTCGGTGCTGCTCGTGCCGGGCAAAGTAAGTGGCCCGAACGAAACGCACGAGCAGGTTTGGGAACGGTCCATCGCGGAGATTCGCAAGGTGATTCCGCTGGCGAGCAAGCTGGGCATTCATGTGCTCATCGAGACGGTTTGGAATGGCTTCTGCTACAAGCCGGTGCAGTTCCGCGACTATATAGATGAAATTAACAATCCATGGGTGCAGGCGTATTACGACATTGGCAACATGCAAAAATTCGCGCCGAGCCACGAATGGATTCGCGTTCTCGGCAACCGCAACGTGAAGCTGGACGTGAAGGATTGGGGCAAGAAAAACGGCTTCTGCCCGCTCGGCCAAGGCGATGTGGAGTGGGACAAAGTGCGGGCGGAGTTGAAAAAGATTGGCTTCTCCGGCTGGGTCACGCGCGAAGGCAGCGACGGCGGCGATGATAAGACGGCGAAGTTGATGGACGAGTTGCTCGACCTTTAGCCGGAACTTTCCAGCACGATTTTGAACTCGAGGCCGGAGGGCTTTCGGTTTCGACAGGTGACGGTGCCGTTGCAGGCTTCGACACAGGTTTTGACGATGGCCAAGCCGAGGCCCGCGCCGCCGGTGGCTCGGTTCCGGGAAAGTTCCGGCCGGTAAAAGGGGTCAAAAATCTTGGGCAAACTTTCCTCCGACAAGCCCGGACCGCAGTCGGTGATGACGAGGGTCACCGTTTTATCTTCACGCTCGGCGGACACGTTTATGGGGCCGGCGTCGCCGGCGTATTGGATGGCGTTGCGGAGAAGATTCCCGAGGGCCAGCGACAATCGCTGCGCGTTAGCGGTTACCGAAATCTCCTTGTTGGCAGAAATTTTCACCATTGAATTTTTGGCGCCTTCCCGTTCCATTACGCGGTCGATGATTTCGCGGAGGTTCACCGGTTCCAGTTCAATGGACTTTGGTTTCACGCCTTCCTGCGAAAAAAGAAGCAGCTCGTTGACCAGCTCGGACATGTGCTCCATTTCGTCCTGTACATCCTGCACGTACTTTTTTTGCTGGTCATCCGCGCGTTGATCGAGGATGCCCAAGGCGACCTGAATGCGCGCGATGGGGGAGCACAGCTCGTGCGAGATGTCGCCCAGAAAACGGCGTTGGCCCTTCACAAAACCATCCAGCCGGTCGGCCATGTGATCGACCGCCTGTCCCACGCGGCCGATTTCATCGGTGCGCGATGTGCTGACACGCGTGTCGAAATTTCCCTCCGCAATTTGTTCTGTGGCGGCGGTGATTTTGGCGATGGGCTGGGTGATGTTGCGCACCATCGGCAACCAGAAAAGTACTGAGAGCACGACGGCCAAGATGAGGATATTCACCCATCGCAATGGATCGGAAAAGAGACCAGCGCCGCCCATTGTGTCGGACACCGTAACCAGTGTGGCAAAGTACTGGGCTTGGTTTCGCCCTCGTTGAACCCGGCGCAGTCCGAGGAGGTTTTCGCTGGGGAGTTCTTCGCTTCCCTCGGCCTGAACCACCACTGGAATATCTACTCCCGCCCAATACCGCGCTTGGGGTTTATCGGTTTTGATCATAAAAACCGCAGTGGGCGGATTGGGGGTTTCGTTCGGCGAAGGAGATCCTTTTTGTGGTGAACCGGATATGTTGCCGCCGTTGCCGCTGCGGTTGGGCGGGCCTGTGTTGCCGCGCTGCCGCAGCCAGGTTTCCAATTCAGCTTTGCTCAACTGTTTGTCTTTGTTGGTGTCGGCCTCGGTCATTATTTCTGTGATTTGTTCGGGCCTGAAGGGGTTTCGCCGTCGGCTGAAAGGACTGCTGCCACGAGGGCCGCGCTGGACAATCTCCTCATATTTTTTGCGTTGCTCTTCATTGAGCAACTCATCCATTTGATTCCGATAGTCCTCCATGATTTTACTGAGCAACTCGCGCGACTGGATGAAGCGTTCTTCCCGGGGCAATTCCCGCAGGGCGGAGTTGGTCCACATACTGCGAAGAGCCTGATCGCGCCCGAGCCTGACGGCGGAATATTTCCCGCGTTGTTCTTCGTTCAACTGGAGTTGCTCGGCCAAGGTCGGGGGACGTTCACGGGGTGGTCTAGGGCGCGGGAGGTTGGTGATCTTTTCTTGAACCTCGTCGGGGATTTTCAGGGAATCACCCACCAGTGATTGGCCGTCGATCCCCACCAGATGAAATTCCACTTTGTAGATTTCAGAAAACTTTTCCAGCTCGCTTGCCCAATCCTCTCGCAGCCGGTTGGTGAGCCCATCGGAGATGACTTGAGCCACTTGTCGCACTCGTTGCTCCGATGGGCCAACGAATGGCGAGCCGGGGCCGATTTGGAATTCGTAGACCGCCCAGATCATTGCGCCAATCAGCAGTAGGTTCAAAAAGAACCAGGCGAGTATTTTGGTGAAAAGTGTGCCGCGGATGTTCATAGAAAAATCATTGCTTAATCATCATGTAACCGACCGACCGGACGGTTTGGATGAAGGTGGGTGCCTTCGGATCGTCGCCAAGCTTTTGGCGCAGCGCGCTTACGTGGACGTCAATCGACCGGTCGAATACATCGTAATCGCGTCCGGCCACGTCATCGAGAATTTGTTCGCGCGACTTCACCCGCCCGCGGGCGCGAGTGAGGCTCAGTAGCAGGTCGAATTCCAGCGAGGTCAACTTCAGCGGCACATCGCCCAGGGCGGCCGTGCGCGAGCCGGGCGAAATCACGAGGTTACCATTGGTGAGATCCGCTTCAACCTCTGCCTCGCTTTTATCAATGGCATTTGCGCCGGCCTTTGATGGGGCCCGCCGCATCACCGCGCGCAATCGCGCCAACAATTCGCGCGTGGAAAATGTTTTGGGCAAATAATCATCCGCGCCGATCTCCAGCCCCACCACACGGTCGGCCTCATCGCCACGCCCGGTGAGCATCAGCACCGGCACATTGGATTGGTGGCGGATGGCCTTGAGCACTTCAAAGCCGTCCATGCCCGGCAGCATCACATCCAGAATCACCGCGCGGTAATCGCCGTTGAGCACTTTCTCCAATCCCTCCGGGCCGGTGTTGGCCGAGGCCACGTCGTATCCCAGCGGCGCGAGGTAATCGCGAATCAACTCGCACAGCTTCGGGTCATCATCAATGATGATAATCGGCGTGGCCACCGAGGGAGATCCCGACCCAGCGACTTCTGGCTGCATGTTCATTGCTTGACTCATGGCACGTTGCTTTCGCGAACGGGGATAGCTTACCCGTTATCGCGCATTTTTTCCCTGAACTTTACAACATTTTACAATTTTCAGGCCCCGTTCACACAACCCCTTTACATCCAGCGGGTCTAATATATCAAGCAGATGCGATGCATCCAACTCAATTGAAGGGAAAAAACGATGAGCACAATGAGCACGATGATGGTGGGAATGGCTGATTGCGCGGTGCGCAATGAGGAAAACGAATCGATTGAAACCGACGCCGCGATCCTTCGCCGCATTCGCAACGGCGAGCCGGAGGCCTTCGAGATTTTGGTGGCCCGTTATAAAAATCGGGTGTTCGGAATCCTGACCCATTACGAGCGGGACGCGCAGAAGGTGGAGGATCTCGCGCAGGATACATTTCTCAAGGCGTGGCGCAATTTGAAACAGTATCGCGCCAAATCGCCCTTCGAGCATTGGCTCTCCCGCATTGCCAGCAACGTGGCGCGCGATCATCTGCGGCGCATCCAGCGGCGCATCCGCGAAACCAGTTTTGAAGATATGGGCGAAGACGCCATCGATTGGCTGAGCACCGGCAACATCAACCGCCAACTCAAGGTTAGCGAAGCGCGCCAACTCCTCGAATACGCCATGCAGGCCCTCACCCCCGCCAGCCGCATTGTGCTTACCATGCGCGAAATCGAAGGCCGCAGTTGGAAGGAAGTGGGTGAGCTGACCGGCCAAGCCCCCGGCACCGCCAAAGTCCGCTGCCACCGCGCCAAGATCAAAATGCGCGAGGCCCTCCAACAACTTCAGGAAAAAGAAAACCGCGCCACCGCCTCACGGAAAATCGATTGGCAGCCGTACTTGGAAGTCGCCCCGCTCGCCGTTTAGCTCCCGTTTCCGCACTAATTCTCTTTACGCCATCGTCCGTACCGCTACGCTGCCGGCATGTGCTCCCTCATTTCGCTCTCACGATTTCTCAGCGTGTGCATCGGATTTCTGATTGCCGGGAATGCCAACGCCACCGTCCTCATCCAGCGTCTCAAATGATGGGCCGCGCGGTATGCTTCCTTTGCCTCTTCACCGGCGTGGCCTTCGCCGCGCCGGACATTCGATCGCGCAAGCCGGACCTTACCTTACCGCCACTCAGCGCAACCCAACCGGCGGCTGGTTTGCGAGTAATGCAGACTCATCCGCAGTGGGCGAAGGCTTCTGCTTATCACACACTCTATTTGCCCGAGGATTGGCGGCCGGGAAAATCGTATCCCGTCCTCATCGAGTACGCGGGCAACGGGCCATACCGAAATTCATTTGGCGATGTGAGTACCGGCAAACCGGAGGGCAGCAAGATGGGCTTCGGCATTTCCGGGGGCAAAGGATTCATATGGGTTTGCCTGCCATACTTGAACAACGCCGGCACAAAAAACGTGACCCAATGGTGGGGCGATAAGCCAAAATATAACCCTCAACCTACGCTGGAATATTGTAAGAAAGTGGTTCCTTGGATCTGTAAAAACTATGGAGGTGACATCAAAAGCGTGGTGCTTTGTGGCTTTTCACGTGGAGCGATTGCCTGTAATTATTTAGGTTTATATGATGATGATATTGCCAGGTTGTGGAGAGCTTTCATTCCGTATAGCCATTATGATGGAGTCAGGCGGTGGCCTTATCCGGTTTCAGATCAGAAATCGGCTAAGAGACGTTTGCAAAGGCTGGCTGGCCGGCCTCAGTTCATATGCCATGAAGGCACGGGCGTCAGTTGGACGCAAAAATTTCTGGATAGCACCGAAATAAAAGGAAAATTCACCTTTCAAGCAACGGGTTTTCGCAATCATAATGATGCTTGGCTCCTTCGTCCTAGTTCCGCCCGCGCCGCTCTGCGCGGGTGGTTGAAGGCGACTTTGGCCAATTAGCCGTTGCAAGATATTAGCGGTTACGGTAGGATCACCGGCCATGAAACCCCTTAATCGTTTCCCCGTTCGCATGGCGCTGGCCGTCATGATTTCCACGCTTTTCGTGAGCACCGCCGTTGCCGAGGAAGGCTGGCTGGTCGATTTCGAAAAAGCCAAAGCCCAGGCCGCCAAGGAAGGCAAACCCATCCTAATGGAATTCACCGGCTCGGATTGGTGTCCGCCCTGCAAGGCGTTGCACAAAAATGTTTTGGTGAAAGATATTTTCAAAGAAGAAATGCCCAAGCATTACATTCTGTTGAAACTCGACAATCCGCGCGACAAGTCCAAGCAAACCGACGCCGAGAAGGCGCAGTATAAAGAGCTGGCCCGCGAATACAAAGTAACCGGCGTACCATCGGTGTTTCTGGCCGACGCAGAAGGTAAACCGTTCTTTAAGAACTCGGGTTACAGTGGCCAGTCGGCGGACGAATGGGTGGAACAAATGGTTGGCAAATCCCGCATCCCCAAGGCATTGGCCAAGGCCAAAAAAGCCAAGGGCATCGAACGCGCCAAACTGCTCGACACTGCGCTGACGTTGATGGGCTCCAAGTTCGCCAACGAAAGCCACGGTGAAAAGATTGATGAAATCATCAAGCTCGATGCGAAGAACAAAGCTGGCCTCAAAGTAAAATACGAAGGCGCCCGTAAGGCTGTCGCATTCAAGGATTCCCTCACGCAAATCATGAGCGACAATCGCGGTGCCAAGACCGAGGTGCTTATCGCCAAAGTGGATGCCCTTGTGAAAATGGAAAAAGCCACCGGCGAATCCCTACAACAAGCGTTGTTTATGCAATCCTCCATCATGTTCCAAGCCAAGAAAAAGGATGAGGCTGAGAAGCTCCTGATCAAGGCCCAAAAAGCCGCACCCAAGAGCGATACGGCCAAGCGTATTGACGGCATCCTGAAACAATACTTCGGTAAGAAAAATTCTCTCTAGCGCTGAATCCAAATTCACCCAACGGGGCAGGGCAACCTGCCCCGTTTTCTATTGGCCCCTGTCAATAGTTCCCGCTTGCCGCGCGCATTCACATTCGCGACAACCTTCCTAGGAGGTGCTTATGTGGAATCGAATTCAGGAATATACTCAGGAAAATATGCCCGACCTCATTCAGGTGTGGGGGCCGAAAATTTTAGTGGCGGCGGGCCTGCTCTTTGCCTTTTGGATCGCCTCGCGCATCGCCCGCAAAACCATCTTCGCCGCCGGCGACAAAGCCTCGCTCGAATACCCCGTGGTGCGCCTCATGGCCATGGCCGCGCGTGTCACATTGCTCGTTGCCGGCCTCATCACCGCGCTCGGCACGTTGGGCGTGGATGTCTCCGCGCTGGTAGCCGGCTTGGGCTTGACCGGTTTCGCCCTCGGCTTCGCGGTGAAAGACACCATCTCCAACATCCTCGCCGGTGTGCTGCTGCTCGTCTACCGCCCCTTTTCTAAAACCGACTACGTGGAAGTCAAAGGCATGGAAGGTGAAGTCACCGGAATTGACCTGCGCTACACCACCCTGCAAAACGAAGGCCAAAAAATCCTACTCCCCAATTCCCTCCTCTTCACCAATCCCATCACCATCGGCAAACCCAAAAGCGACGAAGGATAAGCCGCGTCGAGCGCGTCAAGGCGGTTTCAGAGAAACCGTCCCACCTTATTTCTCTTCCGAGTCGCCCGCCAATCGCCGCGCAATGAACTGGCGGACTTTGGGGATTTTGCACTTGGCGATGAGCTTTAACGCCTCGGCGCGGTTCTCCGGAATGGCGGGGTTGATGCCGTACCACACCATCAGCGGAAGCACGGGGTCGTTGGCGAACGTGGTCTGCGACACGAGTGCGGTGGCCAATTCCCAACGCCGGGCGTGGGGCAGTCGTTGCAGCGTCGAGGCGAGTTCCAGTTGCACAAGGCCGGCTGTGTCCGTTCGCGCCATTTTTACAAACCGTTTCAACGCGGCTTTGGATGGCGCGCCGGAATCGTTCAGCAGCTTGATGGCCCACACGCGGATGTGTTCGCGCGGGTCGTGCGTTTGCTCGAGCAGCCATTTCTCTTCCAAGCCGCCGGTGACGTGTAGCGCCCACATTGCACGCAGGGCGGTAGGGGTGGAGGAGGTGGTCTGGTATGTGGTTAAAAGAAACGCGCGCGCCTCGGCGAGGTCCTTGTGATCGGTTGCGGCCCGTGCCTGCAAAAGTTGCCGCGACTGGCGAACGAGCCATTCGTTGCGGCTGCCTTGCAGCTTGGCCAGCTCGGGACTGGAGAGCTTGGCGAGGTTCAGTTTGTGCGGTCGGGTTTTGCCATGGGTAATTTTATAGATGCGGCCGCTGGTGCGGTGGATGCCGTCGTTCTCGTGGCATTCGCCGATGTCCGACCAGTCGAGCACGTACACGCCGCCGTCCGGGCCGTAGCTCAGCTCGATGCCGCGGAACCATTTGTCCTTCGTCTTCATGAAGTCCGGCGCGTGCTTGCCGACGTAGCCCGCGCCTTTGCGATGGAGCGTTTCTTGATTCATGCGCAGGCCATGGAAGTTTAAAGTGAACAAGCGGCCACGGTATTTATCGGGCCAGTTGTCGCCGAGATAAATCATCATACCGGTGTGCGCGTGGCCGCCTCCGGCTGCGTCGGTGCCAGAGGTCATGCCGGTCTTTTTCAAATCAGCCCACTTCTCATTGCCGATGTCCCAGTGGAAATGATCGGCGGTTTGCTGGATGAGTTCATAGAGGTGCTTGTCAAAATGTTCGCCGTACATGCGCTGAAAGCGTGCGCCGGGAACGACGTGCCAGAGATGGCCGATGACAGTGTTGATGAAAAACAACTGGCCGTGTTCATCCCAGTCATGTCCCCAGGAATTCGTGGTGCCGTGGCAGACGACTTCGAATTTTTTGCGCGTGGGATGATAACGCCAGATGCCGCAGTTGATGGGTGTGCGCTTGGCTTCGGGCGTGCCGGGCACACCAACCTTTGAGCCCGGGCCAAGAATTCCGTGCCGACCGTACAGCCAGCCATCGGGCCCCCAGCGGAGGCCGTTGACGATGTTGTGCCGCACCTTGTCGTTTTCGAAGCCATCGAGAACCGGAACCGGTTTGCCATCGGTCACATCGTCGCCGTTGCGGTCGGGGATGAATAAAATTTCCGGTGCACATGCCGCCCATACCCCACCGAACCCAATCTCGATGCTGGTTAACTGGCTCGCGCCGTCCCAGAAAATTTTCCGCTTGTCGAACACGCCATCATGATTCGTGTCCTCCAAGATGATGATGCGGTCCTTAAGCTTCTTTTCGAAATTTGTTTCCCGCTCGGCATAGGTATAGCACTCGGCTACCCATAACCTTCCGCGTGCATCCCAAGCCATATCGATCGGCTGCCGCACCATCGGCTCGGCGGCGGACAGCTGCACGCGAAAGCCCTTGGGTACTGTGACCGCCTTGAGCGCCTCGGTGGGTTTGAGAAGTGGTGTGGAAAGCTCTTGCGTGTTGAATGGCGGCGGGGCTTTGGGAGCGGCTGCCAGCATTGAGCAGCTGATGGCAAATATGAAAAGAGAGGGATGGTTCATGCGTTTGATGGGGAAATCAAACGCTGACCCGTAGTTCCCGTCAATGTCTATCGTCTACAGTGTGACTTTTTGGCGTCCCGCCGCTTTCTTTGCCTTGGGTTCAAAGCCTTTTAGCGTCTTGGCATTCGGTTTTTGCATTCCGATTTTCAGGCTGTGTTTTCCTTTGGAATAAACGCGGGGTTGGAAGCGGCTGTTTTGGGCGCGGGCGGTGTAAAGGATTTCACCTGTTTTGTCTTCGATGACTTGGATGACGGGGTTGATACCTTTACCAAATTGTAGTTCGGGCAGCCAGCCGGCGACTTTACGGCCATCGTTGGCGTTGTCAGCTACGGTAATTGGCCAACCGGGGAATTGAGCCTTATCGCCATCGGCCACATCGCAAAAGCGCGGCCAGCATTCCAGGGTGACTTCGCGGGATTTTTTGTTGAAGCGCGCGATTCCATAACCATCAGCACGTTTTTTCTCGTCGTTGCGGTTCTCCGGATTTGCATAGGCGAGCATAGAGATTTTATTACCGAGGCCATCCTTGAAATCACCGGTCCAAGGCAGCGGGCTGTTGGGCACGGGATTGGGGCCGGCTTTTTCATCGAGTGGATGCCACCAGCGGCCGTAGATTGTATTCACCAACGCGGGGCCGGTGAAACCGTACGGACCATCGCCGTATTCGTTGATGCCATGTTTCACAACTACTGCGAGATGCTGATCGCCACAAAGATGCACGGCCCACGCACGGCGGATGAGCGCCAGCGCGCGGCGACTGGGTGTCTGCGGCCAACCGTTGCAATCGAGATCGGCCAGTAAGCGGCTCTTCGGACCGCCGTGCATGTGTACTGCTCCGCAGAAGGCGGTTTGTGAAAGGACGCCTTTCATTTCAGAATCTGTCCAGTCGGCAGTCCAGTCTTCAAGAAATTTTTCCTGCCGCGGGCCGAGCAATTCCAAACCGGGCAAATCGATTTTTTTGGGATCGTATTTCGGATCGTTAATGTGATCGGGGCGCGGGCCCATCTTCGGGATTTTGCCGGCGGGGCCGCTCTTGAATTTGCGGTCCTCGAGTATGGCAAAGTCCACGCCACCAACGGTGAGTCGGGTGTAGTACACGCCGATATTGCGATCCACTGGCTTGGGATCGGCAGGATCGGGCAGGTTTGAGGTTTGCTGGCGTTGGACTTGGTTTACGTATTTCACCGGATATTTATAACCGCCATCCGCGCCGCCGTTAAGCTCAGCTAATTTGCCGCTTTCACCCCACACATTGCCGTGGCCGACGTCGTGATCGTCGGGAATGCAAATGGTGGGGCGATCACGAAGGATGTCGCGGTATTGCATGCCGAACTCAATCCAACCGGTAGTGTGTTCGGTGTGGCGGTAGTGCTGATCGCCGCCGAAGTAGAGTAAATCAGGATCGTGATGGCGGAGGTTCTCGACAATTTCTTTGCGCGGCCCGCCGGTGCGGCTGGAGTTACAGGAAAGATTGGCGACGACGATGACGTCCTTATTTGAAGGATCGCGCCGGATGAGTCCCTCGAAATTCGCCTTCGCGCCGTGGCATACGCGGTAAGGCACGTTCAGCGTGTTGTCCCATTTTTCTATGCGAAAATGCGCGTCCCAGCCGGGGTAATGCACCTCCACCTTGGCCGCCTCGACCCACAATCCATTTCGCTTGAACTCCAACCGCGCTTCGCGTTTTTCGCCGGGCTTGAGTGGGAAGAGCTGCCCGGTAATTTTCAGCACGCCGTTCTGATGCGTGTAAATTGCAAACGCCACCACTTGATCGCGCGGGACATTAAGATTTGGCATGGCGGCTTTACGACCGCCCTTGAGCGGCACACCCATATTGGACGGACGCTTCCACCAATCGCCGGTGGTCAGCGATTCCAGCCGTGCAAATTTGTCACCAAAAGGCTTAAGGGCATCTTCTGCGTTGAGAAAGTTTCGGGTGACCATCAGCGCCCCCGCGCTGGCGGCAGTCAATTTTAACGCCGCGCGGCGATTCATTTGATTTTTTTTCATTTGAAAATTATTTATGTTTAACGGTGCACTTAGATTTATTTTTTTTCGCCACGTGGCATGATGGGGCTGTCCCAACCGGCGAGATCAGCCGGCTTTACTTGTTTGGTACCTCCCCCAAATTTAAATGTTGTTGGTTGGTAGGGCCCCACAAAGGCGACATCCATATCTGCCTTGATGTTTTTCTCAAGGCCCATGCACCAAAAAACGCCATTGATGATGCAGCGTCGCACTCCTTCACTGACGATGTCTTCAGAGGCACCCTGTGTACTCGCAAAAACGCGGCTTTCTTTTCCTGAAGCAGATTTATATGTGCGCACCCAGATGGATGGGCTGGGCGGTTTGTTTGCCAGCGGCTTGCCGTCGGGTTTCATGGAATCAAGCACCTGATTTTTCCCAAGGATCACCGAGCCTTCGATCGGCACCGCGCTGTAGGCCCCAGCCATGGCATGCATGTCCTTTACCCCGCGCATCACCGGGTGGTCTTTTTGCTCCGGCACCACAAACATACGCGTACTAAACTTGTGATTACTACCATAGTGCCCAGCCCCTTCCCGAGGACGCCAGGTTTCGCCGAGCACCTGTCGACCAAATCCGTAGTCGTAACTTTTGTCACGGGAATTGTAGTTGTACCTGCTGTTCTTTCCCTTGAGGCCGTTGAACCCGTGCGTGGTTGTTCGCAAACCAAGGACTGGTCCGCCGCGATCTAGGTAATCAGTAAAATGTTTCATTGAGGCGTCGTTCGGAGCGACAAACCGCAGGAACAGGAACATCATGTCGGCCTTATCCAGAGCTTCCATGCCCGGAATATTGGAGGAGCCCGGCTTGATGTAGCCATCATTGTCCAGCCCGAAGAGCACAGTGCACTTGAAGCCATATCGCTTGGCCAGAATGCGGGCGATGGCCGGACAAGTTTCTTCGCCGCGATACTCGTGATCGCTCGCAATGAACACGATGTGTTTTCCTTTGCCGATGCCTTCTTTTCCTTCGTAGACCAATGGGCCCGCCAGTGCGGCGAGTGTCATTTGAAATAAAAGCGCAAATACAATGTGAATGTGTTTAATGGATTTCATGTTTTTATAAATTAACGTTAAAAAGTTTATTTCAATTCGGTTAACTTAAGGTTGCGGTAGTCGATGGACATATCCCGGCTACCGTGCAGCTGAAGCCCCAGAGGACCTTCCTTAATGGCCGACGCACTCTTGTAGGTCATTACCTTTTCACCTTGTAACCAAACGGTGTATTCCGGGCCAATGGCCTGAATGCGCATGGTATTCCAATCTTTTGGCTTGAGGAGCTTCTTAATATTCTTCGCCTCCACTGGATAGCCCTTGCCCGGGATGTACGGCGAGCAAGTCATGTCGCGATTTAGCGAGCCGCTGATGCCAATTTGAATTTGATCTTTGGTACGTATATGTACACCGCTATCCACCCGACCCACGCCCATGCGGAATTCAAACTCCATCAGAAAATTCTGGTACTTCTTTTTTGTCCAAAGAATCGACCCCTTCTTTTTCGGCCCACTTTGAATTTTCAGAACCCCATCCACCGCCTTGTACCAGCCCGCAGCTTCATTGCCTTTGGGGGCCTTCCAGCCGGCGAGGTCTTTTCCGTTGAAAATGGGTTTCAAAATTGGCTCGGCAAAAATATCGGAGGCGAACCCAAAGAGGATAACAAACAAAAACGGCTTGAATTGCATGGGCAAGATTGTGACCGATTGCTCCAGCGAATCAAGCCCCAACGGCTCTTGGGGATTGACCGCACCGCCGCGCGCAATGACAATCCGCCTTCGCATGCGTACCATTCTCCTTTGCTTACTTGCACTGACCATTCCCGTTTCCGCTCAGCAGGCGCCTTACGATAAGCCGCCCTCCGCGGTGCCGCCGTATTACCGCGTGCGTTACGAGGCTTCAACCAAGCCTGGCGAATTGATTTTTCCGGTTCAATATACGGTGTGGATTCCTGCGGGAGTCGAGACGCTGCGCGGGGTCGTGGTGCATCAGCACGGTTGCGGCGAGGGCTCGTGCAAATCCGGACAGACCGGTGCCTTCGATTTGCATTGGCAGGCGCTGGCAAAAAAGCACGGGTGCGCGTTGCTGGCACCTTCTTATGAGCAACCGCAAAAGGCCGATTGCCAAATGTGGTGTGATCCGCGCAACGGCTCCGACGACGCCTTCCGTAAAGCGCTGGCCGACCTCGGCAAGCGTAGCGGCCATCCTGAATTGGCCACGGTGCCGTGGGCATTATGGGGTCACAGCGGCGGCGGACATTGGGTTGGCGGCATGGTGATGCTGCATCCCGAGCGTGTGGCCGCCGCGTGGTTGCGATCGGGTGTGCCATTGTTTGTGCCCAATCCGGAACGTCAACTCATTAAGCCGCACACATTGCCAAAGGCTGCGCTCGGTGTGCCGATGATGTGCAATCCCGGTACGAAGGAAGGAGTCACCGTGAAGGATGGTCGATTTTCCAAAGTGTGGCCGGCCAACGAAAAGTTTATCAAAACTATCCGCCGCCGCGGCGGTTTGCTGGGCTTGGCGGTGGATCCACTTGCCGCGCACGAATGTGGCAACCAGCGTTATATGGCCATCCCGTGGCTGGATGCCTGCCTCACCATGCGGCTGCCTGCCAAGACCGGCCAACCACTCAAGCCAATGCCCGTCCACGATGCGTGGCTCGCCCCGCTGCTCGGCCAGCAAGCCGTGCCCGCTGGAAAATTCACTGGTGATGAAACGGAAGCCGTCTGGCTGCCCAACGCCGCCATCGCCCGCACGTGGATGCACTATATAAAGGACACAGAAATTCCTGATCCAACCCCGCCGCCCGCGCCCACGAATTTGAAAGTGGATGGCCACACGCTCACGTGGCAAATCGAGGCCGACCTCGAAAGCGGTCTCGCCCATTTCATTATCCTGCGTGACGGCAAACCCATCGGTACCGTGCCCGAGACGCCCAAGAACCGCTTTGGTCGCCCCATCTTCCAAGGTCTGCAATACAGCGACACACCAGCTGCACCGCTCGTGCAAATGAAGTTCACCGATAGAACCGCCGGCAACGCGAAGCACACCTACCGTGTGGTCGCAGTGAACACAGTGGGGCTGAAGTCGAAGTGATGGGTTGACCGGCGAAGCTACTTTTTCTTTGGCTTGCCGCGTCCCTGGCGTTCCTTGGATTTTAACTCTGTGACAACACCTTCGTCGCCCTGTGCTTTCATCCATGCTTCCAGCTTTGCGCGCAGGTTGATTTGCACTTTTTTCAAATCCGTTTGGCCGGCGAGATTGCTCATTTCCAGTGGGTCGTTTTTTAGGTCGAATAATTCCACCGCCGGTCGATGATGATAATTGTGTACCAATCGCTTGGCCGTCGCATCGCCCGTCGCGGCCTTGGCGACCATCGACTTGAAGGCTGGCGACTTGGTGCAGGCGTTGGTGAACTTGCTTTCGTGGTTGAGGTTCAGGATCAGCTTGTAGCGCATGCCGCGCACGGAACGGATGGCAAAAGCGTCAGTGCCGTTGATGATGCCGCGCGTGGTCATGATGCCGAAGACGTGCTGCTTGTGCGTTTGCGTTTCGCCGCGCAAAACCGGCAAGAAACTTTTTCCGTCGAGTCCATTCACCGCTTTGCCGCTGGCTGCGTCGATGAACGTCGGCGTCACGTCCACGTATTCCACCATCGCGTCTGTTACCGCGCCGGCCTTCACCTTGCCAGGCCAACGTACGACCATTGCCGATTGCAGCCCGTGATCGTAACAGGTCCATTTTGCAAATGGAAACCCGTTGCCCTGTTCACTTACCACCATCACCAGCGTGTTGTCTGCTAAGCCGTGTCTATCTAACAGCCCCACGATCTCGCCCACTTGTGAATCGTAATAAGTAATCTCCGCAAGATAATCAGAGAAATCTTCTCTCATTCGTGGCGTGTCCACAATGTACGGTGGTAGTTTCACCTTTGCCGGCGGATACTTTGAGGCGTCTCCTTTGTTCCAGGGGCTGTGCGGCTCGTTGGAACAGGCAAACAAACAAAACGGCTTGCCCCCCTTCGCTGTCTCGGCGAACAGCTGATCGATGTATTTCATGTCCGGATTTTTCCCGCCGCCAAAATTTTCAAACGGAAACACTGTGCGCGGATTGATATGTGTCTTCCCCGTCTGCGTCACGCGATACCCCAGCGGCCGCAAGTGATGCACGATGCTCTTTACGTGCGGATACGCCCGCGTGTGGTTCGGCCATGCGCCGCTTTTCACGGGATACAGCCCCGTATAAACATTGTGCCGAGTCGGTGAACACATTGGTGCCGCCTGAAAGCAACGTGTAAACCGCATGCCTTGCTTGGCCAGTTTGTCGATATTGGGTGTCTTGGCCTGTCCGCCATAACAGCCGATATCACGAAAGGTGCAATCATCGGCGATGATAAAAACCATGTTTGGCTTAGCCGCCCAAGATGTCGGCACCAGCACGAGTATCCACGAAAGAAATAAACGTTTCATAATTTGGAGAAGCGGTAGCTTGAGGCTTTTCAAGTCTTCAGGCAACTCATTCTACTTATCCCGAAGTCCGTGCCAACATGCGGGCTTTAGATTCCGTGTCACTGGCGAAATGATATTACTCATTGGATCGTCTTCAAAAACTCTGGATTATTGCTTTTGTTCTTCAATGCAAATCAGTTCTTTTAAAGTACGCGCGTACAAACGGGAGGCCGAGTATGATAGTGAAGATAAGGTCCATGTTTGACCCTGAGGGCCAAGATCGCTTACCGACACCAGTGCGCTTTGATCCAGCACCTTTGAACGCCAGTTAATCACATAAACAGTCCCCACCATTGTAGGGATATACATCCGATTTCCAACAACGATCGGGCTTGCTGCGGAGACATGCCCCCACCCGTTTCCCGCATTCCGCTTATCCTGTGTGGCCCGATATCCATCCGCGTTCTTCATGTCGTTCGGGAGAGTCTTTTTCCAGTGCATTTCCTCTTTAGCATCCTTTTTACGCAAAGCCTGCACAGGAACCTGTAGGTACTCGACTCTGCCTGTAGAAAGTTGCACACGGCCAATCAGAAAACCGGCGAAGGACCGAAAATAGTGATAATCACCAACGATCAGGTTCGTAAAATAAGTTATAGGTTTACGGGCTTTGGGAAGTGTTTGATTTTTTCGCGTCACGTATTGGCCGTTCTCCCAACGAGTAAGAGTAACCCCTTTCACGAGCGAAACAACCTTCACTAGCTTACCTGTTTCTATATTCAATGAATGATGTTCCTTGCCGATGAAGAAGTGGGCTGATCTGGAATCCCAGTTAGCATTTTGAGCTGCCGGATACTTTTGGATAGCGACATCCCAAATACGTCTTCCGTTTTTAGCATTAAGAAGAGAGAGGCCATAGGGTTCTTCAGGGGGTTGGTGCCCTCCGCCACGGCCAGTAAGAATGGCGGGGGAACCATTAGCCAACTGCCCAAGAATAGATGTGGAATGAACGCTCGAGGCGCTTTCGGCCTTCCAAATCCGCTTGCCAGTAGATAAATCGTACGCCTGTAAATAGGTCCAATATTTTTTCCCTCGCCCCAACGGGTGCGACCCCCGATTTTGTTGTGGCCGATTGAGGGAGATCATAGCAAGGGGCATGCATCAGGATCACGTTACCATCATGAAGAATCGGCTCATGGGCCCGGGCGTGATGTCTGCCAAAAGGGGTCCAGGT
>CALKBX010000029.1 GCA_937775205.1 uncultured Verrucomicrobiae bacterium | reverse complement strand
GGCGCTCATTGAACTCGGCGAAAACAATCTCAAGGTGCTCATCCCCGGCTACACGCATTTGCAACGCGCGCAGCCGGTGTATCTCGCGCATCATTTGCTCGCTTACGTGGAAATGCTCGAGCGCGATTACGAGCGGCTGCTCGATTGCCTCGTGCGCGTAAATGTGTGCCCGCTGGGCAGCGGCGCGCTGGCGGGCACCACGCTGCCGCTTGATCGCGAATTTGTCGCACGCGAGCTGGGCTTCGTGGACGCGCATGACAGGCCGATGATCACCCACAACTCGATGGACGCCGTGGCGGATCGCGATTATGTGGTGGAATTCTGCAGCGTGGCCGCGCTGCTGGCTGTGCATCAGTCGCGCTTGTGTGAGGATCTCGTTTTGTGGAGCAGCGTGGAGTTTGGGTTCATCGAAATCGGCGATGCCTTCACCACCGGCTCGTCGCTGATGCCACAAAAGAAAAACCCTGACATCTGCGAATTAACACGCGGCAAGACCGGTCGTGTAGTCGGCAATCTCGTTTCACTATTTGTCACCCTCAAAGGATTGCCGCTCACGTACAACAGCGATTTGCAGGAGGACAAAGAGCGTCTCTTCGACACCACCGACACCGTGCGCAGCACCGTGCGCATTCTCGCATCGATGTTGCGCGACACCGCCGTAAACACCGACGCCTGCGCCGACGCGGTGGATGACCCCAACCTGCTCGCCACCGATCTCGTGGATTGGTTGGTGCTCAACGGCACCGCCTTTCGCAAGGCGCATCACGTGGTTGGCAAACTGGTGGCGATTGCCGAAGCCAAAGGCAAACGGCTGGACAAGCTGACGCCCGCCGAGTTGAAACAGGCCGACAAAAAACTCACCAAGGATGCAATGAAAGTGTTCGACCTCAAAGCAGCGATGGCGCGCCGCACCGTGCCGGGCTCGCCGGGCATCGCCGAATTGAAAAGCCGGCTGGCATACTGGCACAAATTTCTGCGCCACTGATTCATTATGGCGGCCACCGACGATGCCGAAGAATTACTCGGGCCAATCCTGCGCGATGTTTCCCGTGCGTTTTACCTCACCCTGCGCGTGCTACCCGCCGCCGTGCGCCAGCAGATTGGCCTCGCCTATCTCCTCGCCCGCACCACTGACACGATTGCCGATACTGACCTCGTGCCTGCCGAAAAGCGCCTGCACACACTCCGCCAATTTCGCGCACGCATCCGCGATGACGCCGCGCCGCCTGTTGATTTTTCCGATCTCGCCAGTGAACAGAAAAATCCCGCCGAGGCCACGCTGCTCCTGCGCAGTGCCGATGCACTGGACATGCTCGACCAACTCACCCCCGCAGATCGCGGCCAAGTGCAGCTTGTGCTCGAAACAATCACGCGCGGGCAAGAGCAGGACCTCGAACGCTTCGGTGGCAATGGCAGCACCCTCACCGCCCTGCAAACCGCCGATGACCTTGATGATTACACCTATCGCGTGGCTGGCTGCGTAGGCGAATTTTGGACGCGCCTCACGCGCACCCATTGTTTCCCGAAGGCCCAACTCGACGACACCTCCTTCGTGGCCGACGCCATTCGCTTCGGCAAAGGCCTCCAACTCGTCAACATCCTGCGTGATCTCCCGCGCGATCTCGCCAACGGACGGTGCTATTTGCCTGCCGTGGACCTCGCGATGGCCGGCTTGCAGCCCGAAGATTTGCGCGACCCTGCCAACTGGCCCAAGCTCCAACCCGTCTTCGAACCGTGGCTGACAAAGGCCCGCAGCCATCTCACCGCTGGCGGGCGCTACACGCTCGCCATCCCGCACGCACACTATCGCCTTCGCCTCGCCTGCGCGTGGCCCATCCTGATCGGCGCCGCCACGCTCAACAAATTAGCCGCCGCCAACCCGCTGCTGCCTGAACCGCGCCTCAAGATTTCCCGCACCACCGTGCGCGGCATCCTTTGGCGCACCATTTGGCGCGTGCCCTTCCGCGGCCCATGGAATCGGCTGCTCACAATCTGAATAATTTCAGCTTGCTTCCAAGCACGGTTTTGCATACAAAAATCGTTGAGGAGGTGGGAATGCATTCGCGACTAATTATTACGTTATTCTTGTGTGGCTGGATGGCGGCTTTTCCAATGCGCATCGGCGCTGGCGGAGGCGGTCCCAAACAACCCAGACTCGATCTGATGCCAGCGATGGGCTCAACCATTGACCCAAACCAACCCGCAGGCTTCACCGCCACACCCCCGCGATTGCACCCAACTACCCGCGCCGAACGCCGCCGGCAAACTGCCCGTCAACGCGCCAATGCCATCGCGCACGTAAAACGTTCTCGCTGGATTCCCAATATCACCTACGCGCAAATCCAGGAAATTTACGACGCCAAAAAAATCGCACTCGCCAAAGTAGTCGCGGATGGCAGCTATCGTCGCACGTTGATCGCACAGGCAAAAACCCGTGCACTGGCCGAAGTGAAGGCGATGGTGGCGGTGCTGCGCGACCGACAAGCCGCCGAGATGCAAGCCCTCGCATTGGCGGAGGCCGCCCTGCACGCGGCGAACCCGAATTACAATGAAGACGCGCTGCGCAAAGCGATGGCCGAAACCCAAGTGGAAGGAGGCGAACGTGTCAGCGCCGTGGAAGGCCTCCCCGTTTTGTCCAATGCCCTGGCCATGAATTATCCGAAGGCTAATCCGACGGTTATGGCCAAACAGACCCCTGAATTGCCCGAGCAGCCAAAGCAGGCGGCGCAACTCAAGGCCTTGCGTGATTTCAAAAAACTACAGTCGCTCGAACAGGTCAAGCAAGCCCGGCAGGAGGCCAGCTTGAAGCAGCAGAAAATTTCTCATCGCGAAATGGAACAGCGCCTGCAGGCGTTGCTCGATCAGTTCGCCGCGAACAAGATCACCACCGGGGAATACTACGAACGCCGCGAACAAATATATCGTGACGGCGGCGTAAAGTAGCCATTCGCCCTTCCTTTCCCCTTTCCCTTTGCGTGTCGCTTTGGCATAACCTAGCGCATGCACGATTTTCGTTACGTCAATGGCCGGCTCCGTTGTGAGGGCATTTCCATCGCAGCGCTCGCCAAACAACACGGCACGCCGCTCTACGTTTACTCCTCCAAAACACTCGCCGATCACTTTACCAAACTCAGCAACGCACTCGCGCCACTGGATCATTTGATTTGTTTTGCGATGAAATCCAATTCCAACCTCGGCGTCTTGCGCACGCTCGCCGATTTGGGCAGCGGCTTCGATACCGTCAGCGGCGGCGAAATCCAGCGCGCCATTGCCGCGGGCGGAAACCCGCGCAAATGCGTGTTCGCCGGTGTCGGCAAAACTGCTGACGAAATCACCTTCGCTCTCCGCAAAGGCATTTACTGTTTTAACGTGGAAAGCGAAGCGGAACTCGAACGCATCAACCGCATCGCCGGCAAGCTCAAGAAAATCGCGCCCGTCGCCATCCGCGTGAACCCCAACGTGGATGCCAAGACCCACAAGAAAATCACCACCGGCACTTACGACAACAAGTTCGGCATCGCCATTGAAAAAATCCCCGCGCTCTACGCCCGCGCCGCCAAGCTCAAACACATCCGCCTGCGCGGCGTGCAAATGCACATCGGGTCGCAGCTCACCCAAATAAAACCCTTCGCCGACGCCGTGCGCAAAATCGCCCCGCTTGCGGCAAAGTTAAAAGCCAAACACGGCATCGAATTCATCAGCATCGGCGGCGGCCTCGGCATCATGTACGAGGACGCCCTCATCAGCGGCCAAGCGGATTGGTGGAACAAAAAGGAGGCGAAGCACATTCTCACCCCCGCCAAATACGCCGCCACCCTCGTGCCGTTGCTGCAGCCGCTTGGGCTCAAGGTGTTGCTCGAGCCGGGCCGGTTCATTTCCGGCAACGCCGGCATCCTCGTCACCCGCGTGGAATACGTGAAGCACACCGGCAAAAAATATTTTGCCATTGTGGACGCGGCGATGAACGATTTGTTACGGCCCGCGTTTTACGAAAGCTACCACGAGATTATCCCCGTGAAACAATCCAAGGTGCGCCCCGTAAACACTGACGTGGTCGGCGGCATCTGTGAAACCGGTGATACCTTTTGTAAAGATCGCCCCATCCCGCGCGTGGCCGAAGGCGACCTCGTCGCCATCCTCAGCGCCGGCGCTTATGGATTCGTGATGGCCGGCACCTACAACACCCGCCCCTTGCCAGCCGAAGTTTTGGTGAAAGGCAAAAAATCCGCCCTCGTCAGAAAACGCCAAAAGGTAAAAGAAATCTGGAAAGACGAAGCCACCGCCCCGTGGCAATAGAGCCAACGGGAGGGACGAGTTCCACCTCGTCCCATTTCAATCCATTCATCAAAGCCAAAAAGGGACGAGGGGGAACTCGTCCCTCCCCTTTACTTCGCTGCCGTCTTGGTTGGCCCTTTGAGATTTTCGTATGCGGCCTTGAGGGCTTCCACCCGCTTTTTCTCGGCTGCGACGGCGATGGCTAGCTTGCCCACTTCATCTGTTTTCGCCTTGGATGCGGTGGACTGAACGGCTGCAGTTTTCGCCAGCGTAGTCACACGCGCTTGATGAATCTGCTCGGCATTGACGTGAGCGACTTGAGCGCTAGCCATCGCGTCGGCGACGACGGTCACTTGCTCCTCCATTGGCTTGATTCTTTCAGAGGCCATTTTGTCCATCGCGGCTTGGGCGGTGGCGATTTCAGTTTTGCGTTGGGTCACCAATTTTCCGGCGGCATCCATCGCAGTGGTCATCTCAGCCACAACCGCTTCTGCGGGTTTCAGATTGGCCTCCACTATTTTCGCGGCGGCATCCAACGCTTGAAACGGCTTGGCGGCCACGACCATTTCGGCATTTACGCGCGTTAGAATCGCAACGGCGGCAACCTTGGCGGCGGCCAATTCCGTGGCGGTGGCGCCAGCGGCAGTCACCGCATTTTGCGCGGGCACTTGTTTAGCGGCCACGAGTCCATCGCGTTTGGCTTTGGCGATGTTGGCTACTTTGCGCTTGGCGACGGCATCGGTTCGTTTGACGACGTAATTCGCTTTGACCTTGGTAAGCTTTGCGGTGGTGTCGTCCACAGTTTTTTGCGCCGCCTCAACGGCTTGCGGTTTTTGTTTAGCGGCGAGTTCTTTTTTTTGTTTTGCCAAATCGAGCGCCAATTTGTCCATCACCGCCTTGGCGGCGGCGGCGGTTTTTTCAGATAACTTGGCGGTATTATCCGCGCCGGTGAACACTGCGGTGGCGGCGTTTACCTCGGTGTTGATGGCCACGAGCACTTTGGCGGCATTCGCTTTGGCGGTGTTGGCGTGGGCGATGGCTTTGCCGAGGGTGACGTTGATGAGCTGCGCGGGGGCCTGTTTGGCGGCGGCAAGTTTATCGTAAGGGGTTTTGCTGGCGATGGCTTTGTCGCGCGCGGCTTTGGCGGCAGCGGTGGCGTGGGCGTGGGCGGTCTTTGCGTTTGCCAGATTGGTGCCGGCGGTTTCCATTCCGGCTTCGGCGGTGGCGATGGCCTTTGTGGCGGCGGTGACGGTTTCACCCGCCTTGGCGACTTCGGCTTGGGCGACGGTGAGGGCTTGGTCGGCTTTGGCCTTGGCGGCTTTGGCTTGGATGAAGGCGACGAGTTTGTCGGCTTTCAGCTTTGCGAGGTCGGTTTTGCGGGCGGCGTCTAGTGCGGTTTGGGTGCTGGCGAGCGCGGCTTGAGCGGCCTTGGCGGTCGCCTGCAATCCGGCGAGCTTGGCTTCCTGCGCGGCGAGTTGGTTGCGGGCGCGATAATATTCGCTGTAAGTTTTATTGAGTCGCAACAGGTCGGCGTCCTTTTGCGCGGCGGTGAGCGCGGCACCGGCGGCGGTGACTTTGCCCTGCTCAGTGTTGGCGGCGGTGGCGAGGACGGCCAATAACTTGGTGAGCGCGACCTTGCCGGTTTTGGCGGCGTTCTGTGCTTCGGAGAGCGACTTGGCGGCGGCGGCGTTCACAGTGGTGGTTTGAGTGACTTGCGCGTTGATGGCGGCGAGCGCCTTGTCGGCGATGGTCTTGGCTGCGGTGGCATCGGTGAGTGCCTTGGCGGCAGCGGTGGCTTTGGTTTGGGCAGCGGGTTTGCCGGCTTCATCGGCAGCGGCGAGCGCTTTGTCGGCGGCGGCTTTGGCGGTGGTGGCAATCTTCACACTGCCGGCGACGGTGGCGGCTTTGGTTTGGGCGGGCTTTTGCTTTTCGGCAATGAGTTTGGTGAGAGTGGCTTTGGAATCGATAACGGCTTTTTGGCGCATAGTCACGGTGGTGTCCAAAGCGGTCATTTGGGCTTTGGTTTTGGCGATGCGCGTGAGCACGGATTGATGCGCGGCGGTGGCGGCTTTGGTGGCGGCGGCTTTTTGCTCCACCACTTTTTGCACGGCGGCAAATTGATCGGCCATCGGGGCGGGGTTCAGCGCGAGGCGAGCGATCTCTTTGCCGTCGGCAGCGTTCCAAACGTAGACTTCGCCGTTCCAGTCGGTGCCGATGACGAGTTTGCCATCGTGGCTGGGGACGCCGGTGGAGGGGATGTCGGCGGGGAAAGTGAAGGAGCGCTTGGCGCTGCCGTTGGCGTTCCACAATGTGGCGCGGCGATTGCGGCCGACGGTGACAAGGTCACCGTTTTGAGCACGGCGCAGGCTAAGTGCGCCGCCGCCGTGGGCAGTCCAGCTCTTAAGTTGGCTGACTTCGTCAATGTTCCACATTTTGGCGGTGCCGTCTTCGCTGGAGCTGACGACAATGTTGGTGCTGGCCCATTCGAGGCCGGTGATGCGGCCGCGATGGCCCATGAGACTTGCGGCGCGTCCGCCAGGTTCGGCTTCCCACACGTGAATGCCGCCGGCGCGGTCGCCAGAGGCGACGTATTTGCCTTTGGGGCCGAAGCGCATTGCGGTGATCCAATCGGTGTGTTTTTTAATTTTATGAAGCAACTCGCCGGTGTCGGTTGAGAAAATGCGCACGAGGCGATCGGGGCCACCGTGGGCGATGTAGCGCTGGTCGGCGGAGATGTCGGAGGCGAGGACAGAATCGAGATCCTCACCGACGGTCAAAATTTGTTCGCCCTTGGTGATGTCCCACACAGTGGAGAAGCCGAGGTTGGCACCGCGGCCGCCACCGATGATGAGGAGTTTGCCGTTGGCGCTGAAGTTGACGCTATGCGGGTAGCCTTTGGGATAGGGAATGATGCCGGCGATTTTGAAGGTGTCGGTATTATAAAGGAGCACCTGGCGCTGGCTACCAATGGCGACGAGCGGTGCCCACGGGCTGACGGCGATGGCGGTGGAAATGCTGGTGCGTTCGGTCCGCTGATAAGGGTCAAGCGCGAGGACTTCGACGGGCATCGGCGCGGGGCCTTCGGGGCGTTTGCCGAGGAAATCGGGGTCGAGGGCGAGGTCGACCTTGGGTTTGGTGGCCATCACGGCCTTGGAGCCACTGTCCTTGAGCAAGCCGCCGACGATCCACGCCTTGATGGTGGCAATCTCCGGGTCGGTGAGCTTGCTCTTGGGGGGCATATTCGGTTCCTCGGCGTGAGTGACCACTTGAAAGAGCAGGCTGTTTTCCAGATCACCGCCGGCGACGACTTCGCCGGTCATCATCGTGTCGTAGTTGGAAAGATTCAGGTCGGCCTTCATCTTGTCCGCGTTGTGGCACTTGAGGCAGTTATTGCGGAAGATAGGCAGGATGTTATCTTCGTAAGTGACTTTGTCTGCGGCGAATACCGTGCCGGCGGCAACTAGACCGACGGCGAAGGCGATAGTTTTCAGGTTCCGAGTGTTCATCGGTTGTAAAGTTCCCCCTTGGTTGTGTGCGCCCGCGTGGCGAGCGACCAGATTAGTGATTAAAAATAAACTCCTTCGAGTTCAATACTGCCCAAAATAAATCGTTCAACACCTCTTCCTCCGGACGCCCTTCCTTGAAGAAAACCATCAACTTGGTTTTTTCTGAAGCGGTGGGTTTGCGCGCGAGGCAGCGCACGTAAATGTCATCCAAAATTTCAGCGGGTGTTTTGCCGCCTTTGATTAGCTTGCGCACCACGCCGCCCTGAGTGCACTTGTTGTTGACGGTTTCGCCATTGAGCAAATGCAGCGCCTGCGAAAGATTGGGCGCGAGCGCCACTTCGCACGAGCACACCGTGGTGCGCGTGGCGCGGCCAAAGGTGGTGAGGAAAAACGTGCTTGTGCCGCCGTCCACAATTTCCACCGCGCTGGAGCCGAGCGGCAGGCCGCGGAATTTGTTTTTGGTGTCGGTCACCTGACTGATGATATCCAGCAACACCTCGGCGCGCACGCGGCGGATGCTGCTCTTGGCGAAGTTCAGCGTGTCGTCCTTGTTGGAGTCAGTGCTTTGCACGCTGCGCTGATAGGCGCGGGACACACAAATATCGCGCACGAGTTTCCTGAAATTATAACCGCTCGCCGCGAAGCGTTTGCCCAGTTCCTCGAGCAACTCGGGATTGCTCGGCGGGTTGCTGATACGCACGTCATCCACCGGTTCCACGATGCCGACGCCCATAAAATGACCCCACACAATATTAGCCATATTTTTTGCGAAGAACGGATTCTTCGGCGACGCCAGCCAATTCGCCAGAGCAATGCGGCGGTCCTCGCCACTCTTCAACGGGAAACCGGAACGCATTTTTCCATTGGCGTCCTTGGCAATCTCCGGCCCATTGGCGCCGAGAAATTTCGGCGGCATATCGCGATTGCCCACGATATGGCGCACACCACCGCTGCGGCGATTATAAATGATTGTTTCGCGATTGTCCTCACCCGTCTTGCGGCCCACTTGCGCGAAGAAGGCGGAGAAGCTGTAATAGTCATCCATCGTCCAGCGGTCGAAAGGATGGTTGTGGCATTGGGCGCATTGGATTCGCATTCCCATGAAAATCTGCGCGGCATTCTCGGTGAGCTTTTGCGTGTCGAGCTCCACTTGATAAAAATTCCCGGGGGGATTGCTGAAGGTGCCGCCGCGCGCGCCGAGCAGTTCGCGCACGATTTTATCCATCGGCTGATTCTGCTCAAACTGATCACGCAACCACTCGAAATAAAGCACGGCGTTCTTGTAATAAAAGCGGTTGTTTTGGGTGCGGATTTGCAGCAGCTCGGCCCATTTCATCACCCATATTCGCACGAACTCGGGGCGGGCAATCAACTCGTCGATGAGCTTCTCGCGCTTGGCGGGTGATTTATCGGCCACAAAGGCCGCGACGGCCTCAGGGGTGGGCAGCCCGCCAATCACGTCGAGATAGGCGCGCCGGATGAACGTGTTGTCATCGCAAATACCGCTGGGCGTGATGCGAATTTTCTTCAGCTTATTGTGCACGAGCGCGTCGATGTAATTGGCCTCAAGCTCCTTGGGGAATGTGAAGTTATCCATCTTCGGAATCACGAGCACCTGTGTGCCGACGGTGATTTGATCGTAGCGCGCCATGATGAATGACTCGCCGCGCTGGCCGGCGGTCATCTTGCCTTTGCCGTCGACCTTGGTGGAGACATCGTTATTGGTGATGAACATCGTCTCGTGCGTGACATCGCGCGTGGAGCCGTCGTTGTACACGGCGCGCACGATGATTTGCTGCTGGGCGCCCTCGCCTTCGAGTACGGATTGTTTGGGGTGAATCTCGAGGTCCACCACTTTGGGCGTGCCGGCGGGGTCATTGGGCGCGCCCGCTTCCAGCCAGCGCACGAGGGTTTTGTATAGCGAACCCTCCGCCTCGATTACCTTGCCGCCAGTGTGCGTCACACGGCCGGTGGCTTTCTCAAGCAGCAAACTATCGTGCGGCAAAGCGAGGTTGATGCGGCGGCCGAGATTTTCGCGCGTAATGTATTGATAATCGAGCTGCGGATTGAAACCGAACAGCGATAGCCGGAAACCATCCTTGCCACTGGCCGCGCCGTGGCAACTGCCGGAGTTGCAGCCGCCTTTGGTAAAAGTGGGCATCACGTCGAGGCTGAATCGTACAGGCCGTTCCTCAGTGGCTTTCCCCACCTTCACCGGCACAGTGAGCGTGCGGCCGGCAAACTCAATTTTCAGTGAAGTCTCGCCATCGGCCACAGGCCGGATGATGTGATTTTCAAACTTCACGAGCTTGGGATCGGCAAATGTATATTTCGACAAGGCGGTAACATCGCGCGTGGTGCTGTCGGCATACGTAGCTTGCACCATCAGTTGCTGCTTGGCGCGCAGCGTCACAAGGCGGGCGTCCTTCGGGTACACCTGCAAATCCACCAAATCCTTCGAAGCCGCGCTGAGCAACAACGGTGCGGCGAGGAGAGCGAGCAATGTTTTTTTCATAATATAAAAATGGGTTTGGTTAAAAAATTACTTGGCGGGAACCGCTTTGCCCAGCGAACCGACCGAGGGCTTTTTGATGGAGGGCGGCGCGGGCGGCACATTAATGCGCAACGTGCCCCGGCCGCCGAGCGTTTGGGTGACGGTATGGCCGGTGTGGTTCAGCGTCATTTTGCAGTACACCGTGCGGTGCAACCCGGCGCGAGCGTTGTCGGCCACGGTAATGGGGAAGGTGAGTTCCTTGGTGTCCTGCGTCATCTCCAGCTTGGAGGTGGTAGTGCCGGTTGGGAGACCGACCAATTCCACGGTGGCCGTTCCGGGGAATTTTGTTTTGTTGGTGAACTCGCATTTCAACGCCGTGGGATAGCCCTGCGTGGTGGTGGCGGGAATAATTTTGCCGACCATAAAATAATCCGTGATTTTCAGCGAAGTGAGCTGGGTGGACACGTATGCCGTGCCGCTGCTGACGGTGGCGGTGCCGAGCATGGCGATCTTGTGATCGAGAATCTCCGCACCGGTGTTGGCGCTGAAGAGATAGGTAATTTCATTTTTGCCGGCCGGGATATTAATGTTCGAGCTGCAGCTGAGCCCCGATGGCCGGGTGAGCATTCGCACGTTGATGTTGCCGGTGAAGCCTTCCTTGCGCTCGGCGATGATTTTGAGCGGCAATGTGCCCCCGCGCACCAACGGTGCCTTGATTTCTTCGATGCGAATTTTGAACGGCAATTCTTCCACCACCACAACGGCCATTTTATCCACCCACGTTTTATAATAAACACCACGGTTGCCACTCTGCACGAGATCGTAGTTTTGCCAGATACCACCGCTGATATCGGCAACTTTTTCACCCAAGAGTTTACCCATGAGATCGCCGAGCTTGCCGCCAATCGGCGCATCGGCTGCGGCCTCAAACACGATTGTTTGGGATGATTTATTACTGGCCATGGGTGCGGAGTGCAGGGTGATGCCCGGAGGGAAATCCTTGGTGCTCAGCGCGAGCGCGCCGCCAAAATTACCGCGGCGCGCCTGAATGACGAGCGGGAAACGATTGCCGCGCGCGACCACGACGTTCTTGCGCGTTTGGGTGTCATAACGGCTGGTGTCCAGCACGTACAAGCTTAGCTTGGGCACGCGAGGCTGGAATTCCACGCGATAGGTGTAGTCCGGCCCGCCGTTGCCGAGGTGGTCGCGGATGCGAAGGGTGTACTCGCCATCGGCGGGGACGGTCCAGCTGATGTAACTGTCGGGCCCGCCGGAGTCATCGTTGCTGGCGAGGCTACGACCGTCCTTGTTGCAAATGTTCATCACCGTGTCGATGGGGGATCGCAGTTTACGGGCGTACACGCGCACGTCAAAACGCTGGCCTTTTTTTGCGGTGAACCGAAACCAATCTTCGTCGCCCTTGGTTTGGATAATGCCGTTGAGCGCGAGCGGCAGAGGCGCCTCAATGAGGCGCGCTTCGCCCACGGAATTGTTTGGCTCGGCTTCGAGTTCGTTTGGGAAAGGCGACACGCGCACCTTATTGCCCGAAGGCGCCACCACGCCTTCCGCTTGCGGAAATACAGCGAGGTCGCGGAAACACGGCTGGTCTTGCTGACCAAAAGTTGCCTCGAATGTTTTGGGCTCGGGCGCGGTATATTTCTGTTTGAAATCTCCGGCGGCCGGGTCGATGAATTTCACTTCCAATTCCTTGCCCTGCTGCCCGCCCGCGGGATACACCGCCGTGGGTCGCGGGAATGTGCCCACGTGCAGCCGATAACCGCCCAGCGCGCCATACGAAGTTTCGCGCAGCTCGATGGTGTAAACATCATCGCTCTTAACCATGGCGCTGGCAAAGCAGTCCTGCACAAATAATGGCGTATCATCCGAACGCGCGACGATAAATCCCTTGCTGTCCACGATCGCCACATAAGGATCATAAAACCCGCGCCCCAATCGGATGCTCTCGACCTCAGCAGAAATGCGTTGGCCTTTTTTTACCTCCACCGCATATCGATCCACCGATTCCGCCGCCACCGAACCGGCCACCGTGCAGTTGAGCGGCAACTTCTGTGACCCTTCGCCCGCCTTGGGTGCCACTTTGGCCACCATCGGAAACGGCCCCACGTAAAATGTGCGCAGCTCCGTCACACCGCCGCGCGTGCGGACGCGCGCTTTGTGCTCGCCGAGAGGGCAACTGCCATCGGCCTTAATGAGCGCCTTAACAAATTTATCATTCTTCTCCGTAATCTTCACCAGCTTCACGCCCGGGTGATAAAAGAAAATATCCTCCGCATCCGCAAGGCGTTGGCCACGGAAAATGACCTCTGTCTCCGTGCCGATTTGCACGCCTCCCGGCGAAAGATAGGTCAGGCGCGGGTCCACCGCCGCCGCGTTGCCAACGAGACCAGCCAAGCCGAGCATTAAAATCCAGTGTTTCATCATTTTCATTTTTGCGTTTTTGCGTTTTTGCGTTTCTGTAAACGCGCGGGGCAATGGTCCTTGCGGATCAATGCCCCGAGCGGTTGTTCGATGGGTTGAAAAAGCCGCCGGAGTTAAGCCAGAGCTTCCCTCAAGATTTCACCATCGTAATTGATCGGCATCGGGCGATTGCCCGGGCCCACCAAACGGCGTTGCGGATCGATGCCGATGAGGCTGTAAACCGTGGCCGCCCAGTCCGGCACGTGCACCGGATCTTCCTCGGGCTCAGCGCCAGTGGGGTCGGACATCCCGTGAATGTAACCGCCCTTAACCCCGCCGCCGGCCATCACCACACTAAATACCTTCGGCCAGTGATCGCGTCCGGCCGTGGCGTTGATCTTCGGTGTTCGGCCAAATTCACTGGTCACCAAAACCAACGTGTCTTCCAACATCCCACGTTGATCGAGATCGCGGATAAGTGCCGCAAAGGCTTGGTCGAACGCCGGCATTTGACCCGCGTTTGCGGCAGCAATGTTGCTGTGATGATCCCAGCCGCCGTAAGTCGTGCTCACCATCCGCACGCCGGATTCCACCAAACGCCGCGCCAACAGGAAGCGGCCGCCGGCGGTGTTGCGACCGTACTCGTCGCGCAGTTTGGCTGGTTCCTTGTTGAGATCAAACGCATCACGCGCTTCCGGCGAGGAAATCATCGCATAAGCGCGTTGATAAAAACTGTCCATCCCCGCCAGCGCATCGCTCTTTTCGAGCGCACTGAAATGGCTGTCCACAATCGAACGCATATCGCGGCGTTTGCCAAAGCGCTTCGCATCGATGCCGCTGGGCAGCGCAAGATCCCGCACGCGGAAATTAGCGTTGCCCGGATCCGAGCCCAGACTGAACGCACCGTAAGCGCTACCGAGATAACCCGTGCCGCCATTGCGGCTTTGGCTCGGGATAGCCACGTAAGGCGGCAAATTTTTGCGCGGGCCAAACTCGTGGCTCACGATCGAGCCGATGCTCGGGAAAATCACCGCCGGGCTCGGGCGCACACCGGTCATCATATTATGTGTGCCGCGCTCGTGCGCTGCCTCGCCGTGGGTCATCGAGCGAATAACCGTCAGCTTGTCGGCCACCTTGGCGGTGTTCTTGAGGTTCTCCGAAAACCGCTCGCCAGTGTTCGTCTTCACTGTGCCCAACGGGCCGCGGTATTCCGCCGGCGAAAGATACTTGGGATCCCACGACTCCTGATGCGCCGAACCCCCCGGCAGGAAAATGTTGATGATGTTCTTCGCCTTGCCCGGTTTGCTGGGCTTGGCCCCATCCTTCCAATCCTCGCCCGCGGCCCGAGCTTCGAGCGACAGGAAGTCGCCCAGCGTAAGCCCCAGCCCGAGGCCGCCCATGGCGCCTACGGACAGAAAGTCACGTCGATTGGGGTTGGTGGCGTGGTCGTTGCCGCCACAGAATTGGTAGCCGGTTTTTTTGCTCATAATTAGGGTCTGGTAAGTTTGTGCTGCTATGACACTTTTGTGCGTCTGTTTTCGACCACCGATTTTGTGAATCTATTCACTAAAAAGCAACGCAAAAAACACTTTTTTTGTGCTGTATTTTTAGGCTTTTGCTGGTTTTTTAATCGATTTTGATGCCCAAAACGTTGACCCCGCCCCGCTCACACATTACACAGGGGCATGCGCCGCGCACTCGCATTGATTTTTCTGCTCACCACGCCAGTTTTGCGTGCCGAAGTTCAGCCTCCAAAAACGCCTTTCGACGATTATCTCGTGGCTCCTTTGCGCGTGCATCGGCTGGTGACTCCAGGCGAGCTGAACCTCACCACCACGTTGGAGGAAAAGGACCTCTATCGCATTTTTAAAAAGGTCAACCGCATCTGGGGCCACGCCGGTGTGCACTTTGCGTTCGAATCTATCATCACCGAACCGGCCGCCAACCCCAACGCCTATCGCCAAAACCACAAATCACGCCAACTTCGCTGGCTGCTCGCCATCCGCCCCAAGGCCAGCCGCAAGGCCGATTGTTTTCACATCTATTACATCAAACGTTTCCTCGCTAATGGCGTGTACATTGGGCGCGACGGAATGTTTGTGAAAGATATGGCCCGCCTGCGCACGGCGGAAAACGGTGTGAGCGAGCCCATACCACGCGTCACCGCCCACGAACTCGGCCACGCCCTCACCCTGCGCCATCGCCAGGAAGTCACCAACCTAATGGCCAGCGGCACTTCGGGTTGGACGTTTAATGAAGCCGAAATCAAACAAGCCCGCGAGGCCGCCAAAAAACTAAAGTGGATTCGCCCCGCCCCGGAAATGTTGAAAGAAGCTGAAGCGCTCTATAAGAAAGGCGACAAAAAGAAAGCCGCCGTCCTTTACCGCCAACTCGCCGGCATCCCGCTGCGCTGCCCCGAAACCGCCCGAGCCGCATTGCGGTCCAAAGCAAATTAAGGCTTCCCGCTAAAGGGCGGATACCGATCCGACAACATCGTGATGTACGCCATCACGCGCAATCCCCAACGGATGTTGCCGACCTGAAAATCGTGCATCCCCTTCGGGTATTTTCCCGTAAACAGCACTGCAAACCACGCCACAACCCCCAGCACACCACCAATGATCTGCCGAAAAAACAGGCAAATCACGTGTGGCACGCCCACGTAAATTCCCGAAAAAATTCGCAGCACACAATGCAACCGGCTGGATATTGCCGGACGCGTGATCTCAAGGGTTACCCCGTCCCCTTGGTTGCCCATCCCAAACGCCGGATAGCCATCCATCAGGTTTGACACCCGCGCCATCCACCGCACCGACCACTGGTGCACGCTCACTACAAAGCTATAAATCCCGGCTGGATATTGGCCGGTAAACAAAATCGCGAACCACGCGATCAACGTGCAAAAATTGATCGCGATGCCCAACAGCCACAAACAAATCGCGTGTGGCAAAATCAAATAAAAGATCCCCAAAAAAGTCCGCAACAACAACTGCCCGCGCGAGTAGGTTTCCTGATGCGTAATGTTCAACACGACATCACCCGCGCCACCCGCAAGCTGGGGCGGCCCGCCTTCAATCACAATATCCCCCGGCCCGCCAACAGCGGCCGCCGCCGGTTGCACCACCTGCGTCACCGGCGTCCATTCCGGCAAGCCCTCGTACCACGCCATTGTCTCCGGCGTCACTGCGCCGCTCGCCAACATCGCTTGGATTTGTTCAGCCGAATACGGCCCGACTTGTTCGCCGTTAATGAAGAGATAGATTTGCATTATCGCGCGCGTGAATGCCTTCGTGCTGCTAACGAAAACGGTGATATCCTACTGGGAAAATTCTCCAATCTCAAGCTCAGATAAACACCTCGCACTTCGGCAGCGCCTCTTCCAGCGCCGCCACCGCCGCCGGTTCCAGCGGGTTGCCGTAT
>CALKBX010000028.1 GCA_937775205.1 uncultured Verrucomicrobiae bacterium | reverse complement strand
CCGGGGAAGATTCCTTCTCTTTTCTGCCCGCGCTCTTGGGCAAAGCTGGCAAAAGGCCACTGCGCCCCTTCACTATCCACCATTCCATCAACGGCTCCTTTGCCATCCGTCGCGGCCCGTGGAAGCTCGCCCTCTGCCCCGGATCCGGCGGCTGGAGCGGCCCGCGCCCGGCAGCAGCGTTCAAAAACAAAACCCTCCCGCTCGTACAGTTGTATAATCTGGAAACCGACCCCGTCGAAAAAACAAACCTGCGCGACAAGCATCCTGATATCGTAAAAGAGCTCGCCGCCCAGCTCGCAACCGCCATCCGTAACGGCCGCACGAACCCCGGCCCCAACCAATCCAATGAAGGCTGGCCCGACACTTTCCACAAGAGCGTTACGGATCAATTTCCAGCTTTAGCCGCGCCATCTAAATAATGAACTTCCTCATGCGCACCTTGATTCTCATGCTCTGTGCCTCTGTGGTGAATACGGAGGCTGCCGCCAAGCCTAATATTCTCTTCATCGCGATGGACGACTTGAACGACTGGGTGGGCTGCCTCGGCGGGCATCCGCAGGCGCGCACGCCGAACCTCGATCGACTTGCCGCGTCGGGAATCCTGTTTAACAACGCCCATTGCGCGGCGCCTTCATGCAATCCTTCGCGCACGGCGATTTTCACGGGGCTCTCGCCGCATCGCTCGGGCATTTATCGCAACAACCAAAAAATGCGCGAGGCACTGCCGACCACGGAGATTTTGCCCAAGACATTTTCGCGCGCGGGCTACTGGGCCGGCGGCTCGGGCAAGATGCTGCACTACTTCATCGACGCCCGTTCGTGGGATGAATATTTTCCGAAGAAGGAAACCGAGAGTCCTTTCCCGCGCACGCTCTATCCGAAGCAACGACCCGTGAGCATCCCGCGCGAGCCGTGGCAATACGTGGAAACCGACTGGGCCGCGCTGGACGCCACGGACGAGGAATACGGCGGTGACTTTCTCGTGGCCAAATGGGTCAGTGAAAAGCTCGCCAAAAAACACGACCAACCCTTCTTCCTCGCGTGCGGCATTTATCGTCCGCACGAGCCGTGGTTTGTGCCGAAGAAATATTTCGACCCCTTCCCGCTCGATAAAATCCAACTGCCACCCGGCTACAAAGCCGACGACCTCGATGACCTTCCGCCCGAAGGCAAACGCCGCGGACCAAATCGTTACTTCGCCCACATTCGAAAACACAAGCAATGGAGACCGGCCGTGCAAGCATACCTCGCCTCGATTTATTTTGCCGACACCATGCTCGGCCACGTGCTCGATGCGCTGGGGAAAGGCCCCAACGCCAGCAACACCATCGTCGTACTGTGGTCCGACCACGGTTGGCATCTCGGCGAGAAACAGCACTGGCAAAAATTCACTGCGTGGCGAGCATCCACCCGCGTGCCGCTCATCGTGCGTGTGCCCAAGGGCGCGCCTGGATTGCCGAGCGGCACCAAACCGGCTGTCTGTGTCCGCCCCGTCAGCCTGCTTAGCCTCGCCCCCACGCTCCTGCAACTCAGCGGATTGCCCACACACAAAAACCACCACGGCCCCAGCCTCGTGCCGTTGTTAAAAAATCCCCGCGCCGACTGGCCACACGTGGCGCTCACGCACCTCGACCAACCCGGCAGCTTCGCCCTCAGCGGCGAGCGCTTTCGTTACATCCACTATGCCGGCGGTGGCGAGGAACTTTACGACATCAAAAACGACCCCTACGAATGGCGCAACCTCGCTGGCGACAAAGAACACCTCGTCACCCTCAAACGCCGGCGCGCCCTCGCGCCCACAAAATTCGCCAAAGCCGTGCCGCCTTCCATCTCCTCTTGGCCCGCGCTCAAGTGGCATCCCCTCGCCGCCAACGCCAAGACGCCCCCCTCCAAACCTGCCGGCGGCACCTTTGAATTGGTATTCATCAATCGCACCGCGAAGCCCGTGGACATTTTCTGGATGAACCCCACCGGCGGCCGCAAACACTACTTCACCCTCGCCCCCGGCAATCAGCATCGCCAATCCACCCGCCCCGGTGCCATCTGGCAAATCGCCGAAGGCAAGGGCGCCACCGCCAAACCCCTTGGCTATTTCAAAGTTGGCGACCGCGCCGCCAAAGCCGTGGTCCCGAAGTAAATCGTAGCCTCGACCAACAGTCCGGCTTGCAAGCGCGCATTGACAATCCCCCGAGCACAGTGGGAAAGTAGAGCCTCTTACGGACACTCTTTTCAACCCATGAAATCCATCACCATGAAACGACGCACCTTCCTCACGACCACCACTGCGGCGGCTGCCACCTTGGCGTTGCCGAATCTCATCACCGCCAAAACCAAGAAAGCCATTGTGCTCGGCAAGGGCAAATTCCAATACACCGTGGAGCACGGCTGGGGCGATACGCCCAAGGGGCATAGTTATGGCAACGCCACACACGGGGTGGCGGTTGACAAGGCAGGGCTCATTTATATCACCCACCAAGGCAGGCCGAATTCTATTATTGTTTTTGAACCGGGCGGCAAGTTTGTCAAATCGATGGGCAAAGTCCACGCGGGCAGCGGACACGGCATCGACATCCGCATGGAGGATGGCACGGAATACATTTATCTTTCGCCCAGCAATGCCGGTATGAGCTTCACCAAGATGACGATGACCGGCGAGGTGGTTTGGCAAAAGGGCAAAAAGTTGCTAGGCGAACTCAGCGGCAAATACCCCGGGCGCTATCGCCCCACCAACGCGAGCTTCTCGCCCGATGGCGGCTACTTCCTCGGCGACGGCTACGGCGGCGGCTACATCCATCAGTTTGATAAAAAGGACCGCTATGTGCGCACCATCGGCGGTGGCGGCACGGCCGATGGAAAATTCCGCACGCCGCACGGTCAATGGCTCGATGCCCGCGACGGCACACCCAAGCTCGCCGTGTGCGACCGCGCCAACAAACGCCTCCAATGGTTCGACATGAACGGCAAACACCTCCGCACGCAAGGCGGCTTTCTCTTCCCCGCGGACATCGACATCCAAGGCGACATCATGATGGTTCCCGACCTCCACGCGCGCATCACGTTGCTGGACAAAAATAACAAAGTCATCACCCACCTCGGGGATAATGAACAATGGCGCGCCAAGGCGTTGAGTGCTGGCTTCCGAGGCAAACGCGCTGAATGGCAAGACGGCCGCTTCATCCACCCTCACGACGCCTGCTTCGACAAGGTCGGCAACATCTACACCGTCGAATGGGTAGTCGGCGGCCGCGTGACAAAGCTGACGAAAGTGTGATTTGGCGTGCCTTGCAAGTCCGCATATAGATGACATTCGGTCTGTGAAGACTTTCGGGGTCGCGCGCGTCCATTCCCATTTAACCCAGTGGGCTTGAAGTTTGGGCGGGATTTGCTTAATTTTTGGGCGCTGAAATCATCATGAATTTTTTGCGTATTTATATAGTGTGCACATTCGCGGGGCTGTGGCCGGTGGGCGCGGCGGAGCTGGATTTTGCGCGCGATATCCGGCCGATTTTGTCGGACAAATGTTACAACTGCCACGGGCCGGACAAGAAGGCGCAGAAGGGGAAATTGCAGCTGCATGACCGCGCGGGAGTGATGGAATCGGGCGTGCTGTCCGATGGCGAAATGCTGGCGCGACTGACGAGTGAGGACCCCGATGAACGGATGCCGCCGGCGAAATCAAATCGCGTGCTGAGCGATGAGGATCGCGCAAAGCTGTTGCGATGGCTAAAGGAGGGCGCGAAGTGGCCGGAGGATGACAGGCATTGGGCCTTCGTGCCGCCCAAGCGACCAGTGTTGCCTAAGGTGAGAAATGGCGCGTGGATTCGCAACGGGATTGATGCGTTCGTGTTGGCGCGGCTGGAACGGGAGAAATTGCAACCGGCGAAGGAGGCGGACAAGGCGACTTTACTTCGGCGGGTGAGCTTTGACCTCACGGGCTTGCCGCCGACGATTGCGGAATTGGACGCATTCCTCAATGACGGTTCGCTTAATGCTTACGAAAAGGCGGTGGACCGGCTGCTGGCCTCGCCGCGCTATGGCGAGCACATGGCGCTGGACTGGATGGAGGCCTCGCGCTACGCGGACACGGATGGTTATCAAAATGACCGCCTGCGCTACATGTGGGTCTGGCGCGATTGGCTCATCAAGGCGCTCAATGACAATGTGCCATTTGACCGGTTTGTGACGGAGCAAATGGCGGGCGACTTGTTGCCGAATCGGAATTTTTTCACACAAGTGGCCACGGGCTTTAATCGCAATCATCGCATCAACTCCGAGGGCGGCTCCATTCCCGCCGAGTGGATTGTGGAATACGTGGCCGATCGCGTGGAGACGATGGGCACGATGTTCCTCGGCCTCACACTGACGTGCTCACGCTGCCACGATCACAAGTACGATCCGATCGCGCAGAAGGATTTTTATCGGATGTTCGCTTTCTTCAACAACATCGCCGAGGCCGGCCTCGGGCCGAATAACGGCAACAGTCCGCCCTTTATCAACGTCCCGAAAAGCTGGCCGAATTTGTCCGAGGCCGAGGCAAAGTTTGTCGTGCCCGCGCCGGTGAAAATCAAAGTGGTGCAGACTTCCGTGCCGCGTCCACAATCCGGCGCGCCGAACACGGTGATGGTTTTGCACGAATTAAAAAAGCCTCGCGCGACCTATCGCCTCGAACGCGGCGTGTACAATCAGCCCGATAAATCCGAGCAGCTGCATCCCGCCATACCGCCGGTACTGGGCGCATGGAACAAGAAATGGCCGCGCAACCGCCTCGGCCTCGCGCGGTGGTTGGTGGATCCGAAGCATCCGCTCACCGCACGCGTCACCGTCAATCGAATGTGGCAGCATTACTTCGGCATGGGCCTCGTGAAGACGAGCGAAAATTTCGGCGTACAAGGCGAGCTGCCGAGTCATCCGGCGTTGCTCGACTGGTTGGCCACGGAATTTATCCGCCACAACTGGGACCAGAAAACGATGCACAAACTCATCGTGACCAGCGCGACCTATCGTCAAGCGTCAGGTACGTCGGCGGACTTGCTGCGGCGCGACCCCGAAAACCGACTGCTCGCCCACGGCCCGCGCAAGCGGCTTTCGCCTTACGCCATTCGCGACGCGGCATTGTTCACCAGCGGTTTGATGAACGAAAAAATCGGCGGCCCATCAGTGAAGCCCTACATGCCGCCGGGCATTTGGCGCAGCATTTCCAACGCCACCTACAAACAGGACAAGGGCGACAAGCTCTATCGGCGTGGCATGTACACGTACTGGCGCCGCACCGTGCCGCCGCCAACGATGATGGCCTTCAACGCCGCCGCGCGCGAAATTTGCACGGTGCGCACGGACCTCACCACCACGCCGTTGCAGGCGCTCACGATGATGAACAACAAAACCTACGTTGAAGCCGCCCGCTTCCTCGCCGAACGGATGATGAAAACCGCCGGCTTGAAACCGCGCCAACGCGTGGCCGAAGCCTTCCGCGCCGTGACCAGCCGCGCACCACTCAAAGGCGAGCTGGATTTGTTGATGGCCGACTTCGCTTTTTACAAAAACAATTTTACAAAACATCCTGACGGCGCAACTAAGCTCCTCGCCGTCGGCGAAAAACCGCGCAACGCCAAACTAAATGCCGTCGAGCTCGCTGCTTACGCGCTAGTGGCCAACACTCTCCTAAATCTCGACGAAGCAATTATGCAAAACTAAACCCGCCATGAACCCTCTAACCGAATTTCACACCCAACAAACCCGCCGCGCGTTTTTGGAGCGCAGTACGCTGGGACTCGGCGGCATTGCGCTGGGGTCGTTGCTGAATGGCGCGCCCGAGCGCGCGGGCCGCAATGCCATCGGGGGAATGAATGGACTGCCGCATTTTACGCCGAAGGTGAAGCGTGTAATTTATTTATTCCAATCGGGCGGGCCATCGCAGATGGATATGTTTGATTACAAACCGGAGCTGGCCAAGCGCTTTGGCGAAGAGGTTCCGGAATCCATATATCCCGCTGAGCGCAAGACGACGATGACCTCCGGCCAAAAATCGTTTCCCTGCGCGCCAACGAGTTTGAAGTTTTCCCAGCACGGCCAGGCGGGCACGTGGCTTAGCGCGCCACTGAAGCATTTGGCCAAACAAATTGATGACGTTTGCGTGATCAAAAGCATGTTCACCGAAGCCATAAATCACGACCCGGCGGCGACCTTGTTTCAGACCGGCTCAGTCATCCCCGGCCGGCCGAGCATGGGCGCGTGGGTGAGCTACGGGCTCGGGAGCGAGAACGCCAATCTCCCGGCCTTCGTGGCGATGACTTCCAATGGCACGGCTAAACAAGGCCAACCTTTGTACGACCGCCTTTGGGGCGCGGGCTTTTTGCCGGGACGTTTTCAAGGCGTAAAATTTCGCGGACAGGGTGATCCCATTTTGGATTTGTATAATCCCGCCGGCGTCACACGTGCGCAACGCCGCCGCATGCTTGATGCGTTGAACAAACTCAACCAAGACCAAGCCAGCCGGTTCAACGACCCCGCCATCGCCACGCGTATCGCGCAGTACGAACTGGCATTTCGTATGCAGATGAGCGTGCCCGAACTCATCGATACCAAGAGCGAACCCAAGAGCGTGCTCGATATGTACGGCCCCGACGCCACCAAACCCGGCCGCTACGCCTACAATTGTTTGCTAGCACGCCGTTTGGCTGAGCGCGGCGTGCGGTTCATCCAGCTTTATCATCGCGGATGGGATGCCCACGGTAATGCCCCCAAAGGCGTGGCCGAGCAATGCCGCGATACCGATCAGGGCACCGCCGCGCTCCTGCGCGATCTCAAGCAACGCGGCATGCTCGATGACACGCTCGTTGTCTGGGGCGGCGAATTCGGCCGCACGATTTATTGTCAGGGCAAACTCACCAAACAAAATTACGGTCGCGATCATCACCCGAATTGCTTCACTTACTGGCTCGCCGGCGGCGGCGTAAAGGGTGGCATCACTTACGGCGAGACCGACGACTACAGCGTAAACGTCACCGAAAAACCCGTACACGTACATGACCTGCAAGCCACCATTTTGCATCAGCTGGGAATCCACCATGAACGCCTCACCTACCGGTACCAAGGCCGCTACTTCCGCCTTACCGATGTGCACGGCAAAGTGGTGAAGGATGTGCTGAGTTAAAAAAAGATTAACATGAAAAATAAACTCATCCTCATATTAGCGGTGGCGCTGACGTCATCGAATTTCTGTTTTGCAGCTAATGATTACGCCGTGGTGGTCTCGAAGGCGACTCATGCGGACAAGAACTGGAAACCGGTGGTTACCGCGTTGGTAAAAAAGCACGGGGCGAAGGTCATCGAATTCGAGGGCGACGTCACCGGTGTGCTCGGCAAACTGCGCCGGCAGTTTCCGCGCTACACGTGTTTTGTCGCCACGCCCAAGGAGGCGACGGGGGAGTTTGTGGCGCGCGTGCATCAGCTCACGCGGCAGCTCGATGACGATCCGTATACGGACACGTTTTGGGGCGTGCTTACCGGCCACAGCGCAGCCAACGCGCTGGCCATCGCCAAGCACGCCAAGCCGCTCACGGTGCGTAAAGTGGCGTCGGGCACGGAGATTGCGCTGGAATGTGTCACCGAAGGACTGTGGTATGATGAATTGGTGAAGAATAAGTTCGTACGCAAAAAGGCCGGCGGCAAAGCCGAACAACTGCGCGGGCCTGATGACACCACCGAGGCCTTCACCAAAGTGCTGGCGGATTACGAGCCGGATTTGTTCATCACCTCCGGCCACGCCACGGAGGGCGGTTGGCAAATTGGGTTTCGTTATCGAAATGGATTTTTAAAATCTAAGGATGGTCAAATGTTTGGCGTGGACACGCAGCGCAAACGTTTTGAAATCAAGTCCACGAATCCCAAGGTGTACCTGCCAATCGGAAATTGTTTGATGGGTAACATCAACGGCCCCGACGCGATGGCACTGGCGTGGATGAATGATGTGAGCGTGATGCAAATGATCGGCTACACCAAGCCCACGTGGTTCGGCTATCAAGGCTGGGGCGTGCTGGATTATTACGTGGAGCAGCCTGGCCGCTACACGCTCACCGAGGCGTTCTTCGCCAACAACCACGCGCTCATCCATCGCCTCGGCGATTCCTCCACACCCGCGCGCGACAAACAGGGGCTGCAGTTCGACCGCGATGTGGTGGCGTTTTATGGCGATCCCAAGTGGGCCGCCAAACTCGCGCCCGGCAAACTCGCCTACGGCCAAACACTCACCCGCGGAGGCAACACCTTCACCCTCGAAATTAAACCCAACCTCGGCGCAAACAGTTTCGACACCGTAAACAACAACGGCTCTCAACGCGGCGGCCGCCCCTTCGTGGCCTTCCTCCCGCAACGAATCACCCAGGTCGAACTCCTCGAAGGCGGTGACCTCAGCCCCGTCATCACCGACGATTTCATCCTCATCCCCCGCCCCGCCAAGTGTGATCCCAAGCACACCTACCGTGTGAAGTTTCGGAGCGAAAATTTTGAAGTAAATCAGGAGGGTGCCGCGCCACTTGCATGTGTGCATCGCCGAAGCCAACCGAAAAACTAAAGGCATCACTCAAGTACCGACTCGGAAAAAATGAACGTACCGATCCAATTATGAAAAACTTATCCTGTCTTATTCTACTCGCGTTTTCGTTTTCAGTTCCAGCCACGTACGCGGAGCACCGCAACTTCGTTTTTATTCTGGCAGATGATTTGGGGAAGCGGGATATGAGTTGCGAGGGGAGTACGTTTCATGAGACGCCGCATATTGATGCGATTGCGCGGAGTGGGATGCGGTTTTCAAATGGTTATTCCACTTGCCAGGTTTGTAGTCCGTCGCGGGCAAGCATTATGCTCGGCACGTATCCGGCGCGGAACAAAATTACCGATTGGATTGGCGCGGCGAGCGGGAAAAATTGGCGACGCAATGACCGCGTGCTGCCAGCCGATTATATTCACGCGCTGCCAGCGAAGGACACCACCCTCGCCGAGGCGATGCGCGCGGGCGGCTACAAAACTTTCTTTGCCGGCAAATGGCACTTAGGCAGCACCGGTTCGTTTCCGGAAGACCACGGGTTTGATATCAACATCGGCGGTCATCATCGCGGCTCACCTCCGGGCGGATTTTTTTCGCCGTACACTAATCCCAAGATGAAGAGCGGGCCGAAGGGGGAATCGCTGCCAATTCGGTTAGCGAATGAAACGGCTTCGTTTATCGAGGCGAATAAGGACCGGAAATTTTTTGCGTACCTTT
>CALKBX010000027.1 GCA_937775205.1 uncultured Verrucomicrobiae bacterium | reverse complement strand
ACCCCCGTGGAGGAGTCCGTACTGGAGCCTGTGGGACGGCGACTACTCCGTGCCAGCCGGCACCGATGTGGTGATCAACGCCACCAGCATCGGCCTCGCCGATGCTGAGGCCAGCCTTGCGCTCGATTTGGATTCGCTCACTGCGGAGATGGTCGTTGCTGACGTGATCCCCAATCCCCCGCGCACCAAACTTGTCCGCGACGCCGACGCCAAGGGTTGCACTGTTATTGATGGCCTTGGCATGCTCGTTAATCAAGGCATCACCGGTATCGAATATTGGACCGGCGAAACCGTCGACGGCAACGTCATGCGCGCACGGCTTGAGGAATTGTTCGGAGATTAGATTGTAATGTAAGCCGGATCGGTTCTCCCTCGGTGGGAATGGAAGCTTCTGGGGGCTCAGTCCGTTAGGGCGTTTATGGGGGTGAGGTCGAGCTTGCGGAACTCCACCTCCGAACCCTCCGCCTGGATGGCGATCTTGCCCTTTTGGGCGGTGCATTTGGAGCCGTGGTTCACGAAGTCGCCATTGACCCATACCTTGACCTCGTCACCGAGGCACTCGATCACCATGCGGTTCCAATCGCCGGGTTCCTTCTCCGAACCATCGGTCAGGTTGAGGATGCGGCGGGCCTTGCCCTCGGTGATTCCCCAGTTCTTCTCGGCTCCGCGGCGCTTTACCATGTTGGGCACGGTGATGTCCTCAACGATGCACCAGAAGTCGCCCGCGTTCTTGTGGTACATCTGTACCTCGATCGACTTCGGGAACATCTTGTAGAGGGCGCGTGGCTTGGAGGAGTGCACCAGAACCCCGCAGTTGCCCGGCTTGCCCGCGAAGCGGTATTCCACCTCGAGACGGTAGTTCTGGTTCACCTCGTCGTGCACCAGGTGGCCACCGGGAGAACCGAGGCTCACCAGCATGCCGTCGCGAGCCACGAAGGGCACCTTGCCGTCGGGGTGTTTGTCGAGGTGAGGGACGTCCACCTTCCAGCCCGTCAGATCCTTGCCGTTGAATAGGCTGCGGGTATGGGGGGAGAGCACCTCATGCTTGTCGTAGAGGCGTTGCCAAAACACTTTCCAGTACTTGTCGTAGTAGTCGTTGGCGGCGGTCTTGATGTGGGGGAGTTGTTCGACCACGGGGGCGGTCTTGGGGTCGTAGCCCTTGAGGTGGTCCTTCCCCGCTCGTTCGCGGGGCGAGACGAAGCGCCACGGCTTGTCGCCCATCACCTCCTCACACAGCTTGGTCAGGGCCACGTCGTACCCCTTCAGCTGTTTGCGTGTGTTGACGTGGTTGTGGTCGTGGTCGTGCAGGCGGTTGGTGTCGTACCAGGTCTGGAAACCTTCCGCCCAGTACTCGGAGCGGTTACGCGAGGCGTAGCAGCGCTTGGGGCCGCCGAAGACGATCCGCACCTTGTCTTTGCCATTCACCTTCACCTTTGCGTTGGTCGGCTTGCCGTTGACCAGCACGTCGCCTTCGTCGAGGCACTTCCTCAGCAATTCCGAGGACTCCTCGGGGAACCATTTTTTCAAGGCTCCCAGGAGGGAAACTTTCTTTTCGCCCTTCACCCGGCGGAACCGCTGGGCGGCCCGCCCGTCGTTCCAGATGCCCAGTTCGCGCGATTTCTTGAAGGCCGCGGTCAGGCGCTCCTGTTGGTCCTTATCGAAGCCCGCCCCGTGCACCACATGGCCGAACTCATGGATGAGGATGCTTTCCAGCCTCATGCCGCCCTCGTACTCCATCACGTCCTCCTCCGCAAACACCACCGTCGGCCGTCTGCCGATGTGTTTGAGAAAGCCGCGCTGGCGCCAGTTATAGAAATCGAGCTCCTTGTCTTTTTTGTCCGTGGTGAATTGCGGCAACTGCGAGGTCAGCTCATCATGCCCGATCAATAGGCAAAGCACGCGCTTCTTACGAATCTGCTCGGCGATCTCTGGCTTAATGCTGCGCATGAGCATGTCGAATTGATACGCCGTTTCCTTGTGCGTTAGATCCGCCACCTTAGCGGAGGTGGCGATGAGGATATCCTGAACCATCGTCGCCTTCTTGTAGAAACCAGTGTCCAGTTTATACTCGCGCGCCTGTGTCTCGGTGAGGGGTTTTACCTGATACGCCGACTGCCCCGCGAGACATGTCGTACTCGTCAACAAAGCTAAGAAGATATTTTTCATAAGTGTTTTAAATAAATTTTAGGGCGAGTTTTACGGCTTCAAAGAGACTGTTCGGTTTTGCTTTGCCTTGTCCAGCGATATCAAGCGCGGTGCCGTGATCGACCGACGTGCGAATGATCGGCAGACCTAGGGTGGTGTTTACGGCATTATCGAAGGCCAGTGCTTTGAGCGGGATGTGGCCTTGATCGTGGTACATACACACAAAGAAATCCGTGGCGCGGCGTTTGGCGGGGATGAAAGCGGTGTCGGGAGGGATGGGACCTTCGACATCAAAGCCCTTCGCGCGTGCAGTCTCGATGGCTGGAATTATGATGCGCTCCTCTTCATCGCCAAACAGGCCATGCTCGCCAGCGTGCGGATTGAGGCCAAGCACGCCGATTTTAGGTTCGTCCCCACGAATGCGCCGCATCGCCTGCGCGCCCAACTCAAGCACATCGAGAATCCGCTCCGTGGTGAGCAACGTAGGAACTTCAGAATACGGCACGTGCGTGGTCGCAAACACACAGCGCACTTCGCTCGAGTATTGCATCATACAAAACCGCTGCGCGTGTGTCTTCTCCGCGAAAATTTCTGTGTGCCCCGGAAAGGAAATCCCCGCCGCGCGCAGTGCCTCTTTATTAAGCGGCCCCGTCGTCACGCCCGCCACTTGCCCGCCGAGCGCGGCATCGATGGCATTCTCCACATAAGCAAACCCCGCACGCCCCGTCGCGGCATTCACCGTGCCCGTCTCAAACTCATCCAATCCAATCGCGCTCATGTCCAGCACACATGGCCCATCGGCCTCGCTCAGGCCAGCAGATATACTTCTGCGGCTTTGGTAAACCACATTGGTCAGCGGCCTGTTCCAGCACCACCTTGTCGCCAAAGATAATCGGCACACACTGCTCGGCTACTTCCTTGTTTTGCAAAAGATGCAGACACACCTCTGGGCCGATGCCGGCCGGGTCTCCCATAGTGACGGCTATTTTTGGCAGACTCATTTCCGGTTCGGTTGCCAAATGGGATCGATCATCTTCGCGTTCAACTTTTCCCATTGGGCAAGAAGTTCATCTACTTTGTCCGTACGTATAGTAGCGAGGTCTTTTTCCTCAGACACATCTTCAGTCAGATTATACAACTCCCAAGCTGATTTCTTTCCGCGCTTAGGATTGCGCAGTAATTTCCAATCACCGTGTCGTATGGCCGTTCGGTTGCCTAATCGCCAATATAGTGTTTGGTGAGGGATACCTTTTTTTTGGCCCGTGAGGTAAGGGATAATATTTACTCCATCCAGAGGACGTTTTACCTCGGCCTTCGCCAGGGCCGTGCTCGTGGCAAAGAGGTCCAATGAGATGACAGGTTTATCGTATGTCTGCCCTTTGGGAACGGTTCCTTTCCACTGCATTAAAAAAGGAACGCGAACTCCTCCTTCGTAAACGGTTCCTTTACCTTCACGTAACGGGGCGTTGCTGGAAGTGAGTTCACGGGTGGGGCCGCCATTGTCGCTAAGGAAAAAAATCAGGGTATTCTCCTCCAGATTTTTTGCCCGGAGTTTTTTCAGGATTGCGCCGACACTGTCGTCCATGTTGGACAGCATCGCGGCAAAAATACGGCGTTGGATATCCTTGATGTGCCCGAACTTTTTCATGTACGCATCAGCTCCTTGTAGAGGGCTATGAACGGCGTTGTAAGGCACGTAAAGGAAGAAGGGGGCATTGGCGTTGCGATCAATGAATGAGAGTGATTCCCGAGTAATGGCGTCAGTGAGATAGGTATGTTCTTCAACCGGCTGGCCTGCCCTTAGGATAGGGTTATCAGCATCATAGTCGGGTTCGGTGTTGCCCATATGCGTTGAGTAGATCAACTTGCCATCAGGTGAAATCAATCGGCCGGAACCGCCACCCGGAAGTGTCTTGCGGCGGAGCCAGGTGGTAACGCCTTTGTACGGAGGAGGCACGAAGTAATGGCCTTCGTGAAGGAACCCGTAGAATTCATCGAAACCGCGCCTAATAGGATTGAAGTTTGCTGTGCCACCCAGGTGCCACTTGCCAAACAGGCCAGTGATGTATCCGGCGTCAACTAGGACATCAGCAAGGGTCTTTTCGCCTAAAGGCAAACCCGCCCGTGGGTCTTCGTTGTGGCGGCCCGTTGGATTGAATTCATAACCGAATCGTGTCTGGTAGCGTCCGGTTAATAGACCTGCCCTTGAGGCGCTACAAAAGGCTGCCGTTACATATCCCTGAGTAAAACGAACTCCGTTTTTTGCAATGGAATCAATGTGAGGCGTTGGTATCTGTTGATTGCCTTGACAGCCCAGTTCGCCATATCCGAGATCATCAGCCAGAAGGATAACGATATTAGGGAGCCTGTCGGCAGCCGACAATAGGGAGCACCAGATAGAACCGAGTAATATTAGATATCTCATGGAAATATTATTTCTTTTTGGAAAGCGCGGGTGAGTCTTGAGCATTCATCTTCGGCAGTTTCTTTTTTAGTCCGATGATAATCTTTTGGTAATTCGGATTCTTGGCGAGGTTGTTCCATTCATTGGAGTCGGCCGCATGATCATAGAGCTCCTCATCCCCATTGGCATAACGAATATAGCGCCATCTTTCAGTCCTCAGAGTGTGGTCATTACGGTGGAATGTTGTGAGCGCCGCATGCGGCCAAATGGCTTTGGGATTTTTCAACAGCGGCAGCAGTGATCGGCCCTCCAGTTTTTGCGGCGGCTTGGGCAGGCTGCATAATTCGCTCAAGGTCGGATACAAATCAATCAACCCCACCGCGCGCGGGCTGGTGCCCTGCACGATGCCCGGGCCGGCGAGGATGAGCGGCACCCGCGTGGATTCCTCCCACAACGAGCGCTTGGCCCAATGCTCCTTCTCACCGAGATGCCAGCCGTGGTCGCTCCACAAAACGATGATGGTATTTTTCGCGTGCGCGCTTTCATCGAGCGACTTGAGCATCACACCCACGCAATGATCCACAAACTCCGTACACGCGAGGTACGCTGCCACCGCGTTTTTCCAGTTACTCGATTCGACAACTGACTTGTGGTTTAGCGGCGTGCTATTCATGTACCGCGTAATCACCAATCCTGCTGGCGGCAAATCCTTCAAGTCATCCGCGCGCACCGCCGGCAATCGCACTCCTGCCTCCGGATGACGCGCAAAAAATCGCTGCGGTGCATACAACGGCACATGCGGTAGCCGAATGCCAACTGCCAGAAAAAATGGCTTCTGAAAATCACGCTTCAACTGCTCCGCCGCCCAGCGCGCATTCATCAAGTCGCCAAACTCTTCCTCCTTCAAATCAATCGGCCCAAAGTCGCGCACCCCAATCCCCGGCACACTCGAAACGGGCTTCACCCGAAACTGTTTAAGGCGGGCATCGCCCATCGCTTTAAAATCATGCCAATCCTCCGGATACTTGTACCGCCCGTGATAAATCTTCCCCCGTCCCAGCACGTGATATCCGTTCGCCTTAAACTGTGCCGGCAACGTCACCGCCTTCTTCAGCAGCGGCGACAAGTGATGCGGCTGGTTCAAGTCGTATACCCCCGAGGTTGAAGGCCGCACCCCGGTCAACAAACTCACACGGGAGGGATTACAAATCGGCGCCTGACAATGAGCGTTGGTAAACAACACCCCCCTCTTGGCCAGCCCGTCAATGTGCGGAGTTCGCACCTGCGGATGCCCCTTGAGGCAACCCACCCAGTCATTCAAATCGTCAATGGCAATGAAGAGGACATTGGGCTTGGCAGCCGCCCAACCTGAGGTGGCAATGCAAACGCAAAAAATGGCGATCAGAATTCTCATGGCGGCGACGCATCATCCCGCTACGGCAACGACCCCGCAAGGAAAAGCAATCCACCACGATTGGCGGAAATCTGCCCATGAATCGCCACGAACACCCTATGGTTTGCCGGAACCACCCTCGTGGATTGCCGAAACCACCCCATAAAACGTCGTAAACACCCTATGGTTTGGCGGGTAAAACCTTTAATTTGGCAGGGAAACCCCTGAAAACGGGGGGTTCTATGGGTTCGATTCCAAAAATACATCCCACTCTTTTCCACACTATCCCAATTGGAATCTGTGAGTTTGGAGGATTCTTCTGATTGGGTTCAGGGGCACATTTTTTAAACCAACTGCGGGATCGGTTTGGAGTTGGTGATCACGCGCTGGATATCAGCGGGGAAATTATTACGAAGGCGCAGGTTCGGGATGTCAAAGAGAGTGTGCATCACGGTGCCCAGCAGCATGTTGTTGGTTACCAAATCGGAGGCAGGCGAGCTGGCCGTCTTATCGCTTTGGCCAATCACCTGCCCCATCTTCAGGCCGCCACCGGCGAAGGCCAGCGTGCAGAGCCGACCCCAGTGGTCGCGGCCGCCCTTGTTGTTGATGCGCGGAGTGCGCCCGAATTCGCCGGTGATCACGAGTAATATTTTCTCGCTAAGCCCGCGCGCCTCGCAGTCCTCGATAAAGGCACTTACTGCCTTGTCCACTGCGGGGCCGAGGATCGGCATGCCGTCATCCACTCCGAAAGCATTGCCGTGCATGTCCCAGCCGGTGTTGGTGACGGTGACAAACCCACAGCCCGATTCGCAGAGACGCCGGGCCATCATCATCTGTTTGCCGAGTGCCTCAGGCGAAAAGCCGGGGATGGCTTTACCGTTCTTTTTCTTCTTGGGCAGGCCCTTGGGAATCTTAATGTGGCCGGTATCGTAACGCTCCATCCAGCGCGGGTCCTCATCGGACAGGTCGAACACCTTTGACACGCCGCCGAGGATCACCTCAAAAGCCTGTTGTTCAAACTCGCTGGCACCGGCTATCCCGCCGTTGTCAGCATAACGTTTGAGTTCATCCAAACGCTGCAGCAATCCACGACGGTCTTCAAAACGTCCATCGGGCAGGTTTAGCTGCATGTCGTTGAGAATATCGCTTCCGGTGCTGGGATCAAATGCCTGATAGGCTTTGGGTAAATCACCGGTACTGGTGATGCGGCTGGGGACAGCATTAAGATCCTTGTACCGTTTACCCATAGCCGCCGGGACCACAAGAGTGTTATTCGGCAGACCGGTTTCGGCGTTGTTCAAGCCGGCCAAGCGCGCGTAAAGGCTGCCCATGCAGGCTTTGGTGGGGTTACCCCCTGCAGCCACGAGTGCAGCCGCTGAACCATGGCTGCCATTGCCATGAGCAAAGCTGCGAACCACGGCCATTTTGTGGGCCAGCTTGCCGAGCATCGGGAAGTGGCTGCCGAAGGTGACGCCGGGTAAACTGGTTTTCGTCTCCCCGAACATCGCGCGGTATTCGCTCGGCGCGGTCATCTTAGGATCGAAGGTCTCGATGTGCGTGGGGCCGCCCTGCAGGTTAAGCATCACCACGCTTTTGCCCGTTAGAATATCGGCTCCTTCACCGGCTGCCGCGCGCGTGGCCAGCAAATGTGGCAGGGTTAACCCACCCAATCCCAATGCACCGATTCGGAGAAATTCGCGGCGACTGCTGCCTTCGCAGTTCTGCACCAATTGATTGGAGGTAATTCGCAGCACAAGATTCGTTTACAGTGTTCTATTGGACGTATGCGTCATAACTACATTCAACCAACAAACCTATAACAATTGAAATCAGTGTTCTCATTGCTGAAGGCAACCTATCCAACTTTAAGATGCATCTGCCTTGGTAGTAGATAGTTTTCGCCATCCAATCACAATGGTAGCCGCTACGAACATTAGCGGCACAAACCATTTATCGACGGCGAACTCCTTCAATGTAACCACCATATTAGCAATCGGATGGGTGAGGTGCACAATGAGTTGGCCCAATACTTTCCATAAGGATTGATCCTGCAATTCCAGTGGATTGGGCGTGGGCCAACCCGAAATGGGTATCCAATCCAAAATCAATTTCGCCAGAGCATAGACCACCCCAAGCATAAGAATAGGCATCAAGGTCACCGAAAGTTGTTTTCCAAAATGCTTTGGAATTGCGCGGGCTAAAGGAATTAATCCGAGGGTAATCAGACAATAGCCCACCCACAGGACGGTGGAGAATTTTGCCAGGTTCCGACCGGCAACGATCCAACCCCGTCTGGATTCCTCTCCACCTTCGTCCCAAGCTTTCTTGGCCTCATCATACGCTTCTTTTTTTTGTTCGTACTTCTGGGTTGCTTGGGTCTTCTCTTCAGCTGATTTGTATTCAGCACGGTAATCCCGCTGCGGCAGTTCCGGTTTATCATAGGGTAACCCGTAACCCAAAAGCAGAGTCAATAATAAGAATAGTAGAAAGGCTCCGTGCCCGTAAGGCAACCAGTCCTGCCATAAGCCGCCGAAGGCTGGTTCTACTGGGGGATCCGTTTTTCTTTGGCTCTCTTCCCCAACCGAGTCGGACTGCCCGGAATCCTCTGGCGTTCTTTTCTTTGTCTCCATACAGCTTCTCTAGGTACATGCATCACTTGGGAATGAGGAATCAACCTGATTCTTTTAACAGGCTCTGAACAAGCCTCGTAGAACGCGCTATTCGATGTTCGTTGGGTTCGATTCCCAAAACACATCTACTGATTTTCCGCACTATCCCAATTGGAACCTGTGGGTTGGGGGGATTTCCCTGATTGGGTTCAGAGGTGACTCAGAGGATGCGGTTCATGCGGGAAGTCTGCCTGAAATTCGCCGCGCGGCAAATGGAAATCAGCGACGCAAGTCGACCATCGCTTTGCCCAGCGCGTCGCCAATCAAAAAATAACTCTCCGCATTGCCGAACCAATGATGCCCGTGGCCGACGTTGGGCGATTGCTCCTTGGGCCGCGCGAAGGCGGTGGTGGAGACGAACTTCACATTACGGCGAAGTTCCTTCCGTTCCGCAGCCGCCTTTTGCGCGGCGCGAATGGCGAGCATATTGGTTCCAGCTTGCGGACCGCCGTTGCCAAGTTCGCCGATAACCACGGGCAACTTTGGCGCCTTGAACTCCGCACGCACGTCCTTGATGAGGTGCGCGAGATTGGTTTCGTAGTCCGCAAGAGCCTCCTTGTCGAACATGTCGTTCCAGCCTTGAAACCAAATGAAGCCGGCAATTTCCAAGTCCTTTCCGGCCAGCGCGGGAAATTCCGTGGCGACATTTGCCAAGCCTTCTCGGACCTCGGCCAGCATTTTTTGATAATACTCACCTGTCTCACCACCTGCACTCGGCGGGCGGAAATCTTTGTGCAAGCTCTTGCCACCCCACGCGGTTTTAATCAGCAACACCGGCGTCCCAATTGTGTCACCAAGTTGATGGCCGATTTGTAGTTCCGGCCCAATGTGATGCCGATTATTCTCCGAACCGTAGCCGGTGAAACCAATGCTCAACCCGCCGGCCATCACGCCCTGCCGATTGCGGAAGCGCACAAAGACATCATCGCGTACGGTCCAATGGCCCTCGGCATCCTTCAGGTGTGCATAGCGCTTGGCGTTTTTCGGATTAGCCATCACGCGATTTAAAGTCCCCTTGCCGCCATTGTAGTCGCGCGGATGATCCATATCCACCACACCCTGTCCCTCCATATTCGATTGTCCCGCGAGAATGAAAACCTGCACGGCGTTTGACGATGAGGGTGGCAGAGAGTTGCAGCCGGTAACGAAAACGATGGCAGCCAAACCCAGAGCAAAATTTGTAACAACGGATTTCACGAAGGAATCTAGCCGACCAGTTCGCGTATGGGTTTGATACCACTGTCCACGAGGTAATGCGGCCTGCCCTGAGTGTCGGTGACGGTGGCGGTCTCGGTGTTGATGCCGAGGCAATTATAGAGCGTAGCGAACACTTCTTGAAATTTCACCGGGCGATCGTTTGGCTCGTTGCCGTGCTTGTCGGTGGAGCCGATGATTTGGCCGTGGTTCATGCCGCCGCCGGCCATGAAGGCAAAGTTGGCGCGTGGCCAGTGGTCGCGGCTGTTGTTCTTGTTGATCTTCGGCGTGCGTCCGAACTCGCCCCACATGACCACAGCGACATCCTTGTTGAGGCCGCGTTCCTTGAGGTCGGTTAGCAATGCAGAGAGGCCTTGATCTAGCAGTGGCATTTCCTGTCGCGAACGCGGGAAGTTCATGCCGTCGCCCCCGTGCCAGTCCCAGCGGCTATAGTTCAGCGACACTACGCGCGCGCCGGCCTCCACAAGACGGCGGGCGATGAGGAAGTTGCGAATCATCTTTGGCGCACCATCGCGCTGATAGCGCGGGTCATTCACACCGTAGCGTTCGGCGATGCGCGGGTCTTCCTTGGAAACATCCAGCGCGTCCATGAGACCACTGTTGGACAGGATGCCGAGGGCCTGCGCGTTGTAGGCATCGAGGCTCTTCAACTGGCCAGTGGCGTCAACAGTTCCGCGAAATTTATCAATGGCACCGCGCAGCCGGTCGCGGTCGTTCAGGCGGTCGAGGCTGATGCCCTCCAGCACGAGGCTCTGCGCCTTGGCGTTCGGATTTTTCTGAACGAGCTGCATCGGCGAATGCGCCGCGCCAATGTAGCCGCCGTTGCCGCTCTCCCCCCACGTGCGATTGCCGGTGGGGTACATCAGTGAAAGATTCGCGGGCACACCCGCCTGCGATCCCTGCAGTTTGCTGACCCAAGAACCCCAGCTCGGCCAGCCACCTTGCGGCGCGTTGCGCTTCTCGCTCTGTCTCCGGCCAGTCATGCACTGGAAACAATCATGCGCGCCGTCGGAGTCCGACAGCGAGCGAATGATGGAAAACTGGTCGGCCATTTTCGCGAGGCGCGGGAACATCTCGCAAATCTCCACGCCGGGCACGTTGGTTTTAATCGGCCGAAACTCGCCGCGAATCCCCTTGCCCGCCTCGGGCTTGAGGTCGAAGAAATCCAAATGCGATGGCCCACCGGGGAGATAAATATTGATGACCGCCTTGTGCGAGCGGCCGGTCTTTTGCGCCGCCTCCACCTCAAGCAATTGCCCCAGCGAAAGCCCGCCCGCGGCCATGCCGCCGACCTTCAGGAAATCGCGCCGCGTCACGCCATCACAATGCGTGCGACCCTTATCCCGATTACCAAAGAGATCGATCATAACTTCAAGTAAACTACTCGACCCTAGGACGCATAGCGAGGGTGAATTTATTCACCTAAGCAGACGACCTCGCCCTTCTGCGTGGTGTAGAAAAGTCTGCCACTAGCGACGGCTAGACTGTCCCAAACCGGCAACACGGGCAGCTTCTTCCGGGCCAGCGTCCTTCCATCCTTGGCGTTTACAACCAGCATCACGGCACCCTGCTTGCCCTGAAGGGCAGCGTCCTGTTGCGCGAGAATTTTTTCCACATCCTTGTCGCCTTTGGTGAGGCGGGTGAAGGTTTCCTCCTCGTCCACAAGATCCGGAGGGCCCATAAGGAATAACGTGTCACCGGCCTTAGCCATGGCTCGAACCAAAATCGGAATATCCTGCGTCCAGTGATGCTCTACGCCAGAACCACCTCCGCCGGGAGTAGACTTGCCTGAAAAATGGATCGCCTGGCCGGTTTTGGCCCGCACAATATTCACACCACTAAGCTTGCCTAAATGCTTGTTGCCAGAGTCATCAATGGCTTTACCTTTTTCAAACCCGGAATAAAGCACGAGCGACTTGTCTTTGGGTTCATTACCCCAATCGGCGAGTTTTGTCATCTCCTGCTCATTCAAAGCCCGGTGATATACCCGCACTTCATCTACCACACCTTTGAAAGGGAATGGTGTAGTGTAGTCGCCCACGGCACTACCGTCATCTGCGCCGACCTGCAAGCCCTGAACCGGCACGCTTTCAATCAGGCCCGGGGCCTTGGCTTCAGCAGCCAATTCGCCGTTCACATAAAGTCGCATTTGTTTATCTTTGGTAAGCACCCCGGCCAAGTGAATCCATTTATTGGTAACTTTGATTTTCGCCGTAGCCGTAGCCAGTTGCTTTCCGGAGCGAACCATGAAGGTCGGTTTTCCCCTGAGGACAACCAGCGCGTAGCCATTAAATGGGCCTCCATGAGCCATCACTACACCCCCGGCTTTCTCAGAGATGCACCAGGCGCCAAGGGTTAAGGCTTTCCCGGTGGGATCCAGTGTCTTGGGGGTTCCATAGTCGACCATGGATCCAGCTGAGCGCTGCTTTTTTTGGCCGGCTACTGGGGCAGGCGGAGCCTTGCGATTCCGCTCACTGGCAAAGAGTTGATGCTCCAGAATAGTCGTCCATTTATAATACTGCGGCTTACGGCCAAAGCCGTAGACCTTGTCTTTATCAAACACAAGCAGGCGACCGGATGGGGCAAATTTACCTGCCTGATAATAACCTCCGTGACCGCCGGCAAAGCTGCGGCCGTAGACCCAATAGCTGCGGTGGAACCAAGTGTCATCGAGAAAACCGGTGGGGCAAAAAACGTGCGCGGTGTCGCCGCCCTGTTGACTGCCTTGTCCGGCGAAGTCGCCCGAGTGCGGGCCGAGGCCGATGCGCTGACCCTCACGGTCGAATTTTTGCGACTTCATATAAATGTATTTGTCATCGCTTGAGAGAATATCCGGCAGTCCAACAGGCATTTGCAAAATCTGAATGCGATCCTGCAGACTTTTCTCTTCGCCGGGCTCCTTGTCGTCGAGCACCACTTCAATGTTTTTTTTGCCGGTCAATGCATCGAGCGCAAACCATCGCATGCCGCCATCGAGAAAATTGGAACGGCCAGCCACGAAATAGATTTGGTTTTCACGAATGAGCACGCTGCCGTGCACAGGCCACACGCTTTCGAGCTGTTCATAGGCCATGAGGCGACGATCCTCCGGCGCCGCACGAAACCGCCATACGAGGGCACCGTCGCTGGCGCGCAAGCAATACACCCAACCATCAGCGCTGCCGAAATACGCTCGCCCATCGTGAATACTCGGCGGAGAATCCACGCGACCGCCCGTGGTAAACCGCCAAAGCTCCTTGCCGGTTTCCGAGTGCAACGCCACCACTTCGTGCGCGTCCACGCGAGCGACGAAGAGCTTATTCTCTGCCAACGTCACGGCGGAGAGTTTGCCTTCCAATTTGGTGACCCATTTTTCAGTGAGCTTTTCACCCACGCGATTGCTCGAAAACCCACTGCGCAAATTATCGTGGCGATAAGTCGGCCAATCGCTTTCGCCGTTGCCGGCGGCATCGGTGGCTTGGCCGAAGGCGGGGCCGCGCTCGAGGCGATTAGTTTCGATTACTTTGCCCAGCGCGCGGGATGGCGCGGCGGAGGCGAGGGCGTTGAAGCCGAAAGAGTTTTGCCTCAGGATAACACGCGCAGTTGTGCGGCGGGGCGTAGGTCAATCCATTCGCGGGCATCACGCCGTAGAGGCAGCCGCCGCGGACCCAGTGATTGATGTCCCAGTTTTTTGTTTCGGGGTCGATGAACTCAATGCCGGTGCGCGAGGGCATCAGAAAATTATCCGTGGCCTTGGCGATGTAACAGCGGTGATGAAACCAATAGGTGTCCACGTTGGGAGGAATCTCGACCATCACTTTGCCGGTGCGCAGGTCGCGTCCGGTAAAGATACCGCTGTCGCGCCCGCTGGTGGTTGGCGCGCTCCACACCATCCCGCGCATCACGAGCAAATCCTCAGGCGATTGATAGCCGCCGCGTGCGTGAGGGGCTTCCCAAAGTTGCTTGCCGGTCTTGGCGTCGATGGCTTTCATCGTACGATCGCCGCCGGCGTACAGCACCACGCCATCATGGACCACCAGCTTGGGGCCGAAGTTGAAACGCACTACTTCCGGCAGAAACGATTTGCCCGCGCTCCACGCCACGTCGCCCGAGGAACGATTGAGCGCCACCACTTTTTCGCCGTCGTGAAAAAACACGCGGTCCTCATCGGCCGTCATCGTCAGCGGCGCGACCTTGCTGTTGTGGCCCCAAATGCGTTTGCCGGTCACCGAATCGTACGCCTTCACGTCCCGATTTTTTTTGTTCCACGCGAAGTCGCGCCGCACGCGCGCTTGGTCGCCGGTGTTATGAAACGGCAAAAACGAATTCAGTTCCCATTCCTCCGGACTCTCCAAAACAAAAACCTGCCCGCCCTCAACGATGACTTCCTCCGCGCCTTTGCTGTCGGGCAGTTCGTGGATAAGTTCGCCCGTGGCGGCATCAAGCACGCTCACCGGTTCATCCACACCGAGCGTGATATACACACGGTCCTTCATCGCCACGAGCCTCCGCGCGAGCTGTGTTGGCCCACTCTTCAACGGCCATAAATGACTGTGCCATTTTTTCATCGGCTTCTTCCAAAGAATGACGCCGTTAAACGCATCGCGCGCCACGAGCGTCCAGCGCGCAGGCAACTGGATGGACACGCGCGAGCCTTCGTCCATCACATAAAATACGCGCCCGCCCGCCGACACCAACGCGCTCATGCTCGCCATCCGGTCGTGGTGGCGCGACCAGCGCGGACTGCCCAACCACTGCAAATGCCGCGGCGGCCCCACCACCGTGTCATGCGCCACCGCATTGCCGCCGGCGTCGTGCAGGTAGTGCGTCCAGTCGTCGATGTTTTTCGGCCGCGGCTTGGTCGTCGCCTTCCATTCGCCGCCACTCTTTATATAGGCAATCCCCTTCGGCGCGAGCACCCGCATCACCTCCGCCATCGGCACGCCCTTCAAGTCCTCGGCCACCAACAGGTTCACCATGTTGTCAATGTACGGCAACGAGTTGCCCGCAAGGCGGTCGATGGAAACCGCGCCATACACGCCCGCCGCCTTCACCGCCGCGCGCGCTTTTGTCACGTTGGCCGGATTGGCGTCGAGCCCGTGCACAAGAAACCGGTTGTTCGACCGCAACGAAAGTGTGAATTTCCCATCGCCACAACCGAGGTGCACGACGAAGCCGCCTTTGAGGTTGAGCGATTGCGGGATGCTCGGCGCGGCGTGAGTTGTGGAAAGTAAAATGAAACCGGCCAACATAAGCCCGGCAAGAGTGCGAAGGGATTGCATCGGGCGAGTATGCCGCGCGGGCGGATTACCATCAAGGCCAAGTTGCGGAAAATAGCGCTTGTTTTTTGAACATCCCAATCCTAATCTCCGTCAATTGAACGCGCCGTGTGGAATCACTGGCGAACGAAAGTTAACATGAAAAAAACACTCATCATCATGGCAGGATTTCTCACCACCCTCCTCGGCGCGGCGGACCTCAAGGTCGGCGATGCGGCTCCGGACTTCGCGCTCAAGGGCAGCGACGGCAAAACCTACAAGCTTTCCGATTACAAAGGCAACCAGGCGGTGGTGATCGCCTGGTTCCCCAAGGCGTTTACCGGGGGCTGAACGGCCCAATGCAAGTCGTTCCGTGCGAACGGCAAAGAGCTGAAGAAATTTGATGCCGCCTACTTCACCGCCAGCTGCGATCCCGCCGACGGCAAGAAGGGCAACATCAACTTCGCCAAGTCGCTTGAGCTGGATTATCCAATCCTGAGCGACCCGACAAAAAAGACTGCCAAGGCTTACGGTGTGGTGACCACTCTTCGGCCCTTCCCGCATCGGTGGACTTTTTACATCGGCAAGGACGGCAAGATCCTGAAGATCGATAAAAAAGTAAAAGCCGGCCAAGACGGAGCCAACGCCGCCAAGACTTTGAAGGCACTTGGGATTGGAACGAATTAAACCGGATCATCAATTCAAAAGAAAAGGCCCGCCAATGGCGGGCCTTTTTTGGCTTCGGATTGCCTTGGGATAAAGTAACGCTCTCACCCCATCACTTCTCCATAATCACAATATCCTTGTACTCCACGTGCATCACCTGACCGCCGTGGAGTTGTAGGCCGATGTAACCTTTGCGCCGGCTCTTGTCATTTTTCAACTCCGTCGAAATCACGCCGTTGATTTTCACCACGATGTGGCCGCCGATGGCGCTCAGTTCAAGGTCGGTCCATTCGCCCTTTTTGTATTTGCGCTTTTTAATGACCGCCGCCGTCGGGCGATGCACCCACGCGCGACCGCCGGTCTCATAGAGGCCTCCGGTCTCTTGCGAGGTGTCCACCTCCACTTGGAAGCCGTTCACGCTCACCGCGCTTTTCACGCGTTCAGCACGGAAATAAAAACCGCTGTCGCCCGAGTGCACGCGAAACTTCGCCTTCACGACAAAGTCGCTGTACTGCTTGTCCGTCAGCAAAATTCCGTGCCGTCGCTCGCTCTTCGGGCTGGTGCCGACGATGGCGCCGTCCTTCACTTCCCACTTTCCTCCGGGCGCGGGCGTCCAGCCTTTCAACGTCTTGCCGTCAAAGATGGGCACAAATTTCCCGGCCTGCGCGGGTGACGCGACGAGCAGAATGAGCGTGATGGAAAACAGAATGCGTTTCATTAAATCGACCAACCCTTCCGATAATCGCGCCGGATGTACTTGGCCGCCTCTGGGGCGTTGGTGGCTTTCAGGTTCTTCGCATCCCACTGCAATTTTTTGCCGACACGATACGCCACGCTGCCCAGGAGGTTGTGCTCGATGAGGCTGCCGGAGTATTCGAAGTTGCATGTGGTGGGCGCGCCGGTTTTGGCGGCGTGAATCCATTCGCGATGATGGCCCAGCGATTTGGCAATCCACGGCTTGGGCGCTTTGTGGCCGCCGAATTTTTCTTTCGGCAACAAAATCCGTTTGCCGTAATCGGCGAGCAACATGCCTTTGTCGCCCACAAACAAAATTCCATTGCCCCATTTGCCCAAGTCCATGCCGGTCTCGATGGCCGGCCGGTCGCGTTTGCTACGGCCGCCGTGGTACCACACTACTTTCACCGGCACCTCCAGCGCAGCGCGGCCTTTGCGGGCGGCGTGTTCCCACGTGACACGCATCCACGGCGGGCACGCAACGGCATCGGCTTTCGGGCCGTGCGCTTCGCAGGTGAGCGGCGTGTGTGAGTTCCAGCGCCCACCACGGGAGGTCGATGAGATGGCTGCCCATGTCGCCGAGCACGCCGTTGCCGTAATCCCAGCGGCGGTTCCAGTTGAGGTTGCCACCTTTCCAATAGCCTTGATTATGATAACGGTCGGGCGCGGGGCCCTGCCACTCATCCCAGTGGAACCAATCCGGCGGCGATTGCCGTTCGAGCACGGGCGCGCCAATGGGATTGATTGTGCGGCTGCACCACACATGCGCCTCGCGCACGGGGCCGATGGCGCCGCTTTGCACCAACTCAACCACGCGCCGATAATTATCCGTGGCGTGAATTTGCGTGCCCATTTGCGTGGCGACCTTTGACTTCGCAAACGTCTCCCGCATCACGCGCGCCTCGTGGACGCTGTGGGCGAGCGGTTTCTCGCAGTAGACGTGTTTGCCCGCGCGCATCGCGGCCACGGCGGCCAGCGCGTGGCAGTGGTCGGCGGTGCTGACGGTGACGGCGTCGATGGATTTGTCTTCCAACAATTTGCGCCAATCAAAATACGCCTTGGCCTTGGGATGTTTTTTCTGCGAGGCGGCAAGCGTTTGGCCATTCACATCGCAGAGGGCGACGATATTTTCCGAGGCCACGCCGCGCATATTTGCCGAGCCGCGGCCGCCTGAGCCGATGATTCCGATATTGAGTTTTTCATTCGGCTTATCCTTAGCCGCGCCGAGCAAAAGATTGGGAGCAACGGAGCCAACAAAGCCGGCGCCGATGGTGGTTTGGAGAAATGTTCTGCGTTTCATAATGTTGAATAGACTAGGAAAAGGATGGGCTCTTGGTCAAAGGAATCAAGCGTAAAAAGCGACTTGTCCCAAATCGCCTCGGCGCGCTGGGACAGCACGCCCTACCTCTCTGTGCCCTCTGTGTCTCGGCGGTGAAAAATCATTTTCGCACTGGCGCGCTGCGTCCAGATTTTTTGAATTGTTCCAGCTTCGCTTTCAGCGTTTTCACGATTTTGGGGTGTTTGAAATAGAGATTTGTAGTTTCGCCGGGATCGGTTTTCAAGTTGTAGAGTTGCCCCAGGGCGTCGGGCGCCTTTTCGGGTAGTGTGTATTGCTTCATACCCCACTCACCTGGCCGAGCGTAGTTATTGCCACCCGAACCCTTATGATCGAGATACTTCCAATCACCTTTGCGAATAGCCAAAGCAAGACTCATGGTTTGGTGCAGGGTATATTGACGAATAGGTTTAGTCTCCTGACCAAGGAGAGCAGGTAAAATATTGTAGCTATCCTCAGCGGAATTATTCGGCAGCTTGGCTTGGGTGATTGCGGCGGCGGTTGCCATAAGGTCGGTCAGGCATATGGTTTGTTTTGACGTGCTACCGGCTTTGATTTTGCCGGGCCAGCGGGCGATAAAGGGCACGCGATGACCGCCTTCCCATTGATCTCGCTTTACACCACGCCATGGACGAGCACCGTTGTGCTTGTGGTCGCGGCGCATGGCAATTGAGGTGGGCACTTCGGGGCCGTTATCACTGGAAAAAATCACCAGCGTGTTTTCAGCCATGCCGTGTTTCTTGAGTGCCTTCATGAGTTCGCCCACCACATGATCCATTTCAAAAATGAAATCACCATGTGCGGCCGGCCTTGGTCTTGCCCTTGAAGGCGTCCCCGGCAAATGAAGGCAAATGCACCGCCTGCATGGAGTGGAAGAGGAAAAAGGGTTTCTTGGATGTGCTCTTGGCATGGTTCTCCAGATACTTCAGGCTCTTCTCTAGGAAGACCATATCGACTTCCTCCAGATCAAAATCCGGGGCGATCATGCCCGGGCGATTGTCGCGCGAGTAGGGGTGCTTGGGCAGCGGCGCGCGATCGACGATGCGCGTGGGAGGCACGGGGACTCGGTTGCCGTCAATAAAGGCGTAAAGCCAATCGGTGGTCGGGCAGGAAGCGGTGCCGAAGAAATGATCGAAACCCCGATCGATGGGCCCACCCACGAAGGGGCTGCGAGTAATCGATCCGGCGCACCGCGGGCAAACCATTCTGATGGATGGGTTTGCCTTCCTTATCGAACGCGGTCAAACCCACGTGCCACTTGCCGAACATCGCCGTCTCGTATCCTTGCCGGCGCAGCATTCCCGGCAAGGTCAACCGGTCCTTTGTGATCAGGCACGGCCCTCCCACTCCGGTGAAGACTCCCCGGTAGTTAAGCCTGAAAGCCATGTGACCGGTGAGAACGCTGTAACGGGTGGGGGTGCAAACGGTTGAAGGGCTGTGCGCGTCAGTAAACCGAATGCCCTCCTTCGCCAATTGATCGAGATGCGGCGTAGGCACTTTCGATTGCGCGTTGTAACAACCCACATCGCCATAGCCGAGATCGTCCGCGAGGATGAACAGGATGTTCGGCTTGGCGGCGGCCGATGCTGAAACGCCTAAGGCGCAGAGAACGCTGAGGAAGAGGGTTTTCATTGTAAATACGAGTTAGGAATTGCTGTCCATTCTCCAGTTAATTGAAGCGATGCGGATGTGGCCACAGTCAAGGCTCGGCCTTTTCTGCAGAACCTCCTTCGGGGGCAGATGGCGCATTCATAGCTTCCTGTTCCAGTTCTTCGGCGGATTTTTTCTTTTGGGCGGATGACCAAGCGAACCACTTCCTCATGTAAGTATACTGCATTAGGCCAATCAATGGTGGAAAGATTGCGAACAATATAAGTACTGCTTCAGGCCCTCCATTTTTAAAATCGAATTCGCCCTTGAACAAACCTATCAACAACCCAATTGCCAATAAAAAAGCCCCGAACCCTACCGTCCCGTACATCCACGGCAAAGTTTCGGCGGGGTTGAACATTGTGGCCTTGCAGACCTTGCAATTATACTGATCCTCGATTGTGCTATTACCTCCTGAAACGGAGTGATAATAAGAATAGTCATAGTCAGACCAATGTGCCTCGCACTTGGGGCACCACTGTGCCTTAGGGTTGGGGATGAACGGATTTGCTTTGGGCTCTTCGTCTTCAGGCGATTCGGAGGAAACTTCCTGAGATTCGGGCAATTCTTCTTTTGATTGTGACATCTCTTATTTTTGGTCTCGGGCGCAAGTCTGATTCTTATGGCATGATAGGATCAACGTCCAAATTGTCATTTCAAAATCTTCTTCAATCCTTCCAAATTTTCCTGCAGGGCAACTTCCGCATCAGTGTCAATCCGATGATCGAGGATGCCAATCGGCCCCGCATATCCCACATTCCGGATGATTGCAATCATTGCCGCCTCGTGCTGGCCGCGCCCGAGTTGGAGAATCTTCGGTTTGGCACCATCGTTCATGCCGTTGAGGTTCAGGCAGAGGAGATACGGTTTCATTTGTCGCAAAGATTTTTCGAATTCTGCAATGTGACCGTGACCGTGGTGCATGTTGTAAACAATGCCGACGTGCTTGGCCTTGTGATGCTGGTGCAGGTATTTGCAAACGGCCACGAGGTTTTCGGGTTCACCGCCCCAGCCACCGTGGTTGTAGAGGCCCAATTTACAGTCGAGTTTTTTAGTGCGTTCCACCAAGGGTAACAGGGCTTTAGCTGCAGCAGTGACTCGGGCTTCCTGTGAATCGGCCTTGGGGCTGGGAACTGTGAGCCAGATTTGCGGGTGAAGTTTGTGTTTTTCAAAAAGGGCGAAGGCTGCCTCGTGAACGCTCCAGAAGGCAAAGAACTCCAAGCCATGTTTCTTATACTGCAGAATCTCTTCTTCGAACTCCTTTACGTGCTGTGCGCGCCAATCGTAGGCCACACGTTTGATACCGAGGCGCTTGAGCATTTCTGGACCCGCTGCAACGCTGGCCCGCGCTTCTTGGCGTCAAAGGGCACAATGCACCA
>CALKBX010000026.1 GCA_937775205.1 uncultured Verrucomicrobiae bacterium | reverse complement strand
TGATGGCCGATGGTGGTGCCAAATACGCGAGCTTTACCGTATTGGTTCACCCAAATGCACGGATGATCTTTCTTGGTGCGCACGCCGTGGGCTTGGCCGAGCACGGTGGTGTGCGGCCATACTTTTACGATTTCATAAAGTTCACCAGCCGGTGTCTTCCAGCTTTTACCAAAGCCCTGCATAATGGGGTGCTTGGGCTCCATGTTTTTAATCTCAACCGCCACGTGTTGTTGATGCCGCACGGTGGTCACGCCCAAGAGCTTGCGCCATTCGTCGGTCAACTTGTCCGCTGCACGGTAGCTGTGCATCGTGCAATGCAGCAACACCGCCGGCACACCGGAATCACGATGGGCTGTGGCCAGTGATTCCACAAATGCCTTGTCGCCAATCGCGCCGAAACATTCGTTGTGCACCACCACATCAAAATCCTTGATCCAATCTTTCTTTTTATAAATAGAAATCCGATGCGTGCGCCCTGTGCCGCCCTCGTGCATAATTGTCCAGTCCACATTCGCGCGCTTGCTGATGCCCTGACTGATGATGAGCTTTTGCTTTGCGTAATCGTGGCAGCACCCACCGGTTATCAGCAGTGCCTTCAGCGGCTCCGCAGCCTGGGTGGTAAGCGTGCTAGTGGCAGCACACAGGAGGAAGATCCGGATAAGTTTCATTTTGGATATCATTTATGGAGGCGGTTGGCAGTATACCACGCCACTCGATTAGCAATTTCTGCGCCCGCATAGGAACGCAGGTTTCCGTTGAGGTTGAACTGATATACCTTCTCTGCGACCAGCGGAAGCGAAAGGTGTGCGATGCGTCGATCCTTGGAGAGCTTCACTGCCGTTGGCTTCATCTTCTTCTGCTTGCTCTTCGGTGAACCGTATTGTGGACGGTACTGATATTCGTACTCAAGGATGTCGTAATTCGCGACATTCAAACCGGCCTCAGCATCAACGGGCAAGGTGAAGTGCACATCGAAGCCGGTTTTGGTAAGGCTGATGTGGTGAATCGCCATCGGCCTGGTGCTGCCGTCCCAACGCACGCGCTCGAGGCCAAACTGTTTGCCCCCCACAGAACCCCAACCGCGGCCGGTTTGGCCGACCCAGAAACTGCCATCCGGCCCGAACACACCGCGGATGCAGCCGGTTTGCATCGGCGAAATAAAGTTAACCACCATGCCCTGATATTCGCCGGCTACTTTCTCGACATGAATCCGCATCAGGTTGGAACGAGTTTGATCACCGAGGATCATTTGCCCTGCAAATGGACCGAACTTGCCACCCGTATAATCATACACTGGCTCGCCAGGCGAATTGGCCAACTCTCCGTGTGGAATGAACACCGCCGGGCGCGCGCGCATTTTGCGATAGTCCTCGATCGAAATTTTGTTGAGATCCTTGCCGATGAATTTCGGGTGATCAAAGTACGAGGACGGATGCCCGTGGAAACGGCCTTTCACTACATGGTGAAGTGAGGAGGTCTCGTTCCAGTCACCCTGATTGTCCGTGTAGAATATCTCATCGGCCTGATTGATGACGATGCCGGCTGGCGAACGCATGCCCATCGAAAACGGGACGAATTTGCCCTGTGGCGTGACTTGAAAGGACCAACCCCGGTATTTGGCAGCACGGCCCATCTTGGAATCGTGCACACGCGCCTTATCCCATTTATCACTACCCGCCCAGCCCGGCCAACTGAGGGAGGTGTTCAACGTGCCGTAGAAGTTGCCTTTCGAATCACGCACCGGGCCAAAGCTATACTCGTGATAATTATCCGTGAGGCCCCAGCCAGCATTCACCGTTTCATAAAGATCCGCCTTACCGTCCTTGTTGGTGTCCACGAGACGGGTCAGCTCGGGACGTTGCATTACGTAGACGTCATTTTTTTTATGATCGATCCACAACCCGAGGCTTTCGTGTAATCCATCGGCGTACAAATTCCATTTACCATTGCCGGTGTTAAATTTCCACACCTCCCCTTCACGAGTACAAATCAGCATTGTGGTTTTGTCCAAAAACGCCATGCCGCCCACCCCAAGCGTAATCTCTTTCGGAATGTTGATGGTATCCACTTGATAGCCAGCGGGCTTGATCATCGGGCGAGCGGCCGAAACTCCGGAGGCTAATACGAGGGTCGCAAGAATGAATTGAATTGGTTTCATTGTTATTTCTTTGGCAAAAGAGTTACGGTGAATTCACTAGCCTCCTTGGCATTGAGGCTAAGGGCGGTCTTATCAGAGTTCCATTTCCCAGCACTGGCCTCGACTAGCACATTGGCGGGATTGAGATTAAAAGTCACGGTGCCCTTTGCGTCAGTCACCTTAAAAGTGTATTGAAGCCCGCGCTTCAGAATATCACCGACCAGACCGGCATGGAATGAAACCGTTTGCCTCACAGTTGCCTCACCCACGCTGTAGTGAATCTCCGGAATCCCAAGGCGGCTATACCCACGAAATACCGGCGCAGCATTGCCAATTTTCAAAGCGCCTTGGGAGCCAACCTCGAAGCGTTTACCTAGAATCTTACAGTGACGTCCGCCACGCCCTTTGCGGTCGGGGCCCACGTCGAGAAAATCGCCGGTCCAACCATAAGCCACAGCACAAGTTTCAGCATCAAAAAGGTAATTCACCCCACCGGGCAACCCCACGCAAATGGAACGGGCCGGTGAATTCTGCACAAACGCCCGTTGCAACAACGGCTTGTTTGTCACCAACAGCGGCAATTGGGCTTTCACCCGCGGCCTATTTTTATTTAAGCGGGCAAGTGCCTGCTTTGGATTCTTGGACACCGCCAGCACACCCACCATCGTGAACGCATGGCCTGGCAGTGTGCAGACATATGGATAGTCACCCTCGGCCATCGGTGCCTTAAAATAAACCTCCACGCTCTTGCCTGGCATAGCAATCTGGCTCGAGGCGATAATGGCCGGATGATCCGGCACAAAATGTTTAACCATGCTCTGCGCGCCAAGTTGCAGTGCCTTACCCGACACTCGATCACGCACCGTGGCATCACCCTTCACAAGCACCCAGTTGTGCAGCATTTCACAGGTATTCTTCAGCGTAAGCTTCACCTTAGCCCCGGGCTGCACCGCAAGCGCTTCCTGATCAAAGCGCATCTGGCCATGCTTCGTGCCAAGGATAATTTCAGTGTCCGGCGCACCAAAGCCCGCTGGAGGGTTCGCCACTACCATACCAGCAGTGAATAGTCCGGTGAGGAGAAAAAATTTTAGTCTCATTTTAAATAATTAACGCACCACATGATTCGTGCCCAACAGTTCATTGAGCGCACGGTTAGCGACGCGCACGATATACTTATTGGGCTGATTGACCAGCGCCTTTTTCAGCGCCGGGATGGACGGCCTCGCTTGCTCATTCATTTCATCTAGCACAATTGCTGCGGCTAACCTTCCCCATTGGTGCTCGCTTTGCAGTTCCGCTTCCAATACCGGCAACGCCAGCTTCACCTCGCCCAGTTTCGCCAAGGCCCGCGCGGCGGCGATGCGGACGCTGGGGGATTTGTCTTTCAACGCATCCATCATTGGCCGCTTCGCGTTGATCGCTTGCGGGCCAATGTTGCCCACGCCGGTGGCGCCCCAATAACGCACGGCGGCGTCCGGATGCTGCATCGCTTGTATCATCGACGGCAACGCGTACACGCCGGAGGATGCCATTGCGGCGGCGTTGCCAAGTTGGGCGTTCAATTTGCTTTTACCTTTGAGGATATTGTAGCGGCGCACTGGCGGCCTTTTCGCGAATCTCAATTTCCGCTTCAGGCAAGAGGCCGAGGTCGCCCGTGCGTTTCACCCAATCCGAATGGGCAGCGCGCAGTTCTTTCAACTTGTCGGCGTGTTTGCGCTCGCCGGCGAGGTTGTGAATTTCGTGCGGGTCGGTTTCCAAATCGTACAATTCCTCCGTGGGCTTGGTGGGGGCTATGAAAAGTTTGGCTGCCGGCGGCAATTTTCCCGCATCGGCCACGCGGCGAATCTCCCGCATCGTCGCGCCCTTTTCCGGCGTGTTCATATATTGATAGTACGTCTTGAGCGGTTCGTAATTTCGGATGTACCGATAACGCGGGCCGCGCACACTGCGGATGATGTCGTAGCGTTCATCCATACGATCGCGCGCGCCGAATACGAACTTACGCGGCGTACCACCAATGAAGCTGCGGCCCTGCATGTGCTTGGGAATTTCCAGTCCGGCTAAATTCAAAACCGTGGGACCAAAATCAATCGAACTCACCAGCCGATTGTTCACACCCGCTTTCAAGCCCGCCGACTTCGGCATCCGCACGATGAGTGGAACACGCGTGCCCGAATCGTACAGCCACCGCTTCGCGCGCGGCAGGCCGACGCCGTGGTCACTCCAGAAAAAAATGATCGTGTTTTCGTAAAGGCCATCCGCCTTGAGCTGCGCGATGAGGTTGCCCGCCCACGCGTCCATGGCGGTGATGAGCTCGTAATTGCGCTTCCAATCCTCGCGCACGATTGGTGTGTCCGGATAATACGGTGGCAATATGAGTTTTTTGGCATCCTGCCGTTGTGAGGGCTTGAGGCCGGCCGTCACCGATTTGTATTTTGCCTCACTCGCGATTCCGCTTTCGTGGCAGCCGGTGAAGTTGAACACCGCAAAAAACGGCTGCCCCTTTTTCCGATTGCGCCAATGCCCTTTACGACCGGAAAAATCCCAGGTTTCTTTCGGATGACGAAACTGATAATCCGTCTTGGAATTGTTCGTGCAATAATACCCCGCCTCGCGCAAGTACATCGGGAAGGGTTTAATGTGTTCGGGCAACACCGCTTTACAGCGCATGTGATGTGTGCCGAGTGTGGTTTGGTACATGCCGGTGATGATGCCCGAGCGGCACGGGGCGCACACGCCAGCCGTGGTAAACGCGTGCGTGTAGCGCGTGCCCTCCGTTGCGAGTTTATCGAGATGCGGCGTGATGGCATTCGCATCGCCGTAGCAACCGAGGTGCGGGCTGATGTCCTCCGCCGAGAGCCAGAGAATATTCGGCCGGTCAGCCGCCTTCAAAGCGCCCGCCAGCATTAGACAAACCGCCAGCATCCAAATATGAATTCGCATGCGCTGAGGGTATTTGATTTGCTCATTCGCTGGCCAACCCTAAAATAGCCGCACGCTTTCATTATGAAAAACTGCATCCTGCTTCTCCTGTTTATTTTCGCCCCGGCCGCAACCTCCTTCGCTGCACCGCCGACCGGTCAAATTCACATCGGCTGGGCGATGACCAGCATCACGCCGGAGCAGCCCGTCGCCTTGGCGGGGCAATTTCACAAACGCATTTCCGAGCGCGTGGAGTCGCCTTGCACCGCCACGGTGTTGGCGATTGAAACGCGCAAGGGCGAGCAGTCGCTCGAACAGGCCATCATGGTTTCGTGCGATTTGGTGCTCATCGCCGATCACCTTCAGCCGCGTTTGCGTAAAATGCTCGCGGGCCGGCTGCCCGGCTTTGACCCGAAAAAACTTTTTCTCAACGCCACCCACACGCACACCGGCCCGGTCACGCGCGCCATCGGCTGGTACACCGTGGACGACAAAGGCGTGCTGAAGCCGCCGGCTTACGTGGATTTCATGCTCAAGAAAATCGCGGCGGCCATCGAGTCGGCGTGGACAAACCGCGCGCCCGGCGGTGTCAGTTGGGGCCTTGGCCACGCGGTGGTGGGTTCCAACCGCCGCATGGTGTACCGCACCGCGCAGGGCCAACCGCCCTTCGGCGGCGGCACGGCGAAGATGTACGGCAGCAACAAAACCCCAGACTTTCTCAGCGTGGAAGGCTCCGAGGATACGGGGATTGAAATGCTCTTTTTCTGGAACACAAAAAAGGAACTGACCGGCTGCGTGCTGAATGTCGCCTGCCCCTCGCAAGTGCGAGAATCGGCCCGTTACCTTTCCAGTGATTACTGGGGCAAGGTGCGGATGGAAATGAAAAAGCGACACGGCAAAAAAGTTTTTGTGCTGCCGTGGTGCGGCGCGGCCGGCGACCAATCGCCGCACGTCCAATACCGCAAAGGTGCCGAGGCCCGCATGCGCAAACTGCGCGGCGATCTCGCTGCGGACGAAGTGATTGCCCAGCGCATCGTGAACGCCGTGGACATCGCGCTGCCCGCCGTGAAAAAAGACATCCGTACCGAGGTGCCATTCGGCCATCATGTCGAGACGCTCAAGCTGCCGCGCCGGCTGGTAACGCGCTCGGAAAAGGAATGGGCGCAGGCAAAGGTCGACAGCGTACTGGCCAAACCTGCAGACAAACGCACCAGTGCCGAGGAGTCGCACCGTCGCTGGAACCAACACGTCCTCGACCGATTCAACGAACAAAAGACTCACCCGAAGTTTGAAATGGAACTGCACGTGCTGCGCCTCGGCGACGTGGCGGTGGCGACCAATCCTTTCGAGCTGTTCCTCGATTTTGGAATGCGCATGAAAACGCTCTGCAAAGCGCCGCAGACTTTCATCGTACAACTCGCCTGCTCCTCCGGTTGGTATCTACCCACTTTGAAGGCCGCGACCGGCGGCGGCTACAGCGCCATCATCCAAAGTAACCTCGTCGGCCCCGAGGGCGGCGGCGTGCTGGTGAACCGCACGGTGGAACTCATCAACGCAATGTGGGCGAAGTAGCGCTCACCACTTATCCGTCCGAAAAGGCGTAGTCGGCAGACCGGCTTTGTTGACGAGGTTGACATTCGGATTATCTCCCCAGCCGTAGCGCACAGCCATCGGTCTTTTTACTGCCTCGCATGAAACTTGCACCGCGCCATCCGCGTTCACAGTCGCGGTGGCCCAATGGAATTTTTTATCCGCACCCGCCAGCGCAAAACCGTTCACCACCCGCGCTTCTTTTGCCTGCAAACCGGCCGCGTGTTTGAACTGAACAGTCACGGTATTGCCTTTGATTTTATGGGAGGCATACATCGGACCCGTCGCGGTGACATCTGCCTTTCCGTAAAACTCCGCGAGCGCCCAATTCGCCAAGCGCGCGCCGGCGTCTTGTTTGTTTTTCGGATGGATGTCCTTCGCTTCGCCGATGTCGATGGTGGTGGCCATGCCGGTGTTGGGCAACGCGAGCGTGCCGGCCATGCTCTCGCGCATGTGCGCCCAGGCGCTGACGACGTTGGGGTCGTCGTTGCGCGTTTTGAAATTGGGCAGCTGCACCCACAGGAACGGGAAATCGCCCTGCCCCCAGCGACGGCGCCAGTCGTTAATCATCAACGGCAATTGATGCGCGTAGAGCTTGGAGCTGTCCACCGTGCGCGCATTGCGTTCGCCTTGATACCAAATCGCGCCGCGAATGCCGTAAGGAAGTATCGGCGCAATCATGCCATTGAACAAATTGGCCGGCTTGTTTCGGTGGGCCTTGGGTTTGCCTTTCCATTGGGCGAAAACAGGCGCGAGTTTTTTGTCGCCAGCTTGCACATCAAGACTCGTCCAAGCCTCCACCGCCGTGCCGCCCCAACTCGAATGCACGATGCCCACCGGCACGTTCAGTTTTTGATGCAACGCGCGCGCGAAAAAATACGCCGTGCCGGAAAAGCCATTCACCGTTTCCGGCGAACACACCGCCCACGTGCCGGCGCAATCTGTTTGCGGCTCGAGGTGCGCGCGGCGTTGCGTGGTGAACATCCGAATGGCCGGAAACTTCGCCGCCGCCTTTTCCTGCTCCGCATCGCGACAACGCCCCACCGTCATCGCCATGTTCGATTGCCCCGAGGCCAACCAAACCTCACCCACAAGCACGTCCTTTATAATAAGTGTATTGTTGCCCTTCACCGTCAGCGAGCCCTTCACGGTGGCATCATTGATGGCATCCAGTCGCACCATCCATTTGCCGTTTTTTCCAGCAGTGGCGGTTTTGCTTTGGCCGGCAAACTGCACCGTAACCTTCTCGCCCGTATCCGCCCAGCCCCACACGGGAGCCACGGCCCCGCACTGCAAAACCATGTGGTCGCTGAAAATCGCTGGGAGTTTCACATCCGCCCGCGCGACAATCGCCACGAGGCCCAAAAGAAAAATATACCGGTGCATCCGGGGAGGATGCGAAATCTCCTGCTATTTCGCAAGGCGCAAGCGACTAAACATCGCAAACTTGCGCCGCATGACGCAGCGCGGCCACAGGGTCTTTCCACGTGGGGATGAATTCCTGCGCAACGAAATCCTTGTAACCTGTCGCCACGATGGCGCGCATCACGGCGGGGTAATTGATTTCTTGCGTGTCGTCGAGCTCTGCGCGGCCGGGATTGCCCGCCGTGTGATAATGGCCGATAAGGTTTTTGTATTGGCCGATGCGGCGGATGACATCGCCGTTCATAATTTGCACGTGGTACACATCGAAGAGCAGTTTCATGCTGGGCGAATCCACTTTGCGAATGAGTTCGACGCAGTGGTCGACGTCCTCGCCGAAGTAACCGGGATGGCCTTTCATCGGATGACTGTCGTCGCGCGTGTTGAGGTGCTCAAGCACAAGATTGATTTTCTTTTTCTCGGCGTAAGACATCACGGCCTTCCACGCATCCACGCAATTCTTCGAGCCCGCCGCATCGCTGAGCCCTTTGCCGCGCATGCCAGTAAAAGTAATCACGCTCTTCGTGCCAATCTTCGCCGCGAGGTCGATGCCTTTTTTGAGGTTCTCAATCACAAACTCGCGATTGGCCGCCACACACGGGCCTTTCTTAAAACCGTGCCCGCCGCTCACCAGCGAAATTTTCAACCCCATTTTGCGAATGGCCGAATAATCTTTTTCCGAAACCCCCTCCATCGCCTCCAGCCCGATCGCCTTGCAATGCTTGGCCAACTCCAACCCGGGCATCGGCTTAAAACACCACCCCATCACCGACTGCCGAATCCGGCCTTTGGTGATTTTGAAATTGGGATTCACCTTGGCTTCAGCATGGGCATTGGCAGAGGTAGTGACCGTAGCTGCCAGCCCGAGGGCACTGGCTTTGAGAGCATCGCGTCGTGTGATGTGCATGGGGCGATTGTGCAGCGATTTCGGACAAGCGCAAGTTAATCAAGTGAACCAATTTTGCTTGCCAAGATTGAATAACAGCCCATCGTTGGGGCGTCAGATTAACCAGAAAAATAATCATGAAAAAATCCATTATCATTTTGGCTGCGGGAGCACTGCTCACCGTGGGTTGTCAAACTAACACCGGCAAAGGCGCCGGCATCGGAGCTGCTACGGGTGCTATCCTCGGTGGAATCATCGGCCATCAATCCGGCAAAGGGCTCGAAGGCGCGGCCATTGGAGCCGCTGGTGGTGGTGCAGTTGGCGCAGCGGTTGGTGCCTCAAAAGATGCCGAGGAGCGCAAGAACCCCACGCCTCAGCCATAGAGTTTAAAACGAGGGAAAAGCAAAAGCCGCCCGAGGAGGGCGGCTTTTTTATGCAGATTTCATGAAACTTATTTCACTTCAAAGACCGCTTTGCTCTTCAACTCACCAGCCCACACCGCGCCATTAACAAGGTCGCCACCTTTGCGTTTGTTAGCGTAACCCAGCGCGAGGGTGTATTTCCCGGGCTGAACAATCATTGGCAACCGCAGACCGTAGCCCACGGCTTTCATTTCGCCCGCGGCCACGGTCAGAAAATGATACTTCGCCAGTTTGCCGGCATTTTGGTTTCCCAAATTAATGGGAAGCTGTTTTCCGTCCGGCCCGATGAACCGATACGTGAACGCTTGGTCGGCGGGGAAATTCACCACGTGCGTTGCCGCTTTTCCGGAATTGCGCACGAGCACGTAGGCCGTTGCGTTGGCGAGCGCTTGGACAGGGCGACCTTTCACGGCAACCTTTTGCCCGCGAAGATTGCGCTGCTCCACAATCGCGCCGAGTTGCAATCCACCAACGGGCTTGGACCAAGCAATGGCATTGATGGCCTTGATTTTGGCTTCTACTTTTAGTAATTCCTTGAGGCGCTGGTAATCGGTGGGGAAGCTCGCCCAAAAAACATTTTCCTCTTCCTTGTCCGGATACAAAATCCAAACGCCTTCCTGTCCTTTGCGATATTTAATGTCCGTGCTTATTGCAAACGGCGCAGGCCCGGGCCACATCAGTTTCACTTCCTTGAGTGTCTTGGGGCCTTTAAGCACTTTACTGACTTTAATCGCGCCCACATCGTAAGTGCGATTGTGACGCTCGATGCCATCGACGATGCGGTCGATCTTGCCGACCACCACGTACTGCGCACCGGCGAGCCGCAGTTCAAGCGGCACGTACATCCAACTGGCTTGCGCGTGGGGAACTGCCAGCCAACCGGCCAGCGCGATGAGGGGGAATAGGATTTTTTTTATGGTGTTTAGACGTGTTTGTGGTTTTGAAACTCCGTTATTTTTTTGGCTTCTTTTTTCCATAAGGCCACGGCTTGGCAAGCGCTTTCACCGCCCATGCTTCCCACGCACTGGCCATTGCCTGCAAACGGTTGGGTTGCTTGGCGGCGAGGTTATGCAATTCTGTGCGATCCGCCGCGATGTCGTACAACTCCCACGGGCCGCGCGCGCCTTTGGCCACGAGCTTCCATTGGCCGTCGCGCATAGCGCGGTTGCCTTCGTGTTCCCAGAAAATCGGCGCGGTACGGGCAATGTTTTTTCCGTTGAAGGCGGGCGCGAGTGAGGTGCCTTGCATTGGGACAATTTTTTTGTCGCCCACTGTTGCAGGATATTTTGCGCCGCCGATATCCACGCAGGTGGCCATCAAATCGATCAAGTGCCCCGGCTGATTTTCAAGTTTGCCGTGGCGGCTATTGGAAATCCCCTTCGGCCAATGGACGATAAGCGGCGAGCTGATGCCGCCTTCGTGCACGTAATGTTTGTACTCGCGGAAGGGCGTGTTGCTCGCATTCGCCCACGCGAGGCCATAGCCGTGGTACGTATCCGGGCCGCCGGTCATCACGCCGGTGCCTTGCTTGACGACGCGACCATCACGAGTGCGCTTGGGGATCATACTTGTCTGCAATTCGCCGCGGCCCATTGGCTTGAGCACTTTTGGATCCTTATCCTTAAACTGAATACCTTTGCCACGGCCCATTCCTTCGGCGCAGCCGCCGTTGTCGGCGAGAAATAAAATCAATGTGTTTTCGTACTGGCCGGTTTCCTTCAAGGCAGTCACCACGCGGCCCATTCCTTGGTCGAGATTATCCACCATCGCGGCGTACGTTTCCATCAGGCCAATCTCCCATTCGCGATTGGGGGCGGCCTTCCACTCCGGCGCGCGACGATCGCGATCGGACATTTTCCATTTCGAGTCGATGAGCCCCATCTTCAACTGCCGCGCATACCGCGCGTGGCGCATTGCGTCCCAACCGGCGTTGTACTTGCCCTTGTATTTTGCGATGTCTTTTTCCAGCGCGTGCATCGGCCAATGCGGCGCGGTGTAGGCCACGTAAATAAAAAATGGCTGGTCGCTTTTGTGCTCACGAATGTAACGCGCGGCGTGGTCGCTGATGGCGTCGGTGTAATAAAACTCATCCGTTTTGTAGCCCGCATCCGTGAGCGGTGAGATTTGCGTGTTCTCGCGCGTAAGCGAGTTGGGATCAAAGAAACTGCCCGCGCCGTGGATGGTTCCATAGAATCGGTCGAACCCCCGCTGTCGTGGCCAATTATATTTCGGCCCGTTCGGGCTGGTGTGCGGTGTCACGTGCCATTTGCCTGACATATAAGTGGCATAACCGGCCGTCTTCATCACCTCGGCAATCGTCCGCACGTTTTGGCCGAGGTCGCCTTTGTAACCCGGCAAGTTACGATTGTTCATCATATGACCAATGCCCGCCTGATGCGCGTACACCCCCGTAAGCAGCGTAGCCCGCGTGGGGCAGCAGCGGCCGGTGTTGTAAAACTGAGTAAACCGCACGCCACCACTGGCGAGCGCATCGAGGTTGGGCGTTTTAATTTCGCTGCCGTAACAACCAATATCGCTCCAGCCCATATCATCGGCCATCGCGATAATTATATTTGGCCGCGGCGCTTTGGCTGCGGAAACAGTTTGTGCAATCAGGCAAAAGCCCACGATAAAAAGAAGAATGCGATTCACGCGGTGATTTTGCCGAAATGGCGGAAACGAAGCAAGCACATTGGGCTGGCCAAATCGGCGGAGTGGGCGTATGTTTTGGCGAACCATGAAGGTGCGCATTGAATATTGCGCGGCTTGAAATTACGAGCCGCAGGCCGTCAGTTTGGCGGACCAACTTTTGAAGCTGAAGCAACGCATTTCGTCATTGGAACTGGTACCCGGTTCCGGCGGAGTGTTCGAGGTCACAGCCGATGATAAACTGGTGTATTCCAAGCGGGAAACGGGAACCTTCCCGGAGCCCAACGCCGTGCTGCAGTCCATTCAGCGACTGTAGACGGCAGCGCGTGGAGCAAGCCGTTTCCAATTGCGCTCAAAATTTTTCCCGGAGAGTGAAGGGTGCCTGGTGGTCCCCGCGGTCTTCAAAACCGTTGTCGGTTCGTGAACGGGCCGAGGTAGGTTCGATTCCTACCCTCTCCGCCATTTTATATTTCTGCCATGACTGACCCCACCGATCCCATTCGCCTCACCCAATACAGCCACGGCGCCGGTTGCGGCTGCAAAATATCGCCCAAAGTTTTGGACGAAATTCTCAGCGTCGCCGGCAAGTCCGCGCCGAGTGCGCGGTTGCTCGTGGGCAACGACTCCAAGGACGACGCCGCCGTGTTCGATCTCGGCAATGGCCAAGCTGTCATCAGCACCACGGATTTTTTTATGCCCATCGTGGACGACCCGTTCGACTTCGGCCAAATCGCTTCCGTCAACGCCATCAGCGATATCTACGCGATGGGCGGCACGCCGTTGATGGCCATTGCGGTGCTCGGTTGGCCGATTGAAAAACTGCCGCCCGCCGTGGCCGGGCGCGTGCTCGAAGGCAGCCGCGCCGCGTGCGAACGCGCCGGCATCCCGCTGGCGGGCGGCCACAGTATCGACGCGCCCGAACCGATTTTTGGTTTGGCGGTGACCGGCCAAGTCGCCGTGAAGCAATTTGAAACGCAACGACGGCTGCGGAAGTGGGCTGCAAACTATTTCTCACCAAACCCCTCGGCGTCGGCCTCGTGACCACCGCCCAAAAACGTGGCCTCGCCGACGACGCCGACGTCCAACGCGCCATCGACCAAATGACCACGCTCAACCAAATCGGCAGCCACCTCAGCGCGTTGCCCGGCGTGAAGGCGATGACCGATGTGACCGGCTTCGGTTTGCTCGGACACCTCACCGAGCTGTGCGAAGGCAGCGGCGTGAGCGCCATCATCAACAGCGCCGCCGTGCCGCGCCTGCCGAACACCGACCATTACATCGCCGAGGACTGCGCCCCCGGCGGCACCGACCGCAATTTCGACAGCTACAGTCACCACATCAGCCCGCTCACCGACGCCCAACGCGCCCTCCTCTGCGACCCCCAAACCAGCGGCGGCCTGCTCGTCGCCGTGGCCGCCGATGGCCTCGAAGCATTTCACGAAGCCACTGCCGATTTGAAACTTGAATCCTTCGGCCAACTCACCGAGAGCACCGAAACACTCATCACCGTGAACTAATGGCCAGAGCGAAGAATAAACTGCGCGCCATCCCCGGTGTGGACACGCTGCTCGAAGCGGTGGCCGACTGCCCCCTGCCCCGCCCACTCGTGGTGGCGACCATTCGCGCGGAGTTGGCGTCGCTCCGCAAATCAAAACCATTCCCGAACACGACGAAATTGTTTCCGGCCTGCGTCTGCGTTTGAGAAGATCTCGCGTTGTCGCGGCTGCAACCAGTTATCAACGGCACCGGCGTGGTCGTCCACACCAACCTCGGCCGTGCGCCCATCGCGCCGCCGAACAACGCCGGCTACACCAATCTCGAAATCGACCTCGCCACCGGCCGCCGTGGCAAACGCGCCGCGTACGTCGAGCAATGCCTCGCCGAACTCTGCGGCGCGGAAGCGGCGATGGTGACGAATAATTGCGCTGCCGCACTCGTGCTCATCCTGCGGCATCTCACCGCCGAGAAAAAAGAAGTCATCATATCGCGCGGTGAACTCGTGCAAATCGGCGGCGGCTTTCGCATCCCGGATGTACTCGAAACCAGCGATGCCATCCTACGCGAAGTCGGCACCACCAATCGCACCACGCTCGACGACTACGCCAAGGTCATCGGCAAAAACACCGGACTGCTGCTCAAAGTCCATCGCAGCAATTTTTTCATGGACGGCTTTGTTGCCGCGCCAGACCGGCGCGAACTGTCCGCGCTCGCCCGAAAAAAACGCATCCCGTTCGTCGAAGACCTCGGCAGCGGTGTGTTGACCGACACCGAAAACTGGGCCGCCGACCATCACGAAACCACCCCGCGCGAGGTCATCAAGAGCGGCGCAGCCCTCGTATGCTTCAGCGGTGACAAACTGCTCGGCGGCCCGCAATCGGGAATCATCGCCGGCAAAGCCAAATACATCGCCGCACTGAAAAAACATCCCTTCTTCCGCGCGCTGCGCTGCGACAAACTCATCCTCAGCGCGCTGCAGCACGCCGCCGAAATTTATCTGCGCGGCGATGGCGAAACGCTTCCACTAAACCAAAGCCTCCGAGCCGACTCCAAACAACTCAAACGCCGCGCCACCAAACTGGCCAAAGCATTGGCCGTGTTGCCGATAACCGTCGCCGTGGCCGAAGGCGAATCACAAGTGGGTGGTGGCGCGTTGCCTCAAGCGACTCTCCCGAGCTTCACTCTCGACCTCGTGCCGGAAAATTTTAGCCTCAAGGATTTCGCCACGCGATTGCGCCGCGCGTCCACGCCAGTTATCGGCGTCATCAGCAACCAACGCTTTCGGCTCGATTTGCGAACCATTTTTCCCGAGCAAGAAAAACAACTGCTCCAATCCATCCACGAAACACTTCAATGAAAACATTGCTGTCTCTTATCGCACTTTTTCTGGCTGCCTCCACTTTCGCGGCGGACAAAACAATCGTGCGCGGTACGGACCATTTCGAATTGGTTTACGAGATGACGCTGCCCAAGATCACCGCCAAAGGCACGCTTTGGATTCCGCTCGCAGGCACTGACACTTTCCAAAAAATTCAAAAACGCGCCATCATCTCGCCCGTGCCGTGGCACAAGACGCGCGATGCCTCCGGCGAAAATGAAATTCTCGTACTGCAGCCCGCACCCGCCGACAGCGGCAAGCGCATCACCATTCACTACCAAGTCACGCGCAAAGAAAAAGTAGCTCACGCCGAAGCCGGCAATCCGGCTCTGCATCTCAAGGCCGAAAAACTCGTGCCGCTCAACCCGCGTTTCACCGCCATTGCCAAGCGAATCACCGCGAAAGCAGCGGACGACCACGCGCGCGGCAAGGCGCTCTACGACCACGTACTCGCACATATGCGCTACGACAAAACCGGCAAGGGTTGGGGCCGCGGCGATGCCCTCTACGCCTGCGACGCGCACACCGGCAACTGCACCGATTTCCACGCATACTTCATTGCCTTATGTCGCGCGGCGAATATTCCCGCGCGCTTTGCCATTGGCTTCACCATTCCGGCGAACCGCGATGCGGGCGCGATTGGTGGCTACCATTGTTGGGCGGAATTTTTCACCGATGGCAAATGGATGCCCGTGGACATTAGCGAAGCCGACAAACATCCCGAACTGGCCGGATACTATTTTGGCCATCACCCCGCCAACCGCCTCGAACTCAGCCGAGGGCGCGACATAAGCGTGACCCCTGCGCCCAAGTCCGGCCCGTTCAATTATTTCTTCGGCCCGCATCTCGAGGTGAACGGAAACGAGGTGCCAGTGAAAGCCACGTTTAAATTCGAGCGATTGCCCTCAAATCGATGACCCCCCGCCACGCCATCCTCGCCACTGCCGGTCACATTGACCACGGCAAGAGCGCGCTGGTGAAAGCGCTTACCGGCAATGACCCGGACCGCCTGCCAGAGGAGAAACTGCGCGGCATCACCATCGATCTTGGCTTTGCGCATCTTGAACTCCCCGGGCACAGCCTTGGCATCGTGGATGTTCCGGGCCATCAGGATTTTGTAAAAAATATGGTGGCCGGCGTGGGCGCGGTGGATCTCGCACTACTCGTGGTGGCGGCGGACGATGGCTGGATGCCGCAGACCGAAGAGCATTTGCAAATCCTCAGCTACCTCGGCGCAACGCGCGGCGTGGTGGCCCTCACCAAAGCCGATCTCGTGGATGACACCCGCGCGCGCGAAGAGGAAATCCGCCAGCAACTCCAAAACAGTCCATTGGCTGAGGCCTCCATCGTTCCGGTGTCCGCCCATAACGGCATAGGCTTGGAAGAATTAAAAAACGCACTCGCAGCCGCAGCCGAAACCATGCCGCCGCACACTGATGACGGCCAACCGCGCCTTGCCGTTGATCGCGTGTTCACGTTGCAAGGCATCGGCACTGTGGTCACCGGCACACTCACCGGCGGCACGATGAGCAAAGGCGACACGGTCACCGCATATCCGCCCGGGCGCGACACGCGCATCCGCACGCTGCAATCGCACAACCGCGCGCAGGACACCGCGCAACCCGGCACACGCACCGCCCTAAATCTTGCCGATGCCGCGCGCGGCGATTTGCCACGCGGCGCGACCATCACCCTGCCCGTACTCGCCACCACCACGCGTACGCTGGATGTGTTGCTTGAACGCTCCACACGCCTCGGCCAGGAATGCGCCCCGCTGCGCAACGATACCCGCGTGCGCGTGCACCACGGCAGCGGCCATTGGCCCGCGCGCTTGGTTTTGGTGGAGGGCAAAACCCTTGAGCCCGGCGCGGCGCAACTGGCCCAACTGCGCCTTGAGAACCCCGCGTGCGTTTGGCCCGGCGACCGCATCGTCATTCGCAACTGGCCCGAAAGCGCCACGCTCGCCGGTGGCCGCGTGCTCGATGCACAGGGCGATCGACAAGGCTTGAGATCGGCCGCACACAAACTTTTCCTGCAAACCCGCGCCGAAGCGCCGGAGAACGCCGAAACATGGATTCGCTCACAACTTGTGCGCGATGGTATTGCGCAGCGGGACGCGTTGTTGTGTCCCTCGACTTTTTCAACAGCCCAAATTGACAGCGCCGTGACCTCGCTCGTAAACGCCAAGGCCGCGTTGGCGGCAGGCGATTGGCTGGCCGATGAGTCGCGTTGGCAACAGGCGCGCGAGGCGATAGCCAACGCGGTAAACGCGGAACACCGCGCCCATCCCGAACGACCTGGGCTGACAATAGAATTGCTGCGACCGCTGGCGCAGAAGGCTTTTCCATCCGGTGATGTGTTTGCCGAGTTACTGAAAGACCTTTGCCAAAATGGATTCAAGCGACAGGCTAAATACATCACATCCCTTTCGCACAAGCCCGCACTGCCACCCAACTTGCGAGCAGCGGGCGAACACATTCGACAAGCACTCGCCGGTACTGATCCACCCGCGCGCAAACTTTTGGCCGGCACTTCTGAGGGTGCGCAAGCGTTACGGTTTCTCATCGAAGCGGGGGAAGTGGTGGAGGTCAGCCCCGAATTGGCAATAGGCGCAGCTCAGTTCAACCGCTTCCGCATGCTGCTAAAAAACCACCTGCGCACTCACACTCAAGGCACCGCCAGCGAGTTGCGCCAGGCTCTCGGCACTACTCGGCGCATTCTGATTCCGCTCCTGGAAAAAATGGATCGCGACGGTATTACCCGACGGCAAGGCGATGTGCGTGTGTTGCGCGATGAAAAATAATCGAGACTATTTGTAGTCCCTACCATTGAGGCTATTAACCACACTCTTTTGCCAGCCGGCCAGTTCACCTTTAAGTCGGGCCAAACGTTCGGGCTGTACGGCGGCCAGATCTGTCTTTTCCTGCACATCCTTCTTTAAGTTGTACAGTCGGTAACTTGGGTTACCTCCTGCTTTATTAGCCACGCGATGGAGCTTCCAGTCGCCGGAAATCCAAGCTGAGGGACCAGGGAATTTATCCAGCGGATATTTCTTATCCACAAACCCTGCCTTGGGTGCGGGTGCCTGATTGCCAGCTAATTGCTCAGCACGCAAGGCTTCGAGCATTTTGTGGGCATGCATTCCACGGCCACTGGTTGGGTAATTCCAAAAGCCCATGGGCTTCTGGCGGGTGAAACTATTACCATGGATTAGATCAGCCAAGCTTACCCCATCTAGAAGCGGTTGGTTGTTCGAATGTTTTATGCCAGCCAGTTCCAGAACTGTCGGGTAAATATCTACGGTATTGGCGGGCACGTTTGTGATACGATGTTTCTTGATGACATCTGGCCATTCAATGATGCCGGGCACGCGAATGCCTCCTTCTAATAACTTACCTTTCTTTCCTGACAACCCGGCCATGGAATTGGGTTTTAAACCGCCATTATCGCTGCAGTACCAGAGGATGGTATTATCTGCTACGCCCAGCTTGCGAATCCCTTCACGTAACTGGCCCATAGCGGCGTCCATGCCGGTGATCTCGGCATAGAAATTGGCGTACGCCTTGGTCTCGCCTTCATACATTTTCAGGAATTTCTCGGTGCCAATATGCGGGCCGTGGGGGTTACCAAACCAAATGACTGAAAGAAAGGGCTTATCCTTTACCTTGGCCATCCATTTAAGGGCCAAGTCCACGGTGACAGCTGAACTTTCGCCCTTGGTTTCAATCACTTTACCATTATGACTGAAGAGGGGGCTATTCTCGTAAAAGTTGGGGGCGGAGGCCCATTCATCAAAGCCGTTTTTGCCCGGAGCCACTTCACTATCGGCACGCACTGAACCCAGATGCCATTTGCCAAAATGGCTGGTGGTGTAACCGGCAGTTTTCAGGGCCTCAGCAATGGTGATCTCGTGTTTACGCATCGTGTGACCCCATTGGAAACAGCCCATGCGGTTGGGGTGCCGGCCGGTGAGGACACTGGCGCGGGTGGGCGAACAAACGGGTGCGGCTGCATAGAAACGATCAAAGCGCAGACCGTTTTTGGCCATCTCATCAAAGACGGGGGTCTTGAGAACCTTGTGGTCCATGTAACCCATGTCACCCCAACCCTGATCATCAGCCATGGCGAGAATGATATTGGGACGTTTCGATTCAGCCTGGGCAGTAAAGATTGCGGCTGCGAATAGTAATGATAAGAATATTCTAAGGTTCATTTCTTTGTCAGTTTCGGATTATTAATGTTCATACTTATTCATTATCCTTAATGATCAGCTTTTCGAACATACTCACTTGCACAGCTTTGATTTTGCCATCTGAACCCTCTTTACCGGTTGTGCCGTCCGCACAGTAGAGGCTCTTGTTATTGGGCCCGCGCAGAACCCCGTACCCACAATTGAAATTGTATTTACCCACGACCTGGAAGTCTGGCGTGGTTTTAAGCAGCACACTGCCATAGCACCCAAACCACCAGTGGCCTTGGGCAAAGGCCGCATTCTGGATGCCCAGTCGCGTCCAGCCGCTCTGGATCACATGGCGTTTCTTGAAGTTGAACTGACTGTCATACTCGTACACATAATTCTCCGGCACACCCTCGGGCAGCCCGCCCACCACAAGAAATCGACCGTTCTTGACGGCAATGCCACCGGCGCCGTGCTTGACCTGCTGCACCTCGTGCTTGGAGAGGAGCGATAAATCCTTGGAGCTATACACATACACCCAGTTGTCTGAATTGCCCTTGGGATCATTGAAGGCGCCAAAATTCACCGCGCAATAGATTTTTCCCGCAGCAAAACAAATATCCCCGTGATGATTTGGCACTACAATTTTCTTCATGACTTTGCCCTTGGGATCGGTCTTGACCAGTGCCCGCGTGAAGCTCCAGAAAAAATTCCCATTGCTGCCACGGCACACTCCCTGCAAATGCCCGGCGTACTTGCCCTCGCACACGACCGCTTCAGGCGATGTTATGGCCTTGGTTTGATTCGCGGTGGTCTGTTTGTACTTGGATAAGTCAAACTGCGTGCGGGTGCCTTTCATCCGGTCCAGTTCCTTTTGCAACTTGGCACGAATGGTTCGGGTCTTGGTATCCAGTTCACCGGGGCTCACAGGATTCTTTTCCAGCACGTCCTCATACACGTTAAATAATTTGCCATCAGAATACAGTTTCCAGTCCGCTGTGCGGGCAAACTCCTTGCCTTGCGGGCCGCCATTGCGCGCATACCAGCTATAGCTCACTTCCCGCGACGGTTTGCCTCCCTTGAGATGCCCAAGAAAGCTCACCCCATCAATCTTGTGCTTTACCTTCGCGCCACCCACCTCGGCAATGGTCGGGAGAATATCGCTAAAATTGGCGATGGCCCGCGTGGTTTGGCCCGCCTTGATGGTGCCCGGCCAACGGGCAATGAAAGGGACATGGTTGCCGGCATCAGGCATGCTGCCCTTGCCGCCCTGGATCACTCGCCCATTCATCACACCGCGTCACACTAGCGGCTGTGCCGTTGTCGCCCGTAAAAATAATGAGCGTTTTTTCGGTGAGCCCCTCTTCCTCCACCTTGGCCACAATCTTGCCGACGATCTTGTCCACGTACGCCACCATCTCCCGGAAATACTTGGTGTTCTTCTGGCCTTTGCCTGCACCCTCGGGTTTGGGATCCCAATCCTTGCTATCAGGCGTCGGTTCAAAAGGCCAGTGAGGCAGAATCATCGGGTAGTAACCGAAGAAAGGCCGGTCCTTGTTGCGTTCGATAAAACCGCACAGGTAATCACTGGCAATATCCGGTCCGTATTTTCCCGGGTAATCAATCTCCTTACCATTCACCTCCATACCCGGGCTGGGATAACGATTGGGTCGGCGGGTGAGTTGCCACAGGCAGTATTCATCAAAGCCAAATTTATTGGGCCCCTCCATGCCGCCCAGTAACTGCCACTTGCCAACAATGCAGGTTTTATAGCCAGCCGACTTCATCACGTGCCCGAAGGTACGCGCCTTGGGATCAAGCAAACCAAACTTGATATAGTTTCTCTGGTTATAAATGCCGGTCATGATCTGCACGCGCGAAGGCGTGCAGATGGGCTGGGAGTAGCCATGATCAAAGCGCATGCCGCCAGCGGCCAGCTTGTCGATATTGGGCGTCGAGTAATGATCCTTCTCGCCCGGCTTGGCCTTGGGATAGTTGTACTTGGCGATCAGATCACGATAAGCACTCACGCATTCCCAACCCATATCATCGGCCATGATAAGAATGATGTTGGGTTTATCAACCGCAATCGATGCCGAGCAGCAAGCCACCGCAAACAGAAAAATCAAAACGCGTCGCATCTGCAAAGTGAAACATCAAATTTTTAAACAGGCAAGACAGAGATGTTGCCGATTCTCACAATTGAACCAACCCGCATCAATTCCGGCTACGGCACAACACCCCGATCGAGTCTTCTATTTGCCATCCGTTTGGTGTGATTGTCAGGTGAATTCCTTTTTTGTCGCGCACAGAAAATACTTGAGCACCACTGGCGCGCAGTCGATTCAGCAACTCCTTTGGCGCGCGCTCAGCAATTGGAAATTTGCTGTCGTGTATGATAATTACTTTGGGGTTGATGATGCGCAGCAATCCGGGGCTCAGTGGTTCGCCGTAACTGGGGATGCCGGCGACTACGATGTCCGCGCGCAAATCCACGTCGCGCGCCATCATCGCTTGGCAACCGTCCGGGCCCACGTCGGAGAGCAGCAGCACGCGCACGCTGTGAAATTTGCCGCGCAGCACAAGTGCGTCATCGGTGCTCCTGGAAAAATCATCGGCGCGCGCCGGATGCAGCACTTTCCACGGGCCAATTGTGTCACCGGCGGACACCACCTGTTTCAGCCCCTCGTGTTGGGCCAATTCCGCCAGCACGGTTTTTTGATAAATTGACGATGATTTGGCGTGACTCAAATACACGCGATCAAGCGGTTGCGCGGCAAACAAATTGGTGAACCCGCCCACGTGATGGCCCACGCCGTGCGTGAGCGCCACCGCGTGCAGGGCATCCACGCCGCGTGATTGTAAATGGCGCTGCACGCTGTACTTCACGGCCATCGCGTCGCCTGTGTCGATGAGTAAACCAGATGTGTGCGCGCTGGCTTCCACGTGAATCATCGGCCCTTCCGGCAGCATCGTTAGCCGCACTTCCTGCCGATCGGTTTGCCATGCGGCCACTAATGAAATGGCGAAAACCATGCCACCGCCCAGCGCCCATCGGCGCACGTTTGGTTTCATAAACCAACCCGTGCCCACGCCGAAAAGCACCGCGTACCAGCCCGCCATCATCCACGGCGCGGGCGCGCGCACGTATTGCCACGCACCGGGGAGATCGGACGTCCACTGGCTGATGGCCATCATGCAGTTCATAAAAAACCAAGCCGAGTGATTGAACAAAACTGTGAGCGGTTCCAGCCAGCCGCCGCAGATAAAACTCCCCATGCAACTCGCCAACGCCAAAGTGCCGCACGCCACCACCGGCACATTGGCCAGCAATGCCACCGGGTTAAACAAATGAAAGTAATGCGCGATGAGCGGCAACGATGCGAGCCACGCGCAAAAGGAAATCGCGACCGCACCCACCAGCCAATACGACGGCTCCAATATCCAACGCCGCCAGCGCGGCCACAGTTCGCGTGGCAAAAACGGATCCGGCCGCACACGCGTTTGCAGTCGATCCACGATGGGCGGCATCACCAGCGCGAGGCTGAATACCACCGCGAAGGAAAGCTGGAAGCTCGCGCGGAAAAGTTGTTGGGGATCCCACAGCAAAATCAGGAATGCGGCCATCCCGAGGGAATTCAAAATATTGACCGGCCGCTTGAGCGACCACGCGGCGAGGATGAGCGTCATCATCACCGTGGCCCGTACGGCGGAGGGTTGCCAGCCGGTGGCCGCGGTGTAAAACCACAGCAACGGAATTGCCACCACCCCCACCCATCCGCGCGGCACGCGCACCACCCGCAGCAGGATCACAAAAATCCCCGCCACCAAGCCGATGTGCAAACCACTAATCGCAAAAAAATGCATCGTGCCCGACCGCATAAACGGCGCGGCAACTTCGCCCGTAAGCGCCGTGCGCCAGCCGAGGCTCATCGCCCACAGCAACTCCAGCGCTTCGTCCTGCTCCGGCTGACCGCGGCTGAGGTTGTGCCGGCCCCAAGCGCGAAAGCGATCGGCCAATGGACGGCGCGGCGGTGAGCTTTGCGGGATGAGTTTCCAGCGCGTGAGTTTGTCGGTGTTCAGTTCAAAATAAATGCTACGCCGCCGCAAGCTCTCGCGGCGGTCATATAATCCCGGTGCCTTCGCGCGCTCCGGCTGAATGAGCACGCCGTCCACTTCTACGATTTGCCCGGCATAAAAATTTTCGGCCAGCCGATTGGTGGTCGTCACCATCACCGTGCCATGAACGGATTGGCTTCGGCCGCGACGCGTGATGCGCTCGGCGCGGATGCGCAGCGAGGTGCGCTCCACTACGCCCGCGCGACGGCTTTCCGGTGTGGCCGCCAATTCGCCGCACAGCGTGATGATGGCGCCCTCATCCGGAATGAGATGCCGCAAGTCGTACGGCGAAATGGGCGCGGTTTGCTGCGTGTAATTGGCCCAACCCACCAAAACAATCGTGGCAATCAACGCCACTTGCCGCACGACATCCGCCACGGCGGAAGCCATCCCGAGGCGGTCATCGAGAAATCCCACGCATTGCGTCACCGCCCCATCGCAGCGTTGACCCAGCCACACGGCGGCGAGGGTCACGCCCGCTGCCACCAACGCCAGCGTAAAAATTATAGCCGGCGATATTGTGATCCATTCACCCAACAACACTCCCGCCATAAACAACACGGCGATGATGAGCATCGGAAATTTCACAACGGATTTTTAACACACACCGCAGAGTTGGCAAGGCGGAGAAATTTGCGTAGCGTGTCCCGATGCTTAAGTTGGGAGTCAACATCGACCACGTCGCGACACTGCGCGAGGCGCGCTATCGCGGGCAACGGCAGGGCGAGCCTTCGCCCGTGGACGCCGCCATCGCCGCCGAGGCCGCAGGCGCGCACAGCATCACGGCGCATTTGCGCGAGGATCGCCGCCACATTTTGGATGCCGACATCGCCGCGCTGCGCAAGGCGGTGAGCGTGCGATTCAATTTTGAAATGGCCAACACCGCCGAGATGGTCCGCATCGCTCTACGCACCAAACCGGAAATTGTCTGTCTCGTGCCTGAGAAACGCGAGGAGGTCACCACCGAAGGCGGGCTGGATGTGGCCGGCCAATTACCCGCACTGAAGCGCACTTGCAAAAAAATGGCGAAGGCCGACATTGAAGTCAGTTTGTTTATCAATCCCGACGCCAAACAAGTGGACGCCGCCGCGCGCTCGGGCGCGCAATTTATCGAGCTGCACACCGGCCAGTTTGCCGAGCACTTCGGCAATGCCCGCGCCCGCCAGCGGGAACTCAACCGCCTCATTGCCGCCACCGCCCACGCGCACAGCCTCGGCCTGCGCGTGAATGCGGGGCACGGAATTAATTACGAAAACCTCGCCACGCTGCACGCCGTGCCGCATTTGGAGGAACTCAATATCGGCCACTGCATTATCAGCCACGCCGTGAGCGTGGGCTTACCGCGGGCGGTGAAGGAAATGTTGCGGCTGATGAAAGGCTATCGCGGATGATTTTTGGTACCGGCATCGACATCGTAGAAGTGGAGCGCATCCGCGAAATTTGCAAGCGCTGGCGCAAGCGGTTTTTGAATCGCGTGCTGCGCGAGGAGGAAGTTAAATACTGCCTCTCGCAGAGCGACCCCGCCCAATGCATCGCCGCGCGTTTCGCCGGCAAGGAAGCGATCAGCAAAGCCTTCGGCACCGGCATCGGCGTACAACTCGGCTGGCACGACATCGAAATCGTCCATCAACCCAAAGGGCGACCGACGGTGAAACTGCACGGACGCGGGAAAATTCTGTTAATCGAACAAGGTGGCAAAAGCGTCCACGTCAGCCTCAGCCACAACGGCGGCCAAGCAGCGGCTATGGCGTTGCTGGAAGGGTAATTTTTACGCCTCGTGCAACGCGGCGATAACGTGGCGCAGCATTGATTCGATAAACTGCTGGCGACTTTCGTCCTCTACTTTTTCGCCATCAATGTCAGTGAGATAAAAGCTGTCATTGGCGCCGCCTTTTTCGGTGTTGATGCGGGCGAGTTCGATGGTGAGGCCGAGGGCGTTGAGGGTGTGGGTGACGGCGTAGAGGAGGCCCACGTGATCTTCGGCTTCGAGATCGAGCACGGTGAATTCGGCGCTGGAGCGGTTGTCGAAATAGATGGCGGTGGGGATGCGTTCGCCGGTGATTGAGGTGTATTCGATGCCGGAATCAGGAAGCTGTGCGAGGTCGAGATCGGGGTCTTCGTGCGCGGCGAGAGCGGGCTTGAGGCGTTCGGTGAATTGCGCGCGTTGCTCGCCGGCGGGCAACTGGCCGGTGCGGGCGTCGGTGAGGTGAAAGTGATCAAGCACCATCGAATCGCCGCGCGTAAAAATTTGTGCGCTTAAAATATTCAGCCCGCACTGGGCGAGCACGCCGGTGATGCGGCTGAAGAGTCCGGGGCGGTCCCACGTGCAAATGCTGGCGACGGCATAGCCGCGATCGCGGTCGCGCTGCCATTCCACGGCGGGCTCGAGCATTCGATCGTCAAAGGCGATTTGCAGCCGGATGAATTCGTGCACTAACCCGATGTCCTCGGCGATCTCATCGGCGGGCGAGGCGCGAAAGTAACGCATCGGCAGTTGCTCAAAGTGCGCGGTGATTTCCTCGGCGGGAACTTTGTCATCAACGAGCTTGGTGACTTCGGCCTCAATCTCGGCGCGTTCCTCTTCCTCCGCGCGCACGGCCACGGGGCCTTCGCGGAAGAGCGCGCGCGTTTTCCAAAACAAACTCCACTGCGAAGTGTCCTTGAAGCCATTCCACAAATCATTGCTCGTGCCCAGCGAATCGGCCAGCGTATGCAGCATCAGCAGGTTGAGATTTTCTTCCGTCTCCATTTCCTCGGCAAACTGCTCGATCACCTGTGGGTCTTCCAAGTCGCGCCGCTGGGCCACCTGCACCATTGTGAGATGATGCCGAATGATGAGCTGCAAACTATCGGCTGCCGCTTCATCGAGCCCAATGCGATCGGCCACGTGTTCGGCCACGCGCGCGCCTTCGCGTTCGTGACGGTCGCTCTCGATGCCCTTGCCCGAATCGTGCAGCAACAGCGCGAGGTACAGTGTGGACGGTCGCTCGATTTCCTCAAACACTTCGTGGTAGCGGCGATAGTCCGGCCACGTTTCCTCCCACAATCCGTCGAGTTTTTCGAGGCACACCAGCGTGTGCTCATCCACGGTGTATTGGTGATAAAACTCGTGCTGCACAAGACACGTCAGTCGGCCAAACTCCGGCAGAAATTTGCCCAACAAATCCAGCTCGTGCATCCGGCGCAAAATGCGGCCGACCGCGCCGGGGTGATTGAGGATTTCCAGAAACGTCTCGTGCACGTGCGGGTCCTCGCGAAAGGCGCGGTCCACCAACCACACTTGTTGGCGGATGATTTGGGCGAGGTCCGGATGCAAGCGCAAGCTGTGGCGTTGCATCAGCAAAAAAACGCGCATCAATTTGCGCGGTTGATCGCGAAACACGCGGCGGTTGGCGGTATTGATCGCGCCATCCTCGATCGTAAACCCATCAATCACCTGTTCCTTGTGGCCACTCACCCAACGCCCGAGCGCCTGTTGCCACGCCGGCCGCGGCACGAGCGCGAGGCGTTGCTCGATCGCCCGCACGGTGAGATCGATGTGACGCGCGTGCTTATAATAATCGCCCATAAACGCCTCCAAGCGCTTGGCGGGCGAGCGGTTTGTGTAGCCCAACTGCCACGCCACCTTCGGCTGCACGGCCTTGATGAGCACCTCCACGGGACGATCGAGCTGATAATGCAGCTCATTGCGCGCACGCAGCAGAAATGAATACGCCGCCTCCAACCGTTCCGCCTCGGCTTTGGTCACCACCTTGCGCGCTTCCAAATCTTCCATCATCCGGAACCCCTCGCGGAAGTGCATCATCCAATGCAGATTTTGATAATCGCGCAGGCCGCCGCAGCCGTTTTTGATATTCGGCTCCTGCATCGTCACCGCGTTGCCGTGCTTGGCGCGCCGCGCCGCTTGATCCTCCAGCCGCGCCGCGATGTAATCCGTCACGTGCGGTTTCACGCATTTGGCGTGGACGGCCTGTTCCATTTTTTCAAACAACGATTCATCCCCAGCCACGCGGCGCGATTCGATCAGCGCCGTTTTGCTTTGCATATCCTTATTCGCCTCCTCCACGCAATCGCGCACACGGCGCACCGAGTGCCCAATCTTCAAGCCCACATCCCATAAAGTGTAGAGCACCGTGTCGGTGATACTTTGCAAAAATTCTTCCGGCTTCGGCTTGGCCAACAAACGGTCGTCACATAGAAAAAGAATATCGATGTCGCTCTGCGGATTCAGCTCCGCGCGGCCATAACCGCCGATGGCTACCACGGCGATGGCCGGCGGCGACTTGAATTTTCCCAAAGGCGCAAGCCCGATGGCCGTATCGAGCAAATGCCGGATGAGCGCATCGATCACCGCCGCCCGCGCGCGGCACACCTCACGCCCAAGACCGCCGCCGCGATGCAATTTCTTGAGCCGCGACGCCTCGTCCTTAAGGAAACGCTTGTACCGCGCCAGCTCCGCCGCCGGTGTCTGGCCCTCCGCCAACACCAATCGCTCCGCCGCGTGCGCCTCCACTTCTTCAATCAACGTCAACACCGCGCGTGGTTACCCCAAAACCGGCCAAGCATACAGCCAAATAAGCCAAGCTTGCCCAAGCCTGCCGCGCGGATTAACGTGCCGCGTGCATCCGGTTGCATTCACGATTAGCGGGTTGACGGTTCATTGGTACGGCATTTTGCTGGCCTCTGGCTTTATGCTAGGGCTGTGGACAGCCGGGCGGCGCGGGGCAAAGATCGGCCTCAACGCGGAGGATCTCTCGAACCTCGTGCTGTGGATTTTCATTTGCGGCATTGCCGGCGCCAAGCTGCTGTACGTCATCAACGAAGGCGACAGCGGCAAGCCGCTCAAGGAATTATTTTTTCAACGGTCCGGCTTGGTATTCCACGGGGCGCTCATTGGCGCGAGCGCGGCTATCATCATTTTCACGCGCGTGAAAAAAATGCCCGTGTGGGCCACGTTCGATGCCCTCGCACCGAGCATCGCGCTGGGGCACGCCTTCGGACGGTTGGGCTGTTTTATGACCGGCTGTTGTTACGGCAAAACCTGCGCGTTGCCGTGGGCGGTGACGTTTCCCGATGGCCACCCCACCCATCCCGGTCACGTTCATCCCACGCAGATTTATGAATCGCTTTTGAACTTCGCACTGTTCGCAGGACTGGCGTTGCTGTTTCGCAAACGCAAATTCGACGGCCACATTTTTGCCGCCTATCTGCTGGGCTACGCGGTCATTCGTTTTGGCATCGAGTTTCTGCGTGACGACCCGCGCGGCAACACGCTGGGCGGCTTGGCTCCGGGCCAAATCATCAGCATCGGCTTGCTCGTCGCCGGCGGCATTTTGTGGGCCAAGCTGAAAGATCGTCCATTGAAAGAGGTATGAGCCGACGCGAGACACTGCACGTCGAAGAATCGCAGCCCAAGGCGCGGCTGGACAAGTTTTTGCAGGAGCACTTCCCCGAAACCTCGCGCGGCACCTTCCAACGCCTCATCGAAAACGGCGACGTGCGCGTGGACGGCCAACCGACCAAAGCCACCCACCACCCGCGCGCGAGCGAGGCAATCACCATCGAATGGCCCGAGCCCATCACCGCCGAGGCGCTACCGGAAGACATCCCGCTGGAAATTCTTTTTGAGGATGACCATTTGCTCGTGCTCAACAAACGCGCGGGCATCGTCGTGCATCCCGCCGCCGGTCACGCCACCGGCACGTTGGTGAACGCGCTGCTGCATCATTGCAAAGGCAATCTCAGCGGCATTGGTGGCGTGGCGCGTCCGGGCATTGTGCATCGGCTGGACAAAGATACGAGCGGCTGCATCGTCGTGGCCAAGAACGATGCCGCGCACCTCGCGCTCTCCGCGCAGTTTGCCGAGCGTACGACTACCAAAATTTATCACGCCATTGTGTGCGGTCAACCCTCCAAGCCAAAGCACACGGTGAAAGAACCGTTGGCACGCCATCCGGTGCATCGAAAAAAAATCGCCATCACGCCCAATGGCCGCGAAGCGCACACGGGTTTTCGCGTGCTCGAAAAACTCAATCACTCCGCGCTGATGGAAGCCACACTGCACACCGGCCGCACCCACCAAATCCGCGTGCACCTGCAGCACCTCGGCTGCCCCGTGGTGGGCGATGCCGTCTACGGCGGCCGCCCCACCCGCGCCTTCACCCAAGCCTCCGGTTACACCGCCCCGCGCCAAATGCTCCACGCTTTCGCGCTCGGCTTCGATCACCCCGCCAGCGGGGAGCCAGTTAAAGTTGAAGCGCCCTTGCCGGAAGATTTCCAAAAAGCCTTAGACTTGCTGCGCTAAAATAACACAACGATTGGGAGGGCGAAGCTCCCGCTGAGCCGTGGTGTACGGAACGTGCACCTTGGTTTTTAGGGCGGCTTCGCCACCCTTCGGCTCAGCAGGAGCTTCGCCCTCCCAGTTTCGCCTCGCTGTGAACTTCGCAAAAACGCACAAAAATCACTGTTTTTCTGCTTTTATCAGCCCGTGCCTTGGTCTATGCTCCGCGCCCGCTTATGGCGAAATTGACGGTTAATGACTTAGATTTACAGGGAAAACGCGTGTTTACGCGAGTGGATTATAATGTGCCGATGGAGGAATCCGCCGGCACGATGATCATCAATGATGACACACGCATCCGCGCCACGCTGCCCACGCTGAAGGCGCTCGTCGAAAAAGGCGCGCGCATCATTCTCGCCGCGCATCTTGGCCGTCCGAAGGGCGAGCGTGTGGCGTCGATGAGCCTTCGCCCGGTGGCCGATAAATTAGCTGAGCTGCTCGGCCAACCGGTGGCTTTCGCCGACGATTGCGTGGGCGAGACCGCCGAGATCGCGATTAACAAATTACAGGACGGCGAATTGCTGCTGCTGGAAAATGTCCGCTACCACGCCTGCGAAGAAGCCAACGATTCCGCCTTCGCCGAACAACTCGCCGCCAACGTGGATGTGTTTGTGAACGACGCCTTTGGTGCGGCACATCGCGCGCACGCCAGCACGGCGGGCATCGCGGAAGTCATCACCGCCCGCGGCGGCCAATGCGCGGCGGGGTTGTTGATGGAACGGGAATTGAAATTTCTTGGCGAAGAACTAAACACTCCGGACAAGCCCTTCGTGGTCATCCTCGGTGGCGCGAAAGTTTCTGACAAAATCAAGGTCATCGATCGCTTGATTGAAAAAGCTAACACCATTTTGATTGGCGGCGCGATGGCTTACACTTTCAAACTCGCGCTCGGCAAGTCCGTGGGCGATTCGCTGGTGGAACCGGACAAGGTGGACATCGCCCAAGCCGCGCTGGACAAAGCCGCCGAACTCGGCGTGGAATTTCTGTTGCCGTCTGATAATTTGATTTCGCAAATGAATGACGGCAAGTGGGCCGATCCCGAGGTGAACCGCGCCGAAGACATCCCCGATGGCCGCGAGGGCGTGGACATCGGCCCCGCCACCGCCGCGCGCTACGCGGAGGCCATCACCGGCGCAAAGACAATTTTGTGGAATGGCCCGATGGGTATTTTTGAGGACGCGCGGTTTGCCAAAGGCACGATGGCTGTGGCTGTCGCCGTGGCGGGCGCCACGGGCGCGGGTGCTGTCAGCATCATCGGCGGGGGCGACAGCGTGAAGGCGTTGAACCAAAATGGGTTGGCCGGACAAGTCACTTTTATGAGCACCGGCGGCGGCGCGAGTCTTGAATTTCTCGAGGGCAACGAATTGCCCGGCGTGGCTGCACTCTCTGAAAAATAATTTTATCGAATGAACAAAGAACGCAAATTAATCGTTGCCGGAAACTGGAAGATGAACAAAACCGTGGCCGAAGCCACGGAATTGGTGGAGGGCCTCAAGCTCGAACTCGCCAACCAAACGGAAGTGGACGTGGTGCTTTGCCCGCCGTTCACCGCGTTGGACAGAGTCTCTGAGGCCATCCGCGAAACCCGAATCCGCCTCGGCGCGCAAAATATGAGCGAGCAAAATTACGGCGCGTTCACCGGCGAAATTGCCGCCGGAATGTTGCGTGAATTGCTGGTGCATTTTGTGATTCTCGGCCATTCCGAACGGCGCGCCATCCAAAAGGAAACGGACGCGCTCGTGAACGCCAAAGCCAAAGCCGCGCTTGCGGCGGGCCTCAAACCGATTGTTTGCGTCGGCGAAACGCTCGCCCAACGCGAGGCCAATCAAACCGAGGAAGTGGTGGGCGAACAAATTCGCGGCAGCCTTACGGGGTTGACGGATGATCAATTGCGAGACACCATCATCGCTTACGAGCCCGTGTGGGCGATCGGCACCGGCAAGACGGCCACCACCGAACAAGCGCAAGCCGCGCACGCGTTCATCCGCGGCCAGCTGCCCGCGAGCGTGTCCGCCGAGGTGCGGATCCAATACGGCGGCAGCGTGAAGCCCGACAACGCGCGCGAGCTAATGAGCCAACCCGACGTGGACGGTGCCCTCGTGGGCGGCGCGTCACTGGAAGCCAAAAGTTTTATTGAAATCATTACCAACACACTCAATTAAGGAAACCCAATGGAAATTCTAAATCTCGCCCTCACGATCATTCTGTTTTTGATCAGCCTGTTTCTCATCCTGCTGGTGCTCGTGCAACTGCCCAAGAAAGAAGCCGGCCTCGGCACGGCCTTTGGCGGCGGCACCACTGACGCCCTTTTCGGCGCCGGCGCCGGCAACGTGCTCACCCAGCTTACCAAATATTGCACCATCGCGTTTCTGGTGCTTTGCCTCGTGCTTTCCGTAATGAATAAAGCCGACAGCGAAAAAACAAACACCGCCGGCACGGACAAAAACAAAGCCAAAAAAGAACAGCCCGCCCAGCCGGGCAAAGGATTAGGCGTCACCCCATCCGTCCCAACAACACCAATCGGCCCCGAATTGCCTGTGAACCCCACGCCCTCCAATAACGAACCCGCGCCTTCCAGCACTGATCCAACGCCAGAACCGGCTCCCGCACCTACGCCCACGACGGGTGACGAAAAGAAATAGTAGGGTCGGAACACTTTCCTGTAATTCTCCCCTGAATTTGGCGGCCCATCGGGCCTCTGAATTTTTAAACCCGCATCACATCGCTTTGACAGACGGGGTTATTTTCTGCTGCCGCTACGCGGCTTGGCTACGACACGCGTTGTTTGATGGAGTCGATGCTGTCGCGGGGGATGGCGTCAATGAGGCGTTGGGTGTAGTTCTCGGCGGGGTTGGCGTAGATGGCTTCGGCACTGCCCTGCTCCACGATTTTTCCGGCGCGCATCACGGCCATCGTATCGGCCATGAATTTGACGACGCTCAAATCGTGGCTGATGAAAATGTAGGTGAGGTTGCGGCGGCTTTGGAGTTCCTTTAACAAATTCAAAACCTGCGCCTGCACGGAGACATCCATCGCGCTGACGGCTTCGTCGCACACGATGAATTCCGGCTCGAGCGATAGCGCGCGCGCCACGCAGATGCGCTGGCGTTGGCCGCCGGAAAATTCGTGCGGATAACGGCGCAGAAAGTGCGGCTCCAAGTCGACCTCCTCCAGTAAGGCTACCGCGCGGTCGCGACGGTCGCTGTGGCTGCTGCCGATGCCGTGTACCGCCATCGGCTCGGTGAGCGCCTGCTCAATGGTGAGGCGCGGGTTGAGCGAGGAGTACGGATCCTGGAAAACAATTTGCATTCGCTTGCGCAGCGGCAGCATGGCGGCGGCGTTGCGACCGGCGATTTCCACACCCATAAATTTCACACTGCCGCTGGTGGGCGCCACGAGATTGAGAATGGCGCGGCCGGTAGTAGTTTTGCCGCAGCCGGATTCGCCCACGATGCCGAGAGTGCTGCCCCGCGGGACGATGAAGCTGATGCCGTCGACCGCCTTCACCACGCCTTTCGGGCCGGAGAAAAAGCCGGCGCGCTCGGGGAAATGCACGTGAAGGTTGTTCACCTCGAGCAGCAAATCGGTTTCATCAATCTCCGGCTCATCGATTTTTTGCATGGCCTCGATGCGGGCGGCGGCATCGGGTCTTTCGCTTAGCTCAATTTGGCCGTCCACTTCCGTTTCATCGAGATAATCGGAAACGGTGGGCAATACCTTGAAGGTCGATTCCAATCGCGGGCGGCAGGCGAGCAGGCCTTTGGTGTACGGATGTTGCGGGTTTTCAAAAATAGGCAGTACGTCGCCCTGCTCCACGATGTGGCCGTGGTACATTACCACCACGCGATCGGCCAGCTCAGCGATGACGCCGAGGTCGTGCGTAATGAAAATCACCGACACGCCGAGGTCGGTTTGCAAATCCTTTAGCAGCCGCAGAATCTGCGCCTGCACGGTGACGTCCAAAGCGGTGGTGGGCTCGTCGGCGATGAGCACTTCGGGATCGGTGATGAGCGCCATGGCAATCATCACGCGCTGGCGCATCCCGCCGGAAAACTCGTGGGGGTACGAATGCACGCGCTCGGCGGCGTCACTCATGCCGACTTTCTCGAGCATGGTGATGGCGCGCTTGAGTGCCTCCTTGCGATTGGCTTGCCCGTGAATCAGCAGCGGCTCAATGAGTTGCTCGGAAATCCGCAAGTACGGATTGAGCGAAGTCATCGGATCCTGAAAAATCATCGAGATGCGTTTGCCTCGCAGCGACCGCAGCACCGCCTCATCGGTGGTCAGCAAATTTCTGTTGTCAAAAACTGCCGTGCCGCCCTCGATGCGTCCGGGCGGTTGCGGCACCAGCCCCATCAGCGTGTGCACCGTCACCGATTTGCCCGAGCCCGATTCGCCCACGATGCCGAGAATCTCGCCCTTTTCCAATGTGAACGAAATATCATCCACCGCCTTCACCACGCCATTGCGTGTGTGAAAGTAGGTTTTTAAATTATCAACTTCGAGCAGTGCCATATCAGTCCTTCGATGATTTGGGATCCAACGCATCGCGCAGTCCATCGCCAATAAAGTTCAGGCTAAACAACGTGGCCGAGAAAAAGATTGCCGGGAAAATTAGCAGCCACGGATAGACGTCAATTTTTTCTGCGCCGTCTTTGATGAGCAAGCCCCACGAACTCATCGGCGGCTGCACGCCCAACCCGAGGAAACTGAGCACCGCTTCGAGCAACATCACCGCCGGCACGGTAAGGCTGGAATAAATAATGACCGGCCCCAGCACGTTGGGCAGCAGATGGCCAAAAATAATGCGGGCATTGCTGTAGCCCAACGCGCGGGCGGCTTCGACGAATTCGGTGTCCTTGAGCGCCATAATCTGCGCGCGGACGATGCGGGCCATGGTGAGCCATTCCACCGCGCCGATGGCGATGAAGAGTAAAATGAAATTCCGGCCGAACATCACCATCAACAAAATCACAAAAATGACGAAGGGCAGTGAGTAAAGAATATCAACGATGCGCATGAGGAGCGCGTCCGTACGACCACCCACATAGCCAGCGATGGAGCCGTAAACCACGCCGATGATGAGCGAGACAGCGGTGGCGAGGAACCCCACCGCCAGTGAGACGCGACCGCCTTCGAGGGTGCGCACGAAGAGATCGCGTCCGAGATCGTCGGTGCCGAACCAATGTTCACTGCTGGGTTTCTGGAAATTGTTGGCCAGATTGTTTTCCGCGCCATCGTGCTGGCCGAAGAGCAACGGCCCAAACAGGCAGGTGAGAATGATGAGGCCAAAAATCGCAGTGCTGATTACCGCCATACGATTTTGCGCCAAGCGCCGCCACGCATCGCTCCAAAGCGAAGCGCCCTCGGTTTTTTGGATGGCGGTTTCGGTGGTTGTCACGATTCGAGACGGGTGCGGGGGTTGAGCCAAGCCTGCAGGATGTCGACGAGCAGGTTCATCAAAATGATGAGTGTGGCATAAAAGAGGACGGTGCCGATAACCATCGTGTAGTCGCGGTTAAAGGCGGCAGTGACAAAAAATTTGCCGAGGCCGGGGATGGAGAAAATGGTTTCGATGACGAATGAGCCGCTGATGAGCCCAGCGAATGCGGGGCCGAGGAAGGACACTACGGGCAACAACCCGCCACGAAGGGAGTGTTTGAGGATGACACGCGTTTCACTGGCACCCTTGGCGCGGGCGGTGCGGATGAAATCCTGGTTGAGCACCTCGAGCATTCCGCCGCGCGTGAGTCGGGCAACGTATGCGGCATAATAAAGGCCGAGCGTGAGCGAGGGCAGCACCATATCGCCCCAAGTGTACCAGCCGATGGGGCTGAACCAGCCGAGGCCGGAGGAAAAAATCAGGATGAGCAGCGGCCCCATCACGAAGGTGGGCAGGCAAATACCGAGCATGGCGGTGGACATCGGTATGTAATCGAGTAGGGAATTTTTCTTGAGCGCGGCGATGATGCCCGCCGGCAGCCCGATGCACAATGCGATCGCCAGCGCGCACAGGCCGAGTTGCATCGAGACGGGGAAGGATCGGCGGATGAGTTCCTCCACATCCCAACCGATGTATTTAAAGGACGGCCCCAATTCACCGAAGAGCAAGCCGGAGCGTTCGCGGCGGAAGATGAATACTTCGTGGTTTTTCGAGGTGCGCTCAGCCTCGGGCACGATGCGCGCATGCCATTGGCCGGGGGATTCGCCGGTGGCGGTAACGACGCTTTCGCGCGTGGCGGTGATGGTGAATTTTTTGTCCTCGGGCGAAAACTCAGTGTTGGCTTTGCCTTCAGTAAACTCCAGCCGATGCTTGTCCACCTCTTTGGAAATGATGCCAAAGTAGAGGAGATATTGCTCCCACAATGGACGATCGAGGCCGTAGTGTTCCTCCATCTTTTTGCGGATTTCCACCGGGATGGTTTTCTCCTCGGTGAACGGCCCGCCGGGCGCGAGGCGCACCATGAAAAACGTGATGGTGGCGATGATGAACAACACCGGGACAGCCTGCAGCAAACGGATAAGGATGAAGCGAATCATTCGGCGTCAGTCCTCGAGGTACACGTGCTTGTAAGGATGATGATCGAGCACATTGGGCCACCAGCCTTTCACGCTCGGTTGGCGGAGACTGGAGCGCACGTAAAAATAAATCGGCAGCATGGGCATTTCGGCGGCGAGAATTTTCTCGGCTTCCTGAAAATATTCTTTCCGCTTGGCCTTGTCGCCTTCGGCGGCGGAAAGCTCGATGAGCTCGTCGTAGCGTTTACTGGACCAACCGGTGTTGTTGTGACCGCCATCAGTCACCCACATATCCATAAACGTGTTGGGGTCATTGTAATCCCCCACCCAACCAGCGCGCGCGATGACGTAATCCTGCGTCTCCACGGTTTTGAGGAAGACCTTCCATTCCTGATTATCGAGCACCACGTTGATGCCCAGCTCCTTGCGCCACATGCTTTGGATTGCCTCGGCAACTTTTTGGTGACTTTCGCTAGTGTTATATTTCAGCTCAATCTCGGGCAACTCTTTGATGCTTTTTTCCTTAAGATAATCGGCGATAAGTTGCTTGGCCTCGGCGAGGTCGTACTTGAATTGCGGTCCCGCAGTGAAACCGCCGGTGCCGGGTGGCGTGTAATTATAGGCCGGTTGCTGGCCTGCTTTGAGAACGTGCTCGACCAAGGCCTCGCGGTTGAGCGACAGCGCGAGCGCGCGCCGCACGCGAACATCATCCAAGGGGGCTTTTTTGGTATTGAAGCGATAAAAATAAACGCTCAAGTACGTGTCGAGGTGGAGGAGGTCGGGATTTTTTTTGCGATGATAATCAATACGATGCGGCGGCACGGTTTGGGTGTGATGCAAAAAACTGGAACGAAACGCGCGCTCCTCGGTGTCCACGCTTTCGATGGGATAAAAACGAATCTCGTTGAGCTTCACCGTTTTGGCGTCCCAATAGGTTGGGCTCTTCTTCATCACCATTCGGGCGTTGATGCGCCATTCCTCGAGGGTGAAGGGGCCGTTGCCCACGTGGTTTTCCGGCAAAGCCCAGCCGGTGCCGCGCACGGTGCGCGCGCCGTGTTTCTCGATGGTGCCCGGATGCACGGGCCAGAATGAATAGTGATTGAGCAATTCTAAAAAATACGGCGTGGGGTTTTCGAGCTTCAATTCCAGCGTGCGCTCGTCAATCGCGCGCACACCTACTTCGCAGCGATCCCAGTCCTTCCAATCCAGCGACTGCAATTGAGTTTTGCAAAATCGGCAGGTGCCCGTGGCTTCTTCATCGGCGGGCTGCAATTCGGTGAGTGTCTTTTTGCGGGCCGCGTCATTGAGTGCCGCCCACTCTTTTGGGTGTGCTACTTGTTTTGGCTCACCATCCTTGGATAGCTGCCATAAGCCGCCGGCGCATTTGTGGCCGGTGTTGAAGAGCTTGGCATTTTTGAAAACCTGCAACATATAAGCGTACTGCGCGGCGAGTTCCTGATTGAGCATGCGCCGATAGCTGTACACAAAATCGTGCGCGGTAACCGGATCGCCATTGGACCACTTGGCATTATTGCGGAAAGTGAAAATATAGGTTTTGCTGTCCTCGGAAATTTCCCAACTCTCCGCCACGCCCGGCCCGGGCTCGAGCGTTTTAGGATGTTCGGACATCAACCCTTCGAGCAGCGAGGAAAGGATGTGATTGGCGCTGACGCTGGTGGCGATGTGGGGATCGAGCGATTGGGGTTCCGCGCCGTTGCCGAGGTGAAGCACTTGGTCGCGCGCACCGGATTCCACATTGGAAGGCGGGCGCGAACACGCCAGCGCAAGACAGGCGAGCAACAGGCAGAAAAAATTCGCGGGCCGCATAGGGGAAAGGTGCGTCACGGTTCGCGGAGGGGCAAGCAACTATTTTATTGTCCGGAGCCGGGAGGATTGTACTTAGGCCATTCGTCGGCTTTCAACCCGAGTGCCGTCCGCAGTTGGGCAGCGCGGATCGGGCCTTCATTGGCCAGCAAGTCAGTTAAGACCATCACTTCAAATGCTTCCCGCCTCAATAATCTCACACGATTTTCGGAGGCGCTTCTGAATCGGTTGACGTAGCGGGTGTGGACGTCTTTGAATTTATCGTGATATTTTTGCCCCTGCACTTCGTCGCCTTCGGCTAGAAAAAGAAAGTGCCTGATCAGCAGCCCGCGAATTAACCCAACGGTTTTTTCATAATTGCCCCGCTTGAGATCGTCCTCGTATTTATAGAAGACAAATTCATCGAGATTCACTTTGCCTTTTTTGAAGCCATCGCCGGGGGTGTAGCCGGGATAGTAAACAAATTTTTCAGGGTAGCGGTTGGCGCAAATCTCCAGCCATTTGATCGCTTCATCCTCGCGGTGATAATAGAAAAACCAGTTGATCGCCCGGCGCATGAAATTGAAATGGGCGGACTCGAAGGTGCTATAGGTATCTTCCCCGCGCATTTCGTTGGCGCGTTTCACCATCTCAATGTATGCCTTGTGGGTGTTTTCGGTGATGTCCAGATTAGGGATGGTCCACCAACTCGCTTTGAGGCCCGAATCGGTACCGCCCGCGACGGCGCCCATTCCTTTGGTGACATCTTGAAATCCGAGTTTGCCTGTGGCTGGGTCTTGAATGAGTTTCCCCCGTTCAAAGGCGTACATCATGGATTGATAAATAATGCGTTCCACCTTGCGCATGGCGCTTTCGCGGGAAGGGTTGTTGGCGCAGCGTTTGAGGCCCATGTGGGCCCAGTAAATGGAATGGGTTTCGGGGATGCGCCAGTCAAGGGCGTCGACCACATCGCCGTTGGGGAGTGTGACGCGGCCGTACTTCATGGCCACGGCTTTCATTTCGCGAGGGTCGAGCTTGTAAATTTTGCGAAGGTTTGAGACGCGCGCGGCCACTTCCGGTGTGGGCGGGTTGATGAGTTTATCGAAATTGGGAACGCCACGGAGGGCCTGAGCTTCATCCTGATTTTCCCAGAGCACAGCGGTCATACTGTTCATCCACTGCTGTTTGTAAAACCGATGATGGTCATCCATGTTGTGACCGATTTTGTGCTGAAAAATCCACGCCAGCTCGTGATAGATGAGCGGTTCCTGAGGGCAGTATTTGATGCCTTCATCGCGCAACAACCGCACGCCTTCCTGCACATATTTCCAACGGGTTTCTTGATCCGGATATTTTACGGAAAGATTGTAGGCCATATTCCATGCGCGGTTCACCCACACGGTGGGCACGGTGGGCTGCAGTTGGGAGACCCATTGGGAAAGCTGCATTTGCTCCTGATAGCGTTTGTCCAGCTGGGCTTCATTGGCGCGCAGCCAGAGGTAGGATGAAATAATTCCGCGAAATCCGCTGAGGGCTTGCGTGGTGAGCACCAGCATGGGCGGCGCATTTTGCAAGGGCTCGAGATACGCGTTGCTGAGTTCGCCGCGCTGTGTGTTCAGGCGTTCCTGCACCACGAAAGCGAGGGTGACCGACACGAAGATGATGCCCACCAAGACCGGCTTGGGCAGGCTATCGAGAGTCTTGGCGCGTTTGTTTTTCATTCGTCGCTGTCAATGATGGCAAGCTGTCGCCGAGTGAAGATAAGCGTGCCGCCCGCAAAAATCAAGAGGCCACTGAGACCCCAGATGTAGCTGTAAGCGCGGGCGAGCTGGCCCCAGGTGATGGCGCGGCCATCGGTGAGGTCTTCAATGGGCGAATAATCTTTCACGGGTGAAATGACCGAAACCATTAACCGAAAGGAGTTGACCGCGAAAAAATCCATAATGGAGGCATCCCGTTGTCCGTCCGTCCAGGTTTGCATCACGGTGTCATCCGCCACCACATCTTTCATAATACCGGTGCAAAACGAAATCAGCAGGATGCCCGTACAGGCGAAGACCGCCATGGAGAAGGACATGAAACTTGCCGCCGCCAAACCGAGCGCGGCCAGCACGCCCAGCCACGCGAATACAATCGCCAGCGCGCGCATATAGTTTTTCAGAAATCCGCCTTCATAATACATCACCTCGATGCCGCGTGGATTCAGATCGCCGGTTCGATCGTCCACGAAGGGGAGCCGGATGACTCCCATATATTCCTGGCCTTCTTGAGGTGTTTCATCATTAAACAGATCGACGTACATTAAATCGTTGGTTCCAAAGATGCTGATGCTATTAGTGACGCCCCCTTCGGTGATCATACGGGCCACCGCGATGAGCGGCTCCTCAATATGGGTGCGGGCGGAATAGAGGCGCGTTTGCGGTGGAGGGCCCTGCTCCTTTCCATCCCGGCTATAATACAGACTCATTCTGTATTTCCGGTCGCTCTTGAAAGTCATCCGGCTATCCTCCAATTGGAACCGGAGTACCAAGCCGCGATCTTCATTAAAACTTCCCCTGGGTCTGCGAAACACCAATCGCCGCCCCGTTTTGGGCACCACCATTTGGGAGAGCATGGAATACTGTAGTTGGATGTCTTTTTTGATTTTCTGCCGCATCTCCGGAGGCAAGGCTGTGATCCGCTCACCTTGTTGCTGGGCGATGGTGTTTTGCTGCATTAATTTCAGAACGTGTTGAGCGGCCTTTTCCTCCTCGTCTTCACGATTGCTTTTCCGCCAATCGCGATACGGCACCCCTAAATTGTTTGTGCCGTACAACACCAGCACATCCTCTAATTCCAATGGAGCGCGAGAGACGAGGACTTGCTCGCGTAATTTTTTCCTGGGAAGGCTGGCCAGTAATCGCTTCAACTCTTCAACTGGGCGCGGAATGTACCTCCCCTGGTCATCGCTCAGGATTTCTTTTTTCTCAACATCCACCTGCACGATCTGTTCGATGCGCAGCTCACCCTGCTGCCACGATCGGACGGCCAAGCTGATGATTTCCTCATCGCTGCGATCTTGCAGCATCGCGTACTGGGCCTCATCCATTTTGCTCGCGCGATATTCCATCATCCCATAAACCACGCTGCCGGCGATCCCCAACAGCATCAGGTTGAGGCCCATAATGCCAAGCCATTTGCCAAGCCAAATTTGCCAGCGAGCAATGGGTTTGGTGGCAACCATCTGCATTTGGCAATCGCCAATATCGCGAGCCATGCTCCCCACGGCCAACCAGAGGGTGGCGAAGCCGAGAATGCCGGTGGTCATGCTCAGGGTGTAGGTGAGGATGATTTGCGCCATGCCCTTAGCAGATCCGTCATCGCGCAACACCGCGGGCAAACCACCCACGATGACCACCAGCAGCAGGATCATAACCCAGATGAAACGCAGACGAAATGCCGTCTTCCAAGTGAGGGCGGCCACGTGACGGACGCGTCGATTGGCCAGGCTCCAAGCAATCGCGCCAAAGAGGAAGGCGAGCAACAGGCCGCGCAGGCCCGCGCCAACCCAGCTCATCAGGAAAACGGTTTCAAAAGGGAGGGAGTCCATCGCGCGCGGTCGGTGGGCTTGTGATCAATCGTCGCCGAACAGGCCAGAAAGCTTGTCATCGGCCTCATCGAGAGCGTTGGGTTTTTTGTCCCGGCGTGACACTTCCGGGGCGGGTTGTTTTTTGGGATCCTCCCCGGAGAGAGCATCGAGCTTGGCTGTATCCACCACTGGCTGCCCCGGCTTGGGTTCCGATTTTTTGGAAGCGACCGGTTTGGCGGCTTCGTTGTCGGCCAGGCGTTCGAGCATTTTGTCCGCCTGTGTGGGCACGGGCGCATCGGCGCGCAAAAACTCCGCCACTTCGTTGCCGGCGGTAGAGCCGGAGGTGTGTTCGTCTTTCGCGATGGCGTTTTCCACCACACCGAGAAAAAAGCTCTCGAGGTTTTGGGTGGGATTCTCCACGCGCACTTTATCCTTGGCCACGTGTTTGCCGATGGTTTCCATCACCTCCTGTTGTGCGTCCTCGGATAATGCGGGAAGGGTAAAGCGAATCGTGTCGCGCTCGGTCAGTAATTCTTCCAGCGTGCCGTACTGCTGCACCTTGCCGCCATAATAAATCACCGCGCGATCGCAGACATCTTCCACATCGGCCAGCAGATGGCTGGAGAGAATCACCGTTTTCCCTCGCGCCTTGAGGTTGAGAATGAGGTCCTTGATTTCACGGCAGCCCACCGGATCCAGTCCGCTGGTGGGTTCATCAAGAATCACGAGATCAGGGTCATTGATCAGTGCCTGCGCCAGGCCGATGCGGCGCTGCATACCTTTGGAAAATTCGCCGACTGTCCGCATCTGCGTGGCGGTGAGGCCCACCATATCCAGTAACTGCGCGGTGCGAATTTTTTTCTCCTTGGGGTCCAGCGCGAACAGGCCACCGAAAAAATCAAGCGTCTCCACCGAGTTCAGGTATTTATATAGGTAAGATTCTTCCGGTAGATATCCGATGCGCTCCTTGGTTTTCACATCGCGCGGGCCGTGGCCGAACATATCGATGAAGCCTTTGGTGGGATTGAGCAGGCCGAGCATCATTTTGATGGTGGTGGATTTGCCCGAGCCGTTGGGGCCGAGCAGGCCGAACACCTCGCCTGCGCGCACCTCGAAGCTCACGTCATTTACCGCACGGGCCTTGGGCCGGCCCCAGAAATCACGAAACACCTTGACCAGATTACTGACGCGCACGACCACTTCACCGTTGGCGTCCAAGCCAGCGTCGCGGGTTTCTTCGTGAGTTTGTGTTTCAACCATAAGCCGCAAATTATTCAGGCCGCTTCGGCCGTCAGTTGGGGTTCTTCATCGGGCTCTTCCCCGCCTTTCGGTGTCGGCGCGTTGGCATCTTTTTCCTCGAAGGGATCAAACTCCTCGCCCTCGCGCACGAGCCGGGCGCTATTGAAAACAACGATTAACGAACCGGCCACATTCAGCATCGCCGCCAGCACAGGGGTGATATAATTCAGCGCGGCCAACACCAGCCCAATAATCACAAACAGGATTCCAAAAATAAAATTCTGGTTGATCACACTGCGCGTCATGCGCGAGAGATGTACCAGAAACGGCAGCCGCCGCAGGTCATTATTCATCAACGCGATGGTGGCACTTTGGATGGCCACGTCACTGCCTGCCGCGCCCATGGCGATGCCGATGTCGCCCGCCTTGAGCGCCGGGGCGTCATTCACGCCATCACCCACGAAGGCGACCTTGTAACCCTTGGAGCGGATGTCCTGAACGTATTCCACTTTTTGGCCGGGCAAACATTCCGCGCGCACTTCCTCGCAGCCCACCTCGGCGGCCACGCGCTCGGCCACGGGGGTGCGGTCGCCGGACACGATGGCCAAGCGTCGCACGCCTTCATTGCGTAATCCTTCCAGCGACTCTGCCGCCTCGGCGCGAATTTCATCGGTCATTCCCACCCAGCCAATGAACTCCCCGTCACGGCTCACAAATACGAGGCTAAACCCGGCCGCTTCATCAATATCCACCGAGCCTTTGAGGTCGCCGGTTACTTCATTTTCATTCAGCCACATTTCGCGGCCCACCATAATTTTCGCGCCGTCCACCGTGGCTTGCACGCCTTTGCCTGCAATTTCCTTAAAATCTGTTGGCTCGGGCAAGGTGAGCCCCACCTCAGCCGCCAACGTGCCAATGGCTTTGGCCGTCGGGTGATTGCTGTATTGCTCGGCAGCCGCCGTGGCCAGCAATAGCTCCGAGCGTTGCACCCCTTCCACTGGCATCACGCGGCTGACCGTTAGGGTGCCGGTGGTGATCGTGCCGGTTTTATCAAACACAAACGCATTGATCCGCGCGGCCAATTCGATATCGCTCACCTGTTTGATGAGAATGCCCAGGCGTGATGCGGTGGCCACCGCCGCCACCATCGCGGTGGGCGTAGCGAGAATGAAGGCCACGGGGCTGGACACAATGAATACGGAAATGACGCGGTTCAAATCCTGCGTGAAGGCCCAAACCAACGCGCCGATGACGAGTACCAACGGGGTGTAAAAGCCCATGTACTGATCCACGATTTTCATCAGCTGCGTTTTGGATTGCGCCGCCTGTAAAATCAATTCCCGCACGCGGCCAAATTCTGTTTGTTCGCCCACCTTGGTGACTTCCACCTCGAGCATGCCGTCAAGATTGATGGTGCCCTGGAAAACGTTATCGCCGGGTTCCTTGTCCACCGGCAGCGATTCGCCAGTGATGTTGGCTTGGTTAATCGAGCCTGTGCCCAGGAGAATATCGCCATCGGCCGGCACGTTATCGCCGGGTCGCACACGAATGCGATCGCCCACTGCGAGATCCAACGCGGCCACTTCCTCTTCCTTGCCGGCGATGAGACGAATGGCGCGTGTGGGCGTCAGCTTCATCAGGCGGCGAATGGCTTCCCGAGCGCCGGAGGCTGTGCGGCTTTCAATCATTTCACCCAACAACATAAAGAAGGCCACAAGGCCTGCGGCGTGATATTCGCCTGAAGAGAACGTGGCCAACACCGCGATGGCCACCAGCTCGTTGGTGGTGAGCAGCCCTCGGCGCAGGTCGTGGATGGTGGTGCGAAAGATTCGGATGCCAAGAATGAACGCGCCAATCATTGCGCTCAAGTCGCCCACGCTGGATTCGGAACCGAGAAACCAATCCGCGAGAAAGCCGTTGATGACGAACAGGATGCCGACGAAAATATACTTCACCGTGGTGGCGGCCTGCTTGACCTTCGCATCCTCAGCGGCTTCAAGTTGTTGAGTGTCGTCGTTAGACATAATTAATAATTATTGGCAATTTATTGGCCGGAGGAACCGCCGGCGGCATCTAAGGCCGAGGGTTTTGGCGAGGGCGGTTTGGGGTTTATTTGCAGGTGGATTTTTTGCTTGGAGCCATCGGGCCGTGAGGCAATGTAGTATACTTTGATGTCCGACTCCTCCATCAAGCGGTTGATCACCGTATAATAATGGCGTTGCAAGGCGAGGCGCTTCGATTCGGCCGACCGCACGGGCTGCCCATCTTTACCGCCGTGAATGCTGAGGAAGCGCTCCCAAAGTGCATCCACGCGGGCCACGCGGGCATTGGCTTCGCTGTGGGCATTATTGATGATGGTGGCCACTTCGCCGAGGGCGTTAGTGTTACTAGCATCATAGGAATACTCTTTGCGGATTCGCTCGGCGGTCTGATTCGCCTCAGACAGAATCCGTTTGACCTTGCCGGCGGAACCTTCAAGTTGCCCCCGGGCCTTGCGAACCTGAAAGGGGAGTTCCACATCGGCATTACTCACGTTCACACTCTTGATGCGAACCCCAAGCCCGTATTCGTTCGCCAAAATGCTGAGGCGATCCCGAACCTTGATAGAAAAATCTCCGGTGCGCCCATAAATATCGTCCAATTTGTTTTCCGAAGCCACATGGGTAATGGCGCTTTCCAGCGCGACTTTCAACACCGCCTGCGCATCGGCAAACTCAAACACATATTTTGACGGTTCCAGTATCGTATAGTTCAAGGTAGCCGTGATATGCAGAATCTTGTTGTCGCGGGTGAGCACATACCCATCCTGATCGGCATTGACGGGGCGGTTGGCCATGCTCTCGCCAATGCTCAGCTGCCCAATGGCAGCATATTTGAAAAATTCCGTCTTGAGCGGTGTTTCGCGCGCGATCCGAACCCGTTCTTCCAGGGGATACGGCATGGCAAACCGGATGCCCGATTTCCAAACATCACTGGGGGAAGATGAGTGCGGCTGGCCGAAGCGAAGAATAATGACCCCCTCGCTGTCTCCTTCCACTGCCGAGGTATTTGAAAAGACGAGGTACACCGCAAGCACAGCAATGACGAGCTTCAGAATGGTGAAGCTGCTTTGCAGCGCTTCATCCATCGCCCGCGTGCCGGCCTCATTTTCCGAGCCGATTGCATTGCGGCCATCGCGGTTTTGTTTTTTATCTTCCATAAACGATTTGTGCTATGGGTTATTTTTCAGATTCCGGTTCACCATCCGATTCCGATTCGGGGTCTGAATCCGGCACCGGAACACGGGTGAAAAACCCGGGGCTAAATGCCTCAAGAAAAGGCACATTTTCGTCCAGCAACAGCGTGGTCTCTTTGCCGAGCACTTTTTCCATGGTGGAGAGTTTCAGCAACAACTCGGCAAGCCGGGCGTCTTTTTTTTCCATTTGGCTGAAAATCTTAGTTTCCTTTTCCGAGGCGGAAGAAATGATTCTGCTGGCCTCATTTCGGGCTGTTTTTAGCGCGGTTTCCCTCGCGTTAATCGCTCGGTCACGAATACTTTTCGCTTTATTCTCGGCCTCTTGAACCGGACTAAACGCTTTGTTGGTCCATTGGGTAACCATCGTATCCAAAACCGCAACCAATGCGTTTTGAGAAATCCCCACACGGCGAATTCCCACAAACGTCAGCTCCATGCCGTATTGCTCAGACTTCGCGCCTTTGACGAGATCCAGAATCTTGCCCTCAAGTTTCTCGAATGTATTCCCTTTCGGATTGCCAGACTCACCGTCAATAATGTCATCCACTCTCAATTTGTCCGTTACATTTTCTTCCCCTCCGAAAACCTCACTGATGGCGTCCTTAATTTCGCGTTCCAAATTATCCTCGGCATTGCGGCGGCGCTCTTCGGCGGTGCTGCCCTTGGCTTTTTTCATGAACTCGCCGGGATTACTAATGCGCCAGCAAAAATAAGCCTGAACAATCAGGCTGCCTTGCCCAGTGGTGATCTGGGTATAATCGGTGGTCTTGAGGTGGATACGTTTGTCGAAGGTGTACACACGCTGGATGGGCCAGGGCCATTTGTATTTTAGGCCGGCAGTGACGATGGGTTCGCTGGTCTTGCCAAACGTATCGACGAAGGCGATCTGATCCTGGCGCACCTGAAAAGTAAACATATACGATCCGAAGATCAGCAGCAGGAGCCCGAAGATAATGATGTTGACTGTTTTTTTCATTTAATTTTCCAGTGATTAATTATTTATTGTCGGGCACCTCGACCTCCAGCATTCCCCGCCGGATGGTTTCCTTGAGGTCAATATCCGAGGTGATTTCGGCATTTTTCACGACCACAACAAATTTTCGGGCGTGGGTGAGGGAACGTTCAAACATTCTCATCTGCAGCCAAATGGGATATATGAAGGGTGCGTTGCGGAAGGGGTTATTTTGCAAACGACTGCTGTTCATTCTGGCCTCGGCCATTTGTATTTTTGCCTTCGCCTCCATGTTCGCATTATGCAGAATGGTTTCCACTTCGTTGGTTTGCACGGATTCAATTTGCTGCTTAAGCGAATTGGCCAAATATTCAATTTTCCACTTGGAAATTCCCGCGATTAAATAACTTTCAAACGCCATAGCCACGGGAATTTGGCTGTGCCGCTCGGCACCGGGATCCATCTCGTCTTTTTCATTCGGCCCGCCCGCGGCCACGAGGCTGGGCGACTCTGCCGGTGGCCGCAAATCCGCTAATCCCACGTAAAGGATTTCCACCCCCAGCCCCTTGACATCCACGCTTGCCTGAAGGTTTTTCTTAATTTCCACGATAGCTTGTTCACGGCCAGCGCGCAATAGATTGCCCATGGTATCGCCAAGGAAATATCGGGAGACTTCCCGGTAGGCGAGATTTTTTAAAACCCCTTCGGGATCGGAAAAGTTCAACCACCCACTCTCAAGATTCTTGCGATTCTCAAGATTCTTGCGATTCTCAAGATTCTTGCGATTCTCGGGGGAGACTTCGTATATCCGGTAATGTACCGGGATACTAGGAACGACCAAATTTGCCGCGCCGGATTCATCTCCGCTGCCGGTGGGGAAATAAAGTTCTCCTGTTTTCTGGAGGCTCTCGTAATCCTTGCCGGCGCGTTTGAGCCACAGGCGGGCCCCGCTATCATCCGCGTTCTCATCTGGCTCGAGCCCTACATAAAAACTATGCACCTGATCGGGATGATACCGTTCCACATCGGCAAAGGGCCAGGGGAGTTTGAAATGAATGCCGGGGTCGAGCCATTGGGCCTGGCTGTTGCTCCCAGCCAAAATGTCGAGCTTACGCCCGCGTTCGGAGGGTTCGATAATCACCACGCTGGTGGACAGCCAAAAGATAATAATCTGCACCCCCACCAATACGCCCAAGCGTTCGCGCAGGAATTGATAGCCCCACGTTTCGGAAACTTTGAAGCCAAATTGATAATCCAGCACTTTGCCGGCCGTGGTAAATAGATTCTCCGGTTTGGCGATCAATCCCACCAATCGGCTTTGGTATAGCAACCGGCCCTTTCGACCGCTGACGCGCGGACGATAAATCTCAAAAATCATACTCAGCAAATTTTCCAGCACCAGCACTGCCATCAGGCAAGCCATCACCGTGCCCACCCAGGCATCAATGCGTTGCTCCCGGAAACTCACCGCCATCACGGCCGCCAAAACGAATAATAGATAAGCGGAAAACAGAATCGAATCGGAAGCCGGCTGCAGAAGTCGATCGCGCTGAATCCTCGCGAGGTTGGAGGCGAATTGGCCGCGCACAAACAAGATCACCGCCAGCAGTGCCGAGCCGGCCAGCCCCAGATACATTTGGCTCACCAAATGTACCGACTTGCCCGCGGCGAGGTTTTCATAAACCACGGCCAGCTTGTTGGCCGCCAGATGATAAACGCCTAAACCCTGCAATCCGAGCAGGAGGATGGCAACGACCGGCACGCCCCACCGCTCAAATTGTTCACGTGACCGCTTGGCGGGCAACACTTCGCCCTCTTTAAACAGGGTCTCGCCGCCGCGCCCGGTTTGAATGGCGCTCACTTCCAAATCCTCCTGCCCTTCGCGTTCGACAAGGTGCATGTGCAACAGGCTCGCCACGCTGACCAAGAAGCCCAGACTCATTAAGATGGCCACAGCCAGTGCTGTGATGGATCCGGTGACCAGTGCCAATCCCACTGCCATCACCGTGGCGCCCAGACTGATTACCACATTCCAAAGTCCGCCGGTTTTATTAATGTTATCCATGTCAGGCTAATTCGCGATTTTCAAAAAGCATCAGCGCTCCTGAGAGCATGATGCTGATATAGGCAATTACATATAAAAATGCCGTCCCAATATATTTCATTGGCACCCGGCCTTCCCGATACTTTACATCCGCCCGCTTCAAAACCCGCGAGCTTTTGGGCTGGCCAATTTCCACCGCTCCCGCTTTGCGGGCCGCCGCCTTGGCCGCTTCGTCCGAGCGGCGGCTGCTCATGGTTTCTTCTTCCACGCCCACGGAATCGGAAAGCCAAAAAAGCTGCCAGTTTGGGACTAAAACGTAAAGAATTTTCGCCCAGGCCGCGCCGCGAGTGATGGTTTTTGGTGTCTCGGTCGCCGAATCCCATTTGGTTATCGTGCCCTGCTCGGGCATAAACCACAGTGCCAAGTGGCCGGGAACAACCCGGGTGCGGACTTGATCATGCAGCACACGGTAATCGAGCAGCAATTCCTGCTTGGTTTCGTCCCGCTCAAGCACGGCTTCTTGTTCCTCGATTTTGGTGTGAATTTGGCCCAACAACGTCACATCCATCGAGTTACCCGGAAATTCCCCGGGCAAGAGCAGTCGCCCTATCTCAATCATTTCCTGCTCTAATGGCTTGTTCCAACGCAATTTCAGGGATTCATCAATTTGCGTCTTAATTTGCTCATAGGAAATCTGCACTTGATTGGTCGAAACCTGTGCATCCAGCGTGAGCATCCCGTTTTTCAGCCGATCCTCCTCGGGCGTGGGAGGGCCGTTCACGTTTACGCGGACCAAAAATTCCATGCCCGCCAGCCTCCGTACGCCGCGGGGCTTGAGGCGAAACAAATTGTGCGTACCCGGCTGATCGCCCGGCGGCCGCCAAATCACATAATCCCCCTGTTGAATCACCCCGCCGCCACTCGCCAAGCCTCCCAATAAATAATCCGACATTAGTCCCAATAATAGTAAGCCCGAACAAATTGATAACGTGGGCAACCAGGAAAGCCGTGTGGAACACATTAACGCCAGCGCCGAAAGCAACCACAGGGCAAACAATATCAACAATGCCAGCCGCGCCATACCCCAGTCCACCCCCTCGGCGAAGTCCGCCTTTTCAGAAGCATCCAAAGCCTCGCCCTCCTGGCCCAGACCCGCTGAATCCGTGAACACCCAGATTTCGCTGAACCCCGCCGTCATCCCTTCCCCTGAATCCACCAACCACCAAGCGCGCGATTTATCCTGCGCGCACACCGTGAGGAAGCCCAGAGTCAATAGTACCACTAATAACGTCACCGCCGTGGGCACAAAAGGTTTGTGCAAAAAATAATTCAGAAAACCCGCCGCCACATAAGCCAACGCCATAAACCCAAGGATGGTGATGACGCCGACGATGTCCGGATTGCCATAAGCATCATAGCCCATTCGGCTGGCCAACAGCACCGCGATCAGATTCAAATATGTGCCCACTGTGAGGGCCGCGGCTACGCCGAGATATTTGCCCAACACAAAATGCATCCGGCCCACCGGTTTGGACAGCACCACCAGCGCCGTGCCCGAAGTGATTTCTCGCGCCAAGGATGAAGATGCGCAAATGACCGCCGCGAACAATCCCGAAAGCAGCATCACAGTCAACGCGCCGTCCTTCACCATCTTCACGTCGAAATTAACCACGTTGAGCCCCGTGCCGCCAAATCCGAAATAGGGCGAAGCAGCCAACAAAAGGCACATGATTACAGAAACGGAAAACAACAGCAGGAAAACCGGCTGCCGAATCAATTCCATAAACGCGTTAAACGCTATGATGGGTATCTGCCGCATAAGTTAAGTATAATCAGCAAAGTCAGGCCAAATGGGCCGCGCATCATAGGGAAACCATACCCGAATGCAAGCCGCAACCACGCCTGTCTTGCGGCTTGATTTTTGGGCGTTTTTCAGGCATTCTGCTACCCCGTCACGATGTGGCGGCAAGGAGGAACTGTGCCAACTGCCATTATTAAACTGGTAGCCCACAAGGGCGATCAGTTGCTGGTCTCGTATGACCTCGTCCCGGGCGAATTCCAAATCGGCCGCGACCCCGCGTGCCCCGTCACTCTCGACAGCCCGGAGGTTTCCCGCCAACACGCCCAGCTCACCGTCACCCCCGAACGCTGCGTGCTCGAAGACATCGGCGGAAAATTCGGCACCCTCATCGATGGCCGCCAAATCGCCGGTCCCGTCACCGTCCAACCCGGCCTATCATTTTCCATCGGCAAAATCGTCGTCACTCTTCACGCCATCACCGCCACCGCCACGCCTCCCGCCACCTTGCCCGATCGCTACGAACGCGTCCGCCATCTCGCCAAGGGCGGGATGGGCGAAATCCATCTCGCGCACGACCGCCAACTCCAGCGCCACGTTGCTCTTAAATTGATGACCCCCGAGGTCGCCGCCTCCGCCAGCTTGGCTCGGCGCTTCACGCAGGAAGCCCTCGTGCTCGGTCGGCTCGATCATCCGCACATCGTCCCCATTCACGACCTCGGCGTGGACGCCGCCGGCCAAAATTATTACGCCATGAAATACGTCCGCGGCACCACCCTCAAGGACGTGCTCAATGGCCTGCGCCAAGGGCAGTCCAACGTGGTCGACCGTTATCCCCTCCATCAACTGCTGCGCATTTACCAAAAAATTTGTGACGCCGTCGCCTACGCCCACGCCAAAGGTATCATCCACCGCGACCTCAAGCCGGCCAACATCATGCTCGGCGAATACGGCGAAGTCTTCGTGATGGACTGGGGCCTCGCCAAGATTATCAATCAGGACGAGGAACCCATGCCGCAGTCCGCCGAAAGCGAGGGCAGCGAAACCGGTACGCGCTACGGCACCGTCATGGGCACCCCCGGCTTCATGGCCCCCGAGCAAGCCGAAGGCCGGCTCGAAGCCATCAACCAACGCACCGACATCTATTCGCTTGGCGCAATTTTATATCACATCCTCGCGCTGCGCCCCCCCTTCACCGGTGGCGGGCCCGAGGTATTGGAAAAAGTTAAGGCCGGCCAAATTACTCCCCTCGCCAAACTCGCCGGCGAACCCAACGCCGCCGTACTCGTCCACTGCCCCGAACGCCGCGTGCCCGAAGCGCTTGCCGCCGTGGCGATGGAGGCGCTGCAACGCGACGCGGCAAAGCGTTATCCCGCCGTGGAAGCCCTGCAGCGCGACGTGGCCGCGTGGCAATCGGGCTACGCCCCGCGCGCCGAACACGCCGGGCGCCTCCGCCAATTCCGCCTGTCCATTCGACGCAACGGGACGCTCGCCGCTGCCGCTAGCATCATTGTGCTGCTCGGGGTCGCGCTGGGCTGGCAACATTTGCGCCACCAACACCATCGCGGCGAGGATGCCGCCCGCCTCCAGCGCACCGCGCCCATTTGCCACAAGCAAGCGGGCGACCTCATTGCCCAGGGAAATTTTCCGGGCGCACTGGCCACCGCTCAGTTGGCGCATGAGCTGGATCCCATACCCGCCCACACCCATCGCCTAGCCCGCGTGCACCTCGCCCTCATGCAACCGGCCAAGGCCAAGGAGGTTTTGGAAAGCATGGACGAGCCGCATCCCTTCGGCGCGCGCGCACTGAAGTTGTGTGACCAATTGATTCAAGATTTTGGCAAGGGCACCCTGCCCCTGCACGCGATGGGCCGCGTGCACCAATGGCAAACCCATCAACGCCTCGGCACCGATGCCCGCCACACCGCAGCGTTGATGGAGCGCGAGAAGCTCGCCGTGTGGCAGCGCGGCTCCGCCGCCATGAAACAGATCGGCCTCTCCGGCCGTTTGCAACGCGATGCGTTTGGGTATTTGAAGGTGAACCTTTCCGGCACACAAACGCGCGACCTCAAGTCTTTTTCCGGTATGCCGGTCAGCTCGCTCAACCTCTGGCGCACGCGCGTGGATGACCTCGGCCCCGTGGTCGGCATGCCGCTGCGCGAGCTGTATCTCGCCTACACGGCGGTGGACAACCTCGGCCCGCTTGCGGGGCTGCCGCTCCAATCGCTCACCATCGCCTTCGCGCCGGTGAATGACTTAAAACCACTTGCAAAAATGCCGCTGGTGTACCTCCACCTTAGCGGCACCCAGGTGAATTCGCTCGCACCGCTCAAGGGAATGCCGCTGCGCGCGCTGCATTTGGACCGCACACCGGTGACCGACCTCAAACCGCTCGCGGGTTTACCGATCAAGGAACTGCGGCTCGATGGCTGCGAAAAACTGCGCGACCTCACGCCGCTATCGCAATGCACGAACCTCGAAGTGTTGGTGCTCCCTCGCGAGCATGGCGAGATTGGTTTTCTGCGCAACCTCCCCAAGCTCAAGCGGCTCTCGTACCATTTCGATGCAGACGCAACAAAGATGGAAACCGTGGATCAATTTTTCCGCACGCGAAGATTGGCTACGCGGCGCTAAAGTGCTGCCGGCAGCACATCATCCCCCCTCCGGCGCGGACAATGGTTTGAAGGCTTTAATTTTTTTCTGCGCGGTGGATTTTTCTTTTTCTGAAATCTTCAGTGCTTCCCGGGCATTGGCGGCATTTTTTACTTTTTGTTTTGCCGCCAGCGAAAACCACACGAAGGCCGCCGCTGAATCTTTTTGCAAGCCCGTGCCCTCGGCCAGGGCTTGAGCCAATTCAAACTGTGACGCGCCATCGCCGTATTCCGCCAGTGCCATGACCTTGCGGAGTGCGGGGGATTTGGGGGCAATGAATTTTCCGGCGACCGGCGGGATGTCAAACACCTCGTCCGGCGTCAGCTCGGTGGAGACGAGGGCTTGCAACTGGTCGAGGGTTGCAATTTGTTTGGGGTCGCTCACGGATTGGCGGGCGACGACAAACCAGTAATAAGCCTCAGCCGGATCGCGCGGGGTGCCTTCGCCTTTGGCGCACATCACGCCCCAGTCAATCTGCGCGGCGGGATAACCCAATCGGGCGGAGAGACTCCAAAAACGTCCTGCGCGTACGGAATCCTTTTTTCACTCCCCGCCCCAGAGCAAACATGCCGCCCAGACGATGAGCAGCTTCTGGCGAGCCCAACCGGATGGCACGGAGGTACCACGCAACTGGTTTGAGCGGAATCCACCGGAAGCCCTGCGCCGATTTCGTGGCGGCGGGCCAGTTCCAACTGGGCATCGACTCTCACCTTTTCCGGCACGGGCAATTAACTGCATCCATGTCCGGCAACTCCTTGCGGTTTCTGCTCGGGCCAATCGTTCCAATCAAGGTTTCGCGCATGTTGAGAATAGCATGGGATGGTTCAAGGCAGCAACTTTCATCAACCATTGTTTGCCTGCCTTCAGATTTTGCCGACGGCCGAGTCCCTGCAATTCCAACGTTGCAAGAGGAATCATTGCCGGCCCGTACCCTGCCTTGGCAGCAAGGGTGAACCAGCGACCGGCCTCGGTGGGATTAGCCCTAAACCCCTGCCCCGTCAAGATACGCGCTGGCCAAATCGGCCTGAGCCTTGATGTTGCCCTGCTTTGCAGCTTTGGAAAACCACTGCGCGGCGGCGGCGGCATCCTGTTTTACCCCTACACCATGCGCGAAAAGAAAGCCAAGCTTGCCCTGCGCATCGGCCTGCCCCGCTTCGGATTCTTTGGTCAGCGCGGGTAAACATTTTTTGAACAGCGCCATTCCTGCCTTTACATCGCGCGGGCCGCCTTCGCCCAGCAGTTGCATAGAGGCGAGGCGGTATTGGGCGCGGGCATGGCCTTGTTCAGCGGCTTGGGTGGTCCATCGGCGGGCGGCATCCAAATCGCGCGCCACTTTGCGGGCTTCATATAAAAGTTCACCCAATTGATACTGAGCCGCCGCTTTGCCCTCTGCAGCTTGTTTGCGAAGGGCCGACAAATCTGCGGCGGCCACGCTGACCGTCACCACAAACACCAGTATGAAACCAACGGCGCGCATGATTTAATCTTTTATAGGCTTAAACTGCCGGGCCAGTTTTTTAGCCGTGATGATTTGGCTGTTTTTCATGATCTCGCTCAGGGCATCGCGTTCCCCCTCGGCCAGGGCGTGGTCGGATTCCATGGCGAGGGTGAACCATTTGTAGGCGTGCACGAATTGGGGGGGAGCGTCCAATCCTTTTAAGTGCAACAAGCCAAGTTGAAACTGGGCCTCGGCATCCCCCCGATTGGCTTTGGCTTGGAGCGTCTTGAGATCAGCGGGCGCGCCCTGGCCCGGACGATAAAGATTGATGGCTGTAAATTTCCGGGCGTTCTCTCCCGCCTCCTCGATTTCTTTGCCGGTGAGCGCACCGGCAATCTTTCGTTTCCATTGTAGCAGCTTGGCCTCAACATCTCTCAATTGCTTAACATTTACGGGCGCGTTCGCAATTCGCCGCGCTTGTTGAAATTCCCTCCGCAATGAATTCTCCGCGATGAGCAGCCATTCGTAGCCTTTCGCGGAATCTTTCCCGGGAATGCCATCGCCGAAATGGTGCGCCAGGCCCACCGCCATTTGCGCCTCGGTGTAGCCCTGCCGGGCGGCAAGGGTAAACCACTTGAGCGCTTCCGTTCTGTCGACCCCTTTGCGGGCGTGGCCTTGCATATAAAATTGGCCGAGATGACTTTGCGCCGCGGGCAAGCCCTGTCGTGCAGCTTGCAGCAGCAGTTGCTCTGCCTTGGCCAAGTCTTGCTCCACGGCGATGCCTTCAATGTACATGATGGCCAGATGATTTTGGCCGGGCGCATCACCCAGATCCGCGAGGGTTTGATAAAGCTCCATGGCGAGCGGTTGGTTTTGTTTCACGTGGTTACCGGTCACAAACCAGTTGGCCAGAATGGTCATGGCCTTCACGTCCTTTTGCTGCGCGGCACGCTCGAACCATTTGATGGCTTGGGCAGGGTCAACGGGGGTGCCCAGTCCATTGATGTAAATGGCGGCCAAAGTGTGCTGGGCGGCCACGTTATTTTTCTCGGCGGAAATCACAAATAATTTCCGTGCCTCGATGTACAATCGATTGGCATCCAGTCGATTTTTCTCCGCGGCGGCAAGCATTGCCTTGGCCTCGGCTTCGCTGGTGGCGGTGGCGGCGCGCTTCAGCAATGTTTGCCGACGGGCGGCGAGTAGTCGACCGCGTTCGAATTTTTTATCACCCAATTTAAAAGCCGCCTCAATGTTGCCTTCACCGGCCAGCCGGTTGAGCAGGTCTTCCCGGATGGAAAGAATCGTGAGCGGCTCGCAACCGAATAGCCCCATAGATTCGTTGTGGGTCACCGGGGTGGGGAGCAGTTTGTAGTCATCGGCCTTCCGCAAAACATTCAAGGTCTGGTCGGGGGTGAGTTGGGCGTTGAGTTCGCGTTGGAATTTAGCGCCGGATTCGCTCAAGTCGCGTTGCCGTGATAGCAGGGTGAGCCACACTGATGCCTGTTCCAAATCCTGTTTCACGTCTTTGCCCGCGAAATACATTCTGGCCAGCAGTTGCTGCGAGGGCCAATAGCCCTGTTTCGCGGCGCGCTGGAACCACTTCAACGCCGCGGCCTTGTCGGGCTTGCCCAGTGCATTGCCGGCCAAGAGTTGGGCATAAAGATGCTGGGAGCCGGCCAAGCCTTTTTTTGCGGCTTGCTCCAACCATTGCGCGGCTTGCTTGGCGTCGGGCGGGCCCACCAATTCGGTGAGATACAAATCTCCCATCATATGGGCGGCATAAGGATGCCCCGCCGCGGCGGTGCGGCGAAGCCATTGGGCGGCCTTTTTCGGGGTGTCGCCCGGAAGCGGACTAGTCTCCCGAATGATGACCAACCCGAGCCTATAGGCGGCTTGGTTGTTTCCCTTTTCCGCCGCCGCGGTCATGTGTTGGCGCGCGAGTTTGGTGTCCTGCTTATACCCGTTGGCGGAGTGGTAGCCGTATAAGTAAAGTTGGGCGGTGAAATAAAGGGCCTGAGCATCTCCCGCCTTGGCGGCTTGTTCGAGCTGGGGATGGGTTTGGATGAGAAAATCTAAGCCCGCCTTGGAATCGCCTTCCACGCCGTGGGCGAGCAAAAGCTGAACCCCATGCAAAAATTGGGCCTTGGCATGGCCTGCCTTGGCGGCGCGTTGGGCCCATTTGGCGGAGGCCTCGAGGTCGCGCTCCATACCGTCAGCCCAGTAAAGCGCGTACGCCAGCTCGAACTGCGCCGTGGCATCACCCTTGGCCGCGCGGGCTTCCAATTTGGCGCGACCCGCTCCTTTGGGGTCCTCGGCGCCCCACGCCATTACGCCCCACACGAACCCCATAAAATAAATCGCCTGTTTCATTCGCGCCCCTTATTCATCCAAACGCCGCCAGGAAATTTGTTTCTGCAATCGGCGGATGGATTTCTCCAAGGCCTCGGTTTGCAACCCGTCAAGCAACCGCCGCTCGGCGCGGCGGCGCAGCTCATCTCCCGGCACTTGCCGGTCTTTTTCGTATTTTTCTATATAACCAATGTAATAAAATTCCTTATCCTTCCAGACTTGGGTGGTGAGGCCCTCATCGCCAAAAGAAATCAACTCGTTGGCGCTGTTGCGGCTCACGCCCGGCGGCAGAGGGTGGACATCGTTTTCATAAATCCAGCCCAGCGATCCCTTGTCTTCTTCCTTGTATTGAACAGCCAGCTTTTCCATTTCTGCCACCGACTTGATCCCTTTCGCCAAGGCTTTGGCTTGAACGAAGTTCATGCCCTCGGTGTCAACCGAGATTCGCACCCAATGAGCTTTCACGGCCTTTCCTTTGCCGGCTTCCTCGGGATGATTTTTCAGATATTGATCCACCGCGCCGGGGGAAACCTGCACCGAATCAATCACCAAACTCTGCGCGATCTCCAGCAACTCTTCATCCACCAGCTCGGCCATGCGTTGCTCCAAAGTTTTGCCTTCCGAACGCAGCATGGCCACCATCTCTTCGCGTTTGTTTTCATAAAGACCGGCCACCTCCTGACTCAGCAACTCCTCGCCACGCCCGGGCCGTTCGGCCAGCACTTTGTATTTCTTGTGAATTTTGATGCTATGCACAAACAACGCTTCATTGATCATCTCCGAGAGAATTTGCTCGAGATCCTGCACCGGCCTGCCATTCGCATCACGGATCCGCCGATAAACATTTCCCCGCCGAAACTCAATATCCCGTTGCGTGATCACCTTGCCGGCCACCACCGCGCGCACGCGATTGATGGTCGGATTATCCGCCGCCCGCGTATTCAAATTCAACAAAAGACAAACAGCCAATAAAGGTCGAAAAGCATTCATACGGCGGCAACTTTAGCCCCCGAGCCAAACGTGTCAAGAGTGCGCCATTCACAACTTATCCCTCCGAAAGAACGCTCGTGGTGAGCCAATCCAAATACCGCGCACTGCCCGCCTCGATTTTCAGCGCCACAAACTCCGGCGTGTCATACGGATGCTCCGCCAACACAAACGCCTCCAAGGCCGCCAGCTTTTCCCCCGTAGTTTTGAGCACCATTAACACCTCCGCTTCCCGGCACAATTCCCCCTCCCACCAATAATGCGACTCCACCCCCGGCACAAGATTCACACACGCCGCCAGCCGATTCCCCAAAATACCCGTAGCCAGTTTACGAGCCACCGCGATGTCCGACACAGTAACAAAAATCATATGATGCATAAGGAAGCCTCAATTTTCACTCCCCAAGAATCAAGGAAAAACCAAGCTACCTCGCCCCCGGCCAATGCTCGGGTGAAATTTTAGCCGACCGGGCTCTGCCATTTGTCATGCCTCGGGACTTCGGTTTTGGTGATTGATCATTCCCTAAGTTCCTCATCGACATTTTTTCAATTGCAGATAGTTTTACCCTATGAAAGCCATTCTCCTCTCTCTGTTCTTTGTCGGCACGCTCTTGGCGGCGCCGAAAGTTTCGCTCGTTAATCTGCCGATGCACGGCAAACAACCACAAGTCATCACCGATGCAAAAGGCATGGCGCACATTGTTTTTCTCTCGGGCAAGGAGCGGGCGACGGATGTTTTTTATGTGACCCGGAGTGGCGGGAAATTTTCCAAGCCTATGAAGGTGAATCAAATCGCCGGCAGCGCGGTGGCGATGGGCACCATTCGCGGGCCACATCTTGCGCTGGGCAAATACGGCCGAGTGCACGTGGCGTGGAATGGTTCGCAAGCGGGCGGAGGTTCGCCGCATCACGGGTCGCCGATGTATTACACGCGGATGCGCATCGACGGCAGCGGGTTTGAAAAGGAACGCAACCTGATGACGTGGACGAACGCGCTCGATGGCGGCGGCTCGGTGGCCGCCGATGGCAAGGGCACCGTGCACGTGGTGTGGCACGCCGCGCCAAAGGCCAGCCCGAAGGGCGAGAATGTGCGGGGCGTGTTTGTGGCGACTTCGACCGACGGCGGCAAGTCGTTTGGAAAAGAGAAAACCATCAGCACAAAGAAAGGCACTTGCGGCTGTTGCGGGTTGAAAAGTTTTGTGGATGGCGAGGGCAAACTGCACACGCTGTATCGCGGCGCGCAGAAATTTGTGAATCGTGACATGACGCTACTGGTGGGGAATGAGCCGGGCAAGGTGAACGAAAAAATCATTGGCCCGTGGCGCATCGGCCAATGCGTGATGAGCAGCGCGGCGTTTGCACAAACGCCCACCGGCGTGCTCGGCGCGTGGGAAGCGGAAGGGAATATTTTTATCGGCAAGCTCGGCAGCAAAACGGAGTCCGTGAAAATTGCCAAGCAAACGCGGCAACGCCATCCCGCGCTCGCGGTGAACAAGGCGGGCGATGTGCTGCTGGCGTGGAGCGAAAACACTGGCTGGAAAAAAGGCGGCAATCTTTCGTGGTCAGTTTTGGGAAGCAATGGCAAAGCCCAACCCGCTCACGGCAGCCAAAAGGGATTACCCGTCTGGAGTTTCACCGCAGCGTTCGCCTTGCCGAACGGTGATTTTGAAATTCTTTATTAGGGTGAAGACACGGGTTTCACCGATTCACACAGATTAAATTCATCCGTGGAAATCTGTGTAATCCGTTTCTAAATAATCTGTCGAATGGGCTCCGCGCCTTCCACGCCGACTAGCCTTTGGTCGAGGCCGCGGTAAAAGTACGACAGATCGTTGGGGTCAAAGCCGAGTTGGGTCAAGACCGTTGCGTGAAGATTTTTCACGTGGAATCGGTCTTCCACGGCGGCCGCGCCGAGTTCGTCGGTCTTGCCGACGCTGATACCGCCTTTGATGCCTCCCCCTGCCATCCACATTGTGAAACCGTAGCTATTGTGATCCCGGCCCGTACCTTTGGCATATTCGGCTGTGGGTTGGCGGCCAAATTCGCCACCCCAAACGATAAGCGTTTCGTCGAGCAAACCACGCTGTTCGAGGTCCTTCAATAAACCGGCAATCGGTTGATCGGTATTGCCGGCATGGTAGTTATGGTTTTTCTCGAGGTCGCCGTGGGCGTCCCAGTTTGCATCATTGTGATTGCCGCCGCTGTAAATTTGGATAAACCGGACTCCGCGCTCCACAAGCCGCCGAGCGAGCAAACATTTGCGACCGAAATCCTGCGTGCGCTTCTGGTCAAGGCCATAAAGTTTTTGGATGTGACCCGGTTCACTATCGAAATCCACCGCCTCGGGTGCACTCATTTGCATTTTATACGCCAGCTCGTAGCTGGCAATACGGGCAGCAAGATTGGAGTTGTCCGTGCGAGTGCTGAGATGGCGGTTGTTGAAACGGCCCAACGTATCGAGCATCGTACGTTGTTCATCACGCTTCATGCCTCGCGCGTTTTTCAAATCGAGAATCGGTGTGCCGCTGGCGTTCACGGTGACGCCTTGATACGCGGCGGGCATGTATCCGCTCGTCCAATTTTTCGCCCCGCTTATAGGGCCGCCGGTGGGGTCGAGCATCACGACATATCCGGGCAGGTTTTCATTTTCGCTGCCGAGGCCGTAATTCACCCACGAACCCAACGAAGGTTTGCCACTGAGCAAGTGACCGGAATTCATCATCAACATCGCCGAACCGTGGATGGGCGAATCGGCCGTCATCGAATGCAGGAAGGCAATCTTGTCCGCTTGCTGGCCAACGTGCGGGAAAAGGTCACTTATCTGTTTGCCACATTGACCGTATTTTTTAAAATCCCATTTCGGGCCGACCACACGGCCACCTGTCTTTTTTCCGCCACGCCCAAAAGTTTTAACGTCAATCGTCTTACCGTCCAATGGATAGAGCTTGGGCTTGTAATCAAACGTATCCATGTGGCTTGGACCACCATACATAAACAGAAAAATCACATGCTTCGCCTTCGCCGGCAACGGCGACTTCTTGGGCGCAAGCGGATTGGCCCACGGCGTCTTGCCGTCTGCTGCCATCGCTTGATTGGCGAGGAAACCATCCCCCGCCATCATTCCCGTGAGCGCCAACGAAGAGAAGCCGCCACCAACTTGGTGTAAAAATTCCCGCCGTGAGGTCTGTCCGCAAAACGTGTTTGCTGGTTTGTCAATGTTCGCCATGAGCTTGTTTTAGTTTAAAGATTTAAGTGGATTAATCGAGATAGACAAATTCGTTTAAGTTCAGCACAAGCAAACAGAAACGCTGTAGGGCTTTGTTTTTGTCGATGCCGTTTTCGGTAAAATGTTCGATGAGCTTCAGCCCGTCGGCCACGTCTTCTTTCGTGGCAGGACGACTAGTGGCGAGAGTGATGGCGTGAGTGACTTGGGCTGAGGTGTCGTTGGGTTGTTCTTCCTGCAGGCGTGCGGCCAGCACCTCAGCGGAGTCGTTGAGGAATTTGCTGTTCATCATCGTGAGGGTTTGGGTGGGGACGGTGGTGACAAAACGAACGTCGCAGGTGTTGTCGGTGTCCGCCCAGTCAAAGGCGGCGAGAAAGGGCTCTTGCAGGGAACGTTTGACGAATATGTAAACACTGCGGCGGACCGCGTCTTCCTTGGAGCTGCGGCCCCATGCGGCGCCGGGACGCGAGGCGGTATTAGCTACCTCGGCGGGAATCTCGGTGTAAATGCTCGGGCCGGCCATTTTTAAATTCAACTGACCGGTAAGGGCGAGAATGGAGTCGCGGATTTCCTCAGCGGTGAGGCGGCGCATATCAAACCGCCAAAAGAAGTCGTTGTTCGGGTCAGCAGCAAGCGCAGCTTGATTTCCGCGTGAGGCCATTTGATATGTGCGGCTCATCATGATGAGCTTATGCATACGCTTGAGTTTCCAATCGCCTTCGACTAACTCGGCGGCGAGCCAGTTAAGCAAATCCGGATGCGTGGGTTGGTCGCCGATGTGACCAAAATTATTCGAGCTGCGCACAATGCCACGGCCAAAATGATGTTGCCAGAGACGATTGGCCATCACCTTGGCGGTCATTGGGTTGTTCTTGCTTGCGATCCACTCGGCCAAGACACGACGTTTACCGGAAGTCTTTCCAGTATCATAACCCTCAGGAATCTTCACTTCAGAGGCACTGAGAATCTGCGGGAATGCAGGAACAACTTCCTCACCCTGAAGCTGTGGGTTCCCCCGCCTGAGTATCCAGGTCTTTTGTCGACCTCGTTCGCCAACAGCCATGGCAAACTCTTCTTTCACCTCAAGCTTCTGTTGCTCAAGCGTGGTGAGTTGTTGATGCAACTGATTATACTCAGCCAACTTAGCATCACCCAAAATGGCCTTACCGTGCAATCGAGCCAGAATTGGAATCGGGGTGATATTGTAGTCAACCAACAGCCCTGCATCAATGTACTGGCCTCCAGAGGTTTGACGACAGTGAATGGCGATTGTGTTGCGGCCGGTTTGCAAAACATCAAGCGAGGCTTCGGTGATATCCACGTCAACATAACGACCAATATGACCAGTGAAAGTTTTTATCTGTTTTCCATTCAGGTAGACTTCAGCATCTTCATCATGGTGAATGCGTAGGACAAGCTTGCCAGGAATTTCCACAAGACGGAAATCCTTCCGCAACCAGATATCACTTGTCTTCCACTCGGTACGAACGTGACCACCCGGCGTGCCCTTGCTGCCGAACCCAGACCAATCCTTTTTCCATTCTCGGTCGTTGTAGGCAATTTCAAACCAATTGTCGCCAGGCTTGGTGGTTGTGTATTCCCAAATCTGGCCCTTACCACGGGCCGCATCAGGGAGTGCATAAGGATTCTTCAGCTTATTCCTCTCTTTTCCATCCGCCTTATCCCGAATAGTGGGATTTTTCACCGCATAGCCATCAATCAAAGCTTCCTCTATTGGCTCAAGCTTGGATTGAATCGCGGTAATCACCTTCTGCTGTTCCGCCCGTTTCTTTTCCATCTGCGCCTTGGTATTGGCATCGGTGATCGGAACGTGATTCGTTTTCCCTTTTCCATGTGGAGAGATATCGTTGAAGAACGACAGAAGTGAGTAATAGTCTTTTTGTGGGATGGGATCGATCTTGTGATCATGGCAGCGTGCACAACCCACAGTCATGCCAAGGAATGTCTCACTAGCGGTACGCAGAATGTCATCGAGATAGTCATAGCGCGCCAGAGGACGATCTGCTGGCTCATCATCCCATATACCGAGGCGATAAAAACCGGTGGCCGTAATTGAGTCGCCCGTCTTGTCCGGTAATTCATCACCAGCGATTTGTTCCATGATGAACCGGTCGTACGGCTTGTCCTCATTAAAAGCGCGGATCACGTAATCACGGTACTTCCAAATGAGGTCTTTTTTGCTGTCGCGCTCGTAGCCGTTCGTCTCAGCGAAGCGGACGAGATCTAGCCAGTGGCGGCCCCACTTCTCGCCGTACTGCGGCATGGCGAGCAGTCGGTCGATGACTTTTCCAAATGCATTGGGCGAGTTATCTTTCATAAAGGCCGCCACCTCTTCGGGTGAAGGTGGCAGACCAATAAGATCATAATACGCACGGCGAATGAGTTGGCGTCTATCGGCAGGGCCGTTGGGCGTAAGTTTATTGCGCGCCAACCGATCGAACACAAACGCATCGATGGCACTCCGGCCCCAATCGTCATTGGCCACCTTGGGCGTTGGTGGGTGTTGGATTTTCTGGTAGGCCCAGTACGCTTTGGTGCGGGCGTTAATCTGTGTATTGGGCAGCTTGTCCGGCACATCGTTGCCAGCGATTTCCAACTTAGGATTAAACGGCGCACCCAGCTTGACCCATTGCGTGAGGATGTCGATCTGCGCCTGCGGCAGCTTGGCTTTGGGCGGCATCTCGTGATCGCCATCGCGATAGGAAAGCATATCAAGCAGCAAGCTCTTCTGAGGCTCCTTGAGATTGATGGCCGGCCCAATTTCGCCGCCCGCAAGCAACCCCTCTCGGCTGGTGAGGCGAAATTGCCCCTTAAGCTTCTTCTCCCCACCGTGGCACTTAAAGCAATTATCCTTGAGTATCGCGTAAACTTTCTGATCGAAAAACTCAACCTTTGCCGCGTCGGACAACTCTTGTGCCGACAACACCATGGGCATCGCCAACACGCTCATTAACAATCGTGACCAGTATTTCATTGGATTGGTTATTCTCTGAACGCCATGAACATACCTTGATCGGGAAAATCTGTCTTGCATTCTTTCGGCCTTTTTTATTATTAATGCGACATGCGAAGCCAATCGTCTCCAACCCAGTTTTATACATGAAAAGCGCAAAGTACATTCAAAAACAGCGGCGTATTTTATTGAACACGCTCATTTCAGCCTCTCCAGTCTATCATCTTTTCGACTGTATTGAGAATGTCTCCTTTTTTGCCAAGGATCGCGAAGGGGTGCTTTTGGCGGCCAATCAGTATTTGGTTGAGTTGTATGAATTTGAAAAAGAGGAGGAACTGATTGGCCACACCGATTTCGACCTGCTGCCACGCCGGTTGGCGGAAAAATTCCGTCGTGATGACCTGCAGATCATGGAACGCCGCAAGCCGGTCACCAAGATTGTGGAGATTTTCCTCAACCGCCAAGGCATCCCGTCGTGGTTTATCACCTCAAAATATCCCATCCTCTCGAAGACCAATCAGGTTCTCGGCGTGATGGGCATCATTCAGGACTATCATCAACGCCGCGAATTATTCTCCGGACAACAAAGCATGGCCCGCGTGATGAACCATCTGCATGCTCAATTTCGCGAAAAGCTGTCCATCCGTCAATTGGCCGAAATGAGCGGGATCTCGTTGCGGCAGTTTGAGCGACGTTTTCAGAATTACTTTAACCTCACCCCGCAGCAGTACCTCATCAAGCTGCGCATAAATGAATCGTGCGATTTGTTGATGCAACCCGACCTGAACATTGGCAGCATCGCGGTCGACCTTGGCTTTTACGACCAAAGCTCTTTCACCGTGCAGTTCAAGAAAGCCATGGGCCTCACGCCGCTGCAGTACCGCAGACAGTTCCTCTAACTCCTCATTCACCACCTAAATCCAAAAACTTAACACAAACCGGCATGGGCACTTTGACTGAATGGCTGGTGGGCTTCAGCTCGCCAGTATCTTGGTTAATATGAAAAGTGAAAACATCACCGCTGGATTGATTGGCGGCAATTAGAAATTTTCCAGTGGGATCGATGCCGAAATTACGGGGTGTTTTACCCAGCGTAGACTGATGTTGAACCGCCTTTAGCTTGCCGGTCTTTCCATCGATGCTGAATACCGCAATCGTGTTGTGACCGCGATTGGAGCCATACAAAAACTTCCCACTCGGGTGCACCTGAACCTCCGCCGTGCTCATCCCTTTCCCACGTTCTACCGGTAGCGTGGTGATGGTCTGCAACTCACCCAGCTTACCCTTCTCCTCGTCCCATGCAAAAGCGGTCACGGTAAGCGTAATCTCATTGATTACATAAGCAAATTTACCATTAGGGTGAAACGCAAAATGCCTTGGCCCCGCTCCGGGTGCCACCTTGGCAAACCCGGCGTCGGTCAGCTTTCCACCCTTCGCATCAAAACCGTAAACCAGAACCTTATCTAGGCCGAGATCAGCTGCCACCGCAAACTTGTTACCCGGTGAAACATTAATGGAATGGCCGTGAGGGGAAGCCTGCCGCGGTTTCAATATGCTTGAACCCTCATGCTGGATAAACGAGGAAGCTTTACGTAAACGCCCTTTTCGTGAGATCGGCAAACTTGCCACACTGCCGCCGGTATAGTTGGCCACAAGGACGTTTCGGCCGGTGGCATCCACCACCAGATGACATGGTGCCCCACCCTTGGAGGATTGCTGGTTGAGGAACGTCAAGGCACCGGTCTTTGGATCAATTGAATACGCACTCACTCCTCCGGCCTTCTCGCCCTTGTAATTGCCAATCTCATTAACCGCATAGAGAAATTTTTTATTGGGATGAATGGCGAGAAATGAAGGGTTCTTTTGCCCGGCCAATTTGCCCACCGCCGTAAGCTTGCCCGTTGCCATTTCCAATTTAAGCCAATGGATTCCCTGCTCCTCGGTTTTGGTGTAGGTGCCGATATAAACTAGCAACTCCTTTGGAGCAGCCTGAAGGTTTAAAGCGATAATACAGGCTAGAGTCATAAAAAACGTGCGCATGAGTGATTATGGGCCGAGGCGCAAAGATTCTGCAATTTTTAAAACAAAAACTTTGCTCCCTATCGCTTTCCTATTGCATTAAGCAATAAAACCCACATAAACTCGCCCCGATGAAAATACACGTAATGGGAGCCGTTACCGCAGTATTGCTAGTGATCGGCAGCATTTCTGTTGTAATGGCCGATGACAAAAAGGAAGTCAAAGATCCATTAACGGAGAAATATGCCACAAAGGAAAAGGAGATCGGGGCCGCCCTCAAGTCAGGATTAATCTCGAAAGATTTGGCTAAGAAGATACTTAATGAATACGAAAGACAATTAAAAGCCGATCAACGCAGAGGGCAATTTCGCAACCGACAAGCTGGCAGGGTATTTGGGGAAGCAAGGGACCGTGCCGATAAAGCGCGTGAGGATGCCAGGGCGCGTATGGAAGAAAAAAGAAAGAACCGGGGTCCAGGCGGTGCATTTCAAAATGGCACTACGACCAGCTCCGATGGTAAAGGCGGCCGTTACACGATCACAGTTAGTAACGGTGAAAAACGATTCAAAGCCGAAGGTGGTGGAGCTTTGCTATTTGACGGGCCAGTGGATACGAGAAGCAGCGTGAGACGTTGGACACCAAGAAGGTGTATGAAGGCCTCGTCAACGCGAAACAAAAGCCCGCGCAAACAAAGGCCACCGCTGCTGCAACGGCACTGACCAAGGCGCAGACCGACAAGACTTTTGCTGACAAGGCGCTGACCGCAGCCAATGCCGAGACAAAAGAACCAGCGCAAGCCAAGGCCGCCGAGGCTGCGAAGACACTGACCAAGGCGCTGACCGCAAGCCAATGCCGTGGTTGCAAAAGCCAAAACCACTTTTGATTCGGCAAGTTTCTCGGCACCGGATGGCAATTTGCTCAAGAAACTTGAACAAATGGAAGAGGGGCGTGTGGGTAATCGCGCGGCAGCCTTCCGCGGGCGCTGGGAAGAAATGCGAAAGAACCAGGGGCAAGCATTTGATCCATTCGCCCGCCAACGACCCGGCGGTTTTAACGGGGATAACCCGTTCAAGGAACTCAACTTGACTGAAGAACAGCAAAAGAAAATTGCTGCTATTAGGCTAAAGCAAAGCGAGGAACAGCTTGAGTACTCCGAGATGATGAAAGAACTGGATGAAACGTATCAAAAGCGGATGGAAGGACTTCTGACTGACGAGCAGAGGGGGAAGTACAAGGAGATGCAATCTCAGCAAGGCCGCCGTCCTCCTAGAGGTCGGTGATTGACGTACACTGACTTTAACCTAAATTGAAAATCAAAATGAAAAGACTACTTATCCCAATAATCGCTGCAGCCATCACGTTGCCCGCCTTGGCAGCTGACAAAGATAAGATTCCGGAGCCCTCCGCCAAAGAAGCCTCCGGCACCTACCTTGGAGTAGCGATGGGCGAAATCCCACCCCTCACCCGCGCGCAGCTCGGCCTGCCCGAAGGCATTGGCGTATCCGTGGGACACGTGACCAAAGGAAGCGCGGCGGAAAAGGCCGGTCTCAAGGTAAATGACATCATCACCCAGCTCGATGATCAGCTCATTATCAATAGTCAGCAATTACAGACCCTCATCCGCACCAAGAAACCCGGCGACGAAGTAAAGCTAACTTATATTCGCAAAGGCAAAGAACACAAGGCCAAGGCCAAGCTCACCAAGGGACCGATCGTCGCGCGCGCGCCGCAGGCCTTGCGTTTGCAAAATGGCAAGTTGTTGCCCTTCAACCTGCCCAACGGGCCGGAAGGTCAATGGCAACAGTTTAACCTGCCCAACGGGCTGGGCCATGGGCAAATGCAAATGTTCAAACTGAACCCGCAAAATCTTGATCAACTGAATGAGCAGTTAAAAAACATTCCAGGCATTAACCCGGAGGAATTGAAAAAACTGCTGGAAGGCCAGGGGCTAAACTTTGGCCAAGGTGCCCCTAAAGGGAATGGCGGCAAAGAGTTCAAGTTTCACTTTAATCTACCGGGCGGAAACAATGAGCAAACGAGGACCCGAACCTAAATATCCGTAGACAAGTGGTGACCAGCGTCTCGGTCAGTGACAACACCGGCTCATACACGCTCACCACCAAGAACGGCAAAAAGACATTTACCGCGAAGGATCCCGATGGTGCGGAATCATTTACCGGACCGGTGGACACAGAGGAACAGCGCGACTCGCTAGATCGTAATCTCATCAAGAAGCTCGAGCAACTGGAAGGCATGGGCGGCGGCAAGGGAGGCATCCAGCTCAACGGGCTAAACTTGAAAGGCGGCGATTTCAAATTCGACCACAAGTTTGATTTCAACATCGAACCCTTCAAGCGTCAGCCGAAGAAGGCGCCAAAGAAAGAGCGCTCGGACGCGTAATCGAACCAATCCCGATCTATCTAGCGGGAATCTTCCTCTAGACGATCACCTTGACCGGTGGGAGGCTCCGTTTCCGCCGGCCATTTTTTTTCCAACGCGCTCGAACGGATGTGTAAATCGCGCTGCGGAAAAGGAATCTCGATATTATTTTCGCGCAACTTTTTCTCGATGGCAAAATTGATCGTACTAATAAACCGCCGAGGGCGCGTGGTCATCGAGGCCGTCCAAAGAGCCAGCTCGAAGTTGAGCGAGTTGTCGCCGAAACTGTCGAAAAGCACCGAGGGCTTGGGGTCTTTCAGCGCCTTGGGGTTTTCATCGGCAATCTCCAGCAGCACTTTCTCCAGCAGATCAATGTCCGACCCGTACGCCACCCCGATGGGCACGCGAATGCGCACCTTCAGATCGCCGTGACTCCAGTTGGTGACCGTTTGCGAAATGAAATCCGCGTTGGGCACAATCATCGTAATGTTGTCATTGGTGATCACCGTGGTGCTGCGGAGGCTGATTTTTACCACGCGCCCGGCGATGCCGCTCACCTCCACGCGGTCGCCGATGGCAATGGGCCGCTCGGCAAAAATAATGATGCCGCTGACAAAATTATTGATGATATTTTGCAGGCCGAAACCGACGCCCACACTGATGCCGCCGGCGACGAGCGCCAGCGAGCTGAGATCGATGCCCACAAACTGCAACGCCATGTACCAGCCGATGACGATGAACACATACCCCATAATCCGCGCGAGGCCGTACTCCAGCGACTCGGGGAAATCCGTCTTCTCGAAAATGCGCATGATGACGCGCTCGCGCAGGATTTTTTCCAGCAACAAAACCAACGCAAACAACACGCCAAGAATTAACAAACTCTGCAGCGTGAGACTGCTCTCGCCCATTCTAATGAGCGGATAAGTCAGCACCTCTCTGATGATTTCCCAAGTTTTATCCATACCAAAACTGACGGATGACTATAGCAAAACCGCAATGATTTCAACGAACAAAGTTGGCAAGCCCAACGTCCATCATTATCCTATCGCGCATATGAAACGTTTCATCCCCATGCTGGCCGTGCTGCTGGCCGCTTGTCACACTCCGGATCCAACGAATTACGGCGCGTACGCCAAATATATTTCTCACGCCGACCCCGGTGAAAATGGCAACCAACCCTTCACCGCGCTCATCCCCAAACGCGCAACCGGCGCGGCGCAGTTTCTAAAGGAGCATCCGGAGTACGACGGGCGCGGCGTGATCGTCGCCATTTTTGATACCGGCGTGGATCCCGGCGCGCCCGGATTGCAAACCACCCCCGACGGTCGCCCCAAAATCATCGACGTCGTCGATGGCTCCGGCAGCGGCGATGTGCGCACCACCACCGTGCGCGAACTCAAAGATGGCAAACTCACCGGCCTCACCGGCCGCACGCTCACGCTGCCCAAGGCGTGGAAGAGCCGCGATAAAAAATACCGCGTCGGGATGGTCGAAGCGTGGCGCATTTTCCCAGCCGAACTGGTGAGCCGCCTCAAGGCCAAGCGCCGCGAGCCGTGGGATATCCAACAACGCAAACGCACCGAGGGAATTGAGCGCGCCATCGCCGATTGGGACAAAGCCAACCCCAAACCCACGAAGGAGCAAATGCTCCAACGCGATGATCTTGCCGCAGGACTCACCCAGCTCAAAACGCTGCAAGCCAAATACCGCGACTCCGGCCCCATTTTCGACTGCCTTGTTTTTCACGATGGCAAACGCTGGAATGCGAGCATTGACACCAATGAGGACGGCGATTTCGCCGATGAAAAACTCATGACCAATTTTCGCGTGAACCGCGATTACGGAACCTTCGGCGGCGAAGCGCAAATGAATTTCGCCACCAACATTTATCGCAATGGTGATCTGCTTTCGGTCGTCGTCGACTGCGGCGCGCACGGCACCCACGTGGCCGGCATCGTGGCCGCGCATTTCCCCAAGCAACCTGAACTGAACGGCCTCGCGCCCGGCGCACAAATTGTTTCCGTCAAAATCGGCGACACCCGCCTCGGCTCCAGCTCCACCGGCACGGGCGAAATGCGCGGGCTCATCACCGTTTTGCAAAACAAATGCGACCTCATCAATATGAGCTACGGCGGCCCGGCGTCGCGCCCGAATGCCGGCCGAATTTACACCGAGTACTCCAACATCGTGAATCGCCACGGCGTCATCTTTCTGCGCCAGCGCGGGCAACAACGGCCCCGCGCTCTCTTCCGTCGGTTCCCCCGGCGGCAGCACCAGCGCCCTGCTCGGCATTGGCGCGAGCGTCACGCCGCAGATGATGCTCGATCAATACGGCATGCGCGCCACGCGCAAGGAAATGCAATACACGTGGAGCTCGCGCGGGCCCACGCTCGATGGCGACCTCGGCGTGGACCTCACCGCCCCCGGCGGCGCGATCGCTCCCGTGCCGAACTGGTTGCTGCGCCGCAACACGCAGATGAACGGCACCTCAATGTCTTCCCCCAACGCCTGCGGCAACATCGCCCTGCTCCTCTCCGCGCTCAAGGCGGAGAAAGCCAACCGCACGCCTCATCGCGTGCGCCGCGCGCTGGAAAATACGGCCAAGCCTATTGCCGGTTTGTCGCCGCACGAACAGGGGCGCGGGATGATCCAAATTCACAAGGCCTATGATTGGCTCAAAAATAATCCGCCCGTGACGGACAGTGATTTCAAATTTGACGTTCGCATTCGGTCGCGCGGCAATGCGCGTGGAATTTATTTGCGCGAGCCTTTCGAGGTGGATCGCGTCCATTCAGTTTCGGTGACACTCAATCCGGTTTTCCATCGGGACACCAAACCCACGGAGAAAATCAATTTTGAAAAACGACTGCTGCTCAATTGCGAAGCCGATTGGGTGGAGCACGCCAGCCAAATTCTGCTCGCCAATGATTCCGAGCGTATCACGGTGAAAGTCGATCCCACCGGCCTCGCGCCCGGCGTGCATTACACCGAAGTGGTGGGCACGGACGCCGATGCCCCCCAACGCGGCGCGCTCGTGCGCGTGCCGGTCACGGTGATCGTGCCGGAAAAAATTGAGGGCGCGAAATGGAATGCAACGCTCACCTTCAAAGGCGGCGACACCACGCGCCGGTTTCTCGCCGTGCCGACTGGCGCCACGTGGGCCGATCTCCACGTGCGCACGATCAAGGCCGGCACGGATCAGCGGATCACAATGCACGCGGTGCAGTTGTTGCCGGGGCTTTCCTTCCGCGCGGGCGGCGAGCGGCGCTACGTCACTTTGCGCGAAGGCGCGGTGCGTGTGGAGAGCTTCGCCGTCACCGGCGGGCGCACCTTGGAGCTTTGCCTCGCGCAATATTGGTCGAGCCTCGGCGAAGCGGAGGCGGAGTTCACGCTGCAGTTTCACGGGCTCGTTCCCGGCAGTGAAGTGGTTTCGCTCGATGGAAATGATTTAACCGACAGCGTGGTGGTCACCGCAACGATGCGTGATGAGCGCGTGTCACCTTCGGGCTCATTCAAAACGTGGCGGCAATCGGTGCGTCCGACGAAGGCGATAATCCGGCCACTCGATCCCGTGCGCGATCGACTGGATGACGAGGAGCAAATCCACGAAATGATTATCACGTACAACTTCGACCAAGCCAAACCCGCGCGCGTGACGCCCGTGCTCACGGTGGATTACAATGACGGCTCGGATTATTTTTTCGAGTCCGGCGTGTGGCAGTTGTTCGACGCACAAAAGCGCCGACTCGGCAGCGGCACGCACAATGACCCCGTAAGCCTCGCCAAAGGCAAACACGTACTTCGCTATCACGTGCGCCATCCGGACAAAAAATTGCTCGAGCGTTTTCAGCACACACTGTTGATGCTCGATCAACCTGCGTCGCGTTCCGTGTCGCTTGCTTTCCACGAACACGCCGAAGGAGCGATCCGTGGCAATTCGCGCTTTGTCGCGCGCACGCTCCGGCACGGTGATTCCGTACGGCTGCACTTCGCTATTCCCAAGCACGGGCAACTACCTTCCGGCGTGAAGCCCGGTGATATTTTGCGCGGCGAAATTCAGTACGGCGGCAACACCGATGACCTCAACGGCGCCGGCCAAAAGCCCGGTGGTTTCCCCGTACAATACATCGTGCCCGCCGCGCGCAATTCATTCCCCTCCACCAAACCCAAAGTCGTACCCGTCAAAAAACCAGAACCCAAAAAACTCACCGACGAAGAAAAGCTCGCTGAAAAAAATCTCAAACTCGCACTGGCCAAACTCAAGCCGCTTGACCCCGCCAAGGACGCCGATGCGATCCTAAAAGCCGCCGATGCCGTCCTCAAACAACTCGACCTCGACGGACTTCAACAATACCTCGGCACCCCCGCCGATGAAACTGCCGCCGACAAAGATGCTTTGAAAAAGAAATGGGACGCCCAAAAGGCCGCACTCATCACCGCCCTCCGCGCCCAAGCCCGCGCGCGGCAACACAAAGCCAAAGCCGATAAAAAAACCATCGCCGCATTTGAGGCCGCTTGGAAAAAACTCACCCGCTGGAGCCCCGCAACCGACGCCGCCAACGCGGAACTATTGCTCGAACGCGAGCTGCTCCACGGACGCCTCGGCAACGCCGTGAAAATCCTCACCGCCAAAATCGCCAAGTCCCCCGACACCCGCGCCCATTACGAAACACGCGCCGAACTCCTCGCCAAACTCGGCTGGCCCGAATGGCAAGCCCACGAAAAACAATCCCTGCTCGTTCGGTTTCCAACTGATTATCCGCCGTTCTAAAAATCGCCCGCGGATTTTTTGATTCCCTTTTCCCCGCCAACCCCCTACTTTCCGGCGCTTTCCGCCCTCAGATGGCGCGGAACCCATTATGCCCATTGCCACACCCACGCAATACGCCGCGATTCTCGATGCCGCCCAAGCGGGCGACTACGCCTATCCCGCCGTCAACGTCACCTCCATCACCACCATCAACGCCGCGCTCAAGGCCTTCGCCGACGCGAAATCCGATGGCATCATTCAGTTCTCAACCGGTGGCGGCCAGTTCGCTTCCGGCCTGAATGTGAAGGACGCCGCCTTTGGCTGCATCGTCCTCGCCGAGGCCGCGCATCGTTTGGCGGAAAAATATGACGTGCTCATCGGCCTGCACACAGACCATTGCCAACCGGAAGTAGCCGCCGATTTCCTCAAACCGCTCATCGCCGAAACTGCCAAGCGCCGTGCTGCCGGTCAGGGAAATCTTTTCCAAAGCCATATGCTCGACGCCTCCATTTTGCCGTTGGAGGATAATATGAAAATCTCCAGGGAATATCTTGAGCTATGCGCCGCCAATGAAATCATCCTCGAAGTCGAAGCCGGCGTCGTGGGCGGTGAGGAAGACGGCTCGGCCGGCAGCGATGATACGCCCGCCGAAAAACTTTACACCACGCCCGAGGATATGCTCACCGTTTACGAAAGCCTTAACGGCCTCGGCCGGTATATGTTCGCCGCCACCTTCGGCAATGTGCACGGGGCTTACAAACCCGGCGCGGTGAAGCTCAGCCCCGAGATTCTTAAGCAAGGACAGGACGCCGTGATCGGCAAACACGGCGAGGAAGCGAAGTTCGACCTCGTTTTCCATGGCGGCAGCGGGTCAGAGAAAGATCAAATTAAAGAGACCCTCAACTACGGTGTCATCAAAATGAACATCGACACCGACACACAATACAGTTTCACCCGCCCCATCGCCGACCACATGATGACCAATTACGAGGGCGTGCTGAAAATCGACGGAGAAGTCGGAGTCAAAAAGGTCTATGACCCGCGCTCCTACCTGAAGAAGGGCGAGGAAGCGATGGCGGCTCGCCTTGTGGAAGCCTGTAACGATCTTGAGAGCACCGGCAAATCAATTGCCGGCTCGGTCTAAGGCTAAAACCCAACTACTTGATGGTCACCGGGCTAAACCGGGTCTTGGTTCCTTTGGCGTAGATACCGTAGTACTGGATCTTTTCCAGATCTTTAGGGGTTTGCATCACGACTTCCGTCTTACCCACTTTCAAGGTAAGTAACCCTTTAACCGTGTCAATGGTCACCACCGCCTTGAAAGATTCGTCCGGATTCAGGGCCGCCTTTTTAAGGGTTCCCAGACTGGTATTAGCCCAAGCTCCCGGAAAAATTCCATGCGATCCCATCCCGATCATGGAACCGGCCTTCCAGAGTTTATCATTGAGAGGTTCTGCTCCCAGCACGAGGCAGGCGTTGCGGGTTCGCTCTTTGACTGCGGCCTGATACTCCAGTTCAAAGGTAATCTTTTTACCCACCGCACGATCCAGCTTATGCAGCGCAAAGGCTTCCCCCTGCCCCGCATCCAGAAGATACCCCTCACCATCCTTGGTCACCGTGCCTCCCTTGACAATCTCCCAGTCGCCGGTTTCATCCTTACCCTCGGATAATTTCTTACCCTTGGTCCGTTTACCGCGTTGACGGGGCTTTTCATTAACCCACCATTCCGAGGGCCCCTCCTTTTCCACCTCACCATGCACCTTGAGTAGTGCGGCCTTCATCGAGGCGAGCTTTTCGGGCATCTTGGCGGCCAAATCCGTTTGCTCCTTCCAATCCTTTTCGATCTCATAGAGTTGAAATTTTTGCAGGGCCTCGTCTCCCACAATTTTCCAGTCCCCAATCCGCAGAGCCACATGGTTGTCGGCCGGCGCCAGGTGATTACGCCAGTAAAGAGGCACAGGCCGTTCCACGGGCTTACCCGCAAGAGCCGGTCGCATATCCACTCCGTCTATGCCCCGATCCTTGGGGAGTTCGCTACCGACAATAGATAATATAGTGGGGAAAAGGTCTGAGCCAATCACCGGCACACTGCTGGTGGTCCCGGGCTTGATGTGGCCGGGCCAGCGGGCAATACCCGGCACGCGAATGCCGCCTTCATGGCTCCAGCGCTTGCGTCCCCGCAGGCCCCCGGTCGAACCACGGGTACGCCCCTTGGTTCCCGCCCCTTCCGGACCATTGTCAGAGGTGAAAAAGACAAAGGTATCCTCCGCCAAACCCTGCTCGTCGAGTTCCTTCATCAACACGCCAAAGGCGTGATCCAGCTGAGTGATGTTGCCGTGGTGCTGACGGATTCCTTCATCATCAATATCCGCGTAGGGCTTCATGAATTCCGGTGCTGACTCAATGGGTAAGTGCGGTTCATGAGTCCACACGGTAATAAAGAAGGGCTTATCCTTGTCGCGCTCCTTGCGCAGCCAGTGGGTAGCTTCCTGTGCGGCGATCACCGCCGAGGCACCTTCAATCACGCCAACAGCCTTGCCGTTGCGCACAAAGTTCTTGGGATTGATGTGATGAGGCGAGGCATTGTTCTGGGTGGCCAACCACCAGTCATAGCCGTGGTCATTGGGTTGGGGATGGCGCGGATCATTAAAGAAACCGTTGAGGTGCCATTTGCCCGTATGACAGGTGGTGTAGCCCTTTGCCTTGAGCACCTCTGGAATGGTAATTTCACTGGTACGCAGGTGCACCTGATGGCCGGAAGGAATCCAGCGCCACACCCCGTTGCGGTAGGGAGTCCGGCCGGTTAGGACGGAGGAACGCGAGGGCGAGCAAACCCCACAAGCCGCGTAGCATTGGGTCAGCCGCACACCTTGGCTGGCAAACTTGTCCAGATTGGGCGTCTTAATCCGGGGATGCCCTTGCACGCCAAGGTCCCCCCAACCCATGTCATCGGTCAGGAAGATCACAAAGTTTGTTGGCTTATCCTTCGCTTGAAGATCGAAGGCAAACCCCACCCCCACCACCGCAATCATCAATAGAATCTGCTTCATGCCCGCCACCCTACGCCTCACCGGATCGGGTGTAAATGCTGTTGGGGGGGGGGGCGTGGGAAAAATTTTCGAAGCCTCGCTTTGCTCGCCTTGAAGGGTTGAGGTTCAAGCACTAAGGTTCAAGGGGGCAAGGCCATAAGGTAACGAAGCCAACCTCACCCACCGGAACCACCCACCAACACACACCGAAAGCCGATGATGTCGTAGCGACCACCGGGAGTGAGGCTGATGCGGCAGGACGACAACAGGCTGCCGGGATAGTCGTCGACCCAAGACGCACCGCGCAACACACGGTACGTGTTGGTTGGGCTGTACTTGTCCTCGCACCATTCCCACACGTTGCCGCCCATATCGTGCAGGCCCAGTTTATTGACCGCAAAACTCCCCACCGGTGAAGTGTACTCAAACTTGTCCACCTTCAGGCTTTTGTAATAATTCCCCGCCCCCTTCGGCGGTGGCCACTCCTTGCCCCACGGGTAAACATCTTTGATGCCTCGGCTCTTTTCCTTCGGTGTGTTCCCCTTCTCCTTGCCCAACCCCACCGCCACGCTCCACTCCGCATCCGTCGGCAATCGGTACTTCTGCCCCGCCTTGATTTTCCCTTCCGCCAATCTCCTTCTTCGTCAACCACTCACAAAACGCATTCGCATCTTCCCAACTCACCCTCACCACCGGATGCGTGTCCGCCTGCTTGAATCCAGCTCCGAAGGGTTCTTCCAACTCTCATCCACCCCCGCATTCGCCGCCGCGTACGCCGCGTAATCCTTCACCCGCGTTTCCCAAATGCAGAACTGAACCTCCGTACCCGGCACCGGCACAAACTTCATTCCGAGGGTGTTGACAAAAGCATTGGCGTGAATCTTCGCCTCCGTCTTGGGTTCGGTCTTGGATGACTCAGGCTTCTTGGGCTCGACCTTGGGTGGCACCTGTTTCTGTGGCTCGGTCTTGGGTGGCTCAGGCTTGTTCGCCATCACTTTGGGTTTGGTGTTGGCTTCAGGTTCCGCCGGAGTGGTTTTCTTCCCACACCCCACCAACGCCACCGCTGCTATCAAAAGAAGGGTTTGCCGCATGGGTTGAATCTACGGAATTCCATCCGCTGTGTAAATGCTGTTGGGGGAGAAGGGATGAGCGGGTTACTTGCTGGAGAGTGCCTTTTTAAAATTAGCGGCATGAAAGCGTATAATCTCCAATCCCTTTTTCTCATAAATCTTTGTGGCACTATGCGGAGCATCGGGAATAATAAGGTGCTCAAAGGGAATCTTGAGTTGCTTCAAGTGCTCCATCCACTCGAGGTTGTTCTGGTAATTAAATCCCTTGCTACCCACATGAACCAAAATATTGAGTTTGGGCTTGGGGTTGCGTGCATATTTCCGGGCCAGATCCCATGTATTGTAGCCCTCCGCAAAAATCAGCTTATCACTCTCGCGGCCTCCTTCCTCAGAGATCCTTTTCTCAGTCGCATGACCGCCCCCACCGGGCGCTGCTGAAACAAAAAGGTGCGGATGACGAAACATGATGCGCGCAGTGCCGCGCCCGCCCTGTGAGAAACCCTCCAGCCCCCGCCCTTCGCGCCCCGGGATGGTGCGGTAGGTTGCGTCCACGTGAGGGATCAGCTCCTTGATGAAGACGTCCTCACCCATCTGGCCTTTCTTCCCCATATTGTAGTGGCTCACCGGGCCTCCATTAACAAAAACATAAAGTGCCGGTGCCACCTTGCCTGCTTTCATGGCCTCGTGAATCCAAGGCACCAGTTTTATGCTCTTCATTTCGTTACCAGGCCGACCTCCGTGCAAATAGTAGACCACCGGATATCGTTGAGAGGTTTTTTCCTGATATTGCAGCGGCAGGTAAAGGCAGTACCCCACCTCCACACCCATCGATCGGCTCTTGAAAGTGTGATGCTTCACTTGCCGCGGCGCATTGGCCGGAAGCTTATTAACCCACTGGAAAGGTTGAATGGGTTTCGGTTTTTTTTTCTTCTTATCCTTTGGCGCATTCTGCGCACTCAAAGGCAGGGCAATGGCGACCAGTAGAATGGTGAGGGCCCAGTATTTCATAATGTTGTTTCGGGTTTCTTTGGTTTCATCCCACCCCGCAGCGCCCCGGCTTCTACTGAGCCGTAGTTATCCAAAAAGAGCGGGTTCAACGGACGACTATTGGGCATCGACAACCAAATACGCAGGATGTGCCGGCGGCGATCCAGTTCCGGCCAATCCTCAAAGGCCGAGCGCCGATGCAGAGTCACCCAGTTGTTCAGGAACACCATGTCGCCGGGCTCCTGCCGAAAGGTCGCATGTAGCGCCGGATTCTCGGCCAGTTCCTCCACGAGATCCAACGCCTCCACCTGCCCGGACGTGAGATCTGGTAAATCCGGATGTGCATGTGCGCGGTTAATCAACACTCGCAGCAGGCTCGCTGCAAAATGCCCCTCACAGAACGAAAACACCGGCTGCCGACACCACGGCCGATCGTTCCCGCCATCTACCGTGTGGCGCAGATAATAAAACGGCTCGCACAACTCCGCCAACAGATCCGGCCGCCGCCCGAGAATCTCGTTGTAGAGCGCCATAGAGCTGACAACAGTGTTTTCCCCGCCGCTCTTCGCCTGTCGATGGCAACAGAAACCAATCACGTCACAGCGGTCGGTGTGAAAGCTCAGCTTGCGACTGGTGTTCGGCCCACGGGTTCGTGCGTCTTCTGTTGCATACCCAGCATCAGCCACGCTGAAAATTCGCTCGCCCGCCGCACTTTGCGAAACCGGCGTGCCGAGGTGAACCGCCACGGCCCAGAAGATCCGCCGTAGTTGATCTTCCGAAAACCGGTCCACCGGCAATCCACGCACCCACACAAATCCCGCGCCCTCCTCCAGCTGCTGCTGCACCGCCGCCAACCTCACCGCCAATTCACCCAGCAGGAGATCCTCCTTGCCCAGCGCATCCACCGGCTGGCCATCGCTGGCAGTAATCGCCTCCTCAAGCTGCGTCACCTCGTCATCCGTAAACCACACCTCACAGTCATCCCGCCGCCACAGTTCTTCCCCGCGCCAAATGCCGGGGTGCTTCAACAATAGATTGGAAACCGCGCCGACCATTAATTCACCGTGAATTGCAGAATGCGCGCCGCAGCTCCTTTACTGGCGGGATTGGATTTTTTGCTTAAACGAATGCGCGCCGTGTGCTCGCCCGCTTTAAGGTCGGCGGCGAACATCACCGTGCGCGGGTAATGCAAGCCACGGCTGTGACGATGATATAAATCCACGCGCGCCCATTCGCCTCCATCGAGGCTCACTTCCAGAACACCCGCGTCCGGCCCCGCCAAAACATACGCGCCCAGCGCACGACCAGTGAATTTCACCGTGACCTCTTTTCCGGGCTCAGTTGACGTCAGCAATTTCATTCCGCCGAAAGGGTTACTGCGAAAGCTGCCGGGAATCTTTTTCCAATCCGGCACGTGCCACGTCCACGCCGCGTTGACGGAAGCGGCAGGCGAAAGAAATTGGCCGTCAAAATAACTGGCCTCATCCAGCGGCTTCGCGGGCACAACGTGGGCGACAGGTTTCTTGTCCAATTTTTTGGCCCAAGCGGAGTCGAGGAGTTGTCCAATCATCGCGGCCGCAATCGCGTTGCCCGGAGGCTTGGGGTGCGTGCCGCCGAATTCCTTCCACGTGAGCGTACCCGCATCAATGCGATCGGCCACTTCGCGCGCAAGGAAAATAGTGGAGACGTTGTACCGCTTCAACACCGTCTCGTGCGCCGCAATTGCGAGCGGCACTTTGCCCGCGCGGAGTTGGGCGAGCATACCTGGATTCACAAAATGCGTGACCACGATGTCCATATTCGGCTGCGCCGCGCGCGCTTGGCGGATGATGCCTTCCAATCCCCGAATGCAATCGCGCCGCGCGTGAGCCGCGTCCTGATCATCATTCACGGCAAACTCGATAAATAACAAATCCACCCGCCCCTTCGCCAAGACCTCCGACCGCAACCGAAACGCACCCGTCGTTGAACACGTCGAAGAAATCCCCGCATTGATAAATTCAAACTTCGTCTTCGGAAACCGGGTTTGAAGCCAAGCCATCACCATCGGCCGATAACCATTCATCTGCGTAATCGACCCGCCCATAAACGCAACGCGGCCCGCCCCACCGGCGAACTGCAATTGCGAATTTGCACAACTGCCGCGCAGGATGATGTTGCGTTTTGAATCCGATGCGTTGGCGTACAACGCACAAAATACAGCGAATAATATCAATGATTTCATGAGACGATTTTACTCAGATGTTCGCGATATCCAGAATGGGTTTTTATCCTGAACATCATGATAATCCGTGTTCAAATTGGGTTCAAAGATTTGGAAATGATTTTTTCAGGTCGAGACTGTCGCCCATTTCTTTTTGGATCTTGAGCATGCGGGCAAAGAGGGTGCTGATGCGTTTTTCCTGTTTGGCGTCGTGGGCGAGGTCTTTCATTTCCAGCGGATCGGCGGCGATGTTGTACAGGCGAGCCTTGCTGACGTTTGGATATAAAATGAGCTTCCAGCCGTCGACGATGACACTGCGTTGCAAGCCGAGATACGCGCCGTGGATGGCGTCGTAGGCGTGCTTCTTCGACTTTCCATTGAGCATCGGGAGGAGGCTGTGGAATTCCACTTTGTCGGTGGGCTTGGCACCGGCGATTTCGAGCGTGGTGGGATGGACATCCTGCAGATAAATCGGCGCGTCATTTTTTGCACCGGCCGCAATGCCGGGGCCGACGGCGATAAAGGGCACGCGCGTACTGTGCTCGTAGAGATTTTGTTTGCCAAACAAACCGTGATGGCCAACGGCGAGGCCGTGGTCGGCGCTGAAGAAAATGTAGGTGTTGTCGGCTTGGCTGCTTTTCTCGAGCGTGTCGAGAATGCGCCCGACTTGCGTGTCGAGGTGCTCGATGATGGCGTAGTATTCCTGACGATGCACCTTCACCGAATGCTCCGTGCGCGGCATCGGCCCGAGACGTTCATCGCGCAGTTTGTGCGGGTTGCCGATTTGATCCTTGTACGGATACTGCGGCAAAAAGTTCTTCGGCAACTCAATGCGCTTGAGCGGATATTTATCGATGTACTCCTTGGGCGCTTGCCGCGGGTCGTGCGGGGCGTTGAAGGCGATGTACATAAAAAACGGCCGCTTGTCCTTCCCGGCCATACCGAGGTAATCGATGGCGTCGTCCGCGACGATTTCGCTCCAATGCTTGCCGCCCTCCCAGAAGCCGCCGAATTTTTTATCAAAAGGGCTCCACGGATCATCCTTGCCGGGCAGCGGGCGATTGTAACCCGCGGGCGTCTGCTTTGGCATTCCGGGCCGGACGTGCCGCGCCACCTCGAACGCCTTTTCGGCGTTGGCGCGGATGTGCCATTTGCCAGTGAAAAATGTTTGGTAGCCCTGCCGCTTCAAAACCTGCGGCCACAGTCCGTCGAACTCCTTTTGTTTCGCGCCCCCGTCGGCCTTTCGATTGCCCAATAAATTCGACGCCGCCTGCGCGCGCCAAATGTAGCGCCCCGTGATGAGCATATGCCGGCTGGCCACGCACACCGCGCCGCTCCACGAACCCATGTTGTACGCCCGCGTGAAAGTCGTGCCGCGCTTCATCAACCGGTCGAGGTTGGGCGTGTCAATATCCGTGAGCCCCATTGCGCCAACCGCCTCGTAGCACATATCATCGGCGAAGATGAACAACACGTTCGGTTTGCCCGCCGCGCGGGAAAGAACAGGCGCGGCCAATAGAATCGCCAGCAACAGCCGGCCCAATGAGTGAATCACAGAATGTTTCATGGATGCGCAATGCTCGCGCAATCCACCCGTGCGAGCAAACTTATTTGCGTCCGCGCGGTTTCAAAACCGCCTTCGGGTCGTACAACGGATTTTTCTCCGTGGGAACGGGGGCGTTTGTGGCTTTGCGCCACTTCAACATTGCGGTGTGAAGTTCCTTGGTTTTCACGGGCATCTTTTTTGCGAGGTCAGTTTTTTCACTGAGGTCGTTTTTCACATTGTACAACTCCAGTTTGCCGTCCTCAAAAAACTCGATGAGTTTCCAATCGCCCATGCGAATGGCGGCGGCGGGCGTGGTGCGGAAGGGGCCGTGGCGGGGTGTGTAGCCTTGGAGGTAGCACGGAAAATGCCAGTGCAACGCGTCCCGCCCAAGCGACGCGGAGGCATCGCGCAGCAACGGCGCGAGGCTAACGCCATCGAGTTGATAATTCTTGGGGCGCTTGGCTCCGGCGATTTCCAGCAGTGTGGGATAAAAATCCACGGCGATGACCGGCTCGTGGCAGGTGCTTCCGGGCTTGGTGACGCCCGGCCATTTGATGGCAAGCGGCTCGCGGATGCCGCCTTCGTAGAGCATCCCTTTGGAGCCGCGCAGTGGCGCGTTTGAGGTCACGCCGCCGTGGCCGCCGTTGTCGGCGAAGAAAATCACAATGGTGTTGTCGTCGAGCTTCAATCGCTTGAGCGTCGCTTGCACCGCGCCGATGCTGTCGTCCATACTTTCAACCATCGCCGCGTATGCCGGGTTATTATGGCCGCCGACGGGTTTCTTTTTTTTGTATTTCGCTGTGAGATCCGCCTTGCCCTGAATGGGCGTGTGCACGGCGTAATGCGTGAGGTATAAAAAGAATGGCTTTTCTTTATTGGCCTCGATGAATTTGCACGCCTCGGTGCCAAGGCGATCGGTCAGATACTCGCCCTTCTTGCGATTGACGAGGTTCGGATAATTATACGGACTGTGATAACCGCCGCCGCTGGGACCGCCCCATTGTTTGCCGGCGATGTTCACATCAAACCCCTGCGTGGTGGGGTCCTCGCCGAGATGCCATTTGCCCATCGTGGCCGTCGCGTAGCCCGCCGCCTTCAACGATTCGGCAATGGTCACGAATTTATCCGCAAGCACAGTTTTGTTTTTGATGGGAATCAACTTGCGAAACGCCGCCTTGCCGCGATCAGAATTAGCCACCGTGAACACCCCGTGCCGCGGGCCGTATTGGCCACTCATCAGACACGCGCGGCTCGGCGCGCAGTTCGGCGCATTGGAATACGCGCTCATGAACTTCATTCCCTCCCGCGCCAGTCGATCCACGTGCGGCGTCTCATAATATTTTGACCCCATAAACGACACATCCGTCCAGCCGAGATCATCGATGAAATAAAGGACAATGTTCGGCGGCTTGGCGGCGGAAGTGATTGTGGCCAAAGCTAGCCATGCGATGAGTGTACGGGAAAACATTTTCATAAGCGGCCCAAAGGCTAATGCGTCTGATGTGCGGTCAAAAGGCAAAAATTACACCATCCGCGCTTGACGCTTTCCTCGTGCGCCGAAAAGGTGGCGGCGCATGACCAGCTCCTTCAATGTTTACCTCGATCCCGCCAAGGGAGAGTGGCTCGACAGCTATGAAGGCGTGAGCGCTCTTGCTCAATTTGCTGAGGGGCGTCATTGCGTTTTCTTGAGTCCACCTGATTTGAAATGAACCAACGATACGATGTCATCATCATTGGCGCGGGAGGCGCGGGGCTGTTGTGCGCGATGACCGCCGGCCAACGCGGGCGCTCGGTGGCGGTGCTGGAGCATAACGAACGGGTTGGCAAAAAAATTCTGATCTCCGGTGGTGGTCGTTGCAATTTCACCAACCTCGATGCGGGGCCGGAAAATTATATTTCCAATAACCCGCATTTTTGTCGCTCGGCGCTGTCGCGTTATCCATCGAGTGAATTTATTGAGTTAGTTCGCAAACACGGCATTGAGTTTTACGAGAAAACATTGGGCCAACTTTTTTGCAAACTCTCATCAAAGAAAATTGTAGGATTGCTCAATAACGAATGTCGCGATGCGGGCGTGGAAATTTTATCGGGTTGCGAGGTGGATTCGCTCAAAGCGGGCAATGGATTCCGGCTGCAAACTTCGCAGGGCGATTTTGAATGCGAATCGCTAGTGATCGCCACCGGCGCGCTTTCGTTTCCGCAATTGGGTGCCACGGATTTTGGCTATCGCATCGCGGAACAATTTCAGGTTCCCATCATCGAGCCGCGCCCCGGTTTGGTGCCCATCATTCCCCGGCTCGATGATGACGCGCCGTGGCCGTTCATCAAGCTCACTGGAATTTCGATCGATTGCATTGCCAGCGCGGGCGGGCAGTCATTTCGGGAAAACCTACTCTTCACCCATCGCGGCCTAAGCGGGCCAGCGATTTTACAGGTGTCCAATTATTGTTCTGACGGAGAATTTTTCACACTGAATTTGTTGCCGGATGAAAAACCGGAACAATTGCTGGAAGACTCACGGCATTTTCGCGAGACCCCTGATCGCTGGCTGGAACAATGGTTTCCCAAACGCTTTGCGTACGCGTTTGCCAAACAGTTTTCGCCTTACAAACCGATGGCCCAAATGAAGCAAACCGACCGCGAACGTTTGGTGCAACATCTGTGCGCGTGGAAATTGTTGGCCTCAAAAACGGAGGGCTATGCTAAGGCGGAAGTCACCGTGGGCGGTGTGGACACGGATGCGTTGTCATCGAAAACGATGGAATGCCGTGCGGTGCCGGGGCTGTATTTCATCGGCGAAGTAGTGGACGTGACCGGCTGGCTCGGCGGCTACAATTTCCAATGGGCCTGGGCCAGCGGCTACGCGGCGGGACAGACAGTTTGAATTTCAACAACCCTGCACTCAATCTTTGTAATCACCGCCGGTGTCGCTGTGGCGACAGGACTTGCGCCATTGCTTGAGGGTGGCGGTCATTTTTTTGATGAGGTCGGGGTGTTGGGCGGCGAGGTCATTTTTCTCTGATGGATCTTTTTTGAGGTCGAACAATTTCAGTTTTGGGAGCGTGAGTTCCTGTTCTTTTTTCCGACCGCCACTGCCGTAAATTTTGTAGCGGTCGCCGATGAGCGCCACTTGGCCGGCGGATTGAAAAGCCGATGGGGCTGCCGCGCTCTTTCATTTTGCCATTGATAGATCGGCAGTAAACTGATGCCGTCGAGCGGGCGTTTGTCGGTTTGTTCGGCCCCAATTATCTCAAGGATGGTTGGAAGATAATCGCTGGTGACGGCGGGGATGTCGGTGGTGCCGGGCTTGATTTTGGCGGGCCATTCGATGAGGCCGGGCACGCGGATGCCGCCTTCGAGCAGCGAGCGTTTGCGGCCGCTTAAGTGACCGGCACTGCCAGGGTTTTTGCCGGATTGCCCTTCGGGGCCATTGTCGCTGCAAAAAGTCACGAGCGTGTTGTCCGCAATACCGAGCGTGCGAAGTTCTTTTCGCAACCGACCCACTTGTTCGTCCAGCGCGGTGATGCAGCCGTAATAATGCTGCGCAAACTTTTCGTGCTTTGCGTAAAGCTTGGTGTATTCCGGCCCGGCCACCACGGGGAGATGCGGCGCGTGGAACCACACGATGGTAAAGAATGGCTGCTCTTTTTTTGCCGCCGCGCGGATGAAGGGGATTGCCCGATCCATGATCACGCGCGAGTTGTCGCCGCGCAAATTCTCCGTCACGCGCGCGCCCTTCTCGTTCCAATACGCGGTGCCGTACGGCACGTTATCTTTGGCGGGATCCCACCACGTGCGACTCTTGCTGGTTTTGGGGCGGAGCATCGGATCCCACGTGGGCACTTTGGATTCGGTGGAGAAACACACGTCAAACCCATTGACTTGTGGTGGCGAGAAATTCTTTATCCCACGCGGACCACCTCGGTTGGCTTCCGTTTCGGTTTTTGTGAGTGTGCCGAGATGCCATTTGCCGAAATGACCAGTGGCGTAGCCATGCTCTTTAAGTAACTCCGCCAGCGTCAACTCCTCGGTTTTCATGTGTCCAGTGTTCGCAAAATACACCCCATACCGGTAAGGGTGCCTGCCAGTGATGCAACTGCCGCGGGTGGGACTGCACACCGGCGCGGCGGCGTAGAACCGCTCGAAGCGCAAGCTGTTTTTCGCCATCGCATCGAGGTGCGGCGTGCGGATGATTTTGTTTCCGTTAAACCCCACGTCACCCCAGCCGAGGTCGTCGCACATGACGAGGATGATGTTGGGCGTTGCAGCTGCTGCCAGAAATGGCACGGCACAAATGAGAGCAAACAGTATTCTTCGAATCATGGTGTCCAGTTTAATTTATCGAGGGCCTCTCCGGAAACCCGTTCCACGTGGCCATCAGCGAAGCCGATCAGAAAGCCATCACCCAAAGCAATAGCGTCATCAATACCACCCGCGCCGTTCCAGCCGAGGTCGCTTTCAAAAAACACCACCGTGCGCGCGACAGCCTGCAAATCATCAAGCTTCATGCCGCTGAGGGATTTATTGTAGGCGTACGAACTGCCTTCGGCATCGGGATCGGCAGAGGAAATGAACACCTCCTTATCATTTCCCACGAATGGCAAAAGCGCATCGCTCCACTTGGCGGCATCGGGCAGGCTTTCATTTTCCTCATGAAACATGTGAATGGCCATGGCGAGATGTTTGAGGTTGTTCATGCTTTGGGCCTCGCGCGCCTGAAACCGGCCGCTCTGAATCGCGGGCAATACCAGCGCCGCCCCGACTGCCAGCGGCACCACTCCGGCCACCGCCAGCACCGTGCTATCGTACCCCATTCCTTCGGTATGCGAATGCACGAGAAACCCTTCAGGCAATACTTGCAGCACGGAAACTTGTCCCTTCATACCGAGCGTCAGCAGGCGCACCATCAGGTTTTGCACCGGCTCGGGCAGCATCACCACCTCGGCCGCCATGCCCTGTTTCAAAATGTTGCCGTACGGGCCCACCACGCGACCGCTCATGAAGGTGAATTGATTGCCCTTCAATTCCATGCCCTTGGTAAGTTTTTTGAACTCCGCCGTGCCGCGCAGGCCGGTGTCCGGATCGGCCTGGGTGGCGAGTACATTGGCCGCCAGCGCGGGGCTGCTGGTGAAAACTAAATAGCCGCCGGACTGAAACACCACCGGTTGGACGACCATCTCCGGCAAAGGCGGAAACGGAATGGGCTGTGGAAATTGATACGCCTTCACCCCGCCGAGATCCACCTCTTCCAACTCCATCCCCATCGATTCGGCAACCCCCTGCAACATCGTAAGCAAATCGCCGTTGTTCGCTTTAATAGTGAGAACCAGTCCAGGCTCAGGAATTTCCAATGCGTCATCTTCCCCGCCGGGTACGGCAATCCCTCCGCCGGGTACAGGCAATCCCTCCGCCTGGGCAACAGGCATTCCCTCCGCCGGGCACGGCTTGCCATGGTTGGAAAGGCTTGCGACTAGTTGGCAAAGCTTTCCCACTGCCGGGAAATGTGGATTCCACCCCATTTATTGGGAGTTTATGCAGTTTTTCAAAATCCAGCGTGAAATACACCCCCACTTCGCCGCCGTACGCGCCGAGGGCTTTTTGCACTTGCGGTTGGGCGAGCATTTCGGTGAGCGGCTCCGTGAGCCTCGGGCGGCAGATTGGCGGCGGCCATGGTTTTGACCCAAGCGAGGATGGCCGCCAAATCCAGATCGCCGTGGAAGGCATACACGGTATCCGCCGGCATCAAATTCAGCCCGAGCAAATCATGCGACGCGGTGCCGAAGGCTTTCCATAAAATACCATCGCCCTTCGCTGGATCACGATGGAGCATCGCCACGTTTCGCTTGAGGCCATCGCTTCGAGGCTGCGGGTGCTCGCGCCAATGCCATCGATCGCGTCCAAGCCGATGCCCGCGTACAATGCCTTGGCGGTTGCGAATCCCATCGCCGCCTGTCCCTCGCCTTCCTCGCCGAGCATGGGGCCGAACTGCTCCAGCAATTTCCCGCCCTCATCGAAGCCCGACCGCACCCATCCCTGCGCTTCATCGGTGCTGAGGTAAAAATAAAAACTACCGCCCGTGTCGAGATGCTGGGTGACCGCCGCGAAAGAAGTATCCGAAGGCCCATTCGGCGCGAGCGGCACGGAGAGCGCGTTGGTGCTTATGTCCGCATTGCCGATTTTCCTGGAATGTCATTGGGCGGAGTGTTGGTCTTGGAGTTGACGACCACCTTTGGCTTGGGCAACGGGCTGTCTCCATCCCCTCCATCATTGAGAAGCTCGGGAACGAACAGCGCCGCTGCTGCGCCCAGCACCACCACGGCGGCGACACCGCCGATGAGTAATTTTTTGCTGCCGCCGCTTTTTGCGACCTTGGCAGGAACAGGCTCCGGCGGTGCCTGTGCGGGCGCAGGTTCAAGCGTGCCCAGCACTTCCGTCACCGGCACCCAATCCGGCAAGGCCGCGTGCCATGCGATGTCCGTCTCGATCAACGCCCCGCTCTCGAGGCATTCCTCAATTTGTTCGGGCGAAAATGGCCCGAACTGCCCGTCATCACGTTTGATGTAAATGTCCATGGGTGGAGGCGTTCACCTTGACAGGCCGACAAAAAAAATGCCAGCGGGAAAAAATCTCCGCTGGCAGTGAAGCTTTACTTTAGCGCCGCCGTTGGCCGGTCTAGTTAAACCGGCCCAACTCCCCAAAGGTCGTTTGGCGTCTTGAGCCATCGACCATTGTTACGGCAATGGTCGACAGTTGGCGGTAGAGGCCCGGGCCAGTGCGGGCGCGGATGTCCGCGAAGCTGCCGCAAGTTTCCATTACCTTCACTACGAAGAGTTCCTTTTCTAGGAATGAAGGAATGGAGTTCTATAAGGCGCTTCTGGCTGTCAACGGAATAGGTGTTGTGCTGGAAGGAGATAAAGCAGCTCTTGTGCTCCCTTCCTCCTTGATGCCCCATGCCGCATACTACCTTGGGATGATGTATTATAAAGGCCAAGTAGTGGAACAGAATAATGTAACCGCTTATGCATGGTGGAATATTGCTGCGACTAATGGCGAAGAGAACGCCAAAAACAATAAGTCCATAGTTACCAAGAAAATGACCACTGCCCAAATCGCTAAGGCCGAGGAATTGGTTAAGGAGATGGTCAAAAAGAATCCGAAGCTGCTCAATAAGAAGTGTGGCTCTTTTCTTCCGTGGCCATTCCCCACAGTTGCCTTTTGCGCCCGGCCCGATACAATCGCGCCCACACAACAAGCCATGAAGAAACTCATCCCTTTTCTCACACTCATTTTTGCTTTCAACCTTGTGGCCGCTCCCAAGGGCCAGCTCACTTATGAAACGCCCGAGGCGGCGGCGAAAGATCCGGACTTTATCATCCAAGGCGAATACGCGGGTGAAGGAACCGATGGATCGGGCACCAACAATCAGCTCGGAATACAGATCGTGGCACTGGGAGAAGGCACTTTTCAGGCCACAGCCTTTCAAGGGGGTCTACCCGGCGCAGGTTGGGACGGCAAAACCAAGTGGGTCTACACGGGAAAACGTAAAGGCAAGGCCAAGGCAACTTTTGCCAATGATGAGTCGCCCATTGCGCTGCATTACAATGATGGCAAGGTGATTGCTACCAAGGGGGACCAGCAGGTCGGCACCTTTGCCAGGATGATCCGCAAATCGGATAGCATCGGTGCCAAAGCGCCCAAGGGAGCCAAGGTGCTCTTTGCCGGTAAGGACAATGGCTCGCTGGATAAATTACAGGTCACCAAGGATGGGCTGATGAAGGAAGGCGCCCTTACCAAGGATAAATTCCAAAGCTTCAAACTGCATGTGGAATTCCGTCTTCCTTTCAAGCCCACTGCCCGCGGCCAAGCCCGTGGCAATAGCGGGCTCTACCTCCAGCGCCGTTATGAGCTGCAGGTGCTCGATTCCTTCGGCATCGAGATGACGCCCGCCAAGAATGATTGTGGCTGCCTGTACAAGCAGAAGTATCCGGATGTAAACGCCTGTTTCCCACCGCTCACCTGGCAGACCTATGATGTGGATTTCACCACTGCCAAGTTTGATGCAGATGGCAAACGCACCGCCCCTGCCCGCATCACCGCCAAGCTTAACGGCATCCTGATCCACGATGATTATGCGCTCAAAAATAAGACGGGTGCCGGCCAAAAGGAAGGGGCTACGCCCGGACCTATCTGGTTCCAAAACCACAGCAACCCCGTGCGCTACCGCAACGTGTGGATTCAGGAAAAGTAGATTTAAGATCACATGCGATTTTTTATTTTATTATTCGCGGCAATTACAATTTCTGCCGCGCCCCTGAAGATCACCATCGGCACCTTGCCGGGGTTGCAGTACGACAAGCCGCGTTTTGAAGCTCAACCCGGGCAGGAGGTGGTGCTCACCTTCAAGAATTCTGATGAGATGGCGCATAACCTCGCCATCATTGCCCCGGGCAAACGGCTTGAAATCGTGCAGGCTGCCATCACGTTGCCGCCCGATTCCAACTACATCCCCAAGAACAATGCCGTGCTGTGGCATACGCCCGTACTCAAGCCTGATGAAAGTGCCGAGTTAAAATTCGAAGCACCCAAGGAAAAGGGAATCTACCCCTACGTATGCACCTTCCCCGGCCACGGCCTGATCATGTACGGGGCAATGTATGTGGGGATCAAAATGCCCAAGCTTGCCCAGGACCAAAACGTTTCACCGATGTCCCGTGCTCAGAGCGCCAATAAAAAACTACACGCCTGGCCTCATCGCCGACCGCTCCTGTATCGCATTTTCATGTCTGATGCTTCCCCAGCTGCAATTGCGGTAGCCCTTCCCCACGGTGTCTCCTACTGTTGGGATGCAGGCACCTGTCACCTGCGCTATGCGTGGATCGGAGGCTTTGTAGACCCGATGCCCGTCTGGAAGGCTAATGGCAACGGGCTGGCCAAAATAATCGGCACTAGGTTTTGGACTGGCTCGAAGGATTTTCCATTCCACAAAAAAACCCCATCTGATTTTAAACCTCAGTTTCAAGGCTACCGAAAAATCGATGGCCATCCCGAGTTCCACTACACCATTGGTGACATTGATATTTACGAACGCATCACCGCCCTGCCCTCGGGCATGGGGTTGACCCGTCATTTTCGAATCCCAGATATCACCTACCCCCTACGCATCACGATCGCCTCGAAAAACACAAAAGTCTCAAAGGGGAAAATCAATCAAGGGGTCGCCACTTTGACCAGTAACGAAGCCCAGAGCTTTGCCATCACCCATCACCACGCCCACGGAAAATGAAGCGCACAATTTTCATCCTCACCCTGCTCGCAAACCTTGCCGTCCATGGTGCCGGCATCAATGACTATTACAAGGTTGAGAACATCGCCGCTCCCAAGGGACTGGACGTGCAAATCGGAGGTCTGGCTTTTCTGCCTGATGGTCGGTTAGCCGCCTGCTTCCACCGGGGCGAGGTCTATACTTACAACCCAAAGACAAAAATATGGAAACTCTTTGCCGACGGCCTACACGAGCCGCTGGGGATTATCGCCGAGGATAACCACACGCTGGTCGTTATGCAGCGCCCTGAGCTAACACGCCTGCGTGACACCAATGGCGATGGCGAGGCTGATCATTATCAGACCATCAGCGACCAATTTGGCATGACCGGTAATTACCACGAGTTCGCCTTCGGCCCCGCACGCGACAAAGATGGCAACTACTACGTGGGGCTCAACCTCGCTTCCAGTGGTGCAAGTATTCGCCCGGAAATCCGTGGTGAATTCCGCCACTACGGCATTTCACGTGAACAGTTTTACAAAAACCATAAGGCCGGATCCGGCCGAATGTATTCAGCCACACCTTATCGTGGCTGGATCATGAAAATTGCGCCCGATGGCAAGACCACCCCTTTCGCTTCCGGCTTTCGCTCCCCCAACGGAGTTAATTTTGATGCGCAAGGACGACTGTGGGCCACTGACAATCAGGGAGATTGGCTGGGCACCAGCAAGCTTTTCCATGTTAAGGAAAATAACTTCCATGGGCATCCCGCAAGCCTGGCTTGGACCGATTCATGGGAAAAAGGCCGCAATCCTCTCAAAGTGCTCCCGTCCGAGTTTGATGCCAAGCGCACCCGCGCATCGGTGCTTTTCCCGCAAGGCAGCATGGCTAATAGCCCCACCCAGATGCTCACCGATACCTCCGGAGGAAAATTCGGCCCCTTTGCCGGACAATTGCTCGTGGGCGAGATGAACAAACCCCGCATTATGCGCGTGCTCGTCGATGAAGTAGCCGGCGAAACTCAAGGCGCTTGCCTACCTTTTATTGATAACGGCGGTCTGCACCGTGGCATGCACAGATTTGTTTTTGCCCCGGATGGAAGCCTTTGGGTTGGCCAAACTCATCTCTCATGGGCGGGTGGCAGCGGATTACAGCGCATCACTTGGACCGGCAAAATCCCAATGAGTGTTTCCGCCATGAAACTAACTGAAACCGGCTTTAAACTCAGCTTCACCAAACCACTGGCGCGGCCCGCCGTGGAAAATTTTGTTTTCCAGCGTTACTATTATAAGTACCACCAGAGCTACGGCTCACCGCAGCTTGGCAAGGAACCGATCAAGGTGACGAACCTCAAGCTCGCATCCGATGGCAAATCTGTCTCCATTAATCTGGAGAAACTTAATCCTGGTTATGTCTACCAGCTGAATTTGAAAAACATCACTGCGATGGACAAAACGCCCGTGCTTAATACCTTTATCTGCTACACTCTCAATCGCCTCACCAACGGCAACAGCACCGCGCCGCATCTCATCACCACCGCCGCCAAGCCATCCACCGCCGCCAAGCCGATGAAACTCACCCAATCCCCGCAAACCTTCGAAGCCGAAAACGCCGGCCGCGCCGGCCCCAAGGTGGCCAAAAACACCGGTGGATTCATTGGCAAAGGCTTCATCGATTTCCAAGCCGCCGCCGGCGAACACCTCAACTGGCTGATCCAAACCAAGACTGCTGGAGAACATACACTAACTTTTCGCTATGCGCTCAACGGCGGTAATCGCCCACTACAACTCAAGATAAACGACAAGGTCATCAACAAGGCCCTGCTCTTCACCGACTCCGGAGGATGGACAAACTGGAAAATCCTCACCACAACCGCCTCGCTTAAGGCCGGGGTAAATGACATCCGCCTTGAGTCCACCGGTTCCAACGGCCCGAACCTCGATAACCTTACCATTGATCGAAATTGACAAGGTTTGACACAGACCGTCGCCACATTTTATCGCTTCACCAAGCTGCCCGATTCCGCGGATTGGCAAACGCGCCTCGAGGCCGAATGCAAAACGCACGAGGTGAACGGCACGATCATCCTCGCCACCGAAGGCCTCAACGCCACCGTCGCCGGATCGAAGACCGGAATCGCAGCGTTGCTTGAATTTATCCGGAGCGATGCGCGTTTTGCTGGAATGCCGCATCGCGAATGTGAGACGGAACGCGAAACATTTCACCGCTTGCGAATCATCATCCGGCCCGAAATTGTCACGCTCGGTGATCCTTCTGTGAACCCCAACGACGCCGCGGGCGAATACGTTCCACCGGAAGATTGGAACCAACTCATCAGCGATCCCGAGGTGCTGTTGATTGATACGCGCAACGATTACGAAGTGGAGCTCGGCACTTTCAAAAATGCCATCAACCCCGACACCGCCGCCTTCGGCGAATGGGAAGCCTTCGTGCAAAAAAATCTCAACGGCGATAAGCAACAAAAGGTAGCGATGTTTTGCACCGGCGGCATCCGCTGCGAAAAGGCATCAGCACATTTGCTGAAGGAAGGATTTGAAAACGTGTATCACCTTCAAGGCGGCATCCTGAAATATTTACAGGAAACCAAGCCCGAAGAAAGTTTGTGGGAGGGCGAATGTTTTGTGTTCGACCACCGCGTCACCGTCGTTCACGGCCTCGAGCGCGGCACGTGTGAAATCTGCTTCGGCTGTCGTTGGCCACTCACGCCGGAAGACTTGGCCTCACCCGCTTACGAGCCGGGTATCTGCTGCCCCCGCTGCATCGACACCCTCACCCCCGAACTCCGCGCCCGCCGAGAAGAACGCCAACGCCAACAAACCCTCGCCCGCCAACGCGGCGAAAAACACATCGGGCAACACATCTCCACCGCTGAAGAGCCCGAGCAGTAACGGCTACTTAAGCACGTTCACCGTGCAGTTGATTTCTGACTTCACAGTTTCGCCCTTTGCGCCCTTGAGGTTGTACTGGATGCGCAGCGTCATGCACTTTTGTAGCTTGGGAATTTGAAGGAGCACCGTGCGGCCATCGGCACTGAGCTTGGCGTTGGTGATTTCCAGTTTGTCGCGGCCCTGCTTATTAGGATCGGTCACGAGGAAATCGCGTGAGCCGTAGCCGGCGGTGCGGCGGTAGTTGCACATCTCGGCGGCAAAGCTGTCGAGGTCGGTGGCGGTTAGCTGGCCGAGCGGTTCGCTGAAGGTTAGGCGCACTCCATCTTTGCTGACGGAATATTTCACCGGCACATGCAGTGGCTTGCCCGTGTAACGGAAGCGGTAAAAACCACCGGGGCGCGACTTGTTGCCCGCCCAGCCAAAGAGACCGCACGCATAGAGTTGGCCGTCGATGGGATGGAAGCGGCCGCGCATCACGCCGGTGGGAGTCTCGGCAATGGGCAACTGCGCCACGCCGCCCTGCGGAATGCCATCAACAATCTCGTACGGCACTGTGAACAGGCGGCCGGTGCCGTAGCTAAGATTGATGAGCGAGCCTTTCAGCGGGCCCCACTTGTCGCTGGTCACCCAAAGCTGCTGCGCGGGCGAGCGGTCGACGTTCTTGGCAATCCACACCACCGGCGGGTCGTACTTCGACGGATCGCGCCCGGGCACGTACGAGCCCATGTAGCCGTAAAAGCCATCCTTGCGGACAAGGTTGATGCGGTTTTTCGGCGTCCAGTGGCCTTCCTGGTCGCTGGCAAAAAACGTGCCGTCGCCGTTCACCGTCACGCCGTTGGGCGCGCGGAAGCCGTTGGCGATGCGCCAGCTTTTCGAGCCGTCCTTGCTCACCTTGATGATCGAACCGTGATGCGGCACCAGCCCGTCCTTGGCGTGGCGCGCGGCCTTGGCGAAATAAAAATTGCCCGCGGCGTCCGTCTGCAAATCCATCGCGAACTCGTGGAAATGCTCGGTCACTTGGTGGTCGTTGTTGAAGCTCTCGTAAAAATCCATTTCGCCATCGCCATTCAAATCGTGCAGCCGCGTGATTTGGTCGCGACAACAAACGTAAATCGTTTCATCGACAATTTTGAGCCCGAGCGGCTGAAACATCCCCGCCGCCACCCGCCGCCAAGTCAGCTTGCCCTTCGGCTGGTCGAGCCCGCTCACAATCCAAACATCCCCCTGCCAAGTGCAAACCGCCGCGCGCTTGTTGTCCTTGAAAAAATCAAAGCCACCCAATCGCATCCACGACTGCCACGGATTTTTCTCCGGCAATTCAAACGTATCCGTCGCATACGGCCCCGTGGCCAAGCCGGGCTGGATACTCGTCTCCACCGCCTGCTTCCATTTCGCCGGCCCACCGCGTGCCAGTGCCAAGAGGTTGGGTGGGGCACCGGCCTTGTTCACAGCGGCAACCACCTTTGCAAAGCCATCCATCTCCCCGCGCTGACCCTTCCAAATAAGCACCTGCAATTTTAGCGCCTTGTTCGCCGCCGGAATGCGAAGCCGAAGATGTTCACCATCGTCCAAATCCCAAAGCCCCGAGCCGCCCAACACCGCCGCGCAGACGACCGTGCCCTTCGCGGTTTTCACAAAAACAATGTCCTTGTTGCCCGCCAAGTGCATCGCACCACTTTCGCCGCGCGCCACTTGCATTACGATTTGGCTCTGGCTCGGCGCCACGTGCAGATTGCGGATGAACACATCTTTGCCGTGCAGCGAAGGTGACTCAAATACGCCACGCGCGCCGACGGTGTACGACAGCACCACGCGATTTCCATTCACATACAAACCTTTGTAATGCGCCCAATCGCGCGGGAGCGGCCCGTACGGTTTTTTGTCCAGCCCCTTCACGCGCGCATCATCCGCCCATTTGCCCTTGGGGCTGCGCCAACCGAGGCCAACCGGATTCGCAAACACTTGCGTGCCCGTGATGGACGCGTGGGCGTTGTGACGACCGTCGAAGGCGATGCCGTGCCAATCAATAAAGCCGCCGGTCCAGCCCGCGGCGCAGTTCATTAAATCCGTGTCGTACAACATGAACGCGCTACCCTTGGAGACACCGCCCGCGCCGGCATCGAGCCGGACGGTAATGCCCTTGTTGACAATCCCCGCGCCGCGCACTTCCAGCGAGGTCGACAGGTACGGCCCATAATTCATCTCATCCCATTTTCCGGCAAAGACGTTTAGAGCAATGAGTGAGGTTAAAAAAAGTGAGATTCGGATCATCATAATTGGTCTAGCGAGATTGTGTGGTCGCGGAACAAATTCGGCAAGCTCAAGTGAATACGGATTAGACAATCGGGCAGCCAACCTCGAACGCCCAATCGCCGGAGCCGCAATAGTTTGTCATCACATTCACCCCAATCATTTGGGATCGATGGATTCTGCTTTCTTCGGAGCAACCGGCTTAGGCGGAAGCACAGTAAGCCAAAGGTGTGCGGTCTTTGGGATGATGAAATCCGGAAACCCTTGCGGGACACCATTGTTGACACTCGCGCTGGTGAGAGCGCAGGTGGCCGGCCGGACGATTTTGTCTTCGGCAGAAATCATAATGGCCAGCGGACCGTTGTGGGGCTTGGCGTCGTTATTGGCGATGAGTTTGAGGGTGGCGGTGCCTTTCTTTTCCATGATGACCGGCGCGGCGCTCACGCCTTTGGGTAACCCTTTTGCGGCGACGGTGAGTTTGCCTTTGTAGCCGTCGAGATAATTGACGGTCACTTTCACTTCGTTGGTGACGCCGGCGTTTATGGCGAATTGCGGCGCGGCGACGGTGGCGCTGAAGCTTGGTTCGGGTTGGTGAATTTTCAGCGTGTAAAAATATTCGCCGCCGCCTTTGCGCAACAGACTGCGGACGACCGCGCAATAGCGGCCATCGGCGGGGCCGGTCCAGTTGAGCAGCGGGTCACGGTTTTTGTTGGCGTCATCGTTGTTGGTGAGTTCTTTGCCGGCGGAATTCTCGACCGACAACCGCGCGTCCAGCAGGAAGCCGAGCGCAAACGAATCGATGTCCAGCCGATAGCGCGCGCCTTTCTTGGCGGTGAAGGCAAAGCGATCGATGTCGCCGGGCTTGTCGATGCGGCCGGAAAGTGTCGCGGGTGCCGCGAAAGATTGCGCGGTGGCGTTGGTGTCATTGGGCTCGCGCTCGGCCAACTGCGGCCACGGCGTCACCGGCAATCGCAGCGGGCCATTTGCAGCATCCACCGCTACAACGGTTTCGCGGCTGGAATTTTCGTTCGTGGCGGCGGAGTTATTTTTCAGGTTCCAGCCAATCAACCCAACGCTGCCTTTCGTGCCGGCTGTCGCTCCGTGCGGCCATCCGTGGCGGATCCACGGGCCGTTGGTGAGGGTGAGGCGATAAACATGATTCGCGCCGCCGCTAAAACTAGATGTGCTATTGGCGGGAAACTTGAATGCGGCGACCTGCAACAGGAATTCGCCATCGCGGTCACACTGCCACACGAGACGCGGATCGAGCGAATGCGCGTCGTGATTGAAAGCGAGCTTCGCACCGCGCGCGTCGCGCAACATCATCAACGCGTCCATCGAAATACCGGCGGTGTAGGCATCAAGCTGCGCAATAAAAAACTGGCCGGCCTTGAGTTTGACGCGGTAGCTATCCACATCGCCGCTGCTCTGCAGTTTGCCGTGGACGACAGCCGGCAGCACGTCCACCGCCTGCGGCGAGAGCATCTCGTTGTTGGGCTCTTTTTCCGGTACGTCGGCCGCTTTGCCCACAAAAAACACGCGCGGCGGCGCGGTGCCGTTGCTGTCAAAAAAACGCACGAGATGCGGCCCGGGCATAACGCCTTTTGCGACGGTGATTTTGAAAAATCCTTTTTTCTTCGCGTCAGCCACAATGGCTATGCCGGCATCATCAGTCCAGGTTTTCAGCGGCCATTGAAACTTGCCGCCGATTTGCGCGAGCGCCTCGCTGCTGCGCTGAGCGCCGATGGGAAAAAGCCAATCTACCTGCGGCGGCGCGGCGGCTGCCGTGAGTGAAAATAGGATTGCCGCGAAGGCCGCGCGGATCATCACGCGAAGAGTTCCTTGATGCGCGAGCCGCCATCCACCAACTGCACCGGCCGGCCGGTGGCGGTGTGCAGCACCTGATGCGGATCGATCCCCAGCTTATGGTAAAGCGACGCCGCGAAATCTTCCGGCGTATAAACATTTTCGGCGGCGTAGTAGCCCTTCGCATCGGTGGCACCGACGATTTGCCCGCGCGGAATGCCCGCCCCGGCCAATAGCACGCTCATCGCACCGGGCCAATGATCGCGCCCGCCTCGCTTGTTCACTTTGGGAGTCCGGCCAAATTCACCAAGGCAAACGACCATCGTGTCGTCCAATTGCCCGCGCACATCGAGGTCATTGATCAACGCCGCGAGGCCCTGATCCCAGCTGGTCATAAACTTGCCGTTGAGCGTCTTGAAAATATTTGTGTGATGATCCCAGCCACCGTAGTAAACCGTGACGAACGACACGCCCACCTCCGTCAAGCGCCGCGCGAGTAACATCCGTTGGCCGAGCGAGTTGCGGCCATAAGCGTCGCGCACTTTGTCGTCCTCCTTCGAAATATCAAACGCCTTCTGCGCGGCGGTGGAGGTAATCAGGTCAACGCCCTGCGCGTTGAAGCGGTCGAAACTCACCGCCGGATCTTTCGCCACCTTATCGGTGATGCGCAACAGGGTATCGAGTTCACGGCGCAACACTTGCCGATTCTCCGCGCGGCTTTCGCTGATGCCCTGCGGCAAAACCACATCGCGCACCTTAAAACTTTTGTTGTTGGGATCCGCCTTAATCACAAAAGGCGCGTGCTCCGCACCCAGAAAATTCGGACCGCCCGATCGAGTCATCCGGCCGAGGCTCATGTAAGGCGGCAACCCCTTGATCACGCCGCGCTCGTAACTGGTCATCGATCCGAATGACGGATGAAACGTCACAAACGCGCCACAATTCACCGGCACCGGCGTCGGTCGACCGGTCATCATATAGTGATTGCCACCACCGTGGTTCGGATCCTTATGCCAGATCGACCGCACGATCGTCACCTTGTCCGCCACCTTCGCCAAGTGCGGCACCTTGTCACAAAAGCTCACCCCAGGCACACTCGTCTTCATAGCGCCAAATTCGCCGCGAATCTCTTCCGGCGCATCCGGCTTCGGATCAAAGGTTTCATAATGCGACGGCCCGCCATCGAGCCAAACCAGTATGCAATTAATCTTCTTCCCCGCCTGCGCCTCCCGCGCCCGCAATAAATCTGCCAACCCCAGGCCCATCATCCCGCCCAAACCGACCTGCAAAAAGTCCCGGCGACCCATTCCTGCGCAGTTGTATTTTCTCCTGTTCATCAAAAAATTAGCCAATTAAGACAAGGCATTTCGACGGATTAAAATTGAATTGAATTCACCTTGGCAGATTATTGTAAGTCACAAATGGTTAATGGTTAAACACAAACTCCGCTGAGTTGATGATCGCCCAGATGAAATCTTCGGTGGCGGTTCGGCGATTGTTTTCGCCATCTTCAGCATCTTTAGCATTGTAGTGGCCTTGGTAAAATTTTTCGACGAAGACAGTTTCATTTTTGGTGGGACGGCGACTCAAGGCTGCGAGGTACACTTCATCCGCAATCTCGGCGACGGTCTTCTTGCTGTCGGCGAGGCGGCGGGCGCGGCCTTTGGCGTGGGTGATTTTTTTCTGCAACCCGTCACCGTGCATCAGATGCAGCGCTTGGACGATGGTGCCGGAGGTGTTGCGTTCGCAGGGGGGATCACTGCTGGAGTTGGGCCGCCCAAAGGCGTCCAGAAATTCACTGCTGATTTTGAAGTTCCACGTCTCGATCGCCCGCGCACCGGGCCACGTGGCGGCGAAGCTCGATGGCACGCCGGTCACGTCGTTGATAGCGTCCATTAGCACCTCGGCGCGAAGGCGGCGCAAATACATCCGCGAAAAATTTCGCGTGTCCGCGGTATTGGATTCGTTCGGTGTGTGACTGAGTTGGTATAAACGGCTTTGCATCACGGTGCGAATGAGTGCCTTTTGATCGAATTTAATTTTGACAAAATGTGTTGCCAGCGCATCGAGCAACGCGGCGTTCATCGCGGGATTGGAAGCGCGAAGGTCGTCCACCGGATTTACCAAGCCGCGTCCGAAATATACACCCCATACTCGGTTCACCATTGCGCGCGCGAAAAATGGATTGTCCGGCCTTACAATCCAATCAACCAACGCCGCGCGCGGATCCGCACCAACCGCAACCTGGGCAGGCGGACCGGCAGGCGGCTTGGGCGCAAGGATGTTGCCGGTAACCGGATGTTTCACGCTGCCGCTGCCCCCGTGATAAAAAAATTCCGTGCCGCCGGAAATAGGCGGCGACACGCCCGAACCCTTGCGCTTCACCTGCGCGAAATAGGCGGCGAGTGAATAGAAATCCGACTGTGTCCATTTTTCGTTGGGATGATTGTGGCAACGCGCGCACTCCAGCCGCGTGCCGAGAAAAACCTGGCTGAAAATCTTCGCCAACTCCGGCGGCGTGCGCTTGTCGCGATAGACGACCACCGGCCCAAACCGATGCGTGCTGCCGCTGGCCGCGACCATCGCGCGCGCGAATTGGTCCATTGGTAGGTTGGCGCGGAAGGACTCGCGCAGCCATTGGTCGAGAATGTAAACGCTCTTCAAACCCGCGCGGTCGGGATTGGGCCGCACGAGGTCGGCCCACTGATTCGCCCAATGATCGGCATAGGCGGGGTCGGCCAGCAGGCGTTCGATGAGTTTCCCGCGCTTGTCCGTCGACGGGTCATCGATGAACGCTTTCGCCTCGACCGGCGTCGGCAGGCGGCCGATGGCATCCAGCGACGCGCGCCTCAAGAACTCCACGTCCGTGCAGAGATCCGAGGGAAACAATCCCAGCCGCTCAAACTGCACGTGCGCCAGCTCATCGATGAAATTATTTTTCGGCAACTCCGCAT
>CALKBX010000025.1 GCA_937775205.1 uncultured Verrucomicrobiae bacterium | reverse complement strand
GGTGCCCACGACAGGAGTCGAACCTGTACCCTGTTGCCAGGACTAGGACCTGAACCTAGCGCGTCTGCCAATTCCGCCACGTGGGCTTCCGGAAACAGGCGGGGGTATAGCTTCATTTCTGACGGGGCGCAATCTTTTTGGGGTGGACGGGCAAGTCACAAGTTTCGGATGTAAGCGTGAAAATCACTCAAGTTGCGTGAAAAAGATAAGGTTGAAAGGGGGGTGGCGGCCAGGTTTGGGCGGTTTCTGGGGTTTTTTTGTGGGTGGAAGGTTGGCATGAAAATTGCGAAAGATTTTCAGTTGCCTGTGCGCAGTGCCATATGTGATTGAGGTTGACCGGGATAATTGAAAAATACGTAGCTTGAAAAATGGAGAAAATGAATCAAAAGGGGTTTACCCTGATCGAGCTGTTGGTGGTGATTGCCATTATTGGAATTTTGGCGAGTATGTTGTTGCCCGTTTTGGCGAAGGCGAAAAAGAAGGCGAATCGGCTGAAATGCGCTTCGAATTTGGGCCAAATGAGCAAGGCGTATATCGGGTACGCGGGGGATGCTGGATATTTCCCGTGGTTGCAGATGGTGGGCGAGAATAAGGATGCGTATGCTTCGGATTACCGGAACGGGGGTTGGACGCATTCGGCTTATAACCGGATTGATATTCGGTATACGGTGGTGATCCCCAGCATCCGGCGTGATTTGGATAGCTCGAAAATGGTGCATTCACCATCGGATCCAAAATCGAAAAAGGGGAATCAAACGGATCACACGCAAGGCAATCTCGACGGCGGCAAATGGGCTAATCAGACGCACCTTGGCGGTTATTATGTTCGGACAGATGGCGGAAGCTATGGGCAACATTTATCGGGTGATGACCAAACGCCGTCGTCGATTTTGCATTGCACGCGCAATGGCGTGGGCAAAGCATACACACGCACCAGCACATTGCGGCTTCCGGGGGGCAACATCACCCCACTTGGAGGATCAGATTCTATTTACTGGAAGGTCATGCACACGCTTGGAACCGATTCTCAGTGGAACGGGCCGGGCGGCCTTGGCTTTTCGCGCTATTTAATGGCGGGCATGGATTTGGGCACGGGGAATTTTTCCACCTCGGATGGCAGCGTGAAGCAGAGTGATAATGCGATCTGGGCTGAGGCGCAGAAGAGCACGAAGGCTTCGCAAGGCGGCAATTTGGAAGTGCAAAATAGGCAGTTCAGCCATTTTGCTAATTGATGCCGCACAGGTCGCAGGCGAGTTTGACATTTTGTACATTGAGTTTAAGCATTGTGATGTTTTTCCAATGGGTCGGCATGACGCATCGGGCTTAGTCTTGGCTAAGTCCTTGGCGGAAACAAACCGGCAGTTTGGTGGGAAAACTATGATGCAAAGCTTGTTTGATTGCTGAAGCCGACACAAACTGTTTCGATCATCAAATATGATAATCCCTCGGCGGGCGAAACCGGAGCATAACAAACGAAAGAACGGAGCTAAACATGAAACATACAAACAGAAAAGGATTCACCCTCATCGAGTTGTTGGTGGTTATAGCGATCATCGGTATTTTGGCCAGCATGCTGCTGCCCACTTTGGCGAAGGCAAAGAAAAAGGCCAACCGACTGAAATGCTCAAATAACGTCGGCCAAATCTCGAAAGCTTATATCGCCTTCGCGGGCGATGCGGAGGCCTTCCCTTGGCTCCAGCAGATTTCGGATAACACGGATGCGTACGCTGCAGATTATCGGACTCGAACATGGAAGCCGCATACATATCATAGGATAGGAATGCGGTTTACCCTCACTATCCCGAACGTTCGGCGTGCGCTCGATACCTCGAAACTCGTATTATCTCCCGCTGATCCAAAACAGAAGAGAGGCAATCAACTTGATAGGAAGAATGGCAAGCTTGATGGCGGTAAATGGGCGGGCTACACATACAACAATAATGGTTTCCGCGGCTATTATACCCGAACCGACGGGGGAAGTTACGGCCAACATTTGGCGGGTGATGACCAGACGCCAGAGGCAATATTAATATTCTCCCGTAACGCAATCGGTCAAGGCTACACTCGGCCCACGACTCTCAGGTTGACAGGGGGAGATCTTAAACTTCGGAACGCCGTCGGCCACGCGACCGCTCCAGGAGTCTGGTATAAGACTACCCATAACCTTAGATCCAACGCCCGGAGTCAATGGGGTGGAGCTACTGCTGTGGACGATGGCGATCACTATAAGCACACGGAAAATGGTGAGACGCGAAAGTTTTGGAAGCGATATATAATGATGGGTATGGATGTTGGCACAGGCAATTATTCCACTTCGGATGGTGCTACTGTCCAAGCCGATAACGCTCAGTGGAAGCAGGCCCAAAAGAAAACGGCGGAATCTAGTGGTGGTAGCCTTGTAGTCCGGAACCGTGCGGTTACTCATTTTGCTAACTAGCAAACTGAGTTGACACTCTGACTGTTCGATCTTAACCCCCGGCCCCCTATAAGAGGGGTCGGGGTTTTTTATGCGGGGCACAAACTCGGGCCCATTACGATGCGCCAAGCATGAATGGAGCCACCAAAAAAATGTTTAGGGAAAAGAAAACAGCCCCAGTGAAGGGGCTGCGATTTAAGATCAACCGTGGAGAAGGGTGGTGGACTCACTTTCAGTGTTGAGGGAGTCTAACCCCTATCATCCATGGAAATATTGTTTGGCCTACTCTCTTCCATTACTTCTCATTTTCTTCACCCTCTTCTCCGTTCTGTTTGGGATCATCATCATCACCCCCCTCTACGGGTTCTGAGCCTTTCTCTTCGCTTTCACCGCCATCACCTTGGTAGGAATTTTCGGGGAGATCTTCCCCGCCACAACCAGTGGAAATTAGCGCGCAGGCGGCAATCGCGCTTACGGCGACCAATTGGGGCAGATATTTTTTTAGCATGGTTTCAGTTTTGAAGGGTTAGCAGGGGTGAAGCACGGCTTCGTCGCAGGAGTATGTGCGCCGTTTTGAGTCATTTTGCAATCAATCATTTGCTTGAAAAACCGGCTTACGCTTCAAGACGGAAGGCCTCCGCAAACTACTCTTGGCGTGATAAGTACGCAGATTAGCACGAAAATCACGCCACATTCTGAGCAGCTTATCACTTTAGCATAATTTTTGGGCAGATTTTACAGTTTCCAAAGTGGCACGGCGATTGCTTTAGGTGCTTGGGCTTTTGTTTGATGATCGTCTTTTTATCAACCAAACCATCCGGCCTGCGGGGAAGTTTTATATTATCTTCCTGAAAGACTTGCCAGATGGTTTTCAGGGTTGGATAATTGGGCGGGCTTGGCATACGAACAGCCCTCTGGATGTTCCCGCAGGGAAAACGTCCACAACTCGGAATAACTAAACCAAATCAAAAATGAAAAAAAACAGAGCATTTACCCTAATTGAACTCTTGGTGGTCATTGCCATCATTGGCATCCTTGCCAGCATGTTGCTGCCCGTTTTGGCTAAGGCCAAGAAAAAGGCCAACCGGCTCGCCTGCCTCAACAACCTGAAACAAGTGAACATCTCGCTAGTTTCGTTTGCGGGTGACCACGGCTCTATGCCTTGGCATTTGACCGGTATGGATGCCTCCGACCATTATGATGGCATCCTGCGCGCCACCGGAGCCACCGGGCACTGGATGAATGGCATGTATGGCCAGCTCGATGCGAATGGCGTGGTTTACGGTCAGGCTGGCATTACCGATCTGTCCCATTACCCGCTGGATCCACGGTTTGTGTTTCTTTCGCCCGACCTGCGGTCCTCCCTCACTAACTCTAAATTACTCTCCAGCCCAAGCGACCCCAGCTCGAAACAAGCCAACAAGAATGACATCGCAAATGGAAAATACCCCGGAATGGGAGCCACCCTTTGGTACAGCAACCGTTACTATATTCACGAACACGCCCTGAGCTACGGCGTGTGCCATGGTGGTGATGATCAACGAAGCGCGTGTCAGCTCACCATCACACGCAATGTCGTGGGTGGCGGCGCGGACAGGGCTGAAGATTATGGCTGGAAAACGCATAATTGGGGTGATGAAGCAATCATGCGCACGCTCAACCCGGGCAATGCTCAATGGGTGGGGCCGGATAACAAATATCAGGACGCAGCTGGCAATGACAGCTCGACGTACGCCTTGGTCAGCGGAAAAACTGTTAAAGTAAATGATCACGTGATGCAGGGCCTCGACCGGGGTGAAGGCAATGCGGGCTCATCCGATGGCAGTGCCGAAGCTTTGAATGATGGCACCTTAAAAGCAAAGTTGACCACTCACGGTGATCAATCCGGCGGCAATGGCACGTCTCACTTCCGCGTTGGTCGGCCTTTCATCAAAAACTAAACTTAGATTACACTGATTTCCAAATAGGAAATTCAAACGCCCTCCGCAAAACGGGGGGCGTTTTTTTTACATCTCGATTGGATGAACTAAGTGGTGTTCAACTCGATGGCTTGATTGAGCAAGACAGAGGAAAATTTAAGGGAAGCTCATTATTGGGAGGGCGTGATAATTATGTCGGATGCGTGGAATCCACACCCCACCCCACAGATTGCGGTGGTAAAAGGCTGTTTTTGTGGGATAAAACCATTATTTTGAGGTTGGCATGTGACGTGCTAGAAGGTTTACAGATAATTAATCCGCGCTGGCGGGGACGGGCCGAGTGGTTCCGAACTGAAGGTGCAAATAACACAACCCAGAAATGGAGAAAACTAAAATGAAGAAAAACCAAAAAGGATTCACACTTATCGAACTGTTGGTCGTGATAGCGATCATCGGCATTTTGGCGAGCATGTTGCTTCCCGCCTTGGCCCGCGCCAAAGCGAAAGCTAATCGCATCAAATGCGTAAACAACCTCAGCAGCATCGGCAAAGCCAGCCTCGGCTTTAGTCAAGACAATGGTGGACGTACCGCTTGGAACTTGCTTCCTAGCCAAAGCGGCAACCATTTCGGCACAAACACGACCGCCGGTGCAGGTGGCATCTTCGGCCTCACGGCGATGAAGAGCGAAGTGCAGACGGCGAAAATCCTCGTCTCCCCTTGCGATGCAGAGCGCACCGCGGCCAATGAAGTGCTGCAAAACGGATGGTCCGGTATCAACACCAAGGCTGGCAACGCCATCTCAGGCGGAGTTAGCTACATCTTCTGTCAAGGTGGTGACCACGGCCGTTCGGCCACGGTGATCGCGCTGACACGTAACCTGAATGCAAACAGCGTTTCGGTGGCGGCCTTCTGGCAGGGTGCTGATGAAGCTGCGGGTGCAAACCGCATGACCGGCCTCAACAAGTCGCAGGGACAGCTCGTGCTCGCCGATGGCAGCGCCAAGCAATCCACCGACGCCGACCTCGGCGCCAGCGGCAAAGTTGTGAAAGGTCACTCCAACTCCGTGGGCGGCACGTCCCCCCTCGGCGCATCCAGCTCGGCCGTGATTCGCTAAGCGAAATCAAACACACATTCACAAGGGCGCCCCACGGGGCGCCCTTCTTTTTTGGCTGAATGCGCAACTCTCCTTTCTCCATTGGCACGTATGCACGCGTCACTATCTTTATTTCCCAAAAATACAGGGGTTTTCGTCTTTTATGAAAATTAATTGCAAAAATTAGAAAGAATTATGCCCCAAAAAACGTATGTAATAGTAGGGACAAATGCTGTCAATGCGCACGCAACCGACATCCCGTCGTCGTCAGGCCGGCTTTGCTATTTTCGAGCTGCTGGCCCTTGGCCTCATTGTGTCTGTGATCTTCAGTGCCCGGTCAAAAAAGAAGGAATAATTTCCTAATCTTTTGACTTTCGACTCTCCTCTTTTTACTTTTCAAATATGTCACCGGTCGATTTGTTGGAATTGCTCAAGCGTTACTTTGGCTTCGATTCCTTTCGGCCTCTGCAGGAGGAAATTATCCAAACCGCGCTCGAGGGGCGCGATGCGTTTGTGCTGATGCCCACCGGCGGCGGCAAGTCGCTTTGCTTTCAACTCCCCGCGCTGGCGGGCGACGGGCTCACCATCGTCATCTCGCCGCTGATTGCGTTGATGAAAGATCAGGTTGATGCGCTGCAAACCGCTGGCGCGCCCGCCACGTTTCTGAACTCCACGCTCGACGCCGATGAATCACGCCAACGCATCGCTGGTTTGCATCGCGGTGAATACAAGCTGCTCTACATCGCGCCCGAGCGGTTGATGCTCAGCGGCACGCTGGACATGCTCGAGAGCTGGCGACCACAGTGCATCGCCATCGACGAGGCGCACTGCATCAGCGAATGGGGGCACGACTTCCGCCCCGAATACCGCCGGCTCGCCGAGCTGCGCCATCGATTTGGCAAAATCCCCATGATGGCGCTCACTGCCACCGCCACCGAGCGCGTTCGAGCGGATATCGTCAGCGAGCTGCGCCTCGAAAACCCCGCGCGCTTCGTTGCCAGCTTTAACCGGCCCAACCTCAGTTACCGCGTCCTCCAGCGGCAGCAACCGGTCCAGCAGGTATTGGCGATAGTCAAAAAAAACGAGGGCGAAAGCGGCATCGTATATTGTGGCAGTCGCAAGGGCACTGAGCAACTGGCCGAACGGCTTTTGGAAAACGGCGTAAAAGCCGCGGCGTATCACGCGGGCATGGACGCCAAAAAACGCGCGCGCAATCAGGAGGCGTTTATCCACGACGACGTGCAGGTGATTTGCGCCACCATCGCTTTCGGCATGGGCATCGACAAGCCGGACGTCCGGTTCGTGATCCATCGCGACCTCCCGAAAAATATTGAAGGCTATTATCAGGAAACCGGCCGCGCCGGCCGCGACGGCTTGCCGGCTGAGTGCGTGCTGCTGATGAACCCCGCGGACGTGGCGAAGCAGGCCGGTTTCATCGAGGAAAAAACCGACGAGCAGGAACAAGCCATCGCGCGCGCCCAACTGCAGCAAATGGTGAACTACGCCGAAACCCGCGACTGTCGCCGCCGGGAATTGTTAGAATATTTTGACGAAAAATTTACAGAAGTTAATTGCGGCGCATGCGACAACTGCCTCGAACCCAAGGAGACCTTCAACGGCACCGAGGCTGCGCAGAAATTTCTCGCGTGTATTTTCCGCGTTCAACAGCACAGCCATTTCAGCGTGGGCATGAATCACATCGCGGACGTGCTTTGCGGTGCGGACACGGAGAAAATCCGCAACTGGGGCCACGCGCAGCTGAGCACGCACGGCATCGGCACGGAATTCGGACGCATGGAATGGAAGACGATTGGCCGCGAATTGGTGCGAATGGGCTATGCCCACCAAACGCCCGGACGCATGACCGTGCTGGAACTGACGCATGAAGGTTCCAGCTGGTTGCGTGACCCAAATCGCATTGATCTGGAATTGACCCGACCGGCCGATTCGAAGCCGGAAAAATCATCTAGACCCCGCAGAGCAAAAGCGGGTGGAATTGAATGCGACGAGGCGTTATTCGATCAGTTGCGGGCGCTGCGTCTTAGCTTAGCCACTGAGCGTGGAGTGCCGCCTTACATCGTTTTTTCAGATGTGGCACTGCGCCAAATGGCACGGGAGTATCCGATGACGCTCGAAACTTTCGGCCTCATTCACGGCGTGGGTGATAAAAAATTAAAAGAGTTTGGAGACATGTTCACGGCGGAGATTGAAAAGTATTTGGAGGATAATCCGAGACAGGAGTTTGCCGCGTGAGGGTAGGGACGCGCAGCGTGTCTCTACCGTTGCTTCGCCGCGGCGCGTTTGGCGGTGTAGCGTTTGATGAGTTCGTCGGCCACTACTCCGGCGAGGATGACGATGCCGAGGATGGCGTATTCGAGGTGGGTGGAAATGCCGAGCATGTTGATGGAATTGTAAATGAGCCGGATGACCGCCGCGGCAATGATGACGCCGAGGATGCCGCCTTCGCCGCCGCGCAAACTACAGCCACCGAGCACGGCGGCGGCGATGGCGTAGAGTTCATAAAATTCGCCGGTCTGGGCCGGTTGCACGGAATCCAATTCAAACGCAAAAAGCAATCCGCTGATGCCGGCGAGCAGCGAGCAGATGACGTAGGCGGCAATCTTGAGGTTGTCGGTTTGGATGCCGCTGTAGCGCGCGCCTTCCTCGTTGTTGCCGAGCGCGAGCAGGTAGCGGCCCCAGATAGTGCGGTTGAGAAACAATGCGGCGGCCACGGCGATGACGACTAGAAAGACAAAGGGCATCGGCAGGGCAAATGTGTCGGTGATGGGAATTTTGCCGCTGAAGATTTCATTCAGCTGGTCGTGGCCCTTGAAGCCCATGGATTGATTATCAGTGACCCAGCGGGCCATGCCGCGATAAATTAAAAGCCCGCACAGCGTGACGACGAAGGGTTGCAGCTTGGCCTTGGTGACGAGCAGACCGTGCACGAGGCCGATGAGTGCCGAGAGGCCAAGCATGGCGCAGATGGCGACGGCGGGATCCCAGTTTTTGCTCAGCGTGAAGGCCAGCAAAGAAGCGGTGAGGCCGATGACCGAGCCGATGGAGAGATCGATGCCGCCGGTGATGATGACGAACGCCACGCCCACGCCCATGATGGCGTAGAGGCTCGACCACTTCACCAAGTTTTGCATGTTGTAGGCGCTGATGAACTTGGGGTTCAGCACGGCGGTGATCACGAAAATCGCGATGAGCAAACCGAGGATGCCAAGGATATTTTTTTTCATGCGTTTTTTATGCGGCGAGGGGTGTGCCGGTGGCGAGTTGCATCACGGCTTCTTCGGATAATTGGTCGCGCGGCAATTCGCCGGCGAGGCGGCCTTCGTGCATTACGAATGCGCGGTCGGCCATGCCGAGCACTTCCTCCAACTCACTGGACACAAACAGGATGGCGACGCCGTCGGCGGCGAGTTGCTCCATGAGTCGATACATTTCGCGCTTGGCGCCGACGTCGATGCCGCGCGTCGGTTCGTCGAGCAACAGCACGCGCGGCTTGAGTGCGAGCCATTTGCCGAGCACAACTTTTTGCTGGTTACCGCCGGAGAGATGCACGGTGGCTTGATCGAGGCTGGGGGTCTTGATGGCGAGTTGTTCCACGGCCTCGGTGGCGACTGTTTCCTCGGCCTCAAAATTGAGCAGTCCGTTTTTATGATCGCGGCCGAGGCTGGCGAGGCTGGCGTTTTCGCGCACGGCCATTTGCAAAATGAGGCCGTGCTGCTTGCGGTCCTCAGGCGCGAGCGCGAGTCCGGCGCGGATGGCTTCGCGCGGATTTTGCGGGGCAAAGGGTTCGCCGGCCAAGTTCATGTTGCCGCCCACGGAGGGGGTGACGCCGAAAATGGTTTGTAGCAATTCCGTGCGGCCCGAGCCCACGAGCCCAGCGAGCCCCACGATTTCGCCGGCGCGCAGTTGCATCGAAATGGCGCAGTGCGGATGCTCGGGGGTACGTACCTCTTCCAGCTCCAGCACGATGTCGCCGGGGTCGTGCTGTTTGCGATCGTAAAACTGGGAGAGATCGCGCCCCACCATGAGGCGCACCATCGCGTCGTGATTGATTTCTTCGCGGCTGAGTTCGCCGGCATTTTCGCCATCGCGCAGTACGATGACGCGGTCGGCAAGTTCCTTCACCTCGCTGAGCCGGTGGGAAATGTAAATGACGCTAATGCCTTGCGCGCGCAAATCGCGGACGACTTCAAAGAGCGTTTCGGTTTCGTGTTGCGAAAGGCTGCTGGTCGGCTCGTCCATAATCAACACGCGCGCCTCGCAGGAAAGGGCCTTGGCGATTTCGACGAGTTGCTGGAGGCCGATGGGCAGATCGCCCACGAGCGTGTCGGAGGGCAAATCGAGCCCCACGCGCTTCAGATGTTGCGCGGCCTCGGCGTGGAGCTTGGCTTGGTCGATGAAGCCACACTGGTGCGGTTCGCGACCGAGAAAGATATTGGCGGCGAGGTCGAGGTTGGCGGCGAGGTTGAGCTCCTGGTGAATCAGCGCCACGCCTTGCGCCAACGCTTCACGCACGGATTGAAATTGTATGGGCTCCCCGTCGATGAAAATTTCGCCGGTGTCCGCCGGCTGCACGCCGGCGAGGATTTTCATGAGCGTGCTTTTGCCAGCGCCATTTTCGCCGATTACTGCGAGCACTTCGCCGCAGGCAATCGTGAGGTTGACGTTGTGCAAGGCGCGCACGCCGGGGAATTGTTTGCCCAGCTCATGAACCCTCAGCAACGGTGTGAGCGGGGCCATGTTTACTGTTTGCCCAGCTCGGCCATCTTCTTTTTGGTGGCCCAAAACTCGTCCACGTTTTCCTTGGTCACCACGACGAACGGCACTTCAATGAATTTGTTCGCGGGGATGAATGAGGTGTCGCCATCGAGGATTTGCTTCATGGCCTTCACGGATTCGTAGCCGTACTTCCACGGTTGCTGGCTGACGGTGCCTTGCGCGTGGCCGTCCTTGATTGCTTGCAGCATCGCGTCGGGTTCATCGAAGCCGCACACTTTTATTTTGCCGGTACGGTTGGCCTCGCGGATGGCGTCCAGACAGGCGGGCGGGTTGTAGGCAAACAGGCCGACCATGCAGGCCACGTTTTCGTATTTGGTGATGGTGTCCTCGGCGTTGCTCTTGGCCTTGGCTTTGTCAAAATTATCCGTGCGGGTATCGAGGATAACATATTTTGAACCGTCGGCTTTGAGGTTTTTGGCATCCACGGGATCGAACTTTGCGCTGGCTAATTCTTGTTCGGGGCGGCCCAGTAATTCATCGATCACGCCTTGGCGGCGTTGGCGGGCGTTGAGCTGTTCGAGACGGCCGACGAAGATCATCACTTCGCCGCCCTCGGGTAGTGCGTCCTTCACCAGCTTGCCCAGCGCGCGGCCGGCTTTGTAATTGTTGGTGCCGATGTAGAGCATCCGATCGCTGTCGGGCGCATCGGCATCGTGGGTGATGAGCTTGGTTTGCTTGGCGGCTTCGTTGATAAACGTCGTTTGGTTTTCGGCATCAATCGGGCTGATGGCAATGCCGTCGATGCCCTTGGCCAACAGCGTTTCCATGATGCGCTTTTGATCCACCAAACCCTTGGTGGGCATATGCACCTCGCATTTGATGTT
>CALKBX010000024.1 GCA_937775205.1 uncultured Verrucomicrobiae bacterium | reverse complement strand
ATTCGCAGCAGCGGGGTGCTGATGCCTTTTTCAACGAGTAATTCGCTGACCACGCTGCCGTAGCCGCCGGGGAGCACGTGATCTTCAAGGGTGACAATTTGATCGGCGGTCTTGGCAAAATATTCGGTGGTAGCTTCGTCGATGGGTTTGGTGAAACGCGGGTTGATGAGGGCGCAGTCGAAATCTTCTCCCAATTCCTCGGCGGCTTTTTGCGCGATGGTGAACATCGGGCCAAGGCCGAAGAAGGCAATTTTCCGTTTGCCGCTATCTTTGAAATTTTGCACGACTTCGGCTTTTCCAATTTCGAGCATCTCGGGTTCTTCTTTGATTTTGACGCCCTCGGCAGCGCCGCGCGGGTAGCGAATGAAAGTGGGATGTTTGTGCCGCGTGGCGGTGAACATCATATCGGCCAGTTCATCTTCATTGCGCGGGGCCATGGCCACGATATTTGGCACGCAGCGGAGATAGGCAATATCAAACAACCCGTGATGGGTCGGGCCGTCGTTGGCGGAAAGGCCGGCGCGGTCCATGCAGAAGGTCACGGGCAAATCCTGCAATGCCACATCGTGGATGATGCAGTCGTAGGCGCGCTGGAGGAAGGTGGAGTAAATCGCCACCACGGGATGACATTCCATCGTGGCCATTCCGGCGGCGAAAATGACGGCGTGTTCCTCAGCGATGCCCACGTCGAAATAGCGTTCGGGCATTTCATCGCGCAAATATTTCAGGCCGGTGCCGCTGGGCATAGCCGCGCCGATGCCCACGACACGACTGTCGCGCTCGCAAAGCTTGAGCATTTGTTTACCAAACACATCCTGCCAATTAGGTGCCGAGCCGCTTTTGGCCGAAGGCGTCTGGCCGGTCTTGGCGTCGTACGGGCCGAGGCCGTGAAATTTTTCCGGCTGCTTGAGCGCCGCGTTATAGCCTTTGCCTTTTTTGGTGAGCACGTGCAGCACCACGGGATGATCACAGCTCTTGGCGTACTCGAGCGACTTGATCATCAACGGCAAATTGTGGCCGTCTAGCGGGCCGATGTAGCGGATGCCCAGTTCCTCAAAAATAACGCTGCTCGCTGTGCCCCCGCGGCCATCCTGCGGCCCGGGCGGTTGATGCTTGAGAGAGTTTTCGGATACTTCGGCCTTGAGCGCGCCTTCGGCACGGTTACCAAGACGCACGGCAAAATCACCTTTGGGCAATTTTTTAACCAATCGCGACAAGTCATCGTGCAGGCGATTGTAGCTGGGGGTGGTGATAATTTTGTTGAGGTACTTTGAAATGGCACCGACGTTTTTGTCGATGCTCCATTCGTTGTCGTTGAGCACGCCAATAAATTTACCCGTCGTTTGGGCAATGTTATTGAGCGCTTCATACGAAATACCATTGGTGAGCGCGGCATCGCCGAAGACGCACACGACATCCTCATCCGATTTTTTTTGGTCGCGCGCAGCGCACATTCCCAACGCAGCGGAAAGTGCCGTGCCGGCGTGGCCCGCGCCGTAGCTGTCGTGCTCGCTCTCGGCACGAAGGGCAAACCCATTGAGACCGCCGGTTTGGCGGATTTTTGCGAAGCCTTCGCGACGGCCAGTAAGCAGCTTGTGGACGTAACTTTGATGACTGACGTCCCACACAAATTTATCGTGCGGCGTGCTGAACACTTTGTGCATCGCGATGGTCAACTCCACCACGCCGAGGTTGGGGCCGAGATGGCCGCCGGTTTTGGCGAGCTTGGTGATGAGCTCGACGCGCACTTCGGCGGCAAGTTGCTCAAGCTGGTCTTCCGTCAATTTCTTGACGTGCGCCGGCTCGCTGATCATTTCCAAAAAACCGCTCATAAATTATTATTCATCCTCGCGCAGCGTCACGGGGCGAGCGGCCAGTTCGCCTTCCAAACTTTCTTCCAGTTGAGTGATGCGGGTTTCGGCGGATTGCAGTTTCTCCTCGCACGCCTTTACCAGCTTCGCGCCTTCCTCGTAGCGGACCAGTAATTTATCCAACGGCAACTCATCGGATTCCATTTCTTCCACGATGGATTCCAACTTCTCCACGGCATCCTCGAAGGAAACCTCCACCTGTTTTTTGCCCTTACTCGGCATCGGCAGAGCCTACGTCACTCTCGGCAGCCAAGTCGAGCGCGAAGCGGTTCAAGGCAATTCAACAGTGCTTTCAATGCTCCCATCGCGCAACTGCGTCCGCACGCGCGTGCCGACGGGGGCTTGTTTTGCTGAACGAATGACCTTTTGGGTGGCTGCATCCAGCGTGATGGAATAGCCGCGCGCGAGCACGTTGGCTGGCCCCAACAATCGCAAGCGATCCATCAAACGCGTAAGGCGCTGAGCCGCACGATCGAGACGATGCCCCTTCCGCTCGCGCAAACGCGACGTCAGTTGAGCCACTTGCTGGCGGCGATGCCGAACAACCAACTCGGGGTGCACGCGCAGCAATCGCTCGGCCAAGCCGCGCCAATGGGTGGAAAAAATTTGCCGCCGACTTTGGACCGCGCGTTGAAGGTCGGCGTGAAGTTCGTCCACGCGCTGCATGCGTTCCTGCAAACGCCGGCGCGGATGACAACGGCCGAGGCGATGGGCGATGGTGCCGGTGCGTTCCTTCAGCGATTCGCAGCGATGCCGCGCGAGCCACGTGAGGCGTTCGGCGGTGGTGGCCAATGAATCGCGCAACGCCACGGCGGCGGCGGTGATGATTTCGGCGGCGGCGCTGGGCGTGGCTGCGCGCGCGTCAGCCACAAAATCGCTGATGGTGAAATCAATCTCATGCCCCACCGCCGACACCACCGGCACGGTCGAAGCGTGAATGGCGCGAGCCACGGCTTCCTCATTGAACGCCCATAAATCTTCAAGGCTGCCGCCTCCACGCGTGACGAGAATGAGATCGAGCGGTTCCGTCGCCGCCCAACGATTGAGCTGGCCGATGGCATTGGCGATTTCATTCTCGGCCCCCTGCCCTTGCACGCGGCTGGCAGCGAGCACAATTTGTACCGACGGCTGACGGCGGCGGATCACGTGCAACACATCACGCAAAGCCGCCGCGCTCAGCGAGGTGACGATGCCGATACGTTGCGGGAAGCGCGGGAGTTCCTGTTTTGTCTCCGCATTGAAGAGCCCTTCCGCCTGCAACTTGGCCTTGAGTTTTTCAAACTTCACCTGCAACGCGCCCACGCCCTGCAACTCCACCGCGCGCACGATGAGCTGATATTGGCCGCGCGCCTCGTACACTGTGAGGTCGCCCTGCAACACGACCTTTTGGCCGTCTTCCATCAACTCGCGCTGCCCCACGCGCGTGCCTTTGAAAAGCACGCAACTTAACTGCGTGCGGGCGTCCTTGATGGAAAAATACATATGCCCCGAAGCCTGCGCGCGGAGGTTTGAGATTTCACCCTCGACCCACACTTGGCCGATTTGGTTTTCCAAAGCGCGCTTCACGCGCGTGGTCAACTCGGAAACCGTGAAGACATCGCGCGTTTCCTTTTCGGCAAATAACTCGCCGAAGTCCCATTGGGATTGGGAATCTTTGGCCATGTTAAAGCTTTTTCCGCTCCGCCACCTGCGCCACATCCTTGTCGCCGCGGCCGGAGAGGTTGCAGATGATGATTTGGTCGGAGGACATTTGCGGGGCGCGCTTGATGATCTCCGCGATGGCGTGTGAGGATTCGAGCGCGGGGATGATGCCTTCGAGTTTGGAGAGTTTGAAAAAGGCTTCGAGTGCTTTTTCGTCGGTGGCATAGGTGTACTCGGCGCGGGATTGATCGCGCAGCCAAGCGTGCTCGGGGCCGACTGCCGCGTAGTCGAGGCCGGCAGAGACGCTATGGGTCGATTGGATTTGGCCGTGTTCGTCCTGCAACAAAAAGGAGCGCGTGCCTTGCAACACGCCGACCGAGCCGCCCTGAAAACGCGCGGCGTGTTTCTCCGGCTCAATGCCTTCGCCACCGGCTTCCACGCCGACCATCGCCACGCCTTCGTCTTCGATGAAGGGATAAAACAATCCGATGGCATTGGAGCCGCCGCCGACGCACGCCACCAATAAATCCGGCAAGCGTTCCTCTTTTTCAAAAATTTGCCGGCGTGCTTCGTCGCCAATGACGCGTTGGAAATTTCGCACCATCACCGGATAAGGATGCGCGCCGTACGCGGTGCCGAGAATGTAATGCGTGTGGCGGAGGTTGGTAACCCAATCGCGCATCGCTTCGTTGATGGCTTCCTTGAGCGTGCGTTGGCCGGCCTCCACGGGAACGACTTCCGTACCGAGCATTTGCATGCGAACGACGTTGAGGCGTTGGCGATCGCAATCATGCGCGCCCATGTACACCACGCACTCGAGGCCGAACATCGCCGCCACCGTGGCGGTGGCCACGCCGTGTTGGCCGGCGCCGGTTTCGGCGATGATGCGGGTTTTGCCCATTCGCTTGGCGAGCAAGATTTGGCCCATGGCGTTGTTGATTTTATGGGCGCCGGTGTGAAGGAGGTCTTCGCGTTTGAGATAAATTTTCGCGCCACCCAAATCCTCAGTAAGGCGTTGGGCGTGGTAAAGCGGCGTGGGGCGACCGCAGAATTCGCGCAGATAATAATCCAGCTCACGCTGGAAATCGGGATCCTGTTGCGCGCGAAAATATTCCTCCTCCAATTCGCGCAGCGGATGCACAAGCGTCTCGGGGACGTACCGTCCGCCATACTCGCCAAACCGTCCGGCGGCGTCGGGAACTGATGCGGTGTCAACCATGCGGATGGGTTAACACGAAATGGCGCGGGAATCAATCACCCCGCAGCGCCGGCTTGTTCTAGCTCGTCGGCCGCGCGAAGGTTGGCGAGTAGCGTGGAGAGCTTGTCGGGGAGGCGTTGCAGCAGGGGATCCATCAACTTCGCGGGAATGCGAACGCCGCGCCAATACAGAACCCCGCCCACTCCCGCGAGCAGTGCCACCGTACCCAGCGCGTACAGCCAAAACCAACTGGTTTGTTTTTCGTCGTCGTACAGCGCGCTCACATCTTCAGGTGGCAAATCTCGCAAATAAAACCGCACGTCATCAATGGAGCCATGAAAATAGCTGTACTCAATTTCTTTTACCTCCGGCTCGCCTTTCTTTTTCTTTTTGGGGGTTTTTGGTTTTTTTGGCTTGGCCGTAAGTGGCGGGCCGCCAAGGCGGAGACTGGAACTGGTAGTCGCAACTTGATTGGTAAACGTCCCCAACAAATCGCCATCGAGGTAAAGTGAAATCAGTTTCATCGTTTCGTCGTAACTGAAAACGGCGTGATGCCATTTACCTGTTTTGATGTTGCCGCCGCTGAGATAATTAGTGCCGCCGCCCCAGTTGCCCACGAGGCCTTCCTCTGGATCGACCAAGATTTCCCAACCGGCGTTTGCAGTGCCTGAGCCCAGCGCGGCGACGGATTGCCGACTGTCTTTGATTTCCTCAGGCTTAAACCACACGCTCAACGCGCGAGATTCATCCGGTTTGGCGAGGAGATAAGTTCGGTTGACACCCCGACCGGAAGCGAGACTGTTGGTCATGCCATCAAATAAATACGCGGCGTTTGGTTCACCAAACCGGTCTTCCGTGGGTTCGGGTTTGAGAAGAGGATCTTTTTGTGGCTCCGCAAGACTGAAGCCTCCGGAGGATCCTTTGCTAGGAAGACTCTCTTTCACATTTTTTATATCACCGGCGTTGAAAGGATAATACACCAGCATCTCTTTCTCAAACGGCGCGGGCTGTTCGACCACGTACAATTCGCTGACCTCCTCCACTTCCAGCGCGCGATTGTAAATGCGCACCTGATCCACTGCGCCCTCAGCGTACCACCGATGGCTCTTGCCCATCGGACTGGCCACGCCGATCCGCCAAAGTTCGCTGGAAACATAGCCGCGCGAGTTTGCGGGGAATTCCGCGCTGCCGGCCTCTTCTCCATCCACAAACAAACTCACCGTGCCTTCGGAACGATTCACCGTGCCCACCACGTGATGCCATTCGTTTTCATCAAATTTGCCCGACGAAAGCGCCGCCACGAGATTGGTTTTACTGCCAGCCACAAATTGATGGCTCATAGCAAAACGTCGGTCGTGCCCGAAGCTCAACCCCAAATGATAGCCAGGCTTCATAAGGATGGCGTATTGCTGCTCGTTTTTCTTTTTTCCGTCCGGCACGTCGTACGGCATAAAATGTGCGCTTAATGTATAATCCGCGCCCTGAATGGATCCTAGATTCTTGCCGCGATAGTTGAGAATGTCCACGTAGTTGGTGGATGTCAGGTTCAGCCCGCGCTCGCTCAGGCGATCTTCAAACTGCAATTGCCCGCGCATCGTAGCGAGTTGAGGGTTTAGCGTGCTATCGAGGGGCAAATAAACCTGTTGGCCGTTTTCCAATTTTTGGCGCAACTGCGGCAAATCATAAACCGGCGGTGGCTTGAAAAACATCCAGCCGACCAATCCCACTGCCACGGCACCCACAACGGAACAGGCTATTTGGAATTTCTTGCGATCAACATCCACCACCTTGTCGCCCCACAACGGGATGCGCATGGTCTTGAGCGTGGCAGCGCCGCCCTCCGAGAGAATCCAGTTCTTGATTTCCTCCGCACTGGCTGGACGATGAGCAGCTTCTTTCCCGAGACAGGCAAGCACGAGTTGGTCTACATAATCAGGAATATTATTCTCGATACCGAATTCAGCCAGCCGTTCCTTCATCGAAATCGCTGGCCGATTCATCACCTGTGTATTGACGTTGCCGGTATAAAAAGGCGGCTTGCCCGTCATCAAATCATAAAGCGTGGCCCCGAGAGCATATATATCATCACCGGCACGCGGCACTTCGCCGTTCATTTGCTGTGGGCTCATGAACAAAATCGTACCGCTCACCGCGTGTTTCATGGATGAGTAGCTCAAGGAATCAGCCATGGAGGCGGCGATACCAAAATCGCACAACTTCAGCCGGCCACCCTTGTCGATCATCATCTGAGTTGGCTTAAGGTCTCGGTGCGCCGTGTTTTCGTTGTGCGCGGTGGTGAGGGCGTCACAGAGCTGGATGATATAGTGCTTGATATCCTCCCACGCAAAGACGCCATTGGGCTGGTCGCGCCGCATGTCGGCCAGCTCCTGTCCCTCCACATATTCCATGGTGAGAAAAGGATCCTCACCGGGCATGTTCACAAAATCGTGAATGCGAATGATATTGGGGTGGCTGAGCTTGCGACTCTTCTGCACCTCGCGCTTCATGTCATCGAGTGCGCTTTCATCCACAGCCATTTCCGGTGGGAAGCTCTTTAGGGCGACCTCCTCATTGAGGTCAGTGTCCAAGGCGAGGTACACCACGCCCATGCCGCCCCGGCCGAGTTGCTTGATAATTTGATAGCGACCGCCACCTCTCGTCTCACCGACAACCGAACCCTCCTCCTGTGCGGCTACTTCGGCAGCCTGATTGATGGTAGCGGCGACTTGCGAGAGTTGCGCCCAAGTTTCCATTGGGTCGTGCCACGCCAAATCGGTGGGCAGAAGAGATCCCTCAGCAAGGAGCTGGTTTACCTGCTCAAGCGTGTACGGGCCAAACTCCGTACCGTCACGATTGATGCGAATCTCCATCAGTTGCCGGAGGACTCAGGGGTTTCCGGCGCTGGAGTAGGTGCCGGTGCCGCCTTGGTGGGTAAATCCAAGTTCGACCACTGACCGTGTGTGAGTTTGGCCAACTGCGGAATTAATTCCGCCACAAACACCCGCGTCGCATTTTTCATCTGCGTGAATGTCAGCTTCGAGGTTTGCCCCATCACATGCCCCTTGAAGAGCACTCCATTGTTTCGCACTTGCACCGTGGCAAGCAGGCCTTTGTCTTCCTTTCTGCCCGCCAGTGACGTAAGCGCGGAGGCCAAACCGGACGGCACATCCTCCCATAATTTCAATTGCTTCCATTTAGCCAACTCCGTGCTGAATCCGGGCGCGAGGAAAAAAATCAAGTTCGCTTTGGGCACGCTCATGCTTCCAGCGTTCTGCCCCAGCAATGCCGCCCAATCGCCAGTACCACCCATCATTCCCGCCCGTGCCGCAACATGACGGTTTAGCGCGCTGGAAGCCGCCACATCACTGAAGGAGAATGACAGCACCAAATAGTTGGCCGACTGACAAATCGAAGGCACCCAATCCAGCCGGCTGATTTCCTCCGGAAGTTCCAGCTTTTCATACACGCGCAGCGGCACATCCTGATTATTTATTTTTGCCTTTCGGCTCGGCTCCTGCCATTGAGTGAGCTGTTGCCCCAGCACCTTTTCCAACGCGCCATCCTTCACGCCCAGCACCAACAACAAGCCCGGTTTGCCCAGTTCGGTTTTCCCATCACTCGCGCGAAACTTGGTGCTGTTGACAGAAAGAAACAAACCCACCTCGCCCGTCCAAGATTGCATCAGCGTATCCATCGGTAATTCTTTTTTCAGCGACTGCCACGCATCGGCCAACGGCTTGGACGTGTTCAACTCGCTGAACCACCTGCTCATTTCAGAAACATTCACCCGGCCATGCACCGCCAGCACTGTGTCCGCCGGCATCAGGCGCAAGCCGTTGAGGGCGGTGCCGTTGTTGTCCAGCACCCGCCACAAACGATTGGTGGAAGTACTGGGGTGATGCACCATCGCGACGTGACGAAATTGGCCGGCCTTCACAAAAACACTACTGATGCCAAGCGCGTCGATTCCGCTCACGCCCCCTTTTTGCAGAGCGTCCCGAGCGAGTTCTACCATCCCCTTGGCCTCCGGCGTGGTGGTTGCATCTCTGGAAAATTGATTCATCCAATCGCCCGCCTCAATTGTGAGCCCGCTCACATTCCGTGTGAAATGGAAATCGCCGCGCAAATCCAACTGCTCATTTACCTCGTCAATCGGCGCCACGCGACTGGCAGCAGCTTGGGCGGCATTTTGATATTTTTGGACATGCGGTGGCACCACCTTGGGCGGCGCAACCGCAGTCTTTTCAAGCACAATGATTTCCACCAAAACGCTGCACAAACTGGAAAGGTCGCCTTTACCGTAAACAAATTGATACGCTCCTAATCCACCCACCGCCAGCAGCACAAGCGCCACTACCCACACGCCCCGCCCGCGCCGCGCCGGCGTCGCCTCACCAGCAGTCACCAATCCTGGCACCTCATCCGGCGCGGCCGCCATGGAAACCGTGGCCGTAGCGGGTGCCACTTGGGTGCCGGGCATTACAAGCCCGTCGATTCGGTTGAGCGGCATCCATTCCGCAAAACCCTCCGCCCAGGCAAGATCCGTTGGCTCAAGCATCCCGCCGGCCAACTGAGCATTTACTTGATCCGCCGTCCAAGGGCCCAATTGATGGCCATCTTTTGAAACTAAAAAAGACATGACTTTTTGACTCTACCAAATAACACCTATTCAATCCACGCCGCCTGCCCCTACTCAACTTTCATCATCGCCAAAACCACCACCATACCGACAACGATCAAAAAACTTACAACCGCGAGAATCACACTCACTTTGTCCACCTCGCCCCCGCCCGCGGGATTGATAGGTGCGGCGGATACCATTCCCGCTTGCGGAAAAGATTCAGGGGCGGCTGCTGGAACAACACCTGTCATTTCAGCCGCGGGCACAGGCCCGGCTACAGGAGCCACTCCCGCCGCCACTGTGGCATAAGGATCTCCCACCGCCGCCATAGGTGCGGGGGCCCCGGGAACAGGAACTGGCGCCGCCGCAGGGGCTGGTGCCGCCGCTGGAAATGGAGCCGCAGCAGGGGCTGGTGCCGCCGCTGGAAATGGAGCCGCAGCAGGGGCTGGTGCCGCCGCAGGGGCTGGTGCCGCCGCAGGGGCTGGTGCCGCCGCTGGAAATGGAGCTGCCGCAGGGGCTGGTGCCGCCGCTGGAAATGGAGCTGCCGCAGGGGCTGGTGCCGCCGCAGGAGCTGGCCCAGCTTGCATGGTTGCGTATGGATCCGCTCCCGGCGCAACAGTGGGCGGAGCTGCCATCGGGGCGGGCGCGCGAGCCGTGGGTGGAGCTGCGCCTCCGGGCGGGGCTACGCCGCCTCCGCCGCTGCCAGGCATGCTGATTTTAATGGTTTGTTTGGAATCGGGTTTGGGAGGCATGCCGATGCGCACCGTAGCCTTTTTGGGGCCGGGCGCATTGGGGGAAGTTGGGGCACCGGCACCGGGAGGCGCGTTGCCCTGCATTGTCGCGTATGGATCCGGTACCGCCATGACCTTGACTTGCTTTGGCCCTGTGCTTTAATAATACCACCACGCGGGCCAACACTCACGCCAAGCTAACACAAACAAAGCGCAAACAAAAGGACTTCCGACTGCGCTGGATTTTGTCACTATGTCATTTGAAATTGAAATTACGTACGAGGGGAAAACGCGAACGATTGAGAATTCCAAGCCGGAACTCACCGTGGGCCGCAGCACGCCCGCTGCGGAGGTGGATGTGGATTTGTCGCCGGACAAAAGCGTGTCGCGTCAACATTTCCAAATCAAGCTTGAATACAATATGGCCAACGCCAAAAACGAGGCGTGGATTGTTGATCTTGGCGGCAGCCGCGGCACCAGCATCAATGGCGAGCAAATGACCGATCCGGTAAAAGTTTCGCGCGAAGATGTGGTAAATGCCGGCGACAGCGAATTGCGCGTGAAACTCAAGCGCACGCCAAAAAGCAAATCGAAGATGAGTTTCCAGGAAAAAGTCTCCGCGCGAAGCGATGCCTTCGGCGAGACCGCGCCGACATCATCCCCGTCCACACCTTCCGTACCCAAAGACCGGCCCACCAAACGCGCGCCAGCAGAAGATGAAGAAGAGCCTCCGCCCCCGCCGCCCGTGGAAGACCCCGTGCTGGCATCCACCGACGAATTAGCACCGGGGCTGATGGCCGCCCTCACCGCCGGAGCCTACCAAACCGAGGCAGCCGGTTTTGTCGCTTACTCCATCGAAGACCTCGCCACCGCCATCAACCGCTACGCGCGCGAAAATAAAATGCACGCGCTCAGCGCCTCGGTGGTTCAGGAAGGCAAAGGCTCCAGTGCGTGCTTCCGCGCGCTGGTGGTGTTCCATAACCCGAACAGCAATTAATCCAGCGCGCCCTTTGCAGCCGACACAAAGGTGCGCATTTTGTCAGGGCACTTTTTGCCCGGCGCGATTTCCACTCCACTGGAAACATCCACCGCGAAAGGCTGCACCTTTCGCACCGCCTCCGCGACGTTATCCGCCGTCAACCCGCCGGCCAGAAAAACAGGCCGGCCAAACTCCTGCGCACGCACCGCGAGATCCCAGCTAAATGAAGCCCCGGTGCCGCCGAGTTCATCTTTCACATAGGCATCAAGCAAAAATCCATCGGTGGGAAACTCCTCCATTTCCTCCAACGTCTCCGGCCCTTTCATGCGAAACGCCTTGATCGTCATAATCGCAAACCGCCCGCAATCCCCCGGCGCTTCGTCGCCATGAAACTGTGCAATATTCAGCGTGCACTCGGCAATGGCCCTCGAGACCGTTGCCTCCGCCGCATTCACAAAAACGCCGACCCGCACAATATGCGGCGGCAACACGGCGGAAATTGCTTTCGCTTGCTCAATAGAAACGCAGCGCGGGCTGTCCTCGTAAAACATCAGCCCGATCGCATCCGCGCCCGCTTCCACCGCCGCCAACGCGTCGGCCTCGCTGGTGATGCCACAAATTTTTACCGTCACGCTCACTTAAATTCGTCCCAACCCTAGTTTGCGGCAAAACCGAATGCTGCGCTCGATGTCGCCTTTTTGAAAAACCTGGTGCGCCTTTTTGCGATCCACGCCCGCCGCCGGTTTGAAGGCCGACACTGCTTTGCCGCCTTTCGCGAACGTCTCAAATTGCGAGTAGCCCTTTGGCTTGCCTTTCGGCCACGCTTTCCAAAAATCATCTGTCTTCACTTTCAGCTCATGATTAAAACCGGAGATGGTTTCGATGCAAACCGGCGCATCGGGACACACTTTTCCGAAGTGGGAAAAATATTTTTCCCAGTCCACCAAGCCTTCCCCCATCGCGCGCCACGCGGCGGTGAATCCATTCGCGCTCGGCCATGCCATCGTGTCACGCAAGCTGCTGGTCAATGTGTACGGCGCAAGATTTTTTAGATTCTCCATTGGATCCTCCATCGTCCACACCGCGTTGCCGGAATCCAAATTCACGCCGACCCAATCTTTGCCGGCCGCTTCAACCAATCGCACGAGTTCCAGCGAGTGCATATCGCCCGCGTGATTTTCCACCGCGATTTTGATGCCCGCATCGGTGGCGCGCGACTTGTTCGCCTTGAGAAATTTCACCATGTCGTCAATGCGCGCCTCAATGCCGCCCGCGGTGAGTCGATCCTTGCGCGAACCCAGAACCACGCGGAACACCGGCGACCCCAACGCTTTGCAAATGCGCACGCCCAGCGCCAAATGTTCCGCCGCCGTGCCCCAATCTTTTTTGAACGTCACAGAAGTCGGGCACAAACTCCACGAGCCAACATAAAGTTGGATGCCCTTGTCTTCCGCGTGCCGTTTCACCTCGCGCAAATAACGCGGCGTGAAGCTCTCGAACGCAAACAGATCGGTGATAAACAGCGAATCGCATTTCAGCGTGGCGGTGTAATCCACCAGCTCATCCGCCTTCCAGCCCATCGCGCGGACGGCGAAATTATCCAGCCCCAACCGCAATGGCTTGGGCGTTTTGGCAAGGGCAGTGATAGTGGCGGTCGCGCTGGCGGCGATAAATTGGCGTCGATTCATGGGCCGCCCATTGGGGAACAGCCGCGCCTGCGAATCAAGTCTGTTTCTCGTAAGATTGCTTTTTTGCCGAAATCCTATTTCACTGTCCGCGTGCCGACCGCCACGGATCCAACGCCCCTCGAGCTGCTCCCCAGCTTCGCGCCCCGCACGCGCGCTACGCACGTGGTGTTCGATTTCGACGGCACGCTCTCCTGGCTGCGTCACGGGTGGACCGATGTGGCGCAAACCGTACTCATCCCGCGTTTCCCTTTGCACGAAGGCGAATCGATTGATGACATTCGCACTCATTTGTTTCGTGAAATGATCCGCTTCAACGGCCGCCCCACCCCGTTATTCACCACCGAAATGGCCGCGCAAATCCGCCTCCGCGGTGGCACGGCAGAATCCGATGAATTGCTCGAGGCCTTTCTGAAACCCCTAAACGCCAATGCCCACGCACGCTACGCACAACTGCGTGACGGCACGGCTACGCGCGATGATTATATCGTCCACGGCGGACGCGCCTTGTTGGAACTACTAGCCGCACGCGAATTGTCCATCATCATTCTCAGCGGTAATCCGCACGACCAAATCAGCACCGAAGCCGAGATGCTTGGCCTCACTCCATTTTGCAATGGCCACGTCTATGGCCACACCGATGCAGATAATTTCACTAAACAATCCGTGCTCGAAAAATTGATGGCAGAAGAATCGTTCACTGGCGAAAACTTCGTGATGTTCGGCGATGGCGCAGCGGAAATTGAAGCCACCCGTAACTTGGGCGGACTCGCCATCGCCGTGTGCAGTGACGAAAATGAAAACGGCTCCGGCCGAGTGGACGAACACAAACGCGCCGTCCTCATCGAATCCGGTGCCGATGCAATTATTGCCGACTATCGAAATCCCGAAACTCTACTTCAAACAATTTTTGGCGAATGAAACCCATCGACCTCTCACAACTCAAAGTCTACCCCCTCGCCGAGCGCAACAGTATGGCGAGCATTGAGGAAACCCTCATCGATCCAACGACCACGCCCGCCGAGCAATCGCCCGCCAATCGCGAACACATCGTGCGTTGCGCGAATGACATCCGCACCGCGCGGGAAAAAGGCGCGAGCGTGATGTATATTTACGGCGCGCACTTGATAAAAAACGGCGCACATTTGTTGATGGATAAGCTAATGGCTGGCGGCTGGATCACCCATCTCGCCACCAACGGCGCGGGCGTAATTCACGATTGGGAATGGGCGCACCACGGCCAATCCACCGAGAGCGTGCGCGCCAACGTCGCCACCGGCACCTTCGGCGCGTGGGAAGAAACCGGCCGTTGCATCCACCTTGCCGTCCTCGCGGGCGCGCTCAAAGACGAAGGCTTCGGCCAAAGCGTTGGCCGCATGATCGCCGAGGATGGCGTGACGCTCCCCACGATGGCCGAATTGGAAAACCAATCCAACCCCGCCCACGCCGAACTTTTGCAGGCGATGCGCCAGCACAACCTCGCCGAAGGCCGCCACACAATTTCCCACGAGTGGAAAAACTGCTCGGTGCTCGGCAATGCGTTCAAGCACGGCGTGCCGCTCACGGTGCATCCGGGGATTGGCTACGATATTATTTCCAATCATCCCATGTTCAACGGCGCGGCACTCGGCCGCGCGGCGGGGTTGGACTTCGCAACCTTCGGCGGCGCGGTGGAAGGCCTCGACGACGGCGTGGTGCTTTCCGTCGGCAGCGCCATCATGGGCCCGCAGGTTTTTGAAAAGAGCCTTTCCTGTGTGAACAACCTCCGGCTCCAAACCGATCGTGACATTGTACGCGACCATTCATTTTACGTCGTAGACATCCAAGACGGCGGCGGCTGGGATTGGACCACCGGCGAGCCGCCCAAAGACAACCCCGCCTATTACCTCCGCTTCTGCAAAAGCTACGCCCGAATGGGCGGCGCAATGCACTACGCCCAATGCGATAACGTCGACTTTACCCACCACCTCCTGCGCGAATTGGAATCGTGACCGCCGAACGCTTGCAAGAAATCACCGGCAAATACCCATCGCTACGCATCGCGGTGGTGGGCGATTACAGTTGCGACCGGTATTTGGAAATCGATCCCACCCGCGAGGAAACCTCCATCGAGACCGGCCTGCCCGTACACAATATCACGAACGTACGCGCCCAACCCGGCGCAGCCGGCACGGTGTTAGCCAATCTCTCCGCCCTCGGAGTAGGCGAACTGTGGCCCGTTGGCTTTTGCGGCTGCGATGGCGAAGGCTACGAACTCCAGCGCGCACTCGAGCAATTGCCCGGCGTGAAAATGAATTATTTTTTTGAAAGCAAAACCCAGCGCACCTTCACCTATTGCAAACCGCTGATGATGGAGCCTGGCCAACCGCCGCGCGAACTCAGTCGGCTCGACAGCAAAAACTGGCATCACACGCCCAAGACGTTGCAAAAAAAACTCGCCGATGGCGTACGCGCCCTCGCGGGAAAAGTGGATGCCTTCGTCATCCTCGATCAAGTCGATGAACCCGAAACCGGCGTGGTGACACAGAACCTGCTCGCCACCATTGATGAAATCAAAACTCAAACACTCGTCATTGGCGACAGCCGCCGGGGCCTGAAAAATTGGCCGCACGTTATTTACAAAATGAACGCTGATGAATTGGCGCGGTTCACCGATGGCGAACCCAAAACCGCCGCTGTCGAGTTGGCTCAAAAAACCGGCAAGCCAGTGTTTGTGAGCGTGGCGGAAAATGGAATCCATTGCGCGAATCCAAATGGCGAGACAACCCATTCCCCCGCCCTTCCCGTGCGCGGCGCCATCGACATCGTCGGTGCCGGCGACGCCGTCACCGCCAACCTCGCCGCCGCGCTTGCGACTGACGCAGAACTTCCGGAGGCATTGGAGCTGGCCAACCGCGCCGCCTCAATCGTCATCCACAAACTTGGCACCACCGGCACTGCGTCGGTGTCGGAGATAGGTGTTGCCGGCACATTTTCACCAAACTCGCCAATGGGTTGATTCAGTAACGCGGGGCTTTTCGTTTTTCAAATCCAAGATGATGGCTTGGAGTTTTTTTTGTTTGGCGAAGTTCAAGCCGCGTTCGATTCCTAATACGCTGATGACTGTGGCGTGGCTGTCGGATTTGGTTGAGGCTTCAGAGATGACGGTGACTTGAATGCGATGGGTGAGGCCGTGGCCGGTGCGGGGATCGACGATGTGGGAATAACGACGGCCATTGAATTCGACGAATTGTTCGGTGTCGCCGCTGGTGGAGAGGGCTTGGTGTTTTAGATGGACGGTGCGGAGGTAAAGGTTTCCGAATTGATCGACGTTGCGGACGAGAACGCGCCAACCTTCGCGGTCGATGGGCGGGGCGCTGGTAAGCATATCGCCGCTGGCGGCGACAAAGGCGCGGCGGATGCAATTGGCCTTGAGAATTTTCATTGCTTCATCGACGGCGTAGCCTTTGGCAATGCCGCCGAGGTCGAGTTGCATTTCGGGTGCGAGCAAGGTAACGGTGCGGTTGCGCGCGTTGAGTTTTATTTTTTCAAACCCGACGCGGGGTTTCACGGCGGCGAGGGCTTCAGGAGTGGGAAGTTTTTGCTGGCGACGGGCGGTGCGCCAGAGGCGGATCATGGGACCGGCGGTGATGTCGAATGCACCATCGGTTTCGCGGGCGAGGGTTTGGGCGCGTTGGAGGATGTCGAAAAGTTCGCGGCTGACTTTGACGGGTTGGCCGTGGAGTTTTTGGCAGAGGCGATTGAGTTCGCTGGCGGGATGGTAGTCGGAGAAGATGGCGTTGAGTTGCTCGACGCGGGCGTAGGTTTTGCGGGCGATGCGTTCGGCGGTGGGGCGATCGGCGGCATAAAACTTGAGGTGAAAGTCCACGCCCATCTCGGGGTCCACGTACTCGAAGCGTTGCCATGCGGAATCATCCGGCAAACTGCAACAACCGCCGAACATCAAAAATCCAAGTAGACAAAAAATGACTCGCACGCCCGAAGGGTGCGGGTGTTGGACGGATTGAGCAACTCGCTAAATGAGTTTCAAAAAAAACGCCGCCCCGTGAAGGGCGACGTTCGATGCATTGAAACTTAGGAAACTAGGCGAAGGGATTCCAGATGCCGGGCTGAGGGACGGGGTACTTGCCGTCCTCACCCTTCATTGCCGGCGGGTTGGAGTCCACAGTCCATTTATCAATGCCGGGACAGTAGTCGCGACCCTTTTCGAGAAGATCATCCCATTTGAGTTGGCGCCCCGAGTAGCAAGCCTCGCGGCCGAGGATAGCCGTGAAGGTCGCCTTGGCGCCGTACTCACCCTCGTTGTAAATGTCGCCTTTCGCCAGGGACTCGATGAGGTCGTGTTGCTCCTGCTGGTGGCCGCCGCCCTTGCCGGTGATGCGGATCGGGTCGCCGTCGAACGGGTTGATCGACGAAGCCAACTTGCAGACGCCCTTGCTGCCGTGGGCGTACTCGCCGACGTGGCCGAAGGTCGCATTGCCGCCAAGATGGCGAGCCTGACTGTACATCTTGTGGCCGTTGGCGTAGGTGTACTCAACAAAGGTGTGGTCAAAAATCTGCGTCTTGGTGCGGTCGCCGTAGGTTTTCCCCACTTGGCGCATCTCGCCGCCGCCCATGCCGTTCGCCATGACGGGGTAGCCCTGCATAACCCAGTTGCCAACGTCGAGGTTGTGAATGTGCTGCTCGCAGATTTGGTCGCCGCTGGCCCAGATGAAGTGATACCAGTTGTTGCACTGAAATGTCATTTCAGTTTGCTCGGGCGTACGATCGCGATACCAAATTCCGCGACCGTTCCAATAGACTCGCATCAGGTTGATCTCACCAATTGCGCCGTCGTGAAGTTGCTTGATATTGTTGATATACCGCTCCTCGTGGCGACGCTGCAGGCCGATGCCCACCATGAGATTTTTCTTCTTTGCCTCCTGAGTGGCTGCCAGCACACGCCGGACGCCCGGAGCGTCGGAAGCGACTGGCTTCTCACAAAAGATGTGCTTACCCGCTTTAACCGCGTACTCAAACTGCTGCGGCTTAAAGGCCGGCGGCGTTGCGATGACTACCAGATCAGCACCCGAATCGATCGCCGCTTTGTAGCCATCGAGCCCGCCAAATATCCTGTCCTCGGGAACGTCCACCCAATCATTGAACTGCTTTCTAAAACCGGCAACCTTGCCCTTGGCCTTCTCCGCATTCACGTCGGCCACGGCGACGAGCTTGGTGTTTCCCTTGGTGTTCCTGATTTGGCTCACGGCACCGCTGCCACGACCGCCACAGCCCACGAGTGCCACGCTTATCGTGTCGCCAACGGCAGCGTGCGCCACGCGTTCGATTGGTAACTGGCTAAGCACCGCACTTGCGGCGGCCACCTTGCCGGAGGATTTCAGGAAATGACGCCGGTTGACGTTGGTTTTAGATTTTTTTTTCATGGCAATTAAAGGATTATCTATTGGAGTTTCTGTCTGCGGAAAATTCTACCGTTTTGTTGACGTCTGTCCAGCCTCACTTGAAGAAATGTGGCCGCTAGTCAAGCGGCACATCATATTCAACGTCGTTGTTCCAGTACGCCTTCATTTCCACCTGAGTAGGCACTTTGAGCGGGCGGACAACGCGCATACCCATGAAGGTGGCATCGGTAAGGTACCAAATACTCTTGGGCAGCTGCGGATCCTGTTGTTTCCAATTGGGCCCAGAAAATATCCGGGACGAGCTGCGCATGGTGCTTTTGGGGAAATTAGGGTGAAACGACCCGCCCCTCGCCACGTGTGGATACGGCTTGGTGCCTTTCACCCAGGGGTCGACAAGGATGCTCTTCGAGGCTTTGTACGGCGCACCACCATCGAGCACCCACTCGAACACATTGCCGTGCATATCGTGCAAGCCCCACGGGTTGGGGGTTTTGATGCCGATCTTGCGGTAGCCTATATCAAAGGTGACGGGATCCAGCGTGTTGCCGCTGTTCCACGTTTTGGTGTTCAACGTGGCGCGGTCGGACTCGTTGCCCCATGAAAACGCCGTGGTGGTACCCGCGCGACAGGCGTATTCCCATTCCGCCTCGGTGGGTAGCCGATAAAAATGGCCGGTCTTGGCACTGAGCCATTGGCAGTATTTATTGGCCGCATGTTGCGTCATGGAGATGGCCGGGTGCTGCCCCGTACCCATTCCGAAATCCATATTCACATAAGGCTTAGTAGGAGTGGTGACCGAATCGAGATAATACTCCGTCGTGCCTTTTTTTAGTTTCACGTTTTTCTCGTAGTACATGAACTTGTGATACTCATCCCAAGTGACCTCATGTTTGCCCATCCAGAAAGCCGACACAGTGACACGCCGCTGCGGGCCTTCATTTTCGTTGCGGCCTTTTTCGTCTGCGGGGCTGCCCATCAGAAAGGTGCCACCCTTGATGGGAACCATCGTGAAATCGGATAACGTGTTCGGCACTTTGTCCACGAACAACTCCATATCCCCCTCAGCCACCGGCTTGTGTTTGGCCATAATTTTGGCGCGGATGGCATCGACGATTTTGGTTTCGTTCTCGCCTTTGATGGTTTTTTTCTTGGGCGTAAGCTGCAAGCCATCCGGCCACGTGGCACCTTGGTCAATCCACAACGCAATCAGCGCGATCTCCTCTTTCGTGGGCCGCTGTTCTTTTTGCTTGGGCGGCATCACTTCCTCGTCATCCAAGGGCAAGGTCATCGATTCCCAAACCATACTTCGCTCGTGATCCCCCGGCCGAATGCGCCGCCCTTTGAGGGCTTTCTCTTTGATGTCGAGTTGATAGCCGCCGCCGTGCTCTTCCGCTTCTCCCTCGCGGTGGCAGCCCACGCAGTTGTACTCAAGGATCGGCTTGATCTGCTTCACGAAATCCACCTTAGCCGGTACGGCAGGCTCGGCGGGTTTGCCCGCATTGCCATCCGCTGGCTTATCCTCATTAGCCCCCGTGGCGCAGGCAATCAGCAACGCCAATCCAATCAATCCAAAAACGCGTAAAAACATGTGGCGGCCAATGAAGCGAATTGCCGCGAAAAAGTCAATCTTGTGAAGCCATTTACTCCGTCAGCAAATTATCTTTTACCAACGCACGCGCGTCCTCAATGGGATCGGCACTGACGGCGATGACGCCCCAGTTACCGCCGCGTTGAACGATGCGGATGCTGTGGACGGTGACGCCCGCATCGAGAAACCGTTTCGCCACGCGGGCCAGCGCGCCGGGTTCATCGCGGACGCGCACGAGCATGGCGTCTTCGCTCACGGCGTTCCAGCCGCCGTCGCGCAGCACTTGCAATGCGCGGTTGTAATGATCTACCGAAAGCGTCACGACGTCCGTGCCGTTGGCTTCCTCGGCATCGAGGGATTCGATGTTGATGTCGTTTTCGCCAAGCAAAGCGGCGATCTCGGCGGTGACGCCGTCGCGGCTTTCGGTGACTATGGAAATGAGTTTCATAACTAGACAGGGTTAGCGGCAATGTCGGCCACGATGCGGTCGATGCGGTCGCGATCCACGTGGGGCATCACCATAATGTGCGCAATGTCTTCTTCCACGGCGAGTTGCCATTTATCGAGCACCACGGCGGTGGGTTTGGGAAGCACCACGGTAATGGCATACGGATTGCGCCACGCGGCCACACCGATGGCGTTGAGTTGTTCCACAGCGTATTCCGCGCACGCAAGGCATTCGGCCACGATGGCGCGAAAGCCTTCCACCCCCTGTGAACGAATGGCATGCCACAGTATGAGCGGCGTGATGGCATTGCGGGAACCGGTGATGGTGGTGTCCAGCGTGCCGACGTATTCAATGCTGCGTGCGATGCGATCAACGTGTTCCTTGAGGGCAAGCACCACGCCGCACGGCACGGGGGAGCCAATGAGTTTGTGGCCGCTAATGGACATACTATGGATCCCGGTGGAAAAATTGAACTCCGGTGACCCGTCGATGAACGGCAGCGTCATCCCGCACAACGCGGCATCGGCGTGGATGTACGACTGCGGGATGGCGAGGTTTTTGAGAATTCCTTGAATGGCCGGAATATCATCAACGCCCTCGCGCATGGTGGTGCCGATGTTGGCGAAAATAATGGGCGGCACATCGCGGTGAATACGAATGCTCTCCTCGAGATCCTCCAAATCCATTTCGCCGGTGGGCCGCGACTTGATCATGATGTGCGGCATGCGCAGGAGTCGTAAATTTTTACTCACGCTGTAGTGTGTATCCTGCGAAAAATAGACCATCCCATTGGGGTAGAGCTCGCGCGCGAGATAAAGGCCATAGAGATTGCCCTCGGTACCTCCGTTGGTGACGTAACCCCACCAGTCATCCTCCGGTGCAGCGTGAAGCGCGGCAAACCAATCGAGCACTTCCCGCTCAAACGTGCGCGTGTGGAGATGGTATGTGCAGGGATCAAAGGGGTCGCCGATGTTGTTGAGTGGATAATCTAGAAAGCGAAAGAGATCGTGATAATCGAAATTAGCCGTGACGGGATAGCCGGCAAAAACCTTAGACTGCTCCGCAATCATAGCGTGAAACACATCCAACCGCGCAATATCCTCCGGGCTCAACACGCCGGGCATCGTACCTTCCAGATTAACGGGAAGTGCCTCCACTCAATACAGTTTAGCCCAAATCTGAAAAACAGGCAAGTGGGAGAGGGAAAATGGTCGGGCCGGCGTGACTCAACTCTTTGCGCGCGTCCACTCGAAAGAGGCAAAGAGGTGGTTACTCCAAGATATGGATCGTATGCATCACCTCGGTTCGAATACTGGTGCCATCAGCCGCCTTGACATTGAACCTGATGAGTTGCTGATCGCATGGACGCAGATCCTCCACAGAAAGTGTCACGGTCTTTCGATCTGCTGAAAGTGTGGCACCAGTAATCTTCACTCCTTCATTCCCTCGTTCCTTCGGATTACTCACCTTGAAGGTTGGCGACCCATAATTCTGTGTACGCTGATAATTCCATCGGGTGATGGCGTAATTCTCTGAGTCCGCTGCCATCTTGGCATCCATCGGTTGTGTAAAGGTAAGATGCACACCGGCCTTATTCACCTTGAGTCCGCGCACGGTATATACCTTTTTGCCTGTGTAGCGAATACGATCAAGGCCTGTAATGCGAGCAGCGTTGCTCTGCCAGCCCTTCAGGCCGGCAACATACAGGTGGCCATCACTCGGATTAAATCGAGGGCGCATTGCAGAGGAGGTAAAGCGCAACGGCAATTTCACCACCCCTCCTTGCATCTGACCGCCCACTTCTTCTTTGAGCACCAAGTAGATCGAAGATTGCCCGTAGCTGGTGTGCAGCAACTCACCTTGAAATGGACCCCATTTATCACTGGTCACCCAAACCTGACCGCCGCCGGAATTATCCCAACCCTTGTCCAACCAACAAAGCGGCTTGTCATGTTTGGGTACCGGTGTTTTGTGTGCGAGTGTTTCCACCCCGTAAAACCCACCGTTACGAATCCAATTAATCGGACACCGTGGCACCCATGAACCTTCGTTGTCACCACTGGTCAACTGACCATTTGGTCCCACACCCATCCCGTTTGGAGCGCGGAAACCTGTAGCCACCACGGTGAGTTTTTTGCCGTACTTGTCGATCTTCATTAGACTACCCGCATGGCGTGAAATGTTGCCATTTCCTCCACCGCCACCGAAGCCACGGCCACCACCGCGAACAGGCCCAGCCTTAATGGTATAAAAGTTGCCTTCTTTATCCGTGTGCAAATCGAATACAAACTCATGGAACCCCTGCGAGCTGGTGATCTCGTTGTTGAAGCTTTCGTAGTAGTCGGCTTCGCCATCTTTGTTCAGATCATGATAGCGAGTGATTTGATCACGCCCAGAGGTGTAAATAACATCATCTACGATTTTCAGGCCCAACGTCTCAAATCCACCACTGGCAAAGCGTGTCCACTTCAGATCCTTGAGGTTTTCATTCTTTAAGCCGGACACGATCCACACATCACCGTCCCAAGTGGAGAGTGCCGCTCGATTACCATCACTAAAGAAATCCAACCCGCCAAAACGCACACGGCGATCCCACTGGTTCTTCTCCGGCGAAGTAAGCACATCGGTTACATACGCCCCATCAGGCGTGCTGCTGGCATTCATCCTGCCCTGAGTCACCACCGGATCAGGCCAGCGATTCTTACCCACCTTGCGAAACTCAGCCTTGGATGCCACCTTGGCCAAAGCGGCAAACTGGCCATGATCAGCTTTGCTTCCACTCCAGATTCGAATCTGGAATGTGCCGGCTTTCGTGCCCTTGGCAAGCTTGGCCACCACGCGTTTATTATCCTGCACCTCCAGCTCACTCCCCTTGGACGCATTCATTAGCGCCACTTGTGTGACTTGATCGCCAGCCACCAGAATCGCCACGCCATCTTCCACCCCACCCTTGGCGTTTTCCACTTCGCAAACCAACGCCACCAGATCGGCAGAAATATCCTCATGTTGAATGCTACGCACAAAGACCGTCTGCCCGTCCTTTTCAATACTTCCAGGTTGCTCAAGAATGCCCACACCGTGCACCGTGTAGCTAAGCACCACTTGGTCATCTGCCACATAGTTGCCTCGCCATTGGATGTGTTTACGAGGCAAAGGGCCAAAAGGCTCCGGACGCGAATCGGCAAAAGAGCCTTTGGCATCAGCCCAGCCAGCAATGGACGGGTTCCCGAATTTCTGCGCGCCAGCGATGCGCGGGCTAGCCCCATGATTACCCTTAAAACTCACCCCATCTTCAGTGATATAGCCTCCGGTCCAACCAGCTGCCCAACGCAGCAAATCCGTGTCAAAACACATGAACGCCTCACGTCCAACAATAATGGCCATCCCTTTGTTCGCCACGTTGTTCTTAGGAAACTGCGTGCGAACGGCCGCCTTGGTATAGGGGAAATCCGCCTGTAAATGCTTGGAAAGTTTCTGCTGCCAAACGGCCTTCTCCTGAGACCAAACCACGGGAGAAAACACCACAGCCAACGAAAGAGTGATACGTAAAATCATGATTGTATAAAGCTGACGAACCTAGCAATAGATTATTCAACAACGAGGCAAATACGCACATCGTGGTCACTGATCCGATCATGACCGGCAAGGTTCGAACTCGCGACCTCCACACCCTCTCAAATTATGAGGATTTTTCCCACGCTCACTTCAGCACACATAGCCTCTGGTCAAAGTAAAGTGGCTCGCTCCTTAACCAATTCCTCGGCCTCGGCGATTTAGTCAGCTACCTTTAACTCCTTGAGCATTTCCAGCAGATTACGCGTGAGAAGCGTGGAGGCGTTGGGAAGGAAGCGCGAGGTGCCGAGCCACGTTTCGTAGCCGCCGAGTTCGTGTTGGCGCGGCGGAGGGAGATAACCGTAACCGCCGTTGGCTAGCTCAATCAAAAACGTGTGCTGGAACGGGCTCTTGTCCTTGATCTCCAGACCGATCTCCACGAGCACCTCGAACGGCATGGAAACAATCGCCTGATCGCCGATGCGAATGGCCTGCACAATCACCTTCTCCGTGCGCGGGGCATCAGGCGCGGCAAACTGCAGGGTTTTCGAAGCATAGGAACTGGCCTTTCTGTGCCAGCCCAGGACCGTCTCGCGTTCCTTGGCTGACAACGCCAACACTTTGCGGGCGCGTGCCACCTCACCCTCGGTGGGGATGCGATAGCGCAGTTCCACCACGCGCTGGCGCACGGCGATGATGGGGTTGTCGTGATAGGTCTCAATGCCCTTGACGGCGGTCCAAGCAGCGGTGGCCATCTTGGTGGCGACAACGCGCACCTGCTCAAAGGGAGCGCGTGGCGGACGTTTACTGTCAAAATCGATATTGTTGATGTCGCCGGAAGCACCGTTGCTCATTAGCGCCACAAAGTTGGCTGGCGGATTCAGGCCGCCTAAGCGGTGCGGCATGATGCGCGCAAATTCCCCGAAGTAATCAGCTGAGGCCATGCCCACCACGCGGCCATCCTTTTCGGTAACCCTCGGAATACCACCGACGTAATGCAGCGCGTAGTTGGCCACCAAACCCAGCGGCTTGCCGCGGGTAGTGCGTGCATACACTACGCATAGCTCCGGGTCAATCGGCCCGGCGGGTTTCACAATCGCATCCCGCGGCGGGTTCATGCGTACCTTGTCCTTGAGTCCCCAAGGATTCAGATCCATCCGGCCGGGCTTCAGATACCAGCGGCGGTTGTACACCTCGCTGGCCTCCTCGGCGGACCCAAAACCAACCTTTGCAGGTTCCAGCGATTGGATGGCCTTAATGAGTGCTTGGCGCAGACCCTCGCGGCGTGTTTTTTCATAAGCAATGCGCCCGGGCGAAGTGTCGCCGCCCTTGGGGGCAGTATGCGTGTGGGTGCCGGCAATGAGCATCTGCTCCGGTTTCCAGCCGGTCACCTTGGCTGCGGCTGCCTTGGCTTCATCACACATTTCACGGCCCACACCGATGGCGTCCATCACGGCAATTACCGCGCGCCCTTGGCCGTTTTCAAATGCCACCGCGCGCACGTGCAAGGGGTCATGCACATAGGTGGATTTGCCCGAACGCAATTGGAAGGGTTTCACGGTCGGCGAAATATCCACGACCGCCGTGCCCACCCGCAGGCCGGCAGCCTGTAAGGTGAGAGTAGTCCCGACGGTGAGGGCCAAAACGAGTGTGAAGAGGCGTTTCATTGAGCTGAGCCTACACTTACAAATTTTCGATAACCAGTATCATTTAAATGCCCACATTTGTGACATTAAGTCGGAGTAAAGCTCAGAGTGTCAGCCAGCGTTTGGGCTTTGTTATACCGAAGTGAAAATGGTCGGACCGGCGAGGTTCGAACTCGCGACCTCCACACCCCCAGTGTGGAGGTACCCCCTAAATTATGGGGACTTTTCCAACACTCACTTTGGCGCACTTTCGCGCACATTTTAAAACACCTAAAGCAATTGGGTGCTCAAACTTGTTGTGGATTGCGAACAGCAATTCAGCCCACCAACCACCCGACTCCATCCACATCATAGTCGCCCTAAAGCTCACTATTACATTATTTCCGTAGGTCTCTTAAATAGCGTTGATGGCTTACTTGCTTGGCCTAAGATGGCCTAGATTAGCGGGATAATTTTTTAGATTTTTATTATTCGGCTGCTAGTGATAACATACCCGTCCTGATGCACGACGAACAAAACATACCCTCAAAGGATTCTGGGTGGATTAGATTTTTTAATATTTTTTCTTGGGTTGCTATTGTGCTGGGCATTCTTTTTCTAATAAACGGCGTGAGTAGGGTTCGGAATGGAGGTTCCCCGTGGCATCCGCAGACATTTATAGGGATTTTTATTTTGGTGGTGGCAGCAATATCTAGGTACATCGGTTATTACACCAAGGTCCAAACCGATATAAGGGGTGAATTAGAAACTGACCTCAAAACTTGCCCGCATTGCCAGTCAAAAATTCCTATAAAGGCTACTGCCTGTAAGTTTTGCACGAGAGATGTTTAGTCGCCCCTTCTATCTGCACGCCACCAACGCAATCATCAAGTGAACCCGTTTCGTATGCCGCCACCTTACAGGGAACTATTCCACCCTTTGAATCCCATCATCATCTCCAATAATCCAGGGAGGCCTCATCCTTGCGCCCCATTTTGGTAAGCTTGTACCACCCATTTTGAATTTATAGCGTGAGCCATTTTCTGAAAATAAAATCCATATAGCACCTGCCTCAAATCCTTTAGGTAAATGTTTTCTTGCTGCAGCATCAGCATCAGCAAGGATCTCTTCGGTCGTTTCCCATTCAGATAAGTCAACATACTCAAACTTTGCTTCCGACCAGTTTATTCCCATTTTTTGACCTTGTTCATACAATTCAACTAATTGCTTTCGCTCAACTGAATCTCGGAAATCATCGTCGATGTCCTCAGAAACCTCTTTTTCAATGAACTTCTCCAAATTCAGGCCTTTCGGAGTTGAAGGAAACATTGAATCCATTTCAGCAATTTCTTCTTGCTGCTCTGGGGTAGAATTTAATTGAAGCTCATTAAGGTATTCATCAATTGACAAGGAAGTTTTACCTTTTTTGTTTTTCTTCCTTTCCCATGTAATACTCAACCTTATTCGCCAACTATCTCTAGCCTCCTCCAGTTCCATCCCATTCACTAAAACCTCTTCTCCCAAGGCGTCAAATTCCTCATTTTTAAAAAGCTCAAAGGCTTTTTCAGCCGTATCCTCGATCGAATTTTCCCCAGAAGATGTTTTGAAGATGAGAAACAAAATAACCAGAGCAGCTGCCAATCCCAAAAAAATATTTATGTACGATGCGCCTTCTTTTTCTTTATCTTTTCTCACTTTGAAACCCTTGCCTTCCGGTTTATCTTTGATAAGAGGGTTGGAAGGTGGTTCTGGAGTGACCAAATTACCCTCATCTTCATTTGCTTCTCCGAATGGTTCAGGGGATCCGCAATGCGGGCAAGAGACTGCCTTTCTTGATATTACTCCTCCACAATCGGTACAGTTAACCGTTCTTTTTTGATTTCCAAGGTTGTGATCAGATTTTTTTACAGGTGCAGGCTTGGGAGACGTCACTTGTGGAATCGTCGGAGCGATCTGATCCGTATCCTGTTTATCTTTCGGCTGTTGCTCTGAAGGATTATCCTGAAATTCGACTAGTAAATCGGGGGGTATTTCAAAATTACAAAAAGGACAAAAGTAGTACGGGTGATGCTTGTCGCTAAGCATCACCTCTTTAGCGCAAGATGGACATGATAGTTTCATTTCTTCGGGGAATTATAAGGTGTAGCTCACTTCAGCTCACGTCAAAAGTGTGAGCCAAACTACGTTTCTGGTGTGGCGCGCTAATCAATAAATTTGGATTTGTATCAAAATATGCTGATTACCGTTTCAAACTACTGATGTAGATCACAAATGCTCACACCAAATATGTGCGCCAAACGGAGCGAAAATAGGGTGCGCTACAAAAAGGTCAAAAAAAGGAGGAAAATGGTCGGACCGGCGAGGTTCGAACTCGCGACCTCCACACCCCCAGTGTGGCGCGCTACCAGGCTGCGCTACGGTCCGCCAAACGCGGAGAATGTCGCGCTTGCGAGCGGTTGACAATCTTTTTCGCCCGCAGACACGCCCTCACACTATAATGCCTTAAGGACAATCGTGGTGTAATCATCCGGTTGAATATCAGCAGCGAGATGCGCGTGGCCGGCGTCGTGCAGCGCGGCTACGATTTTTTTTGCAGCCCCGCCCTGCCCTGCACGGATCGTTGCGAGGACGCGCTCATTGCCAAAGAGTTCATCCTCTGCTGAGAGTGATTCCTCCACGCCATCAGTCATCAGTGCCAACAGATCGCCCGGCTCCAATTGCTGCGGTTCGCTGGCGGCGTATTCGGTGTCCGGCCGCAGCCCGAGAGGGATACCGTTGCGGCGCAGGTCGGGTTTGCTTTCACCTTTGGCATCCAACCACAAACCCGGCGGATGACCTGCGCTTGCGTGGCAAATGGTGCGTGTGACGGGATCGAGCATCACCAACAGCATCGTCACGAATCGTTCCGCGTCAATATCCTCGCACAACACGCGGTTGGCTTGGGTGAGAATGTGGCCCACATCATTGCTGTGGCTGGCAAGGATACGAAGGTACGCGCGCGTCTCGGCCATCAACAACGCGGGGCCGATGCCGTGCCCGGTCACATCGCCCACCACCAAGCCGAGGCAACCATTGGGCATTGAAATATAATCGTAATAATCCCCGCCCGCTTCATCGGCCGATTGTGTGAGGCCGGCGATGTCGAACCCCTCCAGCGCGGGCGCTTCCTTGGGAAACAGTCGCTGCTGAATTTCGTGTGCAATGCGCATTTGTTCGTTGGCGGCGTGCAGTGCGCTTTCTGCTTCGCGGCGCATCGTCCGCTCGCGGGTCTCGCGCACTTCGCGAGCCACGGCCGGCACCAACCGCGCGAGGTTGCCTTTCATCAAATAATCGTGCGCGCCGGACTTCATAATTTGCACCGCCAAATCCTCGCCAATGCCGCCGGAGATGACAATGAACGGAATGTCGCGTTCGCTCTTTTGCAACAGCACCAACGCCTCAGGCCCGTTGAACTCCGGTAAATTATAATCCGCCAAAATGATGTCCCACGGTCGGCGTTGGATGGCCTCGGAAAACTCCGGCGCGGTCTCCACCCGTTCGCTTTCAATTTCGTACCCGCCATTTTGTAGCAGCCCCACCAGCACCTTGGCGTCCAGCACCGAATCTTCTATTATTAAAACACGCAGTTTTTGGCTCATTGTTGCCCTCCCAGTTCGCGCACCTTCGCGCCGATGTTATCCTCTCGCATCAGCGATTCGCCCACAAGCACGGCACGCGCGCCGCACGCGGTGAGCCGCTCCACATCCGCGCGCGAATGAATGCCGCTTTCGGAAACAAGCAGCGTGTGCCGCAAATCCATTCGCGCGGCGAGTTCTTCAGTCGTCGCGAGATCCACTTCAAATGTTTTGAGATTCCGATTGTTCACGCCAATGAGCGGCGCCTTGAGCGCCAACGCGCGATCGAGCTCATCTTCGTCGTGCACCTCCACCAATACCGACAAGGCGGCCGCAGTGGCCAGCGCGTGAAAGTGCCCAAGCTGCGCGTCATCGAGAATGGCGGCGATCAACAAAACCGCATCCGCGCCCCAGTCGATGGCTTCGGCAATTTGGCGTTCGTCGATGATGAAATCTTTTCGCAGCAACGGCAAGTTCACCGCCGAGCGGATTTGTTTCAAAAACTCAGGCGAGCCTTGGAAAAATTTCTCATCCGTCAACACCGAAAGACAACTCGCACCCGCGGCCTCGTATTCGCGTGCGATGGCCACGGGATCGAAGTCCTCGCGGATGACGCCCGCCGAGGGCGACGCCTTTTTCACTTCGGCAATCAGCCCCACATCGCCCACGTGCGGGTGGGCCAATGCCCCGACGAAATCCCGCACACCACCGCGCTCCGCCACTTGCACGCGTAACGATTCCAGCGTCACCTCCGCCTCGGGCAAGGCCGCGAGTTCGGTGCGTTTGTGCGCTACGATTTTATCGAGGATGTTCATTCACTCAATCTTCTTCGTCACTTCCTGAAAGACGTTTGGTCGGGCATCCGGCCTGCAGCCAGCCACTCACAAACTCGTCCAGCTCACCGTCCATCACCGCCTGCACGTTGCCGGTTTGGATGCCGGTGCGCAAGTCCTTCACCATTTGGTACGGCTGAAAAACATAACTCCGAATTTGATTCCCCCAACCGATCGCGCCTTTGTCGCTGTAAAACCGCTCCATCTCGGATTTCTTTTCGTCCTCGCGTTTGGCGTAGAGCTTGGCGGTGAGCATCTTCATCGCGGTGTGTTTATTTTGGTGTTGGCTGCGCTGGTTTTGGCTGGCGGCCACCACGCCGGTGGGCAAGTGCGTGATGCGCACGGCGCTTTCCACTTTGTTGACGTTTTGGCCGCCCTTGCCGCCGCTGCGATAAGTGTCGATCCGCAAATCGGAAGGATCAATCTCGATGGCCACTTCGTCAGCCATTTCAGCAATCACATCCACGCTGGCAAAACTGGTGTGGCGGCGTTTGTTGGAATCGAAAGGCGAAATGCGCACGAGCCGATGCACGCCGCGCTCGGCCTTGCAATAGCCGAAGGCGTTTTCGCCGGAGATAATTGCGGTCACGCTTTTGATGCCCGCGACTTCGCCGGTGGTCACGTCGGTGACTTCCACTTTCCAATCGCGGCGCTCGGCCCAGCGTTGGTACATTCGCAAAAGCATATCGGCCCAGTCGCAGCTTTCAGTGCCGCCCGCGCCGGCGTTGATGGTGAGAATGCAATTGCAGCGATCGCTCGGATCACTGAGCAACGCGGCCAATTCGAGCACATCAAGCGAAGCAATAAATTTTTCCGTGTCCGCCGTCACTTCGGCGGCGAGCGCGGTTTGGGTGTCCTCATCCTCCTCCGCGCCCAGTTCCGCCATCACCTGTAAATCGCCGAGTTGCCGCTCGGCTGCGCGGAGCGGTTCGATGCGTTTGCGCAGGTCGGAGCATTCCGCCACCACTTTTTGGGCCGCCTCGCGGTTGTCCCAAAAATTATCGACCGCCATTTTTTCTTCCAGCGCTTTCAGCTGAGCTTCGCAATTCGGGAGGTCAAAGAAACCTCCGCAGCTTGGCCAGTCGGGCTTCGGTTTCGGTGAGTTGGGCTTGGACGGTGTCGAACATGGTGCGGTTCATTTAACGGGAAGCGCGCCGGAAGCCGAGCCATTTTTGCAGCGCAGAAAAATCAACACGGCGCAGGCGAGCACCGCGCCCCACGGCAGCCAGTCGCCGGTGCGCTGGTAAACCGTCGGCGCGCGCGGGCCTTCGCGGAGGGGGATGGTGACAATGTTCACGCGCGGCGCATGCACCGGCGGCTTCACGCCGTGGAAACGCCCGTGCTCGTCGATCCAACAGGTGATGCCGTTGTTAGTGCAGCGCACCAGCGGACGGCGCGTCTCGATGGCGCGCCACGCGGCGGACCGCGCGTGCTGCCATTGTTGGTGGCTTTTGCCGAACCATCCATCGTTGGTGAGGTTCAGCAAAAAATCCACTTCCGGCGTGGCCGCGCGACGAGCGAGATGCGGCACGACGTCCTCGAAACAAATGATGACCGACATCTTCGCGCGTCCCATATCGAAGAGCACCGGCCCTTTGCCGCGCGCAAAGTTTCCGACTGGCGCGAGCTTCTTCAGAAACGGCAACTCTTCCCCAAAAGGCACGTACTCGCCAAACATCACGAGGTGTTGTTTGCTGTAATAGGCGAGCTCGTTGCCGTCCGGATCCATCAGCACCGAGCTGTTGAGGGGAGCGCCATCTTCAGAACGGCGATCCGCGCCCCACACGCGCCAGATTTTTTTCTCGCGCAAGGCGGCATCGAGCGATTGTAAACGGGGCACAATCACTTCCGGATCGAGCAACCGCAACGGCGGCACGGAGGCCTCCGGCCACACGAGCAAGTCGGGGCTTTTCTCCACCGCGATGTCCGATAGATCCATCAACTGCGCGAAGCGATTGTGTTGATCTTCCGGATTCCCACTCCACAGAACCTCCTGCGGAATGCTCGGCTGGATGAGGGCGATTTTCAGTTCATCGCGTTTATCCCCCAAAGGTTGCACCAAAGCATAGCTGCCCAAACCCACCGCCAACGCCAACAACACGATTGGCCCCGCCAATTCCTTCAGCATCGGCGGCTTAAACTTTTTTTCATTCCGCCAACGCCACACTAAAAGCAATCCACCCACCGACCCCCACGCCACCACCAGCGACACGCCGAGCACACCGGTGAATTGCGCGAGCATCGCGAGCCGCGTGAATTCCAACTGCGACGCGCCCAGATAATTCCACGGGAACCCAGTGATCACCCAGCCGCGCAGGCATTCCAAAGCCACCCAACCCAACGCGCACGAAGCGCCCCAGCCAAGTCGTTTACAAAAAGACAAATCCGCCAACGCCGCCGCAATCGGTTTCTCCAAATTTCCCGGAAATAAATACCAACACAACGCCGCCCACGCCGCCGGATACACCGAGCAATACGTGCTCAACGCCAGCCAACCGGCGATGTTGCCCGGCGCTACCGGTATATAAAGCACCCACGCGAGCGTGGTAAAATAATGCGCCATGCCTGCCACCAACCCCAGGCGAAAGGCCCGCCCCGGCGCGGCGCGCGTGGCGGCCAGCAGCAGCGCGGGCGCCAGCCAAGCCGCGGGTAGAAAGGTGATCGGCGGAAACGCACAAGCCCACGTCAAGCCTGCGCCCGCCGCCAGTGCCCAATCGCGCCATTTGTTTTCCCCGCCGTTCACACGCGCAGTGTGCCCAAAGCGAAGGCCATTTCAAGTGCGGCCTATTCACGCACGTTCTTTTTCACTCGCGATGTGCATTTTGCTTGCGACAAATTTTCTTTGCCGTACCTTCGCCTCACCCGACCCAATGAATCCTATCCGTATTGGCAAAACTACACTCAAGATTTCTCCGTTAGCTTACGGCTGCTGGCGTATCGCCGGCGGTTGGGAAGCGCGCAAGGTAACGGCCAAGGCGCGCGAAGCGGGCGTGAAGGCGCTGCTCGCCGCGCAGGAGGCGGGATACACGCTGTTCGATTTGGCGGATATTTATTGCGAGGGTGTTTCGGAAGAGTTGATGGGGCTAGCGCTAAAGCAATCCAAGGCGTTGAAAAAATCCGCCGTCATCGCCACCAAATGCGGCATACGCGTGCCGGAAAGCAACGAGCCGTTTCGCTACGATCTTTCCGCCGATTACATTGTGCAGTCGTGCGAAAAATCCCTGCAACGGATAGGGATCAATTGCATCGATATTTATCAACTCCACCGGCCGGATTGGCTGATGGATCCCGCCGAGGTGGCCAAGGCATTTGCCAAGTTGAAAAAAGCCGGCAAGGTGAAGCACTTTGGCGTAAGCAATTTCAATCCTTCGCAAGTATCTTGTTTGCAAAGCGCGCTGAAGGAGCCACTGGTTGTAAACCAAATCGAGGCAAGCCTAATGCACCTCGATCCGTTTGAAAACGGCACGCTTGATCAATGCCTCGAACGCGGCATCACGCCGATGGCGTGGAGCCCGTTGGCTGGCGGGTTTCTCGGCAACGGAAAAAAATCCGTGCTGCCTTCGCAGGAAAAATACAAGCCCGCCAAGGTGCGGCGACGGTTGGATTTGATGGCGCGCGATTTTGGCGTGAGCCGTGGCGCGGTGGCGCTCGCGTGGCTGATGCGGCATCCGGCGGGGATTATCCCGATTGTCGGCAGCACGCAGCCCGAGCGCATCCGCGAACTCGCCGCCGCCACCGAGCTGCAGCTCAGCCACGAGCAATGGTACGCCCTACTGACCAGCGCGCTGAAGGAGGATCTCCCCTGACCCCGCCCACTCCCGCGTCGCTCGGCTTCCGAATGCCGGCCGAGTGGGAACCGCACACCGGCACGTGGCTCACGTGGCCCCGCCGCGAAGGCATTAGCTTTCCTGATATTTTCGACCGCATCCCCCCGGTGATCGCCGCGATGGTGCGCGCGCTGTCGGAAGGCGAAGGCGTTTTCATCAACGTGTGGGATGCCGCGATGGAGGCCGAAGCGCGCGCGGTTTTGGCTGAACACGGTGCCCTCAATGACCGCGTCGAATTTTTCCATCATCGCGCCTACGAACCGTGGTGCCGCGATCATGGGCCGGTGTTTGTGAAAAATGAAACCACGCGCGCCGTCGTCAATTGGGATTACAATGCGTGGGGCGAAAAATATCCGCCCTTTGATTTGGACAACCAAATCCCCGCGCACATCGCCGCCGCGCGCGGCCTCGAATGCTTCACACCCGAAATGGTACTCGAAGGCGGCTCCATCGAAGTCAACGGCGCGGGCACACTGCTCACCACGGAAAGTTGTTTGCTCAATCCCAATCGAAACCCAAACCTCACGCGCGAACAAATCGAGCAACGCCTCCGCGACAACCTCAGCATTACAGAAATTATTTGGCTTGGCGAAGGCATTGCCGGCGACGACACCGACGGCCACATCGACGACCTCACGCGTTTCGTGGATGAGCAAACCGTCGTCACCGCCATCGAGAAAAACCCCGAAGACGAAAACCACGCCCCATTGCAAGCAAACCTCGAGCGCCTGCGCCAAACCAATCTGCGCATCATCGAGTTGCCAATGCCGCCGCCCGTCATTTTCCAAAACGAACGCCTCCCCGCCAGCTACGCCAATTTTTCCATCGGCAACAAAGTCGTGCTTCTGCCCACCTTCCGCCACCCCAACGACGCCCACGCCCAAGCCATTTTGCAAGACTGCTTCCCCACGCGCAAAGTCATCCCCCTCGACGCCACCAACCTAATCTGGGGCCTCGGCGCATTCCACTGCCTCACCCAGCAGGAACCCCGGTAGGGACGCGCATCGCACGTCCGTGGACACGCGAAGCGTGTCCCTACCCGCCGGATAGTGGAAGATTGACCGCACCGGCGCTTCCTGCTAAAAACGCCCCTCGAATATGTTGAACCTATCCGCACAGCTTGGCGTTTTTTTGGAGGTACTTGTACTTTCCGGAGCCGTGGAGTCGTGTCGGGATTAGGATGAATTTCGATAAGGACCCCCGGCTGGAGACGGTCGCGGGTCTTTTTCTTGCGCCAAAGCCAGCCGACAACACACATTGTTAATGAGCAAAACTAAGACAACCAAACCGAAAGCCGCCAAAACCAAAACCGCGCGCCGCAAGCTCGGCCAGCCGATGAAGGGTTGCGAAATTCTCGTGGCCGCGCTGGAGCGCGAGGGGGTAGATAGCATTTTTGCTTACCCCGGCGGCGCGAGTATGGAGCTGCATCAGGCGCTGACGAAGTCCAGCCAGATTCGCACATACCTGCCGCGGCACGAACAAGGCGGCGCGTTTGCCGCGGGCGGTTACGGCCGCGCCACCGGCAAGGCCGGCGTGTGCATGGCCACCAGCGGGCCGGGCGCAACCAATTTGGTGACCGGCCTCGCCGATGCGTGGATGGACAGCGTGCCGCTCATCGCCCTCACCGGCCAAGTGCCGCAGGCGATGATTGGCAAGGGCGCGTTTCAGGAAACGGATTTTTACGGCATGACGCTCGGCGTGGTGAAGCACAGTTACCTCATCACCGACATTCGCGAAATCCCACGCGTGGTGAAGGAGGCATTCCACATTGCGACGACTGGCCGACCGGGCCCGGTGGTCATTGATTTTCCAAAAAATATTCAGCAACAAACCGCGCAACCGGTTTGGCCGGATTCCATCGACCTCCCCGGCTACGATGCCTGCCCGAAGGCGGATGACATTGAGCTGAACGAAATCATCGGCCTCATCGAGAAATCTGAGCGACCGGTGCTCTACTGCGGCGGCGGCGTCATCACCGGCGAGGCGTCAAAGGAACTGCGCGCGTTTGTGGAGGCCACAAAAATTCCCGTCACCACGACGATTATGGGCGTGGGCGCGTTTCCCGAAACCCACAAGCTCTCACTGCGATGGCTGGGGATGCACGGCGCGGCTTACGCGAACTGGGCAGTTAGCGGCGAGCTGCGCAAGGACGCCAAAGGCAACACCCGCAAAATCGCCGATGGTGCGGATTTGCTGCTCGCCTTTGGCGTGCGTTTCGATGATCGCGTTACCGGCAAGGTCGAAAAATTTTGCGAGCACGGCACCATCGTCCACGTGGACCTCGACCGTTCCGAGCACAACAAAAACCGCAAGGTGCAGCTCCCCATCCACAGCGATGTGAAATACGTGCTGAGCAAACTGGTAAAGATGGTCAAGGCCCGCCCCATCAAAGCCCGCTACAAACGCTGGCACCAACAGATTGCCGAATGGAAACAACGCGCGCCACTGCGCTACAAAATCACCGGCGAGGAAATGTCTTCCGACCACATCAAGGCCAGGCTAAAGGGCAAGGAAGATCAAGTCATCCTCCCCCAACACGCCATCGCCGAGCTTTACGATCTCACCAAAGGCGACGCCATCATCACCACCGGCGTGGGCCAACACCAAATGTGGAGTGGCCAACATTACGTTTACACCCGCCCGCGCCAACTTCTCACCAGCGCCGGCCTCGGCTCGATGGGCTTTGGCTACCCCGCCGCGATGGGCGCGAAGGTGGCGTTCCCAAATAAAGAAGTCATCGACATCGACGGCGATGGATCCTTCCTAATGAACGTCCAGGAACTCGCCACCGCCAAGATTGAAAAGATCGCCGCCAAGGCCATCATCCTCAACAATCAACACCTCGGCATGGTGGTGCAATGGGAAGATCGTTTTTACAAAAGCAACCGCGGCCACACTTACCTCGGCAACCCCGATGATCCCAGCGCGATCTATCCCGATTACCCCACCATCTGCGCCGGCTTCGGCGTGCAATGCGAGCGCGTGATGTACAAGAAAGACCTCCGACCCGCCCTTCGCCGAATGCTCGCCGCCAAGGAACCGTACGTGTTGGACATCATCACCCCACACACCGAGCACGTGCTGCCCTTCATCCCCGCGGGCGGGACAGTGGCGGATATGATTTACTAATGAAAACGATTTGTTTAATCCTCGCCCTCATTGGCAGCACGCTCCACGCGGCGAATGCCGCACTGGATTTATCCAAACAGAAGCTCGGCAAAGCCCCCAAGGGCTTCACCGCCAAAGTCACCGGCGAGGGCAAAGCCGGCACGGTCGTGGTTCGCGAAGGGGAAATCCCCGCAATCATCGGCGGCGGCAAGATCAAGGGCCGATTCTTCGAGGTCACCGGTGGCGGCAAGAACGCCAATCATTACACGCTGATCATGCTCGACGCGCTGGCGCCCGATGATTTTAGCGGCTCGGTGCGGTTCCACATCACCGGCGGAAAAATCCTACCCGTCGCCGGCATTGCCTTCCGCGCGCAGGACGAAAAGAATTATTATCTACTCGCGATAAAGCCAACGGACACCCGTCTCTACTGGAGCGTTTTCGAAAAAGGCGAGGCCGTAAAAGGCAGGCGCGACAATGCCATCCTGCCCGCGCCCGGCGGCTGGCATGACCTCAAATTTTCCGCCAAGGGCAATGCACTCACGTGGACGCTGAACGGCCGCAACCAGTTCATCACCTATGACCCCAAGAAAGTGCCGGACTTTCGCAAAGGCCGCATTGCATTTTGGGTGCGCGCGGATACTCGTGCGGAGTTTGCACAGTTCGAACTGCTCAACCCGGCCGAGATACAGGCCAAACGGCATAGAGAAATATTGCGGCGCGTGGCCCGCACGGATCCACGCGTGCTGTCGCTTCAACTTGTCGCCCGCACCGCCCCGGAAGAAGCTCTAAAAATCATTGGCAGCCTCAACGCGGCTGAGGTGGGGAAGCCCGCCCATGCCGATTGCGCCAAGGCGATGAAGGAAAACAAAAATTTCCATGGCCGCAAAAATGACGAAGCGTTGGTAACCATTCCGTTGCGGGATAAAAACGGAGTCATCATCGGCGCGGTGCGAATGCATTTGCGCAGTCCACCGGGAACCGAAAAGCGGCGGGACATTACCCGTGCCACGGCTCTGACCAAACAAATCCAGAGCAGTTTTCCGGATTCAAAGTCACTTTTTCAATAGCAAGTTAGGCGAAACCGGTCGGCTGGGAGCGCCAATTGAAGTTCGCTTGTGATCGGGCACCTTGGGGAAATCATCTTTCATGAGTTCCCGATGCGCGCCGGCAATGCCCACCCGACCATCATCACCGCGGACGAGTGCGGGCGGATATTTATGAAAAAAATACGTCTGCCGCACCAGCAGTTGCCCTTGCGCATCCACCTGATAGTAGCGGAAATTTTTGGCATAAAATTGGAAGAACACATGCGTGACCCCCTTGGGATCCATTTCCATTTGCGGTTTACCGAAGGGCACTTTTCGGCCGAGATCCAGCACATTGTAAATCCGCATTTCATTTCCGAGCGTGCCTTCCACGCGAAGAAATAAATGCGTGCGACCGTGCACGCGGGTGCTGCGCAGGGTATACGTGCGAAGGTCGGGCGGTTGCCCCACTTGACGCGGTGCCACGCCCCGCCTCATCTCGGCAATCTTCACGCCGGCCACCACTTGAAATTTCAGCGGCTTCACATCCAATATGAAATTATTAAACTGTCTTATTTTTATCCGGGCATGAATGGTAAATACGCCCGGCTTGCTGAAATCAAAAATCGGCGCCAACTGAAACGTCCAAACATGTCGCTTGCCATTTTCCACTAGAACCGATTTTCCGCGCGGTGGATTGCCATTGCGCAGCACGGGAATGCCGCGACCGTCGTGCGCGGAAAACTGAATCCAATCTTCCCCATCCGCCAGGATCACATTCAAGCTGGACACATTGGTGACGGTGAGCTTGACGACCACGGCTTGGTTCGGTAGAAAATTTTTGCGATCCGTGGTCATCGTCACCTGCAACAATTGCGCGTGCGCGTTCAGGGACAGAAAGCATCCCACCCATAGAAAAATATACCCCCTCCTCATGTTGAGACTGTGGTGTGAATGAGCCTGTTTTTCAAGACCAAACCGGTTGGCTCGGCCGCAAGTTATTCACCATTGTCCAAAACTTTCTGAACCGCTTCCGCCACTTCCGCCACCGTAATTGTGCGCAAACAATCGCGTTCGCGCTCGGCGATGCAATTGCGCGAAAGGCACGGCACGCAGTTCATACCGCTGGTTTGCAGCACGCTGCCGCGCGCGTGATACGGCCCCGTACGACGGGGATCGGTGGGGCCAAAGAGGGCTACCACCGGTTTGCCCAACGCGGCGGCCACGTGCATGGGGCCGGTGTCGTTGGTCACCATCGCTTCGCTGGCGCGAATCCATTGAACCATTTCGGGCAGGGTAGTTTGGCCGGTTTTATCCACGCAACGAGCGCCCACTGCGTCGAGGCGCGCACCCAACGCGGCATCCTCTTTGCCACCGAGCACCACCACACGCAGATCGCCCTGCTCCATCAATAAATTTCTCGCGAGGATTTCAAATGATTCCATCGGCCATCGTTTGTTGTCCCATCGCGCGCCGGGGCAAAGCGCGAGCCAACGTTGGCCCGCTTCGCAGCCTGCGGGCAAAGTATCATCGCGGCGGGGCATCCACTCGAAGTCATCGTTGTTTTCCAAACCGAGATGCGGCAGCACAGCGCGGCACCAATCCACGGCGTGGGTGTTTGGGCTCGGGCGTTCCACGGCCACATCGTACGCGGCGGCGGCGCCTTCGCGGTGTTGGTGCAGCCCGATGGTGAGTCCGGCGCGCGCGGCCCAGCTAAAGGCTGCACTGCGGGCGAGCCCCTGCAAATCCAAAACCACATCAAACCGCTCGCGGTGAAGTTGGCCGAGTTGAAGCACGCCGCGCGCCAAGCCGGTGGGCGTGCCCCAGCCGCGGCGTCGAAATGGATGCACGGCTGCGAGGTCAGGATCGTTTTGCAAAAGGGGCGCGAGACTTTGGGCGATCCACCAATGCACCTGCCAGTGCGGGCGTTGGCGCTTGATGAGCCGCAGCACGGGCAGCGCGTGGATGACGTCGCCGAGGGAGCTGGGTTTGAGGATGAGCAGTTTCACGCCGGTCGTGAGTGGCGGAAGGTGGCGTTACTTCCCGTAATCGAGCCGCTCGGCCAGTCGCTCGGGCAGACCGGCTGCGAGGATTTTTTTCTGGGTGGTCTCGATGTCGTAGTTGATCCGAATGAGTTCCACCGTTTCAGTCTTGGTATCGTACACGCAATACGACGCGCGCGGATCGCCATCGCGCGGCTGGCCGACGCTGCCCACGTTGACAAAATAGCGTTTGCCCACTTCGAGCTTGAGATGCTCAAAGGTGCCGCCGTCCACTTCGATGCCGTCATCGATAAACACCTGCGGCACGTGCGTGTGGCCGTGAAAACAAAGCACGGTGCTTTGATAGGTGAAACTCGCCGCCGCATCGTCGGCGCCCTGCACGTAGCCCCAGTAGCGCGGGCTGTCCATGGTGCCGTGCACGATGGAAAAGTGGTCGACCAATCGCACGTAACGCAAATCGCACAGCCACTGGCGGTCTTCCGCGGAAAGTTGATCGCGCGTCCATAGCACAGCCTCGGCGGCGATGGGATTGAAGGCGGAGAGATCGCAATCCTGGCCGATGTATTCGTCGTGGTTGCCCATCACGCAGGGCATGTCCAGACCGCGCACGATGTTCATGCACTCCTTGGGGTTGGCGTTGTAGCCGACTACATCGCCGCCGCACACAAAGCTTTCGCAGCCACGCTTCTCGGCGTCCTCCAGCACGGTGTTGAGCGCCTCGAGGTTGCCGTGGATGTCCGATATGATCGCGTATTTCATGTGGATAACATCAGCGGGCGATTTCGAATCCCCGAAATTCGCCCGTGCCGTTGCTCCATTCCGATTGAGTCTCGCGGATGAAGCGGCGCAATCCTGCCTCGGGAATCGCCACTTGAAAAGCCTCTAATTCGTCCCGGGCCCCTTCCACCAAAAGTTCCACCCGGCCGTCGGCCAGATTTTTCACCCAGCCGGTCACCTCAAATCCCAGTGCCGTTTGCTTCACCGTGTAGCGGAACCCAATCCCCTGAACACGGCCGGAAAACAAAACCTGCAGGCGCGCGGGCATCAGATTCCCCGATCCGGCTTGTGCACCTCGTACTCGCCCTTGCTGGTTTTTTTCAGCACCGTGAACCCTTTACTCGTGGCATCGCGTACATTCACTTTCTTCAAATGCTTGGGCATATACACCGCGCTAAACACCTTGCGCACCGCCTTATGACACACTGGGCACTCCTTCAGCGCCGGTGTTTTGATCGGGCGCTGCAATTCAAACCGCCCCCCGCACACCTTGCAGTCTCCCTCGCACAACTCATATTCATAAATCGGCATTCGCCCAGTTTACCCTCAACGCCGCCGCTTGTCACCCCCTCTCCGCTTCTCTATAATTCGCCCATGGCCATTGTGCGAATTCTGGTGGACGGCTACAGCCTCCTGCACGCCTGGCGCGACCTTGCCCCCGGCGAGCCGCGCCACACCGCCCGCGCCCGCGACGCCCTCATCGCCGAGCTCACCCAATACGCCGACAGCACGCACACGCCCGTCACCATCTTCTTCGACGGCAGCGGCGCACCCGTCGGCACACCCAAACCCGAAGCCCCCGAGGGCTTGGAAATCATTTACTCAACCAAAGGCAAAACCGCCGATGACCTCATCGAACGCACCGCCCACCGTCTTAAACCCTACGGTGAGGCCCTCGCCATCACCAACGATTTGGCCGAACGCGACACCGTCATCTCCCTCGGCGGCATGGCCCAAAGTTGTGAAGAATTCATCAAAGACATCGAGCGCGTGATGAATGATCGCAATCATTTCGTGAAAATCCACAACCGCCGCGAAGCCAACCGGTACAAGCGAAGATAAAAAAGAGACACGCCCCGTCAATCCAACCGAATGGACGCCGAGCGCCCGTGGGCATCCAACCCTTCCACGCCTGCGAATTGCTCGATGGCGGCGATGGATTTTTTGAGGGCCGCCGGCGTGAATTGCACCACGCTCGTGCGGCGTTGGAACATATCCACCGTGAGGCCAGGAAACGATGCGCCCGCGCCGCCCGTGGGCAGCGTGTGGCTCGGGCCCGCGACGTAATCGCCTGTGACCGTTGGCGAAAAATTGCCGAGAAACAGCGCCCCCGCGGTGGTGATTTGTTTCGCGGCGGCCGCCGCGTCCTTGAGCATCACCTCGCAATGCTCCGGCGCCAGTCGATTGGCCAGCGCGATGGCTTCCGCCCGCGAGGCCACTTGAATGAGCCAAGCATTTTTTGCAAGTACCTTACGAATGTAATCGCGGCGCGATCGTTGCGGCAGTTGTTTTGCGATTTCTTTTTCAACTGCACCAATAACTTTTGCCGAAGTGCTTACAAGCCAACATCGTTCGTGCCCCGAACCGTGCTCCGCTTGCGCCAAAATATCCGCCGCCGCAAACGCCGGATTGGCCGTGCCATCGGCGAGCACCAATACTTCGCTCGGCCCGGGCAAAAGATCGATGGAAACACGTCCCACCAATAAACGCTTGGCGGCCACCACGTACGCATTGCCGGGGCCAAAAATTTTCTGCACCGGCGCGATCGTCTTCGTGCCGTGCGCCATGGCGGCGATGGCGTGCGCGCCGCCGACGCGATAAATCTCCGTGGCTCCCGCCAACTTTGCAGCGTGTAGCAATCCGGAATTCACCGTGCCATCTTTACCGCACGGCGTGCACACGACGATCTCTTTGCAGCCTGCCACTTTTGCAAGCGTCACGGTCATCAGCGCGGTGGACATTAGCGGCGCGGTGCCGCCCGGAATGTAAATGCCAACGCGCGCGAAAGAATCGTACTTTTCCCCCACACGCGCGCCTTGCGCGTTGCGTCCGCTCCAGCCTTTTCGCAGGCCGCGTTTGTGAAATTGCGTGATGTTGCGATGCGCCAAACGAATGGCGGCTCGCAGTTTGCCGGTAACGGATTTGGATGCCGACGCCAATTCCGCCTCACTCACGCGCAAGGTTTTGGCGGTGAGCGTGGCGCCGTCGAATTTTTTGGCAAACGCAACCAACGCCGGATCGCCTTTGACCGCCACGCGATTCACAATGGCGCGAGCGCTCGCCTCGATTTTGGCATCAAACAAACTCGAGGCCGCGCAAAGGCGGTCGAGCTTGCGGGCATAGCCGGCATCGGTGTGGCGCAGCGTTTTCATCGGTGGCGCAGTGAATCAGATGTGCGCACAAAAGTCAAAAGCCGCCCTTTGAGATTGACCCCGTTTCGCTGCGCGTTAGCCTAAGCAGCTCAATATTTATGAGCACAGAACCGATCCAATCATTCGAAGTCGACTCCCTCAACGTGCGCGTGTTCGCCTCCGAAGACGCGATGGCCAACGCGGCCGCGGCGGAGGTGAATGAATATCTTTGCGGGGTGATTGCCGCGCAAGGCAGTGCCGCCGCGATTCTGGCGACGGGTAATTCACAGATTCAGTTTCTGGAAAAACTCGTGGCTATTGGCGAGGTGGATTGGAGCAAGGTGACGCTGTTTCACATGGACGAATATCTTGGGCTCGATGGCGATCACACTGCGAGCTTTCGCCGCTACATGCGCGAGCGCGTGGAGGAAAAGGTGCACCCGGCGGCGTTTAATTATATTTGCGGCGACGCACCCGAGCCCATCAAGGAATGCCGCCGCTACGCCGATTTGCTCGCCGCGCAACCGATTGATCTCTGTTGCCTCGGCGTGGGTGAGAACGGACACATCGCTTTTAATGACCCCCCCGTGGCGGATCTCAATGATTCGGAGGTTGTGAAAATTGTGCAGCTCGATGACGGCTGCCGAAAACAACAACACGGCGAAGGCCATTTCCCGACCTTCGATTCCGTGCCGCAATACGCGCTGACGCTCACGGTGCCGGCCTTGTGTCAGGCGAAAAAAATGGTGTGTCTCTGCCCCGAAACCCGTAAGGCGCAAGCTGTGAAAGATGCCCTCCAAGGCCCCATCAGTACTGCTTGCCCAGCATCCCACCTGCGCACGCAATCACAGTGCGTGATGTATTTGGATGGCGACTCAGCAGCTTTGCTGTAAGACGCTTTTTTACCGCACCTCCGCGATTAACTTCTCCAACCGCCGGCCGTACTCGATGTAGTTATCGGCCATTGCCTTTTCGGGTGCGGCGCTATCGTTGTCGTGGAAGACGACCGTCATATGTGGCTCGATGGAGATGCCCGCATCGTAGCCATTTGCGAAGGCGTCCTTCAAAATATCGCGCACGCGGCCGTCGCCATCTCCGGGGAAATGGTATTCCTCACCATCTTCGGTTTTCACGGCGTCCTTAATGTGAATGTGCGCAGTGTGGTCGCGCATATGCTCCCAGAATTCCCATGGGCATTGCATGCCCCACGGTTGATCGCCGCGGCGGTCGGCATTGAAAATCGGGTTGGCGGTGTCGAAAACCCATTTGAGGCCGGGCACCTTCTCCAGCAATTCCTCCGCATGCTGCCAACTCATCCCGCCATAATTCATGCAATTCTCGTGAACCGGCTGTAAACCCTCATCGAGAAAACGCTGGGTCACTTCACCCACGCGCTCAAAGACCTCGGGCGGCGTGGTATCCGCATCGTCGGCGGGCTTGAAGGACATGATGCGCACGTACTTCGTCCCCAACCGTTTCATACGCGGAATCGCCCGCGCCACCTCTGCCAATGTCACATCAAAAGGCGTCTCCACTGTCTTCTGCCAATTACAAATCGTGGACCCGAACGCATAAATCCCCACGCCCGATTCCTCAAGCTTATCGGCAACGACATCAAACGCCGCGTCTGGGATTTCGTGAATCGAGCCTTTCTCAAAGCCCTCCACCTCCACAAAGCGCGACTCAATCCACCGCCACCCCAGCGCCTGCGTCACCTCAATCTGGCCGTCAATCGTGACCGCCCCTTCATCGGCTATTCCCATTAGTTCCATAAAATTCCTTTTCTTAAATTAACGCCATTTAACGCCGGAACGACGCTGTAAAATCTTCTTTGCTGACTTCCACCGTTTTCTTTTCGTGGGTGGACTTGGCAATGAGGTCATTGAGTTTGGCTTCCCATGCGGTTCCGTCCATCGGTAGATCGATGGTCTCGTTGATTAAGCCGGAGTAGACCATTACGTTGGCCAGCTCGACGGAACCAATGCCGCTTTCGCCGGGGGCGATGAGTTCTTCCCCATCGAGGATAGCATTAACCAGATTGGTGACGAGCATCGCATGCGGTTCCTCGGCAGGCGGAATGGGAATCTCTTCCACGGTCGATTCAGGCTGTTGAAAACCAACTTTCGAGGTGCGGCACCATTCGTCGGAGGGCACGGCATTGCGGGTAACGACCAGTTTGTCGTTCTCCAATAACGCGCGGCCTTTGGTGCCGGCGATTTCAAATCGATTGCTACCGGGAGTTTCGCCGGTGGACGTAATGAAAGCGCCGCTCGCGCCATTGGCGTATTCCATGTAGCACGTCACATCGTCTTCCACTTCGATATCGTGGTGGCGGCCGATGCCCACATGGCTTCGTACTTTAGCCGGCATACCGGCAATCCACTGTAATGCGTCGAGTTGGTGGAGGCATTGATTGAGCAACACGCCGCCGCCCTCGCCCTTCCATGTGGCACGCCAGTCGCTGCTTTGATAATAAGCCTCGGCGCGGAACCAATCGGTCATGATCCAAATCACGCGAATCAAATCGCCCAACTCGCCGCTCTGCACCAGCTCACGGATTTTTTGGTAGCGCGGCTCCACGCGCATTTGAAACATTCCGGAAAACTTTAACTCCGGCCGCGCCGCCGCCGCGGCGATGAGCCGCTCGGCATCGGCTTTATGGGCCGAGATGGGTTTTTCCACCATCACATGCAAACCCGCCTCCAGCGCGGCGATGCCCAGTGTGGTATGCTGAAAATGCGGCGTGGCAATCATCAGCGCATCAATCTCGCCCGAGGCAATTAAGGCGTCCCCGCTTTCGAATGTCTTGAGCCCCTTCGCGGCATACTCCGGCAGTTTGGCGGGGAACGCATCCCCCACAGCGGTCAACACCCCACGTGGCACCTTGCCTTCGAGCAGATTGTTGACGTGAATCTGCCCGATATTTCCTAATCCAATAACACCAATGCGTACGTTTTCCATTTTGTAAAAATTAGCTTGGGAGACTCTTGACGAAAAAGGGCTCGGCTTTCAAGACTCAATGACCCTTGAAAAATGACATTCTATTTCTTGAGAATTCCTGAATGGCTCCACCCCGACATATGCGGGGTGGTAATTTATTTTGAATTGGGTTGGTTTGGGCGGCGGTTGCCCTACTTTGTACGCCCCGTATGCCGCGCATTCTGCCCACGCATGGGCCACGGGCTTTTGGCTAGGCCTTTGGAGTCGGTCTTGATGGCATAGAGCTTGTTGTCATCTGACCCGACGTAAACCGTGCCATCAGATCCGATGGCGGGGGAGGAGGACACATCACCTCCCGTTTCAAATTGCCAGAGGACGGTGCCGGGTTTCTTCTTGTCTGCACCCGCCAAAGGCAGACACAAACACAAAGCCAACAAAGCTATGAAGGTGGGTTTCATTTGTTCTCTTATTACTTGGGCAGCCTATCTAGGAGGCGCTTGGTTAGCTTGGTAGAAGGATGGTTGGGACCAAGTTTCTTGAGTCGAATGGCAAGAGCTTTCTCGTAATACAGCTTGGCCTTGGGCGAGCCTTTCTCATAATATGCATAACCATTAGCCATGGCGTTGTAAGTTTTGGCCACATTAGGATGATCCCCTCCCAATTGCTTAATTGAGATGGCCAGTGATTTCTGGTAAGCTTTCAAAGCCTCGTCCCAGTCACCATTACCGTCGTGCGCTAAACCAATATTGTTGTGGCAGACGGCGACGGCGGGGTGGGTTGGCCCCAGTTTTTTAAGCATGATGGCAAGAGCTTTCTTGTAAAACTCCAGTGCCTTTTTAGGCTTGAAATTGGCTCGGTGTATCTCCCCAATGTTGTTGTAGCTGTAGATCAAATTGATGTGATTTGGGCCAAGTTTCTTGAGGTCTATAGCTAGAGCTTTCTCGAAAAACTCCAGTGCCTTGGCATATTCCCCACGGCCAAATCCGGCGCCAGCCTTGTGAAGATGCACGCCCCCGATGTTGTTGTAGCTAATGGCCACACTGGGATGATCTTTGCCCAGATGCTTGATTTGGATGACCAGTGATTTGTTGAAGGACTTCAATGCCTTATCGAATTCGCCTTTCTTGAGATGCGCACCACCAATATTCAAGTAGCTGGCGACCAATTCAAGGTGTTCAAGCCCCAGATGCTTGAGTCGGATTTCGAGGGATTTCTCGGAAAATGCCAATGCTCTGTCATATAATCCGGTATGCAGGAGGCACAAGCCCACTTGATTATTTAAATGAGCTAGTTTTTCCCAGCTTGGCCTCAGTTTGTTTTGCTCTCTTATAAGTTCTTTTCCGAACAGTAACGTCGCTTCCTTATATTTGCCTTCATCATAGGCCTTCTTCGCCGCTGCAAGTTCCGGAGGAATCAACGCCCCCCCTTGTTTCTTATCCTGTGCCAGAGCAGGCAGACACAAACACAAAGCCAACAAAGCTATGAAGGTGGGTTTCATTTGTTCTCCAACTCCTTGGCCAGCATATCCAGATCAACCTTGGCACCTTTGGTATCGAAATGGTTCGGGCCAAGTCTCTTGAGGAAGATGGCATAGGCTTTCTCCATATACTCCTTGGCCTTGGGTAGGTTCTTCTTGTCGTAGTAGACAAGGGCGATGTTGTTGTAGCTGCCGGCCACCTCAGGATGATCCGGACCCAGTCGCTTGAGCCGAATGGCCAGTGATTTCTGATAATACTCCAATGCTTTGTCGTCCTCGCCCTTGTCATCGTGCACCATCCCGATGTTATGGTAGCTGGTGGCCACAACAGGATGATCCGGGGCCAGTGTCTTGAGGTGGATGGCCAGTGCTTTCTGGGTATACTCCAGTGCTTTGTCGTACTCGCCCTTGTTAAGGTGCACCATCCCAATATTGTTGTAGATGACGGCCACATCAGGATGATCCGGACCCAGTTGCTTGAGCCGAATGGCCAGTGATTTCTGGTAATACTCCAGTGCCTTGCCGTGCTCGGCCTTGGAAGAGTGCACTGCCCCGATGTTATTGTAGCTGGTGGCCACATCAGGATGATCTGGGCCCAGTTGCCTTAACCGGATGGCCAGTGCTTTCTGGTAATACTCCAGTGCCTTGTCGTACTCGCCCTTGTAATCGTGCACAATCCCGATGTTATTGTAACCGACGGACACATCAGGATGATCCGGACCTAGTCGCTTGAGCTCGATGGCCAGTGCTTTCTGGAAATACCCAGTGCCTTGTCGTACTCGGCCTTTTTTTGGTGCACCGCCCCGATGTTGTTGTAGCTGATGGCCACAACCGGATGATCCGGACCCAGTCGCTTGAGCTCGATGGCCAGTGCTTTCTCGTAATACTCCATGGCCTTGTCGTGCTCGGCCTTGGAAGAGTGCACTGCCCCGATGTTATTGTAGCTGGTGGCCACAGCCGGATGATCCGGACCCAGTTTCTCGAGCTTGGTGGCTAGTGATTTCTGGAAATACCACAGTGCCTTGTCGTACTCGGCCTTTTCTTGGTGCACCGCTCCGATGTTGTTGTAGCTGAGGGCCACAGCCGGATGACCCGGACCCAGTTGCTTGAGCCGGATGGCCAGTGTTTTCTCGTAATACTCCAAGTGCCTTGTCGTATTGGCCGGCAGCATCAAGAGCAAAACCCAGTTCATTATTCAGGTAGGCCAGCTGCACCCAGCTTGGCGCAGGCTTGGCTTCCTCAGTCGCCAGCTCAGTGGTGTACAACCGCACCGCTTCTGCATACCGACCTTCATCGTGTGCCTTGCTGGCCGCCTCCATCCCCGGCGTTTGCGTGGCCTCGGTTGGCTCCACCTTGGGCGTGGCTTTGCGACCCCGGTGAATCTTTCGACTCTCCCCACACCCCACCAACGCCACCACCGCAATCATCAAGAGAACCTGCTTCATGCCCGCCAGCCTACGCCTCACCGACTCTGGTGTAAATGCTGTTGGGGGGAGCCTTTTATAACGGCTTGATTATGGCTATTCGGGGAGAAGAACTGAAATATGCTATAATTTTGGAAAAAACACATCTTTTCGCGCATAAAACAAGCGAATGCGCCCACGCAACAGGCTGGTTCGTCCACGCGACAGGCCGGTTCGTCCACACAACAGGCTGGTTCGTCCACGCGACAGGCTGGTTCGTCCACGCGACAGGCTGGTTCGTCCACGCGACAGGCTGGTTCGTCCACGCGACAGGCCGGTTCGTCCACACAACAGGCTGGTTCGTCCACGCAACAGGCTGGTTCGTCCACGCGACAGGCCGGTTCGTCCACACGACAGGCCGGGTTGGCCTTGGGAATTACGGGGTTTTTCGGAAAAATGATCATTCCTTGAGCCTTGATAATTCGCCCTTTAGACTTACCCTCATCTCATGAACACACTGCGTATCATTCTTTTGCTTTGTCTTGCCCTGCCCCTTTCGGCTGCCTCATGGAAGGCCGGCACCGCCAAGGCCGATATCACGCCCAAGAAACCAATCTGGATGGCCGGCTATGGCGGCCGCACCAAGCCCAGCGAAGGAACCCTCCACCCACTCTGGGCCAAGGCATTGGCTCTGGAGGATGCCAAGGGCAATCGCGCAGTGATCATCGGCACCGACACACTCGGGATGACCGCCAGCATTTACGCCAACCTCAAGGCGCGCCTCGCCAAGGAACACAAGCTGCAACCCGAACAGATTATGCTCAACGCCTCGCACACGCACACCGGGCCAGTATTGCGCGGGGGACTGTATGATATCTATCCGCTAAACGCCGCGCACATCAAACGCATCGAGGAATACTCGGCACGATTGGAAAATGAAATCGTGCGCATCACCGGCGCAGCACTTAAAAATTTGGAGCCCGTTACGTTAAAACACGGCATCGGCATCACACGCTTTGGCGTCAACCGCCGCGAAAACAAACCTTACAGTGACGTCCCAAAACTCATCGCCGCGCAAGCCCTCAAAGGCCCCATCGATCACGACGTGCCGGTGCTGGCCGTTTACAAAGGGCTGGAACTCAAGGCGGTTGTTTTCGGGTATGCCTGCCACAGCACCACACTTGGCATCCAGAAATTCTCCGGTGACTACTCTGGCTTCACACAAATCGCGCTGGAGAAAAGCCACCCCGGCGCGTTAGCCCTCTTCAGTGCCGGCTGCGGCGCGGACATCAATCCCCTGCCCCGCCGCGTGGTGCACCTCGCCGAACGCTACGGCCTCATGCTCGCCGCCGCCGTCGAAGAAACGCTCCTGCAAAAAATGGAGACCCTCGAGCCAACGCTCACCACCCGCATCAAAACCATCCCGCTCGAGTACGGCGCATTACCTGAACCCGCCGCACTAGCTGCCGCCGCTAAGAACCAAACCAACTATCGCGGCCGTTGGGCCGCCCGAATGCTCAAGCTCCAAGCCGACGACGACGTTCCCAAAACCTACCCCTACCCCATCCAATGCTGGCGCGTCGGCGATTTGCTATGGCTCACGATGGGCGGCGAAGTGGTTGTCGATTTCTCGTTGAACTTCAAAAAACAATACGGCCCACGCACGTGGGTCACTAGTTATTGCAACGACGTGATGGCGTACATTCCCACCTTCCGCGTCCTGCAAGAAGGGGGCTACGAAGGCCAAAGCTCGATGGCCGTCTATGGCCTCCCCGCTGACCGATGGAAGGAGAACGTGGAGGATCTTGTTACTGAGGGAATTAATCAGCTCGTGCGCGACACGAAGTGAGCAGCGTATCCACAACTAAAAAACGTCGCTGGAAAAAACCCTCACTCATTGCCAGTGGTGTGGTAATTGTGCTGACTCTTGGCTTTTGGTTGTGGCTACCAGCGAACGGGTTACCCACAGCGCGCAAATTCATTCGCTGGAAATTTGATGATGTGTCGCACACAACTCCAGCAGAATTAGCCGCGCGACTCGGCAATGATGATCACACCCCTGCATTGCTGTGGGACGTCCGCCGGGCGGATGAGTTTTCCGTGAGCCATCTGCCCAATGCCATACATGTATCACCTGAAACAACCGATGTTGAATTGAAAGATATTATCCCGGAAAACAACCAACCGATCACCGTCTACTGCTCGGTCGGGTATCGTAGCGCGAAGATGGCACGACGATTGAAGGCACTCGGGCACACGAACGTGAGCAATCTCGAAGGCGCAATTTTTGCATGGGCCACCGAAGGACACCCGCTGGAAGGAGGCAAAACCGTGCACCCTTACAATACGTTTGGTCGACGGATGTTAGCCGATGAATTAGAGGCGGAATAATTAAACCACCCACCACCAAGTCAGCAACGGACCGACGACCAGCGCCGGCAGGTAATTCGCTAACGGCACTTTTTCCACTTCAAGGATCACTAGCATTATCGTGAGCACAAGCAAACCGCCCACGAGATTGAAACTGGCTAGCAGAGCTGTTTCATCTTTAATAAACGCCATATTGGAAGCCAATAACGTGACCGTTCCCTGATAGGCCAGCAGCGGCACAATGGATAACAGAACGCCCGCGCCAAACCTGGGTGCGAAGCACAACGTGGCGATGCCATCCATCAAAGATTTCACAATTAGAATCGTAGGCACTTTGCCCAGTCCGTCCTCTACAGCACCGAGCAGCGACATCGGCCCAACGGTGAACAAGATCGTGCAAGTCACAAAGCCGTCGCTGAAGTTGGTCGACTCTTCATTTTTCAATTTCGCAAACCGATCCTTAGCCGCTTGACCAATTTTATCGAGTCGCTCCTGCAACTTCAGCCATGTGCCGAAAAGGTTTCCAAAGGAAATCGCGAGTAACGTGATGAGCCCGAGCAACAGAAATTTCCAAACACTCCCCGCCGAGTGCCAGCCGCCGTAAAGCCCATTGCAAATCATATAGCCACCGGCAAGCACGGTGAGCACCGCAAGGAATTTCCGGATACGCTGCTGCGTGGCATCGGTCAGTTGGCGGCTCAAGAGCAGCCCCACCACGCCGCCGATGAAAATGCAAATCACATTAAAAAAGGTGCCGATGGGCAGCCACGGCAACTCGAGCAATTTGCCCAATTCGCTCATCCGCACAGTTCGGCGGCCACCGCCGCACCCAACGCCTCGGGCTCGCGTAAGTCGCCGGCTTGCTCGGCGTGCTGCACAGTGTCATTCAAAAAAGAAACGGCGCGCAATCGCAATTGCGTGCCATCGACTATCGCCTCCGCACCCACAGGCGAACTGCAGCCGCCGCCCATCCCACGCAGAAACGCCCGCTCGGCAGATACGGAAGTGTGGCTGTTGAAATGATTGAGCCGCTCGCAAATTTTCTCAATACGGCCATCGTCCGCGCGAATCTCGATGCCAATCGCGCCCTGCCCCACGCATGGAAGCATCAATTCGGTATCAAGCGCCACGGCGCGAATGCCATCGGGCACGGCATCGCCTTCGAGTGCGCCATCGGAGGTGATGGAAAAATCCAACCGGTTGAGGCCGGCGGCGGCAAGGACAGTTCCAGCCATTGCCTCGGTGTCGGCCAGTTTTTCCAAACGCGTGGGGAGGTTGCCGCGAATTTCCTGCATCTGCAAATCCGGACGCGCGGCCAGCAGTTGCGCTTGGCGGCGCGGGCTACTGGTGGCCACCATCGCGCCCTCGGCCAATTGCGGAAGCGCGCCATCGGAGTCTGCGTCGGTTTTATAAATCAGCACATCGCGCACGTCCTCGCGTTTACCGACTGCGCCGAGCATGAGTCCGCTTGGCAATTCCGTGGGCAAATCCTTGAGACTGTGCACGGCAAGATCGGCTTTGCCTTTGACGAGCGCCACCTCGAGTTCTTTGGTGAACATTCCTTTGGGCAGCGATTTACCCGCTTGCACGAGCGAAGCGGATTGTTTCTTGTCGCCGGTGGTTTTGATGATTTTAATTTCAAAGGCCAAACGCGGAAAGGTCAAACGACATTGGTCAAAAATCAAACGGGCTTGCGCAAGGGCAAGCGCACTGCCACGGGTGGCGATGATGATGGGTTCTTCGGGCATTAGTTTTGTGCTGTCGGCATATTATCGGCAGATGGAATTGTTGGATTCTCCCGGCAAGATGCCGGCAGCACTTGGAAGGCATCCAATAATTCTTTAGCTTTGGCCTTCACGATCGCATTGCACTTGGTGATTTCCTCTTCGCGCAGGCGAAGGTAGTCGGCGGCGATAGATTGGAGGTCGTCGATGTTGTACAGATAAACATCCTCCAAAAAATTCACTTCCGGCTCGATGTCGCGCGGTACGGCGATGTCTACCAACAACAGCGGGCGATGCTGGCGAAGGCGCTGCAGCGGCTCGAGTCTTTTGCGATCCAAAACATAATGCGGCGCGCTGGTGCTGCTGATGATAATGTCAATGGCGGCGAATTCGCTCTCCCAATTTTCAAAACTCACCGCCTTGCCGCCCAGCTCAGTCGCCAACGCCTCGGCGCGTTCGAGCGAGCGATTGGAAACGATCACGCTCTGCGCGCCGCGACTCAGCAACGCGCGCGCGGTCTTTTCGCTCGTGTCCCCCGCGCCGATGACCATCACGGTGCGGTCATCGAGCCGGTCAAAAATTTTCCCCGCCAACTCCACTGCCACGTTGGCCACGGAGACACTGCCGCGTTGGATGTTCGTTTCCGTGCGGATTTGCTTGGCGGCGTTGAAGGCCTTTTGGAATGACTTATTCAGGCGACTGCCGGTGGCCTTTTGTTCGAGTGCGAGTTGATAGGCCGTCTTGAGTTGACCGAGGATTTCCGTTTCGCCCAGCACCATTGAGTCCAATCCACTGGCGACTTTGAAGAGATGCTCCACAGCCTCCGCGTCGGTGAGTTCATAAAACACATCATCATCGACCTCGCGCTCGCCCACGAGAAACGCGCGCAATTCGTTAAGCAAATTTCCCGGCAGGCCATCAGTGGCCGCGTAAATTTCCACGCGATTGCACGTGGAAAGAATCACTGCCTCCTCCGCACTGGTTCCCACGCGCACCGTTGCCAACAGCTCGGGCAGTTTCCCCTCCGCCAACGCGAATTGCTCGCGCACGTTTACCGGCGCGGTCCGATGATTTATTCCAAGGCAAACGATCGGCATCACGAGTGCGGGGGTTTGATGGAGCGGCGACAACAGGTACACGCCCCAAAAGGTGAGCATCACAAACAGGAAACTCCCGAGCGTGCCCCACGCGAAGCGTTTGCCGCCTTGCGCGTGGCGCGTTTGCAGGATGAGCAGCACGAGATAAAAAATCCAAACGCCCAGTGTCCAAATCATTTCGGGGTCGGTGGTGAACCAAACTTGTTTGGCTTGATGCAAATACGCGCTGCTCGCGATGAGCCCCGCCGTGAGCAATCCGAAGGCCACCCAAAGCAACTTGGCCATCGCCGCCTCGAGGCGTTGCAACGGCGGCAGCTTGGAAAGGATGGCGCGGAAGCGATGCAGTTTCAAATCGTGTTCTTGCGTGAGATACATTGCCGCGCCCACCGCGCTGAGGCCAAAGCCGCCAAAGGCTAAAAGCAGCAGCGCCTTGTGCAGACTACTCAGCGCGCCGGAAAACTCATGCTCGCCCACCGGCACAGGTCGGGATCCATATCCGGAAACAACGCGAACACGCCGAGCACAAACAACAGCGGCGAAGCAAACGCGCCAATGAACCGAAAGCGTTGCCACACGCCAGCCACGAGATAGCCCGCCACAATCGTCCACATGATAAAGGCCGTGGCCTCGTAGAGATTGGTGATGGGGCAGCGGTCGAGCGAGAAGCCGCGCTTCACCATCGCCACGGTGTGCAGCACGAGCCCCGCCGCGAGCATCCCGTACACCACCCAGTCATCACGCCGAAAGCCCTTTCGCCACAGGAACACGGAATACACCATCGCGATGCCGTACAACGTGACGGCACAGCAGAAATAAGTTTTGTTCGTCCACCAGTCCAAGGGGGGCGGAGAGTGGGGGAAAAATGACCAAGATTCAATTTTCAATTTTCAAAAATAGACAGAGTTTGAATGGTCATTGATAATTGATCCTTCCCTCCCTATCATCGCCGCGTGTTACGCTTTGGAGGCATCTTTCTATTGACCGCACTGACTTTGTCGGCGGCGAGCATCTTGTTCCGCCCCGTCGCGGGCGTAAAGGTCGCGCCGCTTCAGCGCGAATTTCGCGGCGCATGGATTGCCACGGTTAACAACATCGATTGGCCCTCGCATCCGAACCTCACCACCTCCCAACAGCAAAAAGAATTGCGCACGCTCATCGGGCGCGCGGCGGCGCTTCGGCTCAATTGCGTAATCTTTCAAGTGCGGCCGGCGTGCGATGCGCTTTATGTTTCGCAGATCGAACCGTGGTCGGAATATCTGACCGGCAAAATGGGCCGAGCGCCGAAGCCCGCGTGGGATCCGCTGGCGTTTGCCATTAGCGAAGCGCATCGGCAGGGGATGGAACTGCACGCGTGGTTCAATCCGTACCGCGCGCGGTACAAGGGCGCCAAGAGCGCAGTGGCCACAAACCACATCAGCCGCACGCAGCCGGCATTGGTTAAAGCCTACAACGGCTTCCAATGGCTGGACCCCGCCGAGGCTGGCGCGCGGGCGCATTCGCTGCGGGTGATTCTTGATGTGGTGCGGCGCTACGATGTGGACGGCATTCACATTGACGATTATTTTTATCCGTACCCAGATGCAAAACGCACGGCGTTTCCGGATGATGCGAGTTGGAAAAAATATCGAGGCAATATGGCCCGCAACGATTGGCGGCGAATGCACATCAATAATTTCATCCGCCAAATCAACACCGAGGTTCATCGTGTGAAACCGTGGGTGAAATTCGGCGTCAGCCCATTCGGCATTTGGCGGCCCGGACATCCCAAACAAATTAAAGGCCTCGATGCTTACGACGAACTCTACGCCGATGCGCGGTTGTGGCTGCGCGAAGGTTGGCTCGATTACTGCGCGCCGCAGCTCTACTGGCAAATCGCCGATACCGAGCAAGCCTTCCCCGTGCTGATGCAGTGGTGGCACGAACAAAACCCCAAACACCGCCATCTGTGGCCGGGCATCAACACCGCCAAAGTAAAAACCTGGAAGGCAAAAGAATTTATTTCACAAATCAACCTCACCCGCCGCCATCCCGGCGTCACCGGAAACATCCATTGGAACATCAGCGCACTGGCCAAAAACGACGGCGACCTCGGCGCGATGTTGCAGCGCGGAATTTATAGTCAACCCGCCCTGCCCCCTGCCTCGCCGTGGCTGGACAATCGCCCGCCCAAAGCGCCGTCGGTCGGCTCGAAGTGGGACGCCGCCCGCCGCCAAATCATTCTCACTTGGCGCGCCGCACCGGATGAACCCATCCGCCGTTGGCTGTTTCAAATCCGCGTGAAAGGCCAATGGCATTCGCAAGTGCTACCCGCCAGCCAACTGGCCGGAGTCGTCCGCGCCGGCACCGGCCTTCCTGAGTACATTGCCCTCACCGCCATTGACCGTGGCGGAAACGCCAGCCCGCCCACGGTGCTGAAGCAGCGTTGATTATTTTTTCTCCTACACATCCTTCACCGCCAGCGATAGCACGTGATGGCCGAGCGTGGCGAGTTGTTGGGACTGACCTTTTTCAATCGTAGTGCTGCCTTGGCAGGTGTAGTTGCCTTCGGCACCCGCGCCGGGAAGAAACTCGCCTTGGATCGTGAAGGCGCGTTCGCCGTCAGGGGAAGTGTGCAACACGTTAAGAAGGAAATTCTCGCCGATGGAGTTCACAAAAAACATCTGATCAGCCACTTGAAACTCCAAGCGATGCGCCGTCATAGCTTTGGGTTTATGAATCAATTTGATGGGCGGCTTGGGTGCTTTCAGAATCGGGTGAACGCTGGGGAGAGCGCCGGGGGTAGATTGGGCAAAGGCTCCGATGGACAGGCTGAAGAGAACGGCAAAGGCGGAGATTGTTTTCATCACGCAAGCTTGCCACAGCGCGGTGATTTGGAAAGCGCGGGTTGTGAACTAAAAAAGCGGCAGCGGATTGCCGTCACAAAGCGGCAGGGGGCGGTCGGCGGCATCGTAGATCATATGATCGGGATCAATGCCGAGCGCGTGAAAAATCGTGGCATGCAAATCGGGCGGGCCGCACGCTTGCTCGGCGGGCTCAAAGCCGATGGAGTTGGACTTGCCATAAACCTGACCGCCGCGAATGCCGCCGCCGGCAAAGACGGCTGAGTACACGCCGGGGAAATGATCGCGGCCGGCGCCTTTGTTGATTTGCGGCGTGCGGCCAAAGTCAGTCAGCATCACGATGAGCGTCTCGTCGAGGCGTCCGCGTTGCTGCAAATCTTCCACCAACGCCGAGGCGGCTTGGTCGAAGGGCGGTAGCATGTTGTTTTTTAATTTGTTGAAATTATCCGCGTGCGTGTCGAAATGGGAACCGGCCGAGCCGTTCAAATCGCCGGCGGCGCAATAGACAGTGGCCACGGGCACGCCGGCTTCAGTGAGGCGGCGGGCGGTGAGCACGCTTTGGCCGCAAATGTGCATCCCGTATTTTTCGCGAAGCGCACGCGGTTCTTTTTCCAAATCAAACGCCGCGTGCACGGTGGGGTTGAGCAGCATATCCAGCGCCATCTCGCGGGACCGCGCCACCGCCGCGGCTTCCATTTTGATGGCCGCGCCTTTCGTTTGGCCGAAGCCGTGAATCAAGCCGCGGCGCTGCCCCAATCGCTGACGGCTCACACCCTCGGGCAAGCCGAGATCAATGCGACCGGAGGATGGCGATTTGCCTTGGTAAATTTTCAAGCTTTTGCCCGATGGGCGAAACACGGCGGGATCCATCCCCATGCCGAGGAAGCCGGCATTTTGCCCATTGGCCACGCCGCCGTCGTAGAGTGTGTACGGCAGCGCCACCGCGCCGGGCAAGGCGTTGAGTGGTCTGTTCTTGTCTTTTTTTGCCTGCCAAATCATCGAGCCAAGGCACGGCCAATCCTTGCGCGTGGCCGGCCAATTACCGGAAAGATTGTCGGGCTTATGGCCGGTGAGATTCCAGTACGCGCCCGAGCGATGACTAGGCGCATTGTGATGCGCACTGCGGACGATGGCCCAGTGCTTCATGGTCCGCGCGAAGCCGGGCAAATGTTCGCCAATGCGAATGCCGGGCACGGCGGTGGAAATTTCCTTGAACGTGCCGCGTATGTTCGAGGGCGCATTGGGCTTGATGTCGAATGTGTCCAGATGACTAATGCCACCCCAGCAGAAGAGTACAATGCAGCTCTTGGCTTTACCGAATCCGCCCGGGCCATCACCGGCACGAGCACGCAATGCCAGTAAATCCGGTAATGCCAAACCACCTAAGCTCAGTTTCAAAAAATCTCGCCGCTGCATTTCCTACCTCCTAAGAGACGATAACAGATGTTGGAGTTTTTGTAAGGAAAATTGCACTCCATCACGATTGCCTGGATTGTGGATATCAACATTGACTCAACGTGTAACAGATTTATCACTCGTGATCTTTCTACTTAGCCCATCTTGCGCCGCATTCTCCCCTTGCGGTACGTTTGAAAATTGAAGCGAAATCGTTAATAGCCCTTCTTTATGTCAGGGCTCAATTTTGCCGCTTTGTCGGGCATTGAATCCAATGCTTCTTGCAGGAGTTTTCGGTCTCGGTCAACTTGGACATTTTCCCCGGGATTGAGAAGAGTCTTTTCGTAGCGATCCAGCACAGTATACAGCGAGCCGTCCCGGTAGAGTTTGTGTCTTTGATTTTGGGCCCAGATTATTTCCTGCTTATTGACTCCCTGCCCATGCTTGTCAGCCGCTGGTTTATATTTCGGGTAATAGTACTGGAAAATAAACTTACGCGGGTTGCCTTTTTTGCCCTGACACTGCGACCAGAAGCTGCGGCCATCAAGCTTCACCTTGGGCAATTCGGCTCCGGTGATGTCGGCAATGGTTGGCAACATATCAGAGAAATCCACCAGATCATTGCTGACTATGCCGGCAGGGACTGTGCCTGGGCAGTTGATGATCAAAGGCACATGGGTTCCACCATCGGTGGCGTAAGCCTTCTCCCCTATACGCTCCTCAGAGCCATAGGGATAGGTCAGAGCACGATGAGTGCCGTTATCGGTGGTGTAAATAATCACAGTCTTCTCACGCAGGCCATTTTCCTCCAAGGCATCAATAATCCGGCCGACACACTTGTCGGCGTAGAGGGTCATATCGCGGAAATTAGCAAGGCTCTTGGCCTTAGCCCCGTTGACGGGATCGGGTTTGCTGTCGGGTGTTTTTGGGAAGGGCGAATGCACCAGCAGCATGGGGTAATAGGCAAAGAAAGGTTTGGATTTGTTTTTGCCAATAAACTCGATCAGGTAATCGGTGAGAATATCCGGTCCATAATCCTTCTCAGTGGTTTTCAGGAGCTTTCCATCCCGCATGAGGCTGGGGTTCCAGTAGCGTGAACGCTCGGTGCCTGGATAATTCCAGAGACAGTAGGTATCGAACCCGCAGGCGGGAGCCAGTGTGCCGCGTTCGCCGCCGTGGAGCTGCCACTTTCCGGCGATGACCGTGGCGTAGCCGGCATCCTTCATCATACTGCCAAAAGTGACTTCATCCCTGTCAAGCGTGCCGAACTGGACATAGTTCCGGATACCATCGCGCCCGGTCATAATCTTTACCCGACTGGATGTGCACACGGGTTCTGAGTAACAGTGATTAAACTTTGCCCCGGTGCGTGCCAAGGCATCTAGGCGTGGCGTGGAGAAAAACTTACTGCCATAGCACCCGTAATTATCCGCAGCCGAATCATCGGCCATGATCAAGATAACGTTGAGTCGCTCCTCGGCAAAAGAAGCAGGAACCAAGGCAAACGCGCAAATGAGGATGGAGAATAAAATGCGGTTCATTATTTATTAGTAAGCTGATGTGGCGGAAGGAATTCCTAGATTCTACGCCTCCCGCTACGTCTGCTCAAGGACTATACTCAGGAAGAGTCACTTCTTGTCGTTGTCATCGATTCTGCTCTTCAGGAACTCCAAGAGGCGCTTTGCGTTTTTGCCGCTGTAGAAACTATTGCCTCCATGGCTTGCCCCTTCAATGATGTGGAGCTTTATCGGCAGACCGGCCTTCTTGTAAGCCGTGGCGATTGCTTGTGACTGATCCAGAAGAACCGTCCGGTCTTTCGTTCCATGAAATACTAGTAGAGGCGGGTCATCCTTGCTCACATGATAACAGGCGGAAGCCAGTTTTGCTGCTGCAACTTTCTCGTGCGCTCCGCCGCCGAGCAATTCATAAACTACCGAACCTTTTTCATTGGCCCGAGAGGGCTGGGTTTGGCTTCTTAAAATGAAATCGGTCGGCCCATAATAATCAACCGCTCCCTGAACAGTAGAAGACTGATCCAGATTTCCGCCACTTTTTCCTTCCAACAGTTTGTGGCCTGACGTCGTGGCCATCAAAGCTGTCAGATGCCCGCCCGCACTGGCTCCGGCTACAAAGACTCTTTTGGAGTTGTAACCATATTTTCCGGCGTTTGCGCGCAGCCATCGCACTGCTCCTTTGCAATCATGTAGTTGGGCAGGAAACTTCGCTACACTGCTTAAGCGGTAGGAAATACTGGCTACGGTGTAGCCGTGCTGGGGCAACCATGTAATAAAACATTTATCCTTGCTGCCCTTGTGCCAACCGCCACCGTGTATCCAGACAACCAGTCCTGATCCTTTTGGTTTGTCGGGGAGATACAGGTCAAGCTTCAGGCTCTGACCCTGAACCACGGCAAATTCGATGTCTTTAATCACCTTGCCTGCTGCGTTTGCATTGGGTGTTACTGCAAAGCAACATAGCAGGATGAAGCAGATGCACTGGGTAAAGGAAGGAATCATATTTATATAAAAGTGTTCTAAGCCGTCTTAAGTCTCCCGTCACATCCTTTCAAACGCCAATGTCCAATCGACTCTCCGTAGAGAGAGCAGCTCCCTAAGCGCACTCTGGCCCATCGCAGCTTAGGCCTTCCAGCCCCTGCAGTACGGTGCGCACAGCCACGCCGGCGTTGACAGCCGCGACAAGGTCTGTAAGGCCACTGAGTGTTTCCTGCGAAACGCCGGAGCTGAGTGCCTTTTTGGTGCGCCCGCCGGTACAGTAGGTGCAACCGCGCGTGATGGTAACAGCCAGTCCGATAAGATGTTTCTCGCGATCGGTGAGATGCTCGGTGGCGTTTGCCTTCTCAAGGGCTTGAATTACGTGCAGTTCTTGCGGGTCCATGCCCCGCACCCTACGACAGATAGCACTCCACGTCAAAGACTACCAAAGAATGCCGCCACCCATCCCATTACTTGAATATCATTGAGAGCAGCGCCGCCCACGGGGCAAGGTGCTCTTCAGCTCAAAAATCAACTTTAGGATTGTCTTTCGGCCGCTTGAGAAGGTCTCGGATTGGTCGTGGCGCCTGTTTACCCTTGGTTGGATTGGCTGGTTTCACCTGCGCGTGAGATAGCATCCATTCGTAAACCTTTTCATTCGAGTAAGTTCTGGTCCACGAATTATGGTTTACTCCTGGGTAGATTGTCAGCTTGGCATTCTGACCATTCGCTTTATGGATCGCGTCGATCATCGCCTGACTGCGTGTTGGCGGCACAACTCGATCCGCCCCTCCATGGAAAGCCCAGATGGGTATGCTAATTATCTTTTTGGCCGTGGCAGGATCGCCGCCACCGCAGATCGGGACTGCAGCGGCAAATAGTTTGGGGTACTTCGCAATCATCGCCCATGTGCCGTAACCTCCCATGCTTAGCCCGGTGCAGTACATCCGCGAACGATCAATTTTATGCGTAGTGGCAACATGTGTGACCAATGAATGCAATTGGGCTACATCCCATCGTTTATTTTTCGAGCATTGAGGAGAAATGACAACAAACGGAAAGTCTACCTTCTCGCTGACTCGTTTGGGTGGCCCCCATTTCTTGACCTGATTCAGATTATCACCGCGTTCTCCTGCTCCGTGCAGAAATAACATAAGAGGCAACGACCTCTTCTTGTCGTATGATTTGGGCAAAAAGAGCCAGTAGTGAACCGACGCCTCTTTGGTGCCGATCTTAACTTTCAGTTCCTGTGCTGTCTGGGTGCCGGGCTTTATATCTGCTCCAACCACGGGCAGACAGAAACATGAAGCCAATAAAGCTATGAAGGTGATTTTCATTTCTCAGAACCCTACCCCCTCGTCGACAGGCGGGCAAACGTGAAGTGCGGCTGATTCCAGCAAACCCTTCACCTTGTCTGTGAACCCAAATGCACTCGCCGGGAAAGTGAAGTGGCTGGCGGTTTTATTTCTTTTTCCAGCGTCGAGTAAGTGTAGGCCAATCAGGGCGGGTGAGATTGGGTTGCTTATCCAATTCGTTAGTAAGTTCACCTACCTCCGCAAACAGGTTGGCAATGGCCTCGCCGATTTGCCAGAGGGCATGGCGGAAATTGGCCTTGTCCGCCAGCACAACCATTTCCGGGTATGTCAATCCCTTGGCGCGTTGGCTGAGGGCGGGATCGCACTGCGGACCGTCGGGTGTGGGACGCAGTTTGAGTTGCTTGAGAATGCGGTCGTTACGAATGCGCTGATAACGGCGGTTCACGGCCATCACTTCGAGTAGCAGTGCCTCGTGGCGTGGGGCCCATCCAATAGGATGCATTTTGCCCAGCGAGCCCCGCGCGGCACCCACACGCATGTAGTGCATTTGCAGCGGCTCAATGGGGCACTCCACCACGTCACGCAGTAACGCGGGCCAATCAAGTTTCAGTTCCTTGATGCCAATCTCGTGAAAGCTCACAAGGTCCTGAATAGGCCGATTAGCCGGGGTGTATTTTCCATCAAGCATATGTAAATCCATGCCGGGAGCTATAGACTTGATGAGGCCATCACCCACCACATGCGTCATCCACCCCAACGCGTAGGCCAGTTGTCGCTCACCCGGGCCATGCAACGCACGGGCATCCCGCAGCACGGAGGCAAAGTACGCGGGCAGCTTTGTCCAAGGAATTGCCAGAGGCCCGTCTTTGACCGCCCAACCAAAGACGACGTGTGCGCGTCCATAAAACAGATTATGAATGTCGAGCGGCGTGTAAGCTACCTTACCCAGTTCCAACTTCCACGGTTTCACGGCGCCTCCGGTGAGCGGGCTGCGTGTCACGCGTTCCGCGCCGTAACCCACTAGCGCACCAGTGTCCACGCAGGTAACAGCCGGCACCGTGCCCACATCTGCCCCGAGATACGCGCCGCAGAGATAGCTGGGCAAATGCCGTCCCATCACCCGCGCCAGTGGTAAACCCCGCGCCGTCGCCGCGCGGGCACCCAGCAATGCATACAAGGTATGGCCAATGATGCCGCTCACCAGGTCATTGTGCGGAAAACAAACCAGGAGACAAGTCCTGTTACCGAGACCACCAACGAAGCTGCCGCTTGCGACAGTAATTCACACACCCACCAACTCCACTCTGCGGAAATCTGATACATTGGAAAATTACAATAATCATAAATTTTATATTGGATATGGCCAGGCGATTAACGGATCAGATGCCTTTGGATTTCAGCAGGAAAAGCACCTTGGAAGGGCTGTAAGCCGAATTTTGTCTGCGCGGGTTGCCCCGCGGAGAGGACCATTTATCTGTTGCAGCCTTACCCGGGGCTTGAACCGTTTCCGATTCGGGGGCGGACCGCCCCGTGCCCTCTATTTGGCCTTGCACCCGATGGGGTTTGCCGTGCCGCCTCGCTTGCGCTCGGCGCGGTGGGCTCTTACCCCGCCTTTTCACCCTTACCCCGGCCGAAGCCGTGGCGGTATATTTTCTGTGGCACTTTCCGTCAACCCACCCTCGCGAGTGAGCTGCCCGAGTGTATCTCCGGCGGAACCGGAGTTACGCGGCATCGTGTCCTGCGGTGTTCGGACTTTCCTCTCCCGGCAATTGCCGAAAGCGATCCTCCACCCTTCCAAGGTGGAGACAGGCTAAGAGGTTTCAGAGAGTTGGGGAAGGAAAAACAAGCAGCCGCCCGGGCTACGCTTTCTCAACGGTCAAATCCATGCTGCGGGTGTAGTAAATGATGCAGCTGCAGTTGGGGCAATAGTTCACTTCCTGACTGCTCTTGAGGTTGGCCACTTCGGCGGTGGGGAGCTTCATGTGGCAACCTCCGCAGGCGCCGTGCTCCACGCCGACGACGATGTTGGAGCGGCCTTTTTTCAGCAAACGATCGTACCGGGAAAGCGTGTCCTCATCAATTTGCGCGGCGGTCTCGGCGCGGAGGGTTTCAGTCTCGCCGATTTGCTTTTGCAGATTCGTTTCGCGTTCGTCGATTTCCGATAGCGCGGTCGCCATGTCATGATTGGCAGCATCGAGGTCGGCCTTGGTTTGCTTTTGCGTCTCGGCGTTTACGTCCATTTCCTCAAGCACCATAAGCTCGTCGGTCTCGAAGTCGGAGATGTTCTTTTTGCAATCATCAACCTGCTTCACCAACGCGCGGTACTGCGTGTTATCCTTCGTCTCCAGTTGTTGCTTGGAATAGGTGATGATTTTTGTCTGCTCGCCGGCGGCTTCCATCTCAAGGGCGTTTTTCTTGACCTCCAACTCCTTGCCCGCCTGCTCCGCATCGGCCTGCGCGGCCTCGGCGGTGGCGGAGCGTTCATTGACCGAGACGCGCTCGATCTCCAGCCCCACAATCTCGGCGCGGCCTTGGACAATGGTGCGGTCGCGGTCTTGCAGCACCAAAAGTGTTTCAGTAATCTCCAGCATATTTTATAAATCCGTAAAAGAGCGACTCAACCTAGAGCCCGCGAGGGAGGGTGTCAACGGCCTTTGGGCGTACGGCCTTCGGCCTTGGTTGATTGTTGAGGGTTGATAGTTTTCCCATCAACCATCAACTAAGAACCATCAACCGCCAAAAGTGGGGACACTTTTGGCTCGCCTTCGCGAATGGAAACGGCAGTCTGTCCGCTTTTCCGATGCGAGAGCAAATTGTCATTCTTGATTTTGGTTCGCAATATACGCAGGTGATTGCGCGGCGTATTCGTGAGGCCAAGGTGCTTTCCACCATACTGCCCTATCACACGCCCGCCGCAGAAATCGCCGCGCTGAACCCCAAAGGCATCATTCTTTCCGGCGGACCGCAGAGTGTTTACAGCCGCAAAGCGCCGTTGCCGGACAAAAAAATATTCGAGCTGGGCGTGCCGATGCTGGGCATTTGTTTTGGGCTGCAGCTGATGGCCAAATATCTCGGTGGCAAAGTCGAGCGCGGCACCAAACGCGAGTACGGCAAAGGCAATCTTACGGTGAAAGACAGCCGCTGCGAATTGTTTGGCAAACTGCCTAAGAATTTGCAGGTGTGGAATTCCCACGGCGATAAACTCACCAAGCTGCCCACCGGTTTCAAAACCGTCGCCGTCACAGAAAATTCTCCGCACGCGGCAATCGAAAACCGCAAGCGACGTTTCTTTGGCCTGCAGTTTCATCCTGAAGTCGTCCACACCCCCAAAGGCAAAAAGGTCATCAGCAATTTCGTGCACAAAATCTGCGGCTGCGGACGCACCTGGACGATGCGCAGCTACATCGACCAATCTGTCGAAGACATCCGCGCGCAAGTGGGTGGCGAACACGTCATCCTTGGCCTCTCCGGCGGCGTGGATTCCAGCGTGGCCGCCGCGCTCATCCACCGCGCCATTGGCGATCAGCTCACCTGCATTTTTGTAAACAACGGCGTGCTGCGCGCCAACGAAGCGGAGGCGGTACAAAAATTATTCCGCGACAACTTCACTTGCAAATTTTTATACGAAGACACCGCCGCGTTATTCCTGCGCAAACTCAAAGGCGTCACCGACCCCGAAACCAAACGCAAAATCATCGGCAACACCTTCATTGACGTTTTCCAAAAAGCCACCCGCAAAGTCGGCAAAGCCAAATTCCTCGCGCAAGGCACACTGTATCCGGACGTCATCGAATCCGTGCCCATCGATGGCAACCCCGCCTCGCTCATCAAAAGCCATCACAACGTAGGCGGCCTGCCGAAGAACATGAAATTCAAACTCGTTGAGCCGCTGCGAAATTTGTTTAAAGACGAAGTGCGCCTACTTGGCCTCGAGCTTGGGTTGTCCAAAGAAGTCGTGTGGCGCCAACCTTTCCCTGGTCCCGGCCTCGCCGTGCGCTTGCTCGGCGAAGTCACCGAAGAACGCCTCGAAATCCTCCGCAACGCCGATCGCATTGTGATGTCCGCCATCCGAGATGCCGGTTGGTATTACAAAGTGTGGCAAAGCTTCGCCGTGCTGCTCCCCGTAAAAAGCGTGGGCGTGATGGGCGACGAACGCACCTACGAATTCACCATCGCCGTCCGCGTTGTGGACAGCCAAGACGGAATGACCGCCGACTGGGTAAAGCTCCCCCCCGCATTGCTCGAAACCATCTCTAACCGCATCATCAACGAAGTCGACGGCGTAAACCGAGTCTGCTACGACATCACCAGCAAACCCCCTGGCACGATTGAGTGGGAGTGATAGGAATTATCAATTATCAAGGCTCAAAAGAGAGCCATTGGAGGAGAGCCCAACTTGGGCTCTCGGATCCTTCGGGGTTTGGTCATTTTTTGTTGGAACTTCTTTGAATCTTGATCATTGGTTTTTAAAAATTAGTTTCTGAACCAGCGACCCAGCTACATTCTTGTTCTAGCGTCTGATCTCCATCTTCTGACTCCTTTGCTAATATTTTCCGCATACGTATTTTACGTATGGGGGTAACAACCTTCGTCGCGCCATCCATTGCGGGTTTGGAATTGTTGTGTGAGGTTGTATTAGCTCCCCGGCTGAATGGGCCTTCGTAAAACAGAAAGGTACCATCCATGAAAGATAATAATACCCGACCGACCGCATTAGCGGCGGTTTTCAGCCTCACTGCAATTCTGCTCTGGTGGGGAATTCCCAAGACTAAAGACAACCCGGTTTCTTCTCAACCGACCTCGGCGCAAGAGCGCACAGGGGCGGCGGAGCGGTTAGCGGGGATGCGGGAACAGGCGCAATCGGCGGCTCGTTCAGTGCGCGATCAGCAGTTCCAAACCCACGTTCGCAAGAAGACGGAACCGGTGAGTGATGCGTTCGTGTTGAAACATCGCACAGCAACCACGCCCAATGAAAGTGGGCGCGATTGGCGGGCGCACGCGGTTCGACAAGGTGCACCATTGGTGGCGAAGTTGCCGAAGGGCACGGTCATATACAACGGACAACCGGCACACCCTTCGCGAGTGATAGCGCGGGTGAAACACGGAATGTCCCTCGCTGATTTGCGTGCGGCGCTGGATGGCATCGGCGCGCAGCTTGCAAATGAACCGAATGCCTTGAACGGCTTGGGCTGGGTGGCGATTGATTTACCGCCGGCGGAGGGCGAACACGCGGCGTTGGATGGCGAGATGCAGTTGATGACGGGGCTAAAAGCTTTGCAATCGACGGATGCATTTGAATCGACTGAGCCGGATTATGTGCTAACGCGCGCGGGAGAACCCGCAGATGAAGGCTACGTAAACGGTTGGTTGTGGGGCCTGAACAACACGGGCCAAAACGGCGGGCGCGCGGGCATCGACATCGGCGCGGCAAAGGCGTGGGATGCGACCACCGGTTCCACTGATGTTTTGGTGGCGGTCATCGACACAGGCATTCGCCACACTCATCAGGAGTTGCGAAATCAAATGTGGGTGAACCCCGATGAGATTGCCGACAACGGAATTGATGACGACGGCGACGGCTACGTGGACAACGTGCACGGCATCGACGTCATCAACAACGACGGTGATCCGATGGATGATCACGGGCACGGCACGCATTGCGCGGGCACGATCGGCGCATCGGCCAACGACGGCTACGCGCACGTGGGCGTCGCTTGGCAAGTGCGTTTGATGGGATGCAAATTCCTCAGCGCACAAGGCAGCGGCTACACCAGCGGCGCGGTGACGTGCATCGACTTCGCGGTGAGCAAAGGCGCCAAAGTGCTCAGCAACAGCTGGGGCGGCGGCGGCTTCAGCCAAAGCCTGTACGATGCCATCAAACGCGCGGAGGATGCCGGCGTGCTGTTCATCGCGGCGGCGGGCAACAGCGGTTTGGATACGGACAACTCGCCCAGCTATCCTAGCGCGTATGACCTCGATAACATCATCGCGGTAGCCGCGATCGACCGCGCGGGCAGTTTGGCCAGTTGGTCCAACTACGGCAAAACCACCGTCGACCTCGGCGCACCGGGCGTGGATATTTTTTCCACGGTGGCCGACTCCGACGACAGCTACGCCTACTACAGCGGCACCAGCATGGCCACGCCCCACGTAGCAGGCGTAATGGCGCTGCTGCTGGCGCACGATAGCTCACTAAGCGCCACACAAGCGAAGGCGCGTTTGCTGAACACCAGTGTGTTTCTCGATTCACTGCGCGGGCGCACCGTCAGCGGTGGCCTCGCCAATGCGGGCAACGCACTGGATGGCGCGGACGATGGCTCGCTGGAGTTGACGCTCAGCGTTTCGGAAGATCCCTTGCGCGGCGGACGCACCGCGGCGGTGTTCGCAAGCGTAACGGATGTGACGCCGGTAACAGGCGCCACGGTAACAGGCAGCGCAGGCGGCATTTCGCTAACGTTTGCCGATGATGGCGTGGCACCGGATGCCACGGTAAATGACGGGGTGTACACGGCGGCACTCGTGGTGACCGATGACGCAAGCGTAACCGATCTCACCCTCATCGCCGAAGCCAGCGCGGCGGGCAAAGATTCGGCCAGCGCAAGTCTCACGGTGGCGGTGGTGCATCCGCCGGAGAATGATGACTTCGATGAATCAGCCGGCTTGAGCGGACGCCGCGCAAGCTTGGCTGGCTTCACAAATGTGGCGGCCACCGCGGAAGGTGGCGAGGCGCGCCATTACTGGCGTAAGGCAGAGAAATCAGTGTGGTTCACTTGGACCGCCCCGCGCTCGGGCCGGGGCGACATCACCCTGCGCGGCAGCGACTTCGACACCGTGATGGCCGTTTACCGCGGCAATACGCTCGATAGCTTGCGGCGCGTGGCGCGCGATGATGACAGCGGCGGGCGACTCACCAGCCGCGTGCGGTTCAACGTGCGGCGCGGTCAGACGTACCACATCGCCGTGGATGGCTGGCGCGGCGCGGAAGGCAACATTGAAGGCCGATTGGTCGTAAAAAAACGTAAGCCCTTCCGCCGCGGGAGCAAAAACCGCTGGTGGCAATGGCGCTAAGGAAAACTCAAGGGGGCATAGGGAAGCCTTGGCTTTGGCTGGGGCTTTCCTTTTTTGTAGTCTCGGCCCGGTGTGTCGCGACCCGGGCCGCCGGCCCCGGCTACATTGACAACTTTTTCCATTGGCAAGAATCACTGTTCTAGTTAGCATTTACACAGTCATGCAAGCTTGTTACCCAAACCATTCGCGGCGCGGATTTACGTTGATCGAACTGCTGGTGGTCGTCGCCATCATCGGCATCTTGGCTGCCCTCCTGTTGCCAGTACTGGCGCGGGCGCAAAAAAAAGCAAATCGCCTGCGGTGCGCCAGCAATTTGCGACAAGTCAACCTGAGCCTTCTGGGGTTTGCCAATGATTACGACAGCAAGTTTCCATGGATGCTCACGCTCGAGGAACAGGCGCAAGTCACTACCGGGCTAGCGGGCTCGCAGCCCTTCCCCAATCAAGCGCCGGCCAATCGCCGCGTGCGTGATGTGTCCACGGTGTTTTGCATCCCCACCATCCGCAACGCGTTGAGCACGCCCAAGACATTGCTCTCGCCATGCGACCCCATGGCGGAGGCAAACAATGAAAAAATGGAAATCAATTTCCGGGCACTGCGGGAGATGGATACGACGGGCATCAGTTATTCAGTTTGCCACGGAGGCGACCAGTTATTACCGGCCACCATCGTGGGCCTCACGCGCAATACGGAACACCCCTGCATTAAGCCCTTTGGCAGCAATTGGATCATTGCCCGTTATCAAGCAATTTGCAAAGTGGTGAAGAATCCCGCTGGCAACTCCACCCGGTTTGTGGGCGCGGATGAACTGACGGAAACCACGCCGCCAGCGGAGGTCAAGCGCCTCTCGCCTTACATAATGGCGCAGCTCGATAAGGACCAAGGTCAGCAAGCATTGGCCGATGGCAGCGTGCTGCAGGTAAACTCCGCGACGTTTAATGCCGCGATTGATGCGCATCTTAACTCCCGCGGAGGCGGAACCGAAGGCGCGCCGCAGACCAGCCTAAGCCGACCCTTCCAACCCGCCGCAGCCTTGGGAGCAGGAAATGCAGTGCAGGGAAAATAGGCAAGAAAATCAAGCATCAGGAACCCAGCCTCTCTGCGCCTTGATAATTTGAAAAAAACCGGTAGGCGATGAGGGATTCGAACCCGCGACCAACGGCGTGTAAAGCCGCTGCGCTAGCCACTGCGCCAATCGCCCGCAGGGGCGGGACTGTACGTCAGGCAAATGCGCCGATCTTTCTCAGCAAGCTGAGCAACTCTTCCGCAAAACACCCATTTTGGAAACCGTTAACAAGCTTAGTTACCCCCAAACCTGTGTTAAAAGTGTGTTAAAAAACTGACAACCGGGGGCGGGAGGTGGCCCATCGATTCTTGCGGGCAAAACATTGACGCGGACAGATTGTTTTCGCAATATCTCAACAGCATTTACACCAGAACCGGTGAGGCGGAGGCTGGCGGGCAATCTCAATTCCTTGGCGGCAGCTTGATTTCAATCTCGGTGCTGAACATGAGGTGAGGGTCGTGGCGAGCAAGGAGAGTACGTGCAAGGGTGGCAATAGTGCGATTGACTTTGCTGTTGTAAACCTGTTTGCCGTTGGCGGTGATGGAAATTATTTGGTCCAGATTTGCAAGCCCGTCGTTCAATCGGACCAAAAATTTCTTGCCCGCCGGGCCGTCAAGAGTGATGGCTTGCTTATCGATTGCGGCGGTGATTTGAATCCGCCCGCTGGTTTCCTTCATGGGCGCGGCAAGCCAGTAGAACGACTCATGACGCACATCATCCTGTTTCCAAACAACGCGAGTTGGCAGGGGGTTGCGTGAGAATTTGGCCATCCATGGCACGGCGACAGCGTCGCGGCGGTTCATCCAATGGCCGAGGCCGGGGTGAATTTGCACATGGTGGACGTAACCGCCCGGATCAGCTTGGTGGAGGTTGGCCAGTTGGGTTTTCCAACTAGCAGCAACCTTGTTACGATTGAAGCCACCATCACGTTCACCGACGTGGAGAGTGAAAGGAAGGTTGCGTAGGCCCAGAGGAGAGGTTTCGTTGGGATGACCGGCCATCATTGCCACGGCTGCAAACCGGTCCGCCATGCGTGGCGCGAGTTGGTATACGCCGTCACCGCCCGCGGAGTAGCCCATAAGGTAAACGCGATTTGGATTCACGCCATGCAGCACCACAAAGTTTTCAATCAGCCGATCGAAGAATCCGTCGATGTGGCCTTGGTGCCAGAGGTTCCAAGTATTTGTCGGCGCGCGCGGTGCCACGTATATACCTTCAGCGGGCCGGTATAACCGTTTTTGATTTTCCCATTGGCTGTCGTTAAGCCGCGCAGATGCATTGCCGCCGCCATGCATGGAAATGAATAGGCTCCGCCCGCTTTTTGGCTTTTGGCCATATACAAAAAACTCAAACCGCATGGTATGCTTGCCAATCTCGATCACCTTCGCCTTCATCTCCGCCGCGCGGGTGGCGCGTATTTGCGCGAGGTGGTCGCCCCAGAGCAGTTGTTGTGCCTGCATGGCATCAGCCTTGGTGAGTGTAACCGTAGCGAAGGGTTGCTGTATGAGTGGAGGCCGCTTTGATTTAGGAAGGGCCAGATGATCGGTGAGAGCCTTTATGGTCGACCTCGCCTCGGTGTCGGCAACACTGGCCAATATGAACATTACAAGAATGACGCGCATGGTTCGTCAGTATGCCTCCACTCTACTTGGGGGGGCAAGTCCCGCCTTGTTCGCGCCAATCCTACACTCTTGCCAAGCGCCTTGCCCCCCAACAGCATTTATACCAGAGCCGGTGAGGCGTAGGGTGGCGGGGGCGAACTCGGCCGTGGCAATGATGAAAAGTTGAATCAACAATTTCTAGTTGAGTGGATCACGCTCTGCTTCCGAAAGGCAGATTGCCTTGGCGTCGAGAAGCAGTGATAGATTCAGAGCTGAATCATCCGAAATCTCGATGTAGTCCTCCTTCATCGGATACTTGGCAGCCAGCAAACCTCGATGATGAATCGGCAGATCATAGAGGTCGACAACGTGCATACTCCACTCACTGAACTGACGGCTGGTGATAGGCTCGAAAGAGAGCAAGCGAGGACTCGAATGACGCGGGTCGGCGATGATCTTGACATACAGGGCGTTCACCGCATCCGAAGGCCCTTCCAGCACTTGAAGAAAAGTCTCTCCCGATAGAACCAGCAGCCCTGAAACATCCATCGCCTGATTGTTTTCAGCGCTCTGTTTGGCTAGGTCGACGAGCATCTCATTGCTAAGATCGTCCCAGCAGGTGTTGCTCTTGTAAATAAGGCGGCACAGGAGCGGGGCCTGGGTGTTGTCTGCACTTTGGTTGCTCATGGGTAAGAAGTATTACTGCATGAATTTTTCACATGCAAGCCCATAGCTTTGAAGACTGCCATCCGGCCGGCTATCGGTGAAATGACTGACTCGTCGGCATTGACCATATTGCAGCTAGTCAGACCCCTTTTGGAGTCGTAGGCTGGCGGGCATGAAGCAGCTTCTCTTGATGATTGCGGTGGTCGCGTTGGTGGGGTGTGGGAAGAAGGAGCAGACCCAAAATTCTGATGGGAACAAAGGTGTCGTCACAAAATCTGTCACAGCAAAACCTGCCAAGCAGACTTCACCGGAAGAAAAAATCATTGGATCTTATGCTTTTCTCGAGGAACCAAGAGGTGGACACTACCACTTCTTCGACAATGGAGTTGTTGAAATATCTGCAGAATTTGGGGCTTTCCTGATGGGGTCATGGTCCATCGCGAAGGGCGAGATTGTCATCGTAAGTGATGCCGGAGGGAAATCGTTCCACAAGATTGAGCAGAACGGGGATTTAACATGGGTTGGCCTTACCCTTGATGGTGAAACCGAACGTCATACCCATCCCAAGGAGGACCAGATCACGTGGAAAAAAATGAAGGTATCAGAGGAGTTGCTGGCCGAAGAAAAAGAGAAGACCATCGCATACATTGATACAAAGATCCGCTTCCGCATCGGCAAGCGAACAGGCGCGCTTACTGATGCAGATTTGGAGAAAGTGAAGTCTCTTACTTTTGAAAAATATGAGGAGGGAGAGTCATTCGAGGAGGGTGTCGACTACTCAAAATATCCTTATATCAGCGACCTCACGCTGCTGGCGAAATTAACCAAGCTACAAAAACTTGTTATCCCCGGGAACAAGATCACCGACCTGAAACCCTTGGCAAGCTTGACCGAATTGCAAGCGCTGGATCTCCGGCGAAACAAAATCACAGACCTGTCCCCTTTGGCAGAGTTGAAGCAACTAAAAGAAGTCACCCTGTACGCCAATTATATCACGATGGAAGAAGTCAATAAACTGGAGACAGCGTTGCCAAATTGCAAAATCTTCCACAACGCGGACGATTAACCCTGCTTCTTACGCCCCTTCTCCAGCCTCCCCCAACAGCATTTACACCAGAGCCGGTGAGGCGTAGGGTGGCGGGCATGAAGCAGATTCTCTTGATGATTGCGGTGCTGCCGTTCCTTTTCTGTTCCGGAATAGCTTTTGCGCAAGTCAATAGCCCGGTCGTCGGCAAACTCAACGACAACCTTGCAAAAAAAGCCAAGACGTTGAATCCCCAGTATCTGGTGTTCTCACCGAAGCAAACTCCCGACGGCACAGTGCCGCTCGTGATCTATCTTCACGGTTCCGGCGGTGTGGGAGACAACATCCAGAAAATCAGGGGCCAGGCCGGGCAAGTGTGGAAAGGGATCGAGAAATTCAAGAAAAGCCCCTGCATCGTTGTTGCCCCGCAGGCCAGCAAGAGAGCCCGGGAAAACGGCGGATGGGTCCCCAACGACCTGAACATTCTTCTGGGGCATCTGAAAGCGACCCTCAAGGTGGATGAGAAGAGAATCTATCTCACGGGCAATAGCATGGGGGGTTATGGCTCATGGATTTGGGGCGGCCATAATCCCGAACACTTTGCGGCTATCGCGCCAGTCTCGGGAGGCATCGGTCCGGGCGGGCCGAAAGATGTGACACCGGATGTCGACAAGTGGGCTGCTAACCTGGCCAAAGTCCCTGTCTTCGCATTCGCCGGTGGCAAGGACAGAGTGGTTCCGGCCGAACGATCCCAACGCATGATAGCTGCAATTAAAAAAGCCGGCGGCAAGGAAGCAAAAATCCGGATCCACCCCAACGAAGGCCACGGCGCCGGACGCGTCGTCTTCGGAAGTGCCGAGTTTTACGAGTGGATGTTCTCGAAGAAACAAGATTCAGCCCAATAAAAGAACCGGACAATCTACCTGCATTCTGCTCAGCAATGTAGTTGCTACTTACTTGGTGGGGGCACAGGTATTTTAGATTTAATTTCCTCGAGTTCCTGCGCAACCCGATCCTTCTCTTGTTGAAGCGTAGAAACCTTGCTGCGTGTGATGGATGCCTGCCGAGTGCTAACTTGATATTCAGCAATTGACTGGCGGTAGGCAAGCATCTCCCGGTCGATTTCTTTCTTTGCTTTATCGAGAGCTTTCCTGGAATCCTCTTCCCTGCCCTCCAAGGGCTTGGCTTCTGCTTGTATCTTGTTGCTGTTGCGTCGGGCGTCCTCCAACTCTTGTTGAGCACGTCGCATGTCCCTCTTTGCTCTTTCAATGGGTCGTGTAAGAGCATCTCGCTTCCTGCGTTCGTCCTTTTGGGGCTTGGCATTGGGCCGAGCGATTTCCTTCTCAAAAATCGCCAATTTACCGGTTTGCCGCTCCAAGCTGCGCTCGGCATTTTTCAATTTATTTTGGGCGCGTGCCACATCCTGTTGTTTTGTTTGAGCTTGGCTGGTCGTACGTAATTTATTGGAGCGTGTCTTCCAATACACTCGATTCATTTGCTGCCATTCATTCTGGAGTCGTTTCCGATTCCCCATGATGCTCTGGCGTTTTGCGCTGCTTTTAACTTTTGCTTCTTCGGCTTTCAACATGAGCACTTTTGCTTCAGCCAGTTTCAGTTCGATATCCTGTAATTGTCCACGCAGTTGTATTGTCCGGCTCAAATTTTCTCTACTGGCCATTAGCTCAGCCTTCTTACCGGGTGGTGCATTATCCACCTTTGCCCAAGCTTGAGTTAGCACATCAGTCACTGCACCATGTTTTATAGTCAAAATCTCATTCTGAGCCAGGCGATGCCTTCGGAAGGGGGAATCATCCAACAAGACTACGCCTGTCTGGAGCGAAAGTTTATCAGTCAGGATATAGGAACCAGAATTAGTTCTGATGGCGAACTGCGGACGGGCCATCGATCTAGGCGGTTGGAGCCACAGGGCAACGGCCTCAGCCATATCAAAGGATTTACGACCAAAGAGTACGGATTCCATTTTAATGCGACCATCTTGAATACCCAGCAATTCTCCCTCCATGAAATCGCCTGACTGCAGCAACAAGCCGGGGCGTCGACCACGCAGTCGATGGGCTTGCTGTAGTGAGACCGGTCTGAAGAAGACAGCTGCAGTGTTGGGGGTGCTGAGAAACAATCCTTTAGGTGCGCCTTGAAAAGACACCTTCGTGTCGTCCATCGCCTTAACAGAACGAGCGATAAATGTTCCTCTCCAACTAAGAGCACCGGCTTGGCGCACAGCCCAAAATTCGTCAGCACTTTTTCCGACCTCATCGGGCGGGACTTGAGGTTGGTCCAATGCCAATCGCTGAACATTATTTAATGGCAATCGGGTTTCGCCCACTTGCACAATGTCCCCGTTCAACAGTTTTACGGCTCCATAAAGAGTTTTCCCGTCTCTGGTATTCAACTCATCTGCCCACGATTTTAATTGCGCTATTTGCAAAAACAACAGCACTCCTATCATGGTAGTATGAAAAGACCCTCTCATCTCTGCCCACCATTATAACAAAATCTTAATTTCTTGAAAACTACAATGTCGCCAATCGCCTGTACGCATCCATATTGCCACGTCCCCCAACAGCATTGACACCATTGCGGTGAGGCGTAGGGTGGCGGGGTTCGTGCATTGTCGACCTCAATCCCTCTTCATAGGACTTACTTAATGTAACCGTTTTCACGGTATTGCTTGAGCATCTCCGCCTTTGAAGCGCGCGGCCTGTGGCGAACAGGCAGGGGCAGGCAAGTTTCCCGATCAAATTCATCCGGTGCCTCAAATTCCAGTTTCCGGTCACCGGTGCGTTTTCCCCAGTTTTCAAGTTCCTCTCTCATCCGAGCGAGCACCTTGGCGTATTCCGGATGGTTGGCAAGATTCCGCAGCTCATGTGGATCCCGTGAAACGTCATAAAGCTCCTCTTTAGGACGTGGCTTAAGGAAACAATTCATTTGGGCGGCGTTTAATTTTTTAGCATCACGCAGTTTCTGCATTGCGCGGAAAACCGGGCTGCGCAGAGCGTCCGCAGGCGGAGTATTAGCGTACTGCGGATAATCGTTTCGAATGTACTTGAAGCGCAAATCTCGCACATAGCGACAGCGGTCGGAGAAATCATGCCAGTTTTTTTCGCCAAATACATACTGACGATTACCAACCTTAGGGTTCTCCAGCAACGGCAAAAAACTCTTACCCACAAAATTGTCTCCGTAATCTGCGCCAGCTAAATCCATGAAACATCGGGCAATATCAATAGAGCTGACCAACTCACCGCACACACTTCCGGCTGTCACTTTCCCCGGCCAGCGCACAATCCATGGAGTGCGAACGCCGCTGTCGTAAAGTGTGGTTTTGTCGCGTGGCATAGGTCGGCCGTTGTCGCTGATAAACAGCACCATCGTTTTGTCATCGATCTTCTGGTTCTTTATTTCCGCCATCACTTCGCCCAAGAATCGATCTAGCCGCCGAATCTCATCATAGTACAACGCAAAGTCACCACGTACTTCCGGTGTGTCCGGCACATAAGGAGGCAAAATCACATCTGCCGGTTTCGTCGGGTTTTTTAAAATTTTCCTATCGTACGGACGGTGCGGATCAAGCGCGGCAAGCCAGAGGAAAAAGGGCTTATCCTTCGGCCGTTCGCGCATGGTTTTCACCCATTGTGATGCCCCGCTCTTAGCATCACCTTGGGCAGATTCCTGAAAGGTGCCTTTTGGGCTGGCGATGAAACCGCTCATATCGGCCTCTTTTACTACATCGAAACGCCCCTTCACCGCTTCGCCCATGTGCCATTTACCCGCAGAAGCGGTCCAGTAACCCGCCTTCATTAAACGCTCGGAAAAGGTGATCTGCTGCGCCGGAATCGGCCAGTGCAGCTGTTCGGCGTCAGTTTGATGGGGGTACCGTCCGGTAATGATACTCGCACGACTTGGGCTACAGGAACTGATGGTGAGAAACGCACGATCGAACCGCATACCATCCGTTGCCAATCGATCTATATTTGGCGTATTGATTTTTGGGTTTCCGTATGCACCGCAATCGTTCCACGCCATATCATCGGCAATAATGAGAATGATATTGGGTCGACTTCCCTCCCAATCCCCATAAACAGTGACAACTGAAAAAAAGCTGAAAAGTAGGTTTATTAGCAATCGCATCCGAGATTATAGGACATTCAAGGCTAGGTTTTCAATCTGAAAGGTTGCCCTTTTGCGCTAATCCGTATTGATTTGGCCTGCGTGGAAGACCCCGTCAACTTATCGAACAACGCCGCGAAAAACTTAACTGCGTTGCGCGAAGTAGGCATCGAGCCTTTTCCAATAAATTTACTCCCAGCGAAAGCTGCGGAGACGCCGATGGCTTTCTTGAAGTCCAGAAACTGTTCCACCAGATGAACAAGGCGGAATTCGTTCAGTTTGGGATTGTTGTTGAGCAGATAAAAGTCAACCGCCCGATCGAGGCTTACCGTCCCCAGTTTGCTGCTCAGTGCAGCAATTCCCCAGCTGCAGCGTCTACTCTTATGCCGAGAGGAGCCAGATCTCCTGAGCCGCCCGTAATTGGACAACCTCACTGCTATTTATCTGGGCAACCGAAACCTCGCCTAGGGCCAGCTTATCGGCAATCGCTCTTGCCTCCCTATCAGCCTTATCAAACAAGTGTACGTACGCTGAAGGCGTTGCCACCAGTCCGATATGTGATCCGGTAATATGGCAGAGCAATGGTAGGCGCGTACAGCGAGACTCTTTGCAAGCCTGTACCATAACGCACAGGAAACGAAACGGGACAGCCATTCATCGGCGACATCCTCTCTCAGTCTGTGTTAAAACTGTGTAAGCCACAGCCATTAGCTTCGCCCGCTTGGACTAGCCAACTGAGAAAACACCGTAATTTCAGATGAAAAAAACTGGTAGGCGATGAGGGATTCGAACCCCCGACCAACGGCGTGTAAAGCCGCTGCGCTAGCCACTGCGCCAATCGCCCGCAGGGGCGGGACTGTACGTCAGGCAAATGCGAATTGCAACGAATTGCAATGCGGCTATTTCTTTTCCTGCTTTGAGCGTTTGAAGATGAAGTTTCCTTTGGGCGTGGAGGCGGAGAGTTCCCAGCCTTCATTGCCCAGATTATTGAGGCGGGTTTCGAGGCTGATTTCGGCGTCTTCCGGATTGATGATTTTGTATTCCCAGTTGATGCGCTCGGGGACGATTTGCAGTCCCTTGATGTTTTTGACGTTTTGGGTGAGGGCTTGGACGTTGCGAATGGTGTTGGAAATATCCTGCAAAGAATCAGCCACCTTGTCACCGGTGGACTGATTAGCATCTGCGGGAGTTGACTCGGCCGGGGTTGTGGGTGCGCTGGGTTTGCCTGCGGGTTTACCGCAGCCAAGGACGCAAGTGAGGGCGAGGAGAGGGAATAGTTTTTTCATAGTTGTTTGAGTAAACGGTGAACACGCAGCCTGACTATTTCGGATTGTAGTTGGTTGCCAGTTGATTGCCGAAACTTGCTTCCGAAGCAATAACTTCAAACGGCGATCAGTCCAAGTGCTATTCACTCTCTGATTTTATGGCTGAATAATGACGCTGGCTACTTTGCCGTTTTGCATTTGAAATATAGCGGTTGTAAAGGTTCCGCCTTGGCGGAGATTGCGAATTTTGAGGCCGCGATAAGTCCACAGTTGGCCGTTCTTTTCTTGGCACGGACCAAATGCTTTTTCCACATTGCCCTCGGGCTGACCGGGATAGATCAGGTCGATTCGGTTTTTATTTCCCAAGCCCGCAGTCCACGTGATGTTGTAGCCAGCCGGGCCGCGTGGGCTGATTCCCGGCAAGTTGATGCCCGGGTTTGTGCCGGGGTTGATGCCCGGGTTGATGCCCGGGTTTGTGCCGGGGTTGGTGCCCGGCCTAATCCCGGGGCCGGGACCAATTCCAGGAATTCCACCGCCGCCCGTGCCGCCGCCAAAGGCTTGCTCCAAACCGGCCAATTGTTGCCCCAGCGCTCCGCCCATCATCTGCCCCACGGCGGCCATCAATTCGTTTGAATCCGCGGCGTTATTAATTGTGTCCAGTGCTTTGTCCACCGTATTGAGGAATCCTAACAACTGCGCCTTCTGTTGATCGGACATTTGTGCGTCGCTCCCGAGCATCTGGCCCATGGGCATTTCTCGCTTTAGTTCGGTGATGAACTGGTCCATCCCATCGGCCATTTCTTTGGGCAGCCAGCGATCTTCCAATTTCAGCATGTCCATTTCCGTAGCCTCAACCGATTCTCCCCTAGTTAAGCTAAGTTTAACTTTAGCAGTGGTTTCGGTGGAGGAAACAAGTGTGACGTCGACGCTCTTAATCCATTCCCGAAACTCCGCCAAATCCTTCGGCGCTTCTGGATCTGCGTCTTCCTTCAAAGCCAAGTTGATAAATTTTTCAAACGCCGGC
>CALKBX010000023.1 GCA_937775205.1 uncultured Verrucomicrobiae bacterium | reverse complement strand
AATCGCATAATGGCGCGTGCGAATCTGGTTCTGCCTCAATACCCTTGCCTTGGCCCGGGATGCCTGGCCATCTATCTTTCCCAGATAATCCTCAACCTCATCATTGGAGATGGGCTCTCCGGGAAGAAATGCCCCGGCAGCGGTTATGTAACAGTCTTTCATAAATCAGTTCATTCTGTGCTCGTTTCCCAAAAGGTATCACGCAGTTGAGCGGGGACAAAATTGATTATTCAAGAACAACCATTGATTTAATCAATTTGGCTTCAAGCAGGTACCCCTAGTATAATCAACCTCGTGAACTTGTTTCAGGAACCATTGCCCGCGGGTTGGAAAAACCTGAAGGAGCACATCCCGTTCAAACTGCTCATCGGAATCGCATGTATGATCTATTGGGCGATTCCCTATTTCACCTTGAACCACCACGATTTTCCGCACTACCACTCCCTGCCGGAAACTTGGTTCGACCAAGCCCCCATCCTGCCTTGGACCATTCTGGTTTACCTGTCGATTTTTTTCCTGTGCACTCTGGGCCTGCAACTTCACCCCTCCCGCGAATCCATCATCAGATATTGGAAATCGGTTGTCATCACCTACGCGATCGCCTTCACAATCTTTGCCCTGTTCCCAACCAAGATGGCCCGCGCCGTCACGCCGGAAATGTCTCCATTTCTGGAAAGCGCTTTTGCATTTACACGAACCGTTGATGAACCCACCAACTGCTTCCCCTCATTACATTTGGGCAACTGCTTCCTCGTCGTGTTTGCCTACCGTCAATATCGCATCGGTTGGGTCTTCCTGATTTGGTCAATCCTCATTGGAGCCTCCGTTCTCACCACCGCCCAGCATATGTTTTGGGACATCCCCGGCGGCATTGCCATTGCCGCCATCGGCACATTCCTTGCAGAAAAATATTGGGAACCAAACCGCCCCCACAAAACAGAAAAACAGTGAACGGCCAACAGCGCAGAGAGCAACGCATCCGCCGGACATTCTAGAAAAAACCCGCCGACCCGAAGGCCGACGGATTGAATGGAGATCACACACTTATTTGTTGCCGGATTGTTTGTCTTGGCGATTGCCGATGGCGCCTCCTAGGACGGCTCCGCCCAGGGCGCCGATGGCGGCTCCTTCGGCGGTTTTGCGGCCTTTGTTGTGGCCGATGACGCCGCCGAGCAGTCCGCCAAGTTCGGGGCCATTATCCTCCGAAGTGATCCAGAGAATGTTCGGTAGTTTTTGCTGTGCCATCACGTTGAACGCAACAAGCAAGCCCAAGAGAAATAAACGATAACAACTTCATGAGGAAGGCGAGGTTGAATAACACAAAGAAGGCATGAAAGCACCAAAAAATTCAGCCACTGTGCTCCAGTGCACGACTATTCAAAAATGTGATGCCCCGCTATTTTCAATCCAAGGCGAAAGAGTCCCCACGGTTTGGAGCCTCCCATTACTTCTCCAGCTTGGCCAATTCGGCCAATTGGCCGTTTGTCAATATGCGTGTGAGTTTTGCCAATGCATTAATTGCATCCTTATTTCCACAACCCCCTTCACGGACCTCAATGGCATTTGCCAAAAAAACCCGCCGATCAAATGACCGGCGGGATGATTTTATAGATTCAATTATTCGTCCTCTTTCTTGGGTGCCACCAGCTCCTTAGGAGCTAAGATCCCCGGGTCAGGCTTGATCCAATCAGACCGTTTCGTTTCCTGCAGGTCCTTCTCGGTTACACAACCTGTAGCAATAAAGATCAAGCCCGCGAGCAGTAATAGATTTTTAGTTATTTCCATAATAATTCCTCAATCGAACCATCCAGTTATGGGAGGTTGTTACTTTTGCTTTTCCTTCAATCGGTCACGAAGTGACTTTGGTTTTTCAGGTGCCTTTGTCGAACCTCCATCAGGCTTCGTTGTTTCTTCGGGTGCCTTCTGAACTCGACGCACAATACACCCTTCATCAATGCCATTGTCTTCACCGTGAATTATTGCTGTGATTTTCATCAGCATCCACGCGCGTTACCTTGACCTGTCCAACGCTAATATATCTGGTTTTTCTACCCGGTCTAGCAAATGGAGCAGCCACATCTAGGACCTCCCCCAGCGAAATGCCTGATTGTTTGCCTCGATCAATAATCACCGTTTTTCCGAGCTTCGCATCAATCTTGGCGGGGGTGATGATATCGACAATATCATTCACCAAAGCCTCGGCCATCTTATTGGCTATTTGATTAAGCACCTCTCCTTCAAACGGGTTTCCCAAGTTGCCTGCCTTGGCAGAAATTTCTGTAAAAGTCCGTTTCTGGGAACCACGCGCCATAATTTCTCCCGTGGTGGTGTCGTATACATTAATGATAACTTGCATCCTTAACACAGTCCGCTCAACAGCCGCACCGACTCCTTTGAAGTTTATCTTCTGTTTTCCATAATTGAACTCAGTGACCACCCCAGTTGCCAGATACTTGGCACCGGTGAGTTCGAACATGCGTGCCGCCGTTTTGCCATCTACATTGCCAGATGCATGAAAGTCCTGCACATTGACCAACGCCTCCAAGGCTTTCCTATTTGCCACCACGCGATAGCGATCGGTCTGGACTAACTGCTGTTTATACAGTGGATCCAGCGTTTCAATGACCTGGTCAAGGTCCCGTTTCTGCCCCTTTGCAGTGGCCTTTTTTATGATGGCATCAATGGCAATAATTGGCCCGATCATTACAGCAGGCTTTTCGTCTGCCTTCTGGGCTGATGCCGGGGATGCGATGGCCAAGGTTGCCGCTGCCATCCATAATAGAGATAGTCGATTCGTTTTCATTATGTGATCAATAGGTTTTTGATTTGCTATTTGTTTTTCTTACGCCTTGGGGGCACGATGACTACGGGTGGCTGGCCCTCAATCTGGACAATGACCCCGAATTTCTTGAGGGCTTCGGCCTTGGCCTTGATGAGTTCCGCCTCGGCTTCAGTTAGTTTCCGGTCCTTGTCGAGCTTCTCAAGGAACTCTAGTTGTTCTCGCCATTTTCGGTATGCCTCATCCGTCATCTCCATATTCAGGTTGAGCTTTTGCCCGTCGAATATATTGATGAGTTTATCGATTGGCTTGTACCCTTGTCTCTCCACCTTGATCTGGTGAAGCCCTTTGCCTACCCGCAACTGATCCGGAGCAGTTCCGACAAGCACACCGTCAAGTATGATGGCAGCCGACACGTTCGCCTTTAACTGCTGTTCCTTCCCCCCCACAACCACTGTGGGTAGCGGTATCGGGCCTCCGCCGGGCATGACGAGTTGTGTGTTGATTTCGACGGTAACCGCCTGTACCTCTGGAATCATGCTTTCATCAATGCTTCTCTCAGCCTTGATGATTTTTTCGGCCAGCGCCTGTGAGGCATCGTCCAACAACTCATTGAACAGATCCTCATTTTCAATCACCAAGTTTTTCGTCTCCCTGTACTTCTTCGATGTTAGTAGGCGATCACCGATGACAGCCTGACCTTCCGCAGCAAAAAGAATCCGATACGTTGTGCGTAGATTGTGAGTGGTTATGTTTGTATTCACCGGAATAAAACTGCCAGGTTTGCCCCTGTACTTTATAGTCTTTGTACCGTAGGTATCGATGTAGACCAACAGAATGAGATTCGCCCCCATATTCTGGGCCAACCGCATGGCGCTGGTCTGCTTCGCCAGTTCTGCCTCCAGGCTTTCCGGGTCAGGCTTTCCCTGTCCGGCCGTTTTCAAGGATTGAACGATCACCTCAGGAGCCAATACCTGAAAACCGATATCGGAGACCTGGGCAGTGATTAAATCTTCCAGCACCTTTATCTTGCCCTCGTCAATTTTGGGAGTGCGTTTGAAGACAAATATAGCCGCTTTTTTAACCTTTGCTGCAGCCTTTTCCTGGGCATGAGCGGTTTGAGTTGAAACAGCAATGGTCATGGAGAGAGCCAAAGCTACCCGAACAATTAATAATTTTTTCATAACGTTATATCCTCTATCAAAAGCATCTAAGGCCCGATAGCGAGTTTACTTTCCAAGTAAGCCACCTAGAAAGCCCTTTTTCTTCTTGCCTGAATCCTCTTCCTTGGCCTCCTCTTCAGCCTTTTTCGTATCGGCATCAGTAGGTAATCCCTCGGTTGGGGTGCTGTCCAGAGAAGTCAAACCAATATCAAGCTCGTCATTGGGCTCCGAATTTGGCACGCCGTTTTCCTGTCCATACTTTCTAAGCGTCTTAACAGTTTTACTTGCGGCTTTCATATCCTTCATCACAAAGGAAGCCATCGTCACTGCAGGAGCGACGAGCACCGCTGCCACAGCTTTTTGCGCTTGATTCCCCGACTCCCAAAGTTCTTTTATGCCGATACACACTGCCACGGTTTCTGTCGTGTTCTTTACCATCTTCATTGTGGCGGAGGCCATCAGCAGATTGGCTTCACCCATCAGCAGCTTTCCTTCCGCATCAAGTTTTGGGTTCTCGGCCAAAGCTTCATTGAGCCGCTCATTCTTCTCTCCAATGACAACGGAACGCTCCTTGAGGTTTGCTGCGTTTTTCTGGGAAAAAGTTTTCGTTGTTCCCTCAAAAGTCTCCTCATTATCTGCGATTTCTTCTTTCTTACCCAAGGCTTCCAAAGCTTTGTCCTGTGCTTTGCTCATCTCCTGCTGAGCCTCACCCAGTTCCTTCATGATGGTGTCCCCGTCTTTACCGATGGCTTTCCAGGCTATTTTGTTAATAGATGAGCAACCGGTGCCCAAAACGAATACGGAGCTCAATGCCAGTAGTAATGTTATTTTTTTCATGGTTTTATTTTAGGTTATTTATTTTAGGTTATTTATTTTAGGTTAAAAAATTATGGGGTTAATCCTTTTGCACGAAGCTGGTCCCGCAATATCTCGGCGATTGCCTTTCCGGCGTTGTTGATGGCTGTCGCCTTGGCAGCATTTTTATTGATTCCCAGCCCCGAAAACACCCCTGGATCCCTCCGATGCCTTAACAATCCCGGTTACGAATTTGCCTCGTTTTTTGATCTGAAAAACTTGGGCATTGCGTAACTCAACTGTAACGGCTGATTTTCCTGTAGCCCTGTCAATACTAGGCAGAAAAACATCCAAAGCTGCCACCATGAGAAACTGGGTTTCAGCCTCACCGCATTGGGTGCGTGCCTGCTTTAAAGAGCCGGCCGATGCCTGTCCATCCTTGGCAAAGTCCTTCTGAAAAGCGCCCAAGTCGATCTCAATATCACCGCCTGAAAACACCTCAAACTTTGCTTCAGTGAAAACCTTGGCGATGGTCGCATCCAGACTGCTAACTGAAAAAACACGATTTTCATCTATGTCATTTCTTTCGGTTTTATCGCCACCCGAAATTGTTTCTCGAGCTTTGGTCAAGCCCTTCTTTACATGGTTCTCCAGCGAAAGACCGTCTAAACCTAGCTTCTTCGCCTCTTTAACGAGTTTCTCCTCTTCTTCCTCAAGGAGCTCGAATTTCCTCACCTCAACATCAAATGATTTCTTGACTGCAATTTCCCGTGCCATAACGATAAAGGCCAGCACAGCATCACCCTCCTTTAGCGTGGACTTGGGCAACATGGCTTCCAGTAGAGCGTTTAGCTTCGCGGCATTTACCTCGGCCTCAACAATAATGTCGAAGGTTTTGGTGGTTTTGTCGGTATGTTCCTTAACGATGGTGATGGCGCCAACATAAGGGGCCGGGTTCTTTTCAACCGTGCTGAGCGCATGCTTGACAAATATTTCATATCGAGACTTTGGCAACATGGAACAGTAGCGATCAATGCAGTTAACTAGGGCCTTGTCCATAGCAATCCGCCGTTCGGGTGAGCCCGCTCTAAAAATACCAGCGTATTTGATCGTGGCCTTACCCTTGATACGAACCAACCCCTCGGTGGGAACGCCCTGAGCTGCGGCCTCATAAGCGGTCGAGCCCAAGATTAACGAGGAGATAACGAGTAGTTTAGCAATGATTTTCATGTTGTGCTTCTAGTATTTGTTAGATTGATTTTGTTTATTCTGACTAGTTTCTGGACTTGGAAATAAAATCAGCCGCAGCCGGATCGGCTTTCATCTGGTGTATCGCACTCAAGAGCATATTCTCCAGTGCCAGTGTAAAATAGTACGATTCAGCAATAGCCTTTGTCTTGGCGGTTTTTTTAAACTCAATTGAATCCCTAACTTTGGTGGGATTAAATTCCTTCAGAAAGAAAACTTCCCGAAAATCAGGATCCTTATCCTGAAGATAAACCTTTAGAGTGACATAAGACAGATATAGCCACCTTTGAGTGAACTCGGTGGAATTTTTCTTGTCGTGAACTTTCTTGAAACCGCGGATTTCCAAATCAATTCCGTAGGTCGCATCTCGAATCTGGAATTGCACAACCGACTGGTCAGCAAAATTAAGGGCCATGGTCGCATTTGCTGCGTCTTTGGCATAAGGCAATACCGCGACCCCCAATTCAGCCTGTGTGAAAACCGAAAGTTTTTGTGCAGTTAAATCGACGTAATTAGCTGAAACACTACCGTCCTGAATTAAATCGCTAGGTAAATCGTCTTTGCAACGTTCGGCGAATGTAACCTTGTATATTCTCATGTTTTGCCCCGAGGGACTGCCCAGACGCACATCCTTCAGTCGGTCCCTTAATAAATCGTACATCGCCGGCTCACTTCCCTCGTAAATCTTTTTCACGACAGAGGTGATTTCATCATCCGAAAACACCCCTTCATCAGCATCTTTAAGAGCAATTGCTTTTACTCGAATCGGATAAGTGGCCATGACTTCTGTCGAACCGAAATCTAGTATCAGTATCTGCAGAATCAAATCCACCGTCAGTTTTTGCGTGCCCGCGAGTAATTCCTGAGCCACATACTCACTGAATAGTGAGAGAGACAATTGAATATCGGTAGTTGACTCAGAATCACTCTCCCCCCTGATGATCAATTTGTTTCTCAATTTATCGCGGTTGGCCTGAAAGAAACTTTGGACCTTAGTACGTCGATAATTGAACGTCCCGGCCGGAGCCTCAAACTCCTTGTAGCACCTTCTCGAATACTTGAAATTCTTGCTCAAATCAGAAGCCTTACCTGTAAACGTGAATCCCGCATATATAACGTCACGCGTGTCTTCCGGTAAAACAGGTTGAGGAGGGAGTGGCGTTGATCCCACCTGTTGAACCATTGCCTTTGGGTGAAGAACACCCAGAGTTAAGCACCAGTGTGGCAACAGTTAAGCAAAAACAAATTGGTAGTCTCATTAATTGTTCGAGTTAATTTAGGCTATTAAATAATACACGTGCAGCTGGCTGCTTAAGGGGCTTAATTCCGGCTACCTTAACCTAACCGGTCTTGTTGTCTTTAGCTTAAAACTTTATCTTTTAGTTGTTATCGTTAGGTGTGGGATTGGGCATCATTATTGTGTCAGGCCGCCTTGGTCGGCCCAGTGGATAGCCCAGTAGGTGAGGGCGGTGGCATCGGGGAGGTCGAGCTTGGTACGGAGGTTGGTGCGGTGGGCATGTATAGTGTGCACGGAGAGGTGGAGGCGTTCGGCGATCAGGGCTGGGGTGAGGCCGTGGCCGATGAGGAGAAAGATTTCGCGCTCACGGGCGGAGAGGAGCTTGACGTTGGGGCCTTTGCCGGGTTGGGGGTCGAGCACGGGCGCGTGCGGGGTGTCGCTGGCTTGTCCGAGGGTTTGGTGGAGGGCGGCGGCTTGGGCGTCGATGATGGATTGGATTTGCTCAGGGCCAAGGGCGGGGGGGCGGTTGGGGGTGCTGATGCCGAGGAGGCCGATTACTTTTTGGCGGGAATCGAACAGGGTGCGGGTACGGAGTTGGACGGGGAAGATGTGTTGGTGTTTGTCTTGGTTGAGGACGCGCCCGGACCAGCCACCGTTTCGGGTGGCGGTGATGATGGTGTCGATGAGTTGGTCGGATTCGTCGGAGAGGTTGAGGATGCGGGCCTGTTGGTGGAGGGCTTCGGCTGGGGTGTAGCGAAAGAGTTTTAGCCAGGCGGGGTTGACGTAGAGGAGGCGGTTTTGCTCGGGGTCGGTGATGGAAACGGCATCGGGCAGGGGCTCGAGGGCTTGGCAGATGAGTTCAAGTTGCTTGCGGCGGGCTTGGGTGGGGATCAGCTTGTCACACAGCGCCAACGGGGTGTGAGCCACGGGTTTGGATGGCTTGGCTGATTTAGACCGGGGCGTTATGCGCTTGGGCATGGGTTGGGCGAGGGACTTCTGCACAGCGCACCTCACAATACAGTTCGTGTTTTCGGGGTGATTTCTTTCAAATTATTGTAACAATTTTGGCAATGTGACAAGCGTTTTTGATTTGGCGAAATGAACAGGGATGGGAAGGATACTCAGGATGGAACCATTTCAAACCATCCTGAATTTCTGTGTTCACGAAAAAACCCGTCGGAGTGCCGACGGGTTGTGGGATTGATGGGTTGCCGTTTAAGGCTGAATATAGCGCTGATTTTGCTGTTGTTTATCCTGCCGATTACCGAGAGCACCTCCGAGGACGGCTCCGCCGAGGGCGCCGATGGCGGCACCTTCGGCGGTTTTACGGCCTTTGTTGTGACCGACGACTGCACCAAGGAGACCACCGAGCACCGCGCCAGTAGCCGCACCGCGCTCAGTATGGTTCATAGGGCCGGCGCAGCCGATGAGCATGGCCGAGGCAAGGGCGAGAAGGACGAGTTTGTTTTTCATAATTTATCTAGTTTTTAAGGGTTAAAACACCAGCACGCACAACGTAATGTAATACGCATACGTATAAGATAGTACGTATACGTAATTTGTCAAGGGGGTATTTGAGCTTTTTTTGGGAGGTCAATTTTCAATAACTTCCCCTTTGCGCATTGCCTGTGCAGTGGCTTGATGCGGCGATGCGATTAGCGTTGTTGTATGGATTGGCACTGGCGGCGGCGCTGGCCACGGGCTGGGCAGAAGCCGCGCCGGTGCCGGAGGAGCACGCGTGGGCGCAGGATGAGGCGTATGTTTACCGCGTGCGGGTGGATTCGAAGGAAGCGAAGTATTTGCCGAGTTTGCGGGGGGAGGTGGTTTATCTTTGTCGCGCAGCGAATCCGCATGGGTTCACGTTACGGTGCCATAATTTTCTCACGCTGCAACGGCACTCGAATGAGGGGCGACGTTTTCCGCCCTTCGGGGTGTTCCAGTTGGGCTGGAAATTTTTTGATGGCGGCAGCGTGGGGCGCGTGCCGCGGCCACCGGTGGATGTGGTGTTCGATACGCGCGGCAAACGACTGGTGCGGGCGGGCGCGCCGACAAGAGATTTTGATTTGACGGATCCTTCGCTGTTGGTGGTGCATCGGTTTGCGCCGAAGGGCACCAACGAATGGACCGTAACCGAACAAGTGCGGCTGGTGCACGAGCAACGGTTTGTGCGCGCGGGCGAGGAAGGGTTTGTGCGCATCAAAAAAACGCCGCTCACCGGAACGCTGCGAATTAAATACCACCACAAGGCCGAAGGACTGGCGCAGTCACTAACACTGGAAACGCCCAACACGCCCGGCCAACCGCGCGTGCGGCTCGCAGGCAAAGGCACCACCACGTTCAACACCTCAGGCATCCCCGTAAAATTTTCATGGGAAGGCAAGCTCACCGATCACAACGGGAAAACCGAACACACCGTGCCCGTCACCATTAGCTACGAATTACTCACCGGCGACGAGCGCGAGAAGGCGCTCCGACCCGCCGCGCCAACCACGCGCGCGGAACGGCGACCACTCAACGAAGGCGAGCTGCCAAACATATTGGACAGCCTACCACAGCGAATGACCTTCCGGCGCGCGCTGGCGGTGATGCGCTTGGCGGCGGCTGAGCCCAGCCCTAAACCTACCGAGCGCGCCAAGGCGGCCGAAGGATTGGTCGCGGCATTAAGCGATCCCGATCCATTTCTGCGCGCCGATGCCGCGCGCGCGTTGGCCAACTGGGGTGATGCCGATAGCGTGCCGCCGTTGATTGCCGTGCTGAAGGATTCGCAGCTCACCGCGCGCTGGGCGGCCATTGACGCGCTGGGTTCCTTGCGCGATCCGCGCGCTATAGCGCCGCTCATTGCGCATTTGGAAACCACCCGTGAATTATTCGCAACCGCCAACGCGTTGGCCCACCTCGGCGTGCGCCATCCTGATGCGGAGCTGCAACTTGCGCCGTTATTTAAAAGTAAAAATCCCGTCGTGCGATTGGAGGTGTGTCGGTTGTTAATTGTCTTTGGCACGGCGCGCAGTCACGCGGCGCTTACTAAGGCGAAGAACGATTCAGACGCCGAAGTTGCCAAAGCTGCTGGCGTCGCGCTGGAAAAAATCAGCGCGCGGGGGGAGTGAAGCTTTCTTTTTTACCACAGAGGCACAGAGATTTGAAAAGATGAATGGTGGGGCGGTTTGTTCCAAACCACCTCGTCGCGCTGGGACAGCACTCCCTACCTCTCTGTGTTCCCTGTGCCTCTGTGGTGATTATTTCCCGGTCGGTTTTTCTGGCAACCGCCGGATGCGGGCGTTGCGGATGACGCCGTAGCTTTGGAAAGTGGCGAAGCCGAGTGGGGCGGAGAGTTCGATTTCGCCGGCGCGCATTTGCACGACTTTGTCCTTGATGGGCTCGTCGATGATTTGGGCTTCGCCGGGAAAATAAATCGTGTCGCGGGCGGGGATGTTTTTGTCGAGGTGGGGATTGAGCGCGCGCAGAGCGGCTTCGGCATCTTTGGCGCTGAGGGTTTCGCCGGCAGCGGCGCCCTCGGTTTGGTAAGCCTTCACGATGCTGGCTACGGTGGCGTTGAGGGGAATGAGATGTTCCTTGGGCGTCATCCACACGCTGAGGTTTTCCGGCGTCACCCGCAGGCGGAAGGTGAACCACTGATCCTGATTGTATTTGAGGTAAACCGTGGTGTCGTTCTCGGAGGCGTCCATGCTGTTGATGTTGGAGATGCCAGTGACCGCGCCGCCCCAACCGCCGGTGACGAGCGACGCGTGCTGGTTGCCCACGGGAAATGTCAGTAGCCCAAAAAAATCACTTCCGTTCACGCGCTTGGCTTGGTAGCTGATTTCATAATTCGTTTTCGGTAGCACGGCGTTGTTGGTAAACGTGACGCCGGTGATGACGAGGCCGTTCTCGATGTGCAGTTCGCCGTTTTCGATTTTCACATTGCCGCGTCCGGCGTAGTCGGTTTCCTTCCAGCCGGTGAGGTCGGTGCCATTGAAAAGCGACGCCCATGCGGAAGGTTGGGCGGTGGGCGGTGGCAACAGTGCCAGCGCGCCGGTGTCTTGTATGAAAAAGTTTAGGTTTTCATATTGCTGCGCGGCGCGGTTGCGTTGGTTTTGTTGGAAATCCGTGCAGCCGATGGCCAACAGTGCGAGTGAGAGGAAAAGGACGGTGAGGGTTTTCATTTTTTAATGATTAAATCGAGTTGGTTTTTGCCGCGCTTGAGTTTGGCGTTGTGTTGGGCGACGGCCTTGGCGATGGCGGCGAGCACTTCGGGGTTGTCCTTCGCGAGGTTGTGTTTTTCTGAGGGGTCGTGGTCGAGATGATACAGCGCGGGCGGGTCGTGTTTCTCCGGCGCGCCGCGGCCGTAAGCGGGGCGGGTGATGTAGTGCGCCTTCCACGGGCCTTGGCGCACGGCGTAGAGTTGTTCGCCGCGATAATAAAAAAAAGTGTTCCGCACGCTTTTTGAGCCCTTGAATAAAATCGGCGAAAGATCGCGGCCATCCACCACGCGGTCCGCGGGCACTTTGGCCCCGGCCAGCGTGAGGCAGGTGGTGTAAATATCCATCGTGCTGGTGATGGCGTGGCTGGTGTGGGGCTTGATTTTTCCGGGCCACCACGCAATGCCCGGCTCGCGCATGCCGCCTTCCCATGTGCTGCCTTTGCCATCGCGCAGAAGGCCGGCTGAACCGCCGTGGGTGTCGAAAATCAGCCACGGGCCGTTGTCGCTGGTGAAAAACACGAGCGTGTTTTCGTCAAGCCCTTCGGCTTTTAGCGTTTTCAAAACCTGCCCGACCGACCAGTCGATCTCCTCGATGACATCGCCGTACAAGCCGCGTTTGGAAACGCCTTCAAACGCCGTGTCGCGAAACAACGGAATGTGCGGCAAGCTGTGGGCGAGGTACACAAAGAAGGGTTTCGCTTTGTGATCCTTGATGAACTCAATCGCCTCCTCGGTATAACGCCGTGTGATGGTGGTTTGATCGGCGGGGCGCTCGATGATTTTTGTATCGCGCATTAGCGGCACGTTAAAATATTTCACCTTCGGTTTCCAAAACGATTCGCGGCCTTTGGGCGCGCTGGCGAGGCGATCCATATCGTTCGAGTACGGAATGCCAAAGTAAGTGTCGAAGCCATTGTTCGTCGGCAGGAATTGTGGCAGATGTCCGAGGTGCCATTTGCCGATGGCGGCGGTGGCGTAGCCTTTGGTTTTCAAACCCTCGGCCAGCGTGATTTCACTTTGCGGCAGACCCCCGGCGCTGTTGGGGAAAAGCACGCGGCGTTTGTCGCTGCACATTCCACTGCGCACGGGCAAACGGCCGGTGAGCAACGCCGCGCGGCTGGGCGTGCACACGCAGGCAGCACTATAAAATTGTGTGAACTTGATCCCCTCCGCCGCCATGCGATCGAGGTTTGGCGTGGCGATGGTGGGATGCCCGAAACAGCCAAGATCGCCATAGCCCAAGTCGTCGCAAAAGATGACGATAAAGTTCGGTGCCTTCGCGCCCGCCGCTGGCATTACAAAAAGCAAAACGGCAGCCAAGGAAAGAAGGAGCTTCATGCGCCGAATCCTATCGCGCGCGCGTGGGGCAGGCAATGGCGGAATTTCCAGATAAAATGGGGGTTTTGAGGGATGGGCCTTGGCTCGAACGCTCATTTAGGGCACACTGTTTCCACCGATTCCGCTGGAAATCAACACTGATTTTCAACAAAAGAACTATGCCAAATTATCGTGTGAATACCCGAAACGACCTGCCGCGAGTGGGTGAAATGCTGGGGCTCAGTCGCGCGCAAGTGGCGGACATGCAGGCGGTGAGTGCCGTGTTGCCGTTTAAGGTGAACGACTACGTGCTCGAAGAGCTCATTGATCGTGATGACCTCCCGCATGACCCGATGTTTCAACTCACCTTTCCGCAGCGCGGGATGTTGGCCGATGGCGATTTTTCGCGCATGCGCGACCTCGTGACGCGAGAAGCCCCCGAAGCCGAGCTGCGATTGGCGGCCGATGAAATTCGCGCCACGCTCAATCCGCATCCCGCTGGGCAGATGGAACTCAATAAACCGCACTTCGGTGGCGACACGCTCGAGGGCATGCAGCACAAGTACAACGAGACCGTGCTCTTCTTCCCCACGCAGGGCCAAACCTGTCACGCTTACTGCACGTACTGTTTTCGCTGGGCGCAATTCATCGGCGACCGCGATTTGAAATTTGCCAGCAAAGAAGCCGGCCAGCTCGTGCAGTACGTGAGCGACAATCCCGAAATCTGCAGCGTACTCATCACCGGCGGTGATCCGATGGTGATGAAGACGAAATTCCTGCGTAATTATATTGAGCCGCTGCTCGCCATCCCGCATCTCAACAGCATCCGCATCGGCACCAAGGCACTGGCGTATTGGCCGTATCGATTTACCGACGGCGAGGACGCCGATGATTTCCTGCGGCTCATCGGCGAAGTCCGCGCGGCGGGCAAACACTTCGCGCTCATGGCGCACAGCAGTCATCCGGTGGAGCTTTCCACCACGGCAGCCGAGGCGGCCGTGCGGCGGGTGATTGATGCCGGCGCGGTGGTGCGCTGCCAAGCACCGCTCATCAAACACGTGAACGATCATCAGGACGTGTGGGCTGCGCTTTGGCGCAAACAAGTTTCGCTCGGCGCGGTGCCCTATTATATGTTTGTGGAACGCGACACGGGCCCGAAAAATTATTTCGAAGTGCCGCTGGCCCGCGCGCACAATATTTTCACGCGGGCGTATCGCCAAGTAAGCGGACTCGCCCGCACCGTGCGCGGCCCGAGCATGAGCTGCACCCCCGGCAAAGTGCTGGTGGACGGCTTGGCCAAAATCCACGGCGAACGCGTCTTCGTGCTCAAATTCATCCAAGGCCGCAATCCCGACTGGGCGAATCAGGTGTTCTTCGCCAAGTTCGATCCCCAAGCCACATGGCTCGATGACTTGAAGCCGGCATTTGGCGATGAGGAATTCTTCTTCGAATCTGACCAGTCGAATGTGGCAGAATTGCAGTTTGCGAATGACGAATAATTGATGAAATTCACCCTTCTCTTTTTGAGTGGCGCGCTTGCAGTAACCGCCGCCATTCCGGATTTCAAAATCACTCCGGTGCCCGGCGGCAAGCACAAGCCATTTCAAAAAGTTTTCAGCCAACACATTAATGTTTTTGGCGTGCGCGTATTCGGCACAGCCCAAACCCCGGCGGCCAAGCTGCGCCACATTGCCATCGTACTCGCGGAGTATTTGGATAACGACGAGGACGGCAAGCCGGACAATCCCGGCGTGGTGACCGAGCTGGTGAAGCGCAATGCGTTTATGGCAGTGGCCGAGAATGAGCGCGCGATGGATCGGCTGGATGGCGAGGCGTTTGAACGTGCGGGATTTCACGCCGGCCAAGGGCAGTTTGCCACGGAGACGTTACCCGGTGGCGGCCGCTTTGATGCCACGTTGGAGGAGGTGCTGCATCTCATCACGCACGAGGGCTATGCGAATGCGTACCCGAAAATTTTTGGCGAACGCCCCGGCACGGTTTTGGCGCAATGCCTCGACCGCGCACGCGGCGGGCATTTCCGGCGTGTGCCGCGGCGGTATCCGAAGGGGGCGTGGTTTACGTACGACGACCGCACGTGTGATTACGGTTGCCAATGCACGGAGTATCTTTATTGGGCGATCACTTCGGCGTTCGGCGCGCAGTCGGCAAAGCGGCGACAGGAGGAAATTTCCCACGAGTGGAAATTGCACAGCCGCGAACTCGTCCGCACGCGGGATCCAAATATTTTCAATCTCATCACGGATGCGAAATACAAATTGCCCACGCGTTTGCCGGATGGGAAATATGAGGTGAAATGACGATTGAAGATTTACGAATGACGATCGGTTGGGTTCGTCATTCGTAAATCTGAATCCGTAAATTCAGTGCATTTGTGGCCCGGACCGGTGGATCGGGCTACAGGGGCAAATCACCCGGTTGCCTCGTCGCCATTCCTTCCTTGAAGTGTTTGCGGCAGACGGAGACGTAGCGTTCGTTGCCGCCGATTTCCACTTGGGCGCCTTCGCGCAGGACGTTGCCGTCGGGATCGGTGCGCAGGACCATCGTGGCTTTGCTGCCGCAGTGGCAGATGGTTTTGATTTCAACCAACTTGTCGGCCCACGCGAGTAGATGTTGACTGCCCTCAAAAAGGTTACCCTGAAAATCGGTGCGCAATCCGTAGGCCAACACGGGCACGCCTAGGGCATCGGCGATTTCGCCCAATTGAAAAACCTGCGCGCGCGAAAGAAACTGCGCCTCGTCAACGAGCACACAATGGATGGGCTCGGCTTGGGCGCGCACGATCGCGTGCAAATCGTCGGCGGGCGTGAAGGCGTGCGCCTCGGCGTCGAGCCCGATGCGCGAGGTGACGCGGCCCTCGGTGGAGCGGGTATCCAGCTGCGGAGTGAACAGCCACGGTCGCATCCCGCGCTCGCGGTAATTGTGTGCCGATTGCAGCAGGGTGGTGGACTTCCCCGCGTTCATCGACGAGTAATAAAAAAATAGCTTGGCCACCGTTATTTTTTCAGCGCCTTCAACTCCTCGGCAATCACGCGCGCGACGTCTTTGCCCAGCACGCGCGAGCCTTCTTTGGTGTAGTGCACGTTGGCTGGCAGCATCAGTTCTTTCATTCGCACTTTACTCATCGTGAACAGATCGTGCGTGGGCACGCCGTGCTTTTTCATCACGCTCGCGGCGGCGGTGTTGTATTTAATAGAGTCGCCCACGTAGCGCCCCTTCGCGCCCGGCGGCACGGGAGTGGTGTTGCGCCAAATCAATTTCGCCCCCGTCTTTTTCAAACGCACGACGAGCTGCTCCAGATTTTTCTCATACGCCGCGAGAGGCACTTGCGGTTTGCCGCCCTTATCCTTGGGAAACAAATTCTGCCCCTTCGGTCCCATATACTTGAGGTCGTGCAGTCCCCAGTTGAAATGGATGACATTCCACTTTCCCTTGCCGAGCCACGCCTCGATGCTCGCAAGGCCTTTGGTGGTGGGGCCGCCGTTGGTGGGGATGCGATGCAGGTTGGCCTTGCCCTTGAGAAACTCCCGCGTCGCCAGCGTGTATCCAATCGAAATCGAATCGCCAATCAACAACACGCGCGGCAGCTTGGGATCGTCTTTCACCGGCGCAAAAATAGGATTGGGTTTGCGCTTGGGTTTCTCCGCTTGGGCATAAAGATTCGCAGTGGCGAGCATAGCAGCAATTAGTAGGATGGTGGTTCGCATGCCGTGAAAATAAAGGGGAATGGCCGAAGTTCCAAGGCCCAATGACCAAGTTTGGGGTTTCCTTGGTGATTGGGGTTCGGTCGTTTTTTAATTTACCAAAGAGGCGCAGAGAAACCATCCCTCTGTGTTCTCTGTGCCTCTGTGGTGAAAATTATTGATCCGTGTGTCGCCGATTGTATGCCATGCAGTCGGTGTATTTGAGTTCGCCGCCGAAGATGTCCAGTGCGCTGCCGATGGTTAAATGGACGCGGCCGGCGCTGGCTTGGTGTACTGACTCGAGGTCGGTAAGGGAGTTCGCGCCGCCGGCGTAGGTGACAGGGAGAGGTGAACCGGCGGCGAGGGTTTGCACGAGGGGCAGGTCGATGCCGGTTTGTTGACCTTCCACATCGACGGCGTGCACGAGGTATTCAGCGCAACTGACGGCGAGGGTTTTCAGGGTGGCTTCGTTCATGGGCAATTCGGTGAAGTTTTGCCAGCGATCGGTGACCACCCAGTATTGGCCGTCGCGTTGGCGGCAGGAAAGATCAAGCACGAGGCGCTCGCGGCCAATGGTTTTTACCAAAGCGGCAAGGCGTTCGGCATCGAGGCGGCCTTCGCGGAAAACCCATGAGGTGACAATGACGTGCGACGCGCCGGCATCAAGCCATTCGGCGGCGTTATCGGCATTCACGCCACCGCCGAGTTGGAGGCCGCCGGGGAACGCGGCAAGGGCTTCGCGCGCGGCGGTTTCATTGCCGGGGCCAAGCTGGATGACGTGACCGCCGCGCAAGTCATCCTTGCGATATAACTCGGCGTACCACGAAGCGGGGCGGTCGGAAACAAAGTTGGTCTGCGGCCCATCCGTGGAATCGGAAAGCGTGCCGCCGATAATTTGTTTCACCCGTCCCTCGTGCAGATCAATGCAGGGGCGGAACACGGCGCGAAGGTAAGGGGTCAAGAGCCGAGGGTCGAGGGTCGAGTGGGTGGCAACTCGCAACTCATTTACCCCATCACGCCTCCACCGAGGCGGTGTACTCCGGATCGGGCACGGGCTCACCGGCGCTGAGGCAGGCGACGATCCACGTGTCCTGCGCTTCCATGACATCGGTCAGCGCTTCCTCGGGGGTATCGCCCTGACCGGTGCAGTGTTTGAGGTCGGGGATTTCGGCGATGAAGCAATCTTCCTCGGCACTCCAGAAAATGTTGATGTGATAATGCGGCGTGTTCATAGCGCAATGGCCGCAACGTACGTCATAAATGCCGGTTCGTCAAATGATGTGAATAAATTTTTAACAACCCTCATTCGCCGCCACGGCAGCCATGATTGGCTCGACACTTTCCCAAGGCGACCGCTATAAACGGTTGTCTCTTTTTTTGGTTATTTTTGCTTATGAAACGCAATGGAATTTTGGCGGGGGGGAACTGGATCGTCGATCAGGTGAAGATGGTGGACGTGTTTCCGCAACGGGAAACGCTGGCCAACATTCTGCGCCAAAGCGAGGGCACGGGCGGGTCGCCGTATAATTTGCTGGTAAACCTCGCTAAGCTGGGCGCGAAAATTCCGCTCAGCGCAGCGGGGTTTGTGGGCAAGGATGACTTCGGTAAATATATTCTCGCCGACCTCAAGCGGTACAAGGTTGACGCCCAACTAATCCAAACTACCGACCGCGCGCCTACGTCGTACACTGATGTGATGACGGAAGTGGACACCGGGCGGCGCACGTTTTTTCATTGTCGCGGCGCTAATGCCTTGTGGGATGGCAAGGGGCTGGACTTCAAAAAATCGAAGGCGAAAATTTTCCACATCGGTTATCTGCTGTTGCTTGATGCGATGGATGCGCCGGATAAAAAATACGGCACGCGCGCCGCCGCCCTCTGCGCCAAGGCCCAAAGGGCGGGCTTGAAAACCAGCATCGATTGCGTGAGCGAAGACAGCGATCGCTTTGCCAAAATCGTTTCGCCCACACTGCCGTTTGTGGACTACTGTATCCTCAACGAATTCGAAGCGGGCAAAACCACCGGCTTCACCATCCGCCGCACTGACGGCACGCTGGACACCGTGGCACTGCGGCACGCCGCCGGCGCATTGCTCCAACTCGGCGTAAAAGAACTCGTGTGCGTGCACTTCCCCGAAGGCGGCTTTGCCCGCACGCGGGGCGGCACGGATCACTGGCAATCGTCATTGAAGCTGCCGCAAAAATACATCCAAGGCGCAGCCGGCGCGGGCGATGCATTTTGCACCGGAATGTTGTTGGGCATTCACGAAGGCTGGGAAATCCAGCGAAGTTTATTTGCCGCCGTCTGCGCCGCCGCCGCCAACCTCAGCGATCCGACGTGCACTGGAGGAATGAAACGCCTCAACACCGTGTTGGCATTAGCCAAGAAATACAAACCGCGCGCGGCGATTGAGGATTGATAATCCAAACTACGCCCGCTCGAGGTATTTTTGGTTCTTCACGTCGATCTTGATTTTCTCGCCGGTCTTGATGAAGAGGGGCACTTGAATGATCACGCCGGTTTCGAGGGTGACGGGCTTTTGCACGTTGCTGGCGGAATCGCCTTTCACGCCATCGGGCGCATCGCTAACGGTGAGTATCACGTTGGGCGGCAGCTCCACCATCGCGAGGTTGCCGTCCACGTAAGTGGCGGTGAGCGGCGTGTTCTCGGTCATGAAATCCTTCACGTCGGTCATCAACTCGGCGCGCACGTTTTCTTGCTCGTAGGTTTCGGGATCCACCAACACAAAATCGTCGCCCTCCATATAGCTGAACTCCAGCTTGCGAGTGGTCATGGGCACAATCTCGATGTTCTCGGATGAGTTGAATCGGTTGTCGGATGATTTGCCGGTGGAAAGATTGCGCAGCTTGGCCTGAACGTAAGCGGGCCCTTTGCCGGGCTTCACGTGGCCGGTGTCCATGACGACGCATACCGCGCCGTTGATTTTAATCGCGTTGCCGCGCCGAAGGTCATTTGCAATTGCCATAATAAATTTTGGGGTTCAAAAACGGGTCGGGAAAGTAGCCGAGCGAGGGCCGAATGCAAGCTTGAATGCAAGCGGGTTATGGCGCGTTGGAGTTGGGCTGCTCGAAGCGGATGACCGTTTCGCCGGCGCGCGCCAGCCCGAGCTTTTCGCGGGCGTAACGCTCCACGGTCTCGGGGTCATTGCGGAGCGCTTCGATTTGCACTTTGATTTGGCGGGCCGTTTCCTCTTTAGTGGCTAATTCTTCTTGGAGCCGCAAAACCTCCGAACGCATTCGTTCGTTTTGTTTGATTAGCGGCAGGTACCAAACCGCCACCGCGAGCAACGCGGCGATGACGAGTAGAAACACCACGGCCTTCGTCAGCTTATCCCAAATTCCGGTATCAATCCTCCGTTCGCTCATGCGAAAGACGAATTATTAACAGGGGAAAGTGGATAACTCAAGGTTATTCACTGGCAGGGAATAAATCAGACGAGTGTTTTTTGAACCGCCAATAGCGGTTCAAATTATTCCGGCTTCTTCGCTTCGGGAATCTCTGGCTTCGGCTCCGGAGCAGGCGCTGGTGCCGTCACTGGATTTCGTTGCGCCTGCCATTGATCGGTGAGTTTTTTGGACTCCGCCAATTGCGCGGGCGAAAGTTTGGTGGCAAGTTCCGTGTGGGCCACTTGGGCGTCGGCATCGCCTTGGGCGGCGGCGAGCGCGAGCCATTTATTTGCCTGCACGAGATCCGCCTCCACGCCCTGGCCGAGCGCGTACATCACGCCCAAGGCCGTTTGGCCCTCGGCGAAGCCCTGCTCAGCGGCTTGACGGAACCACTTGAGCGCCTCCACTTTGCTGGCCGCCACGCCTTCGCCTTCGGTGTACATCACGGCGAGGTTTACCTGCGCCTGCGCGTGGCCTTGCTCGGCGGCTTTGCGATACCACGTGGCGGCGCGCGCATAATCGCGCGGCAAATTGTTGCCCTCATAATACATCCAACCGATGCTGAATTGGAGCGCGGTAAACTGCCCGCCCGGCCCGGCTTGCTCGAAGGACTTGGCGATCTTGTCCAGCGCGATGGCTTTCTTTTCGGCATCGGCAATCTGCGTGGCGATGGTGAGCGCTTGCACAAAAATTTCTTCCGCTTGCTGCGCATTCCCCGGTTGCGCCATTGCGGCGGCGATTTGTTGTAGCGCGTTGGCTTTGCCTTCGCCGTCTTTCATACGGCCCACGAGGGTGAGCGATTGTTGCAGCACCGCTTGGGCTTGCTGCTGAATTTCATTGGCCAACACCAGCGACTGCGCGAGCACGGCTTGGATTTGTTCGTGGTCGCCGAGTTCATTGAGAGCGATCGTGAGCTTGCCGAGCGTTTGCACTTTCGCATCCACGCCTTTGATTTTTCCCACCGTGGCCAGGGCCTTCGCCAGCGTGGCCCGGGCGTCGTCTTTTAGTCCAAGGCGAATTTGTGCGCCGGCCAAGTAGCTCAACGCCGGCGCCAACGAGGTGGCGTCCTCGATTTCATCCACGATGGCTTGCGACTGCGCGAGGATGATGACCGCGCGTTCCGTGTCGCCCGTTTGGGCGAGCGTGCCGGCGAGATTAGCGAGCACGCGGACTTTGCCCGCGGGGTTGTCGATTTTATCCACCAACGCTAAAACCGGATCGGATGGAGTTTCGGGTTCTTCGGTAGGTTCGCCGCCTTCGCCTTCGGCGGGTTCGGATTCATTACCTTCACCTTCCGGCGGTTCGGGGGTTTCGCCTTCGGCGGGTTCCGTGGGTTCTGCCGGCTCGGGCTCGAGGGCTGCCTCCGGCTGAGGGGTTGGCTGGGGTGCGGCGGCGATTTGTTCCGGCGCAGGAGCGGGCTCCGCCGGTTTGGGTTTGGAAAAAATAAACAGTGCGGCGACTCCGAACAGGAGCGCTACGCCGATTGCGAGTTCGGTACGATTCGTTTTCATTTCACCCTTTTCCTCTCAACCAAGGTTGACGTTACCGGCGTGGGCCGGGATTCAACATCTGCTGCAAATGATTTTTGTCTTCAATCACTTTTCGGAAAGCAGCGAGGTCCTTTTCCATTTCTACCTGCAACGCCTGATAATACATCTCCGAGAAAAAGAACGCGCGCGCCACGTCGCCATCTACCAGCTCAATGTCGGCCTCCTTTACGCGGGGCATCAGCAGTAACCGCCCGCGGGTGAAATTGCCGAGACTGAGCACTTGCTTTTCGGTATTCAACTCCACGGTTTTTTTCATCAGCACCGCGTACTTGAGGCGTTGCACATCTTTTTGGTGGCGCAGCAGCACCGTGAATTTTCCCTGCCCTTCCTCCGTGGGCTGATTGAGCGTCCAAAGTTGGCGCGCCCAATTTGCTTCATCGGCGCAGTCCACGAGCTGCAGTTCGGGCACGGGCTCATTAAAAATCGTCTTCGCGCTGTCGGAAAATCGCTGCATCGTGAACGAAATTGCCACCGCCTTGCCGCCGCCCTCTTCGGTAAGGACTTCCGGCGCGTTGGCTTTCAGATACGCCTCCAGAAAGCGCACACGATGGCCGGACTTGATATTTTTGTCCGGTTCAAAGAAAATGATTTTGGTCGAGGCCATTTGCTCCTGCATATCCTGCCGCTTGAGCACTTCGTAAATCTGGCGATAACATAAAATCTCCTCGCCCGGCACTGCCTTGTCCACAAAATGATTGTACGGATACTGCCCGCGCAATTGCGCATTGCCCGCCACAATGCGGCTGGCGAGGGCTTTCATTCGTTGGAGTTGGCGGTTTTGGGTGAGGTAATTGAGGTCAAACGTGTCCTCGGCGCGAATGCGATAGGCGTCGCGGAAGAGTTGATTGCCAAAGCTATCGAACAAATCCTCATCCTCGGGAATGTGTTTTCCGCCCACGGGATTATCGGGCAACACCGTGGGCGTGAGGACGATGATGACTTCGCGCTTCACCGCTTTTTCCTGTTTGCTGCGAAAGAGCCCGCCGAGCAGCGGGAGGTCGCCGAGCAGCGGCACCTTGTCGACGCTGCTTTGCTTGTCGCGCGCGATGAGGCCGCCGATGATGAAGGGGGTATTGTTGGCCACGCGCGCGGTGGTCTTCACTTCGCGCACGGAAATGGTCGGCGACTTGGCCACCACGTTGGCGCCTTGCTTCACCTCGACATCTTCGTTGGGCACTTGGGCGGTGACCATCGCGTTGATTTGCATACTCACTTCGCTGCCATCGGCGCTGGCACGCGGGCGCACCGCGAGCGAGATGCCCGCTTTTTTCATTTCAAACGAAGTGCGCTGGTAATTATTTCCCGGCGCGTACGTCGTGTTCGCCACGGGAATTTCTTTTGAAACATTGATGAAAGCCATGCGATTGTTCAGCGCGAGCACGCTCGGGCGCGAGAGCACCTCTGCTTTGCCCTCGCGAACGAGTGCCTTGATTTGCGCGTTGAGTCCGTGGAAAACGCCGGAGGTGGCGAGATTCAGGGCTTCATCCGTGCTGGGAAATTTCAGCGTGCCGAAAGTCAGCGTGCTGGTTTTATCGGTAAACCCACTGCCGGTGGGGTTGCCTGAGCGCGACCATTTCACGCCCATTTCCTCCAGCGCAGTGGATGAGATTTCCAAAATCATCGCTTCGATGATGATTTGTTTCGCGGGCTTGTCCACATCGCGCTGCAACAAATCCAACAGCCGGCTCAACTGTCCCGGTTCATTTTCATTGTGAAACACAATCAACTCATTCATCGGATCGGTTTCCGTTTGGGGAAACTTGTCTTCCGGTTTGGGAATGGTTTCGTGGAAGGCCGTGCCCGGCAGGGAAATCACCACCGGCAGTTTGGTGTGATCCATCGGCTCCTCCGCCTTGCCGATGGTGTAGCCGTGCAGCGCCAGCAATTGCGTGGCGCGCGCGGGATCGATGTAGCTCAGCGTGATGCGCTTGGACATCACCTTCACATCGTTGGTGGTTTTCAGCGCCGCCAATTCGCCGAGGGCATTTTTTAGCCACGGCTTGATGCGGCTGCGCGTGGGGCCCGTGCCCGGCAGTGGTTGGGCCAAAAGTGTTCCGGCAGTCGCCACCCACAGCGCCGCCATTAACCGAATTTTATTTTTGTTCATCCCCATCATCCCCCTTGTTTTTATCTGACTTTGTGAAGCCCGGGAAAAACGATTGCATCACCTTTTGCATCGCCGTTTTCTTTTCCCCCTTCGCCTTGGATTGTTTGGCGCGCTGCGCCGCCACCTGTTTTACTCGAATTTGGTCGGCCGCTTGTTTCGCGCCCTCCTCCAGCAACGCCCGTAACTCGTCGTGATTTTCCAACAACGGCGCGAACGCGTCCCTTCCGATTTCATAAACCAATGCCCCCGTGCAGGCTTCCATCGTGGTGGCGCGCGCCGTGCCATCCAGCATCGCGGCGATGCCAAAATGTTGACCGGCCCGCAACGTGTCCACTTTTATCCGCTCCTTCGGGCCATCCACAAACCGCTCCAGCAAACCCTCAAGGCACACGAAGAGTGAATCGCCGGCGTCGCCCTGCGCGTACAGCACCTCGCCTTCCGCGAGCGTGCGCTTTTGCATTTGGGGAAACACCTTCGCGAATTCGCCCGCGCTCAAGCTCCGGAATAATTCCGTGCGCGTGATCAGTTGGTACAAGTCCTCGTCCAGCGACACATCCAGCGTCCGCTGTTTCCCGCGCGTCAAGGTCACCTCCTCCTTCGAGTGCGCTGGCATGATACCTGAATGCACCAAATGTTCAAGCACCGTTCGATTCACTTCGTGCCGCGATTCATTGGGGGAAATGTGCCGGGGCAATATAAAATAACGCACCTCGTATACCATGCCATTGAGAGACGCTTCCTTCATCCGCACTTCCGGCTCGGGCTGGGCGAGGATGCCTTTGTGTTCGCACGCGGCGCGGATGCCCGCGGTCAGCACCCGAGTGGCCCGCTCGGCGGATACCTCGAAATCAATTATGAAATCCAGATCCATCCGGAAATGCGGCGTGGGCTCCATATAATTGGTCACGATGGTTTCGCCCAGTTTGCTGTTGGGCACCACTACCATATTATTCGCCGTGGTGCGCAGCCGCGTGGTGCGCCAGTTGATTTCAATAATCTCCGCCACAATATGTGTCTCCACACGGTTTTGATGCACCATGATCCAGTCGCCCATTTTGAACGGTTGATCCACGTGAATGGCCAACCCCATAAACAAATCAAGAATCACCGTGCGCAGCGCCAGCCCCACTACAATGCTAACTGCGCCCGAGGCGGCGATGATCTTGGTGGTGTCCTGATGAAAAACTGTGGAGGCAATCGCGAGGCCCGCGATGGAGAAAATCACAATCCCCGTCACGTCCTTCGGCAAACGCGGCACCGGTCGTTCGGACAACGCACCAATAAATCCATCCCAGAAAAAAATCGTGATCAGCCGGTTCGCCAAAAACGCCGCCGAGATCCACGCGCCGATTTGCACGCCGTGAGTGAACAACCCCTCCGTGACAAACCGCCCGTTGTCGACGAACTGATCATACAACTCCTCACGGTTGAGTAGCGCCAAAAGAAACGCCACAAACACCGCCAACGGCAGCCAAATGCGGGACACAAAATTCATAAATTACCAGCGTTGCCGACTGACACACCTGTCCCGTCAGCTTTCATTGGAAACAAACCTCCCTAAGAAGAGTATAAAATAGCCAAAAAAGCCGATTTTTGCAATAAAAAACGCCGTTTTATAGGTTTGCAACTTGCAGTTATGACAGAGAAGCCCGCCCTAAAATTCAAGTGAAAAAGTATTGCCGGCATTTTGCCGTGAGAACATCACATCAACCGGCGAATCAGTGAGGTGCCGTTGATTGAAAATTTGTTTCCTTTAAACAGTTTACACCAGTTCCTCAATGGGAGAACCGCCGGTGATCACGTCCACCAGACTCTTGGGTAGACCATCCTTCACGCGCAGTTGGCCAATGTCAAAAAGCGTGTGCATAATTGTGCTCATCAGATGTTTCGGTTCGTACGGACGCGTGGCTGGCTCGGCCGCCTGACGGTCACTTTGGCCAATTACCTGGCCCATCTTTAGACCGCCCCCGGAAACCAAAAGAGAAGTCAAATTACCATAGTGATTGCGGCCACCGCCGCTATTAATTCGGGGCGAGCGTCCCATTTCGCTGGTAACCACAAGTAATATCTTCTCACTCAATCCTCGCTCATGCACATCCTGTATAAATGCACTGACCGCATGATCAACCTGATTTCCCATGGGATAAATACCGGCCATGTTTTTGGGACTATTGTTGTTTGCGTGATAATCCCAACCACAATCACTCACCGTCACGAATCCACAACCTGCCTCGCACATTCGCCGTGCCATGAGCATCTGTAAGCCCAGCAAATTACTTGCACGTTTCATGTCATGCCATCGTTGAAGTTTTCTTTGATCAAAAAGTGGACGCGTATCGTAACGCGCAATGGTTTTTGGGTCTTCTTTAGACCAATCAAATGCATCGGCCGCTCCACGTGAAATAGTGTCGAAAGCCTGTTGCTGATATTTATCCGCACTCTCTAGCTCTCCATTGGCATCAATATCACGGCGCAGACCATCCAAACGATCAAGCAATCCACGACGATCGTTTAAGCGCTCTGGCTCAATCTGCAAACGCATATCCGCATTCACATCTCCGCCACCAGCAGGGTTAAAGGCAGCATAACTTGCACCCAAATCTCCGGCCTGAGTAAGAGTGTCGAGTGCCTTAGTTTCAAAATTGCTACCGAGCTTCAGTTTCGGATCTATTGCCTCAGGTAAAATTAAAGTATTACGCGGCATTCCTGTGTCCGGATGATTCGCTCCGGCCACTTTTGTATAGAGAGCACCCATCGAGGCTTTAAGCGGATTACCCGAAACAGTTACCGGATGGTAGGTGTGTCCGCTGTTCTTGGAACCATACGATCTCACTACCGAAAACTTATCGGTCATCTTTGCCAACTTTGGAAAAGTTCCCCCAAAAGTGACACCAGGAATATTTGTTTTCACCTCACCTGTGATGGAACGGATCTCTTTGGGAGCGGTCATTTTTGGATCAAACAATTCAATGTGTGGTGAACCGCCTGAAAGAAACAGGAGTACTACACACTTGTCCTTAAGGTGTAGTCCCGCTTGGGCTGCGAGCGCTTTATTGGCTAATAAAGCCGGCAACGTCAGGCTCCCTAATACGCCCGCTTGAAGAAAATCACGACGGCTCGAACCCTCGCAGGTTTGGTTCGGCGCAATATCTGATAAAGAAAACATACTCCGCTAAAACAGCAGTTTATTAGCCCTCCTACATCAACTGGCGGATGGGGGACGCCCCATTAATGACATCATTTACTTCCTGCGGGATACCCGCCATGGCGCGCACCGCACCCGTGTCCAGTAACGTCTCCATAAGAGTCGCATAAAGGTTTGGGATAGTCACGCGATCGCTTGCAGGCTCCCCTCCATCTTTGGTGGAACTCCCCACCACCTGCCCCATTTTTAGGCCACCTCCATATAACATCAAAGGCGCACTGCCCGCCCAATGATTACGACCTCCCTTATTATTCACTTGAGGTGTCCGCCCCATTTCGCCGCAGCACACAAGTAAAATTTTATCGCGTAATCCGCGCGCTTCCACATCTTCAATAAATGCACTCACTGCGTGGTCAAACGGTGTGCCCACATAGCCCATGCCTTCAGTCATGGTGGCATTGTTCGCATCTGCGTGCATATCCCACACGAAATCGGTGGTGACTGTGATAAAGCCCGCTCCACGCTCAGCCAAACGTCGCGCCATCAACATGAGTTTACCCAGATTGTTAACGTGGTTCTGATAACGTGGCCGGTTGTTCCATCTTTTACTGATTTTCTCCACGTCCATCAGGGTGGACGTGTCGTAACGGGCCAGTACCTTCGGGGCTTCCTTCGTAATGTCAAAGGCATCACCGATGCCGCCGGTTAAAGTTTCAAATGCCTGTGATTGAAATTTATCCAATCCACTGGTTGCCTTGCCTGACTCTACTTCACGTCGGAATTGATCCAAGCTACCTAATAGTGAACGTCGGTCACCCAGCCGTGATGGGTCTACGGATAATTTCATATCCGCACGGAAGTCACCTTTGCCACTGGGTTGGAACGGCGCAAAAGCTGGCCCCAAAGGTCCGGTCACATCAAATTTTCCGAGCTTCATGATAGGGTCGGTCGCCTTGGGGTCAACCGCCTGCGGATGGAGCCAAATATTACGGGGCATGCCGGTTTCCGGATGACTGCTGCCTGCCACGCGAGCGTAATGCCCACCAATCTGTGCATTCTTGGAATATTTACTGACAATGGGTTTTGAATCATGTGCGCCACTCCCGGTAGTAAAGGATCGCACGATGGAAAATTTATCATTCAGCTTAGCGAGCTTTTCAAACGTGGATCCAAATGTGATGCCCGGCAGCCGCGTGGGAATTTCACCGGTCATGCTTCGAATGCCTGAGGGAGCGCCCATCTTGGGATCGAACGTCTCCGTCTGCGAGGGTCCGCCGTGCATGAAAAGGAATACCACCGTTTTATCCTTGGCCACGCCGCCGAGTTTTTGCAACGCATCCTGCGCCCGCAAAAACTCCGGCAACGCCAGTCCCCCAAGCGCAAGGCTACCCACGGAAAGGAAATTCCGGCGGCTCAACGAGTTGTCAGTCAAATGTAGCATAGCAACACAGGTATATCAGACGCAGCTGGGCGCACAAAAATTTAAAGAAGTTTAGATATGCGGGTCATTTTCGCTCTTTGCTTCCGCACGCAAGGTTTCCACCTCGGCCTCCAATTCTTTCTTCTCACGTTCGAGAATTCGGTTGATGGCGCGCAGCGATTTGTTGTCGGCCCGCAGCGTGCCAATCTCCGCATCCAACAAGCCCAATTCGGTTTGCCGCGATTCGGGGCTCAACGAATGCACGGACTTTTCGGGGATGTGAACCATGGATAGAGTGTGACCCCATCACGAAAAGGCGCAACCCTTTTATAAGTCCCAATGATCAAACTCCGAATCCCAGTTCGGTTATTTGCCTTCCACCCGATAAACCGCTGTTTTAGTTCGCAAAATCAGGGCGTTACCAGTTACGGCCGGGGTGGCCATGAAGCCGGATTCGTATTTGCCACGGGAGAGGATTTTGAATTCCGTCTTGGCAGCGAATACCACCGCATTGCCGTTCATACTAAAACAATAAATGCGATCGCCGCACAGGATGGGTGAGGCGGCAAACTCGCCTGCATCAAGGCGTTCGCTCCAAATGGATTTCCCGGTTTTAGCCTCAAGACAGGTTGCTACGCCGTTGTCGGTCACCATATAAATATGGTCGCCATGAATGATCGGAGACGATTTTTTTGCGATGTTGCGCCGCTCGCTCCACACGGCATTCAGTTCGGCTTTGGCACCGGCTTGGGGGCGAACGGCACTCATGGCCCCCGACCCGTTGTTGATGAACACCAGCCCGTGCGCAAACTGCGGCAGGCCGCTGGCATTCATGCCGCCGGTGCGGGCGGTCCATAGCAGTTTCCCGGTGTCCGGGTCCAGTGCCTCCGTGGCCACAGCGGCTGGGGTGATGAGTTGCTGGCGGCCACCGTTCGAAATAAGCGCGGGCGTGCCGTACCCCTTTTTGCGGTCGGGATTATTGGTGCCATAGTTAAAGGCGCGCTTGTGCAGCCATTTGGTTTTGCCGTCTTTTTTATTGAGCCCCACGACAAACTGCTTGTCCGCACCATCGAATTGTAAAATCAAGGTATCGCCATGGAGGATCGGCGAGCTGGCGGGTAAACGGAAGTGATCGCAATACAATTCATCATCCTGCCGCTGCCAAATCACCGTTCCGTTCTTGGTATCCAGGCAAGCGTTGCCGTGCGCACCGAAGCTCACATATACGCGCCCTGCTTCCACCACCGGCGTGGGCGATGCGTAGCTGTTCATGGTCACCTTGCAGGTTTGCGGCTTGGCGACTTCGAACACCAGTTTGTTGTGTAGCACCTTGCCCGTGGCGGCATCGAGGCATACTGCCCACAGTTTGTGGCCGTCTGGCTCCGCGTTAGTGAACCAAATCTGGTTGCCCCACATCACCGGGGAACTCCACGCCTTGCCGGCCATTGGCGTTTTCCATTTCACGTTCTTCCCCTCACCCAGCGTGAGCGGCAGGTTGGCATCCGTTTTACCCGCGCCATTAGGCCCGCGGAACTGGCTCCATTGGGCAGCGGATATTGTCAGTGCACCACTTAACGTAAGAAAAAGGAAAATGCGTTTCATGTGCCGCTAGGGTAATAGGTCAAACGCCGGAGCGCAAATTGATTTGTAGCCTGCCATTTTGACGGGTATTTTTATTCAATGAAATTGCCGCACGCACTTTGTTTGTTTGTGTTTGTAACAGGCACCTTTGCCGATGAGCCGCGCCTGCCTCGGCCGGATGAAGTCGATAAGCCCGAGAACATCAAATTCATCGTGCTCGATAAATCGAAACTGCCGGGCATTGTGGTCGACAACACCGAGGCCAAGCTTGTCGGCGAATGGAAGCATAGCGTTCACACTCCGCCTTTTGTCGGCACCAGCTACATTCACGACATGAAGGAAAAGAAAGGGCAAAAGAGCGCCACTTTCACTCCCAACCTCCCGCGCACCGGCCTCTATGAGGTGCGTGTGGCGCACAACAGCAACATCCGCCGCGCCAACGACGTGCCCATCACCGTGCTCCATGCCAAGGGCAAGACCGTGGTGAAGATCAATGAGGGCGAAGCCCGCACCTATCGCCAAGCTATTCCGTTCGATCGGAATTTTTGAATTCAAGAAAGGTCGTGAGGGTTCCGTCACCATTAGCACCGATGGCACCGGGGGCAAATACGTCATCGTCGATGCCGTGCAGTTTATCCCAGTGAAGAAGTAACTGCTTTGCCTCGAGGCAGTACAGCTTCGCGAAGCCGCAGAGGAACATGCGGCCTTTGCTCACCACCGGTCAACAGGCCCGAAGGCCTGCCGCCGTTTTATGGATTGATGGAGAGCATTACTCCTCCACTTCGGTGGAATCGGTTTGCTCTTCACCCGCGGGCCGACAGCGAACCCTCCCCGGCTACTTCTCGAACAAGTGGATTGCCGCTCTCCGGATAATGCCGTAAAGGGCTTCGCTCGACTCGGGATGCGGGCTTATGCAAATCACATTTCCCTTTCCCATCGGGCCACACAAGATGGCGGGTGAATCAACCATCACGCTGGGGCAAGCCCCGTTCTTGGCAAGTTCGCTTCGAATATGCGCCAAAGCCTCGAAATCGGGCAGGTCTTCCATCCCCGCGGGAGCGAAGATCAGGGCATGGGCGTAGCGCACGTCCACCGATCCACCGAAACCGCCTAACAATTCACGCCCACGCTTGGCCAACTCCATCTTCACCATGCCTTCCTCTCGCTTCCAGTGCCTGTTCTTCGTGTCCCTCGTCTTGGCATGGACGATCTTGAGCGACCACGAGTAATTGTCTCACAGATCAAATTTGATCAGTCCCTGGCGACCGGCTGGAATCATGACATACCCGTCGCCGATAAAGGCCAGGTCGGGATTACCACTGATCTTGAACTGGCGCACCAGTTTCGGCGCTTTCAAATCCGTGATGTCGACGACCGTTACGGCCCCGTCGATACGATTGCACGCGACCAGGATATTGCCCCGAACCGTTGGTTTGCCACGGAAAGCCGGACCGTCCGGAATCCGGTGGACGGGCAGATCGAAATCGTATTCGCCCTCTCGCAGCGGCTGGTAGAAGGAGTATCCCCCATCGCGGGTGACCAGTGCGTATTTGCCAGAGGCAGCATAACCACCCTCTTTCATGTCCGGCAGGAGTCCCAGCGGGTCCGGCAGCTCCGCGGGTTCGTCTCCGCCCAGATCGGACATGAAGGTGCGGCCCGCGCACCAGGTCCCGCAGATATACCGCTCGTCGATGAACCCGTTGCAGAGTTGCCGGTAATACACCAGCCCCCCCCAACCGATTACCTGTTTCGTCCGTTTGATCTCGTTCCCGCCGGATACATCAAGAATCTCGTAGCCTCCTCCGCCGGCATGAACGACCGCGTATCGGCCATTCGGCGCGACGCGCACCTGCCGGATCGCCCGATTCGTCTCATACGAGTTCACTCGCTTGAGCTCCGGGCCGTCCACTTCGTAGCACACCAGACCTTCAGCGCCCTGAGCGGCATACAGCTTCTTTCCGAGCACCCACACGTCCATTGCAAAACCGGCGGTCGGATACTGCTTCAGCAGGCCCAACTCCTCGTCCAAAACATGAATCCCGGCAGACCCGCACGCGGCATAAACATATCCGTCATGCGCCACCGCCGCGTAAACCTGTCCGCCCGGCCGATAGGCGCTCAGGTTCTTCAGCCCGAACGGTTCAAGCGCCTTGAAGTCATGGAAATCGCCGCGGGCTTTCAGTTTCCCGGCATCGTCGTCTCCATCCGAAATCGCCCGGACGAATTCATTGTTCTTAAAGACATGCAGGTCCGTGTCGAGACCCGTGAAATACATATGGCCATCGACGGTCTCCAAGCCGCAAACGGGACTGTAGCTGACCTTTTCCGGGTCGAAGGGAATGACCTTGGGCCGGGTTCCAGATTTGTCCTCGGTCTTGAACTTGCGAAAACCTTTCTCTCCCGGAAAACGAGGAATCCGAATCTGTGCCAGTTCCTTCGGTTGCTTCGGATTGGAAACGTCCAGGATGAAAACTCCGTTGTGCGTGTGATAGAGATAGGCGTAAGGGAAGGAAAGTTTCACCCGCCAGGTATCAGGCCAACCGCCATAGTACCGCCAGGCGAATTGAACCCGGGACAACTGCTTCGGCTGGGCGGGATCCGACACATCGAAGATATCCATCCCGTTGCCATTGCCGTAGCGCGGATCATCCAGCGAAAGCTCCGCGCCCGGTTGATGGTGTCCGTAGGCCGCATAGAGAATTCCGTTCTCCACGCACAGGCCGTCGCCCCGGCCATTGAGTTCGACTTCGGCGACCTGTCTCGGCTTGGCGGGATTGCGAACGTCACAAATCGCGACGCGGCATTCTTCCCAGGCGCCGGCGTAGAGGTAACCGTCGGAAACCACGCACGACTGGGCCTCGCCGACTCGCACCACAGAGACATGGCGCAACTTCGCGGGGTTGGAGATGTCGATGATCTCCACGCCGAACCAGCGCTGGGCAACGAACGCGAACCGGCCTTGCACCGCGATCCCGGTGGCGAATTCAGTGGTATCGTAGTGAGACAACAGTTTCGGGGCCGTCCGATCCGAAACATCAATGACGAACAGGCCGTCCGCCCGAGCCGTGATGTAGGCGACGTCATCACGAACGACAATCTGCCGAAGGTTCCCGACGTTCTTCAGTTTTCCGACCAATTCTGGCTTCCCTGGATCCTTCACCGAGAGAATCGCCAGATTCCGTCCCTGGAGCATGAACAAATGCTTCCCGTCGCGGGCAACATCCATCCCCGGCCCGATCCCGGCATCTGCCGTCGGATGCAGTTCGTTCTCGAACCGGATGGAAACCGTGTTCGGCGCGTCCTTGGCCTCCTCGGTCGCCAACTCAGCAGTGTACGCCCGCACCGCATCCGCATACCGGCCTTCATCATATGCCTTCTTGGCTGCTTGCATTCCAAGCGTCAGCGTGGCCTTGGTTGGTTCCGGAGCTGTCTTCCCGCAGCCAATCAGCAGGGCAAAGGACAACAGGGCAAGGCAGTAGATGAGTTTCATGCGGAAAATCTTACTCGCACCCCGGGCCCTTGTCACTCCACTAGCCGATGTTGCAGGCTTGTTTGTATGTAGGATTACGGCAGACTCGGGGCCCATGACCACGCTCTCCCGCCGCCAAATGCTCGGCACCCTTGCCGGAGCCAGCCTCGCTTTTCCTTTCATCACCCGCGCCGCATCGCCCAAGGCGAAGATTACCAATACCCGCGTCATCAGCCTGCGCCCCAACCATTACCACGGCTGGCCCACGCTGGCGCGCCGCAAGAATGGCGAACTGCTCCTAGTGTGTTCGGGCGGCCGCGAGTCACACGTGTGCCCCTTCGGGCAGGTGGAACTGATGCGTTCAAGCGACGACGGCAAGACCTGGAGCTTCCCGCGCGTGTTGCTGGACAGCCCCATTGATGATCGCGACGCCGGTGTGCTGGAAACTGCCAAGGGCACATTGCTCGCCACCACGTTTACCTCCAACGCCTACGATGAATATTATCTCAAGAAAGGCTCCCATAAGAAATGGCCTGAGGAAAAACGTGCGCGCTGGTTAGCCGCGCACAATCGTGTGCCCGCCGCCGCGCGCAAAAAGGAGCTGGGCACATGGATGATCCGCAGCACCGACGGTGGCGTGACGTGGAGCCCACGCTATGACTCTCTAGTAAACAGCCCGCACGGCCCGATGGATTTGAAGGATGGCCGCTTGCTGTACGCCGGGAAAAATTTGTGGCGCGAAAAAACATGGGTTGGCGTGTGCGAATCGAAGGATGACGGTCAGTCATGGCAACGCCTCGCGCAAATCCCCACGCGCAAGGGCGATGACCCAAAACAATATCACGAGCTGCACGCAGTGGAGGCGACCAACGGTGATCTCATCGCGCACATCCGGAACCATAATAAAAAGAACGCCGGCGAAACGTTACAGAGTGAATCTAAAGATGGCGGCAAAACGTGGAGCGAGCCGCATAACATCGGCGTGTGGGGATTGCCCTCACACTTGTTGCGCTTGAAAGACGGGCGGCTATTGATGAGTTATGGTCATCGAAGTAAACCCTACGGTAACCAAGCCCGCGTCAGCGCCGACCACGGCAAGACGTGGAGTGGCCCCATCATTGTCTCCGGCGATGGAGCGGGACACGATCTCGGTTATCCGTCCACGGTACAGATTGAGGACGGCTCGTTGGTGACGGTGTGGTACGAAAAACTCGCAGGGGATTCGCTTGCCGTGCTGCGTCAGGCCCATTGGAAGCTGGCCTGAATGCATGTGCATTTTATGTTCTTAGGCGCAATGGGGGCATAAAAAAACGCCGGCGTTAAAGCCGGCGTCTTGAGAAATAAATTTACTTGGAAGACTTCTTCTTGTGCACGTTGTGACAAGCCTTGCAGTTGACGGCTTTCTTCAAGGCCGCCTGATTGTCGGCCTTGATGGCGGCAACAATGGCTCCGGTTTTCTTCTTCCAGCTTTCTGCATCTCCTTTCGGCGGCTTGTACTCAGCTAGCCAGGCGGCGTACTTGGCGAGCACCTCCTTATTGGCAGCCAGATCATCCTGAAGCTTGGCCTTGAAGCCTTTCTTCATTACTTCCTCGATCTGTTCGTGCGTAACTTTGTCGGCTACCGGGGCGGACTGAACCATCGTCATGCAGAAGCCGACGAACAATAGGGTGCAAATAGTGAGTTTCATGGGATTATGTTAAAACCGCCGAATTCAACCGCTCAAATGTGTGCGATGCAAGCCCTCATCTCCTGAACCAGAGAAAATTTTTCCTGTCAAAACTTGCCAAAAGGTGAATTTGAGCTATATTCGGTGCGTCCGAGGATTAACGCCCTAGGACAATTGCGTTAAAAAATACATAGCTATGAAATACATCAAAATGACTGCATTGGCTCTCGGGCTGAGCGCGACTGTCGCGTTCGCCGGTGAGACCACACTCGAAGGCAAACTCCAATGCCAGAAATGCACGCTGAAGAAGGCCAAAAAATGTGGCCCCGCGCTCGTGTACAAAGGCAAGGACGGCAAAGAAGCGATTGCTTTTCTGACCGGTGATGGTGCGAAATCCGTTAAGCACGGCCGCATCTGCAAGCCGAATTCTTCGGTGGACGTAAAGGTGACCGGTAAACTCGACGGCGACAAGCTCACCGTGGCTAAGCTGACCGAGAACAAGGATAAGTAACTCGAGTTGCTTCTCTCAATCAGCCCCGCGGCAAAACTGCTGCGGGGTTTTTTCGTGCTCCGAGCTGCGGCGTGCCCTAGTCTCCCCGCCCATGGCCAAGGTTACTCGCGAATATGTTTATGGTATCAACCCCGCTTTTGAAGTGCTGCGCGCGCAGCGGCGCAAGGTGTATGGCGCGTGGCTGAACCAATCCGCCCGCGACAAGCCGCGCACCCAAAAGCTCGTGCGCCTGCTCGAGCAAAATTCCGTGCGCATTGAGTGGGTGGAAAAAGGCCGGCTCATCCAGCTCTCCACCAGTCGCGATCATCAAGGAGTGGTGCTGAATACTTCGGTCTACCCGTACACCCCCTTCGAGGATTTGCTGGCGCATCCACGGTTGCTGTTGCTCGATAACATTGAGGACCCGCAAAACGTCGGTGCCATTTTGCGCAGCGCCGAGGTGTTTGGTTTCAACGGCGTGTGCCTCCCCAATCGCGGCGTGCCCGAGGTGTATCCCTCCATCGTGAAAGTCTCCGCCGGCGCTACGGAGTTCATGCAAATCGCCCGGCAATTTTCCGCCAACCAATACGCCCGCAAAGCCGCCGAGGAAGGCTACGCCATCGCCGCGCTGGATATGAACGGCACCGCCACCCTCGAAACTGTTCGGATCGCCGCGCCGGAAAAGCTAATGCTCGTCATTGGCGGCGAAGATAAATCCGTCGGTCAATTTATTTTGAACATGGCCGACCACATCATCGGCATCCCGCAATTCGGCAGAGTGAATTCCCTAAACGCCTCCGTAGCCGCCGGCATCGCCATGCACGCGCTGGGAGGGGCAAGTTCCACCTCGCCCCAAAATGAATCGTAATTCACCACAGAGACACAGAGTTCACAAAGAAAGTTAGAAAAGAAAACTTCTGTGCCTCTGTGGTGAAATTAGAATGGGACAAGGAGGAACTCGTCCCTCCCGCCGCTACGCCAACACCGGCTTAATCAATTTCCCGGCCACATCCGTCAGCCGGAAGTCGCGGCCTTGGAAGCGTGTGGTGAGGCGGGTGTGGTCGATGCCGAGCAGATGCAGCAGCGTGGCGTGGAGGTCGTTGACGTGGGTGCGGTTTTGCTCGGCGTTGTAGCCGAGGTCGTCAGTCGTGCCGTGGGTGACGCCGCCTTTGACACCGCCGCCGGCGAGCCAAAGGCTGAAGCCTTTCATATGATGATCGCGACCGGCGCTGCCTTTGCTGGTTTGCGCCATTGGCGTGCGGCCGAATTCGCCGCCCCATACGATGAGAGTGTCCTTGAACAGTCCACGCCGCTTGAGGTCGGTGATGAGTCCGGCAATGGCCTGATCCACCGACGGGCAGCAGTGGTTCTTCATGAAGTTGACAATGCCGTTGTGGTGATCCCAGCCGCGATGATAAAGCTGGATGAACCGCACGCCACGCTCGGCCAAGCGGCGTGCGAGCAAGCAGTTGCTGCCGAAGGAGCCGTCGCCGGGCTTGCAGCCGTAGAGTCCCAGCACCTCTTTCGGCTCTTTGGAAACATCCATCAAATCGGGCACGCTCGTTTGCATGCGGAAGGCCATCTCGTATTGCGCTATGCGCGTGGTGATTTCGGGATCGTGCGTGGTACCTAACTGCAAATTGTTGAGCTGCTGCACGGCATCGACCACATCGCGCTGGCGGCCGGCATCCACGCCGCCGGGGCGGCGCACGTACATCACGGGGTCGCCGGTGGACCGCAGTTGGATGCCCTGAAACTGGCTCGGCAAAAATCCGCTGTGCCACATGCGCGTGGAAATTGGCTGTGGACTCCGCCCGGCATGCGAGCTGAGCACCACGAACCCCGGCAAATCTTCTGCCTCGCTGCCGAGCCCGTATTGGATCCACGACCCCATGCTCGGCCGGCCGCTGATGGTGGTGCCGGTGTTCATCAAGGTGTTGGCGGGATCGTGGTTGATGGCGTCAGTGTGCATCGATCGGATGACCGCCAACTCATCCACGTGCTTCGTGAGATGGGGAAAGAGCGACGTCATTTCCGTGCCGCTTTGCCCGTATTTTTTGAAAGGAAACTGCGGGCGCAAACACGTGAGCCGACTGTTCTGCAACTGCGCGATCGATTGCCCCTTCGTAAACTCCGCCGGCATCGGCTGGCCATTCATCTTCACCAGCTCCGGCTTGTTTGCATCAAACGTCTCCAAATGCGAAGGCCCACCGGACATATAAAGATAAATGACGCGCTTCACCTTCGCCGCATGATGCAACGGCCGCACCACGCCGGACCACCGTTCCAAATCGCGGCCTGCCCCGAGCGCCGACAGTGAAGATAGCGCCACCGCGCCAAGACCCAAACCCGAACGACCAATGAATGCGCGCCGGTTGATGTCAGTGACTGTCTGCATTCAAGCCAAAATTGGCTTCAACACTTTCCCGTGCACATCGGTGAGCCGGAAGTCGCGGCCTTGGAATTGGTAGGTCAACTTCTCGTGGTCGATGCCCATCAGGTGCAGGATGGTGGCGTGGAGATCGTTGACGTGTACAATGTCTTTCACGGCGTTGTAGCCGAAGTCGTCCGTGGCGCCGTAGCTGGTTCCGCCTTTGATGCCGCCGCCGGCGAACCATGAGCTGAAGCCTTTGATGTGATGATCGCGGCCGCTGCCTTGGGCCATCGGTGTGCGACCAAATTCGCCGCCCCATAAAATAAGGGTGTCGTCCCACAAACCAGTGCGCTTGAGGTCCTTGATGAGCGCGGCGCACCCTTGATCCACAAGCTTCGCGGAGGTTTGCATCGCGCCTTTGATGTTGCCGTGATGATCCCAGCCGCGATGGTAAAGTTGAATGAACCGCACGCCGCGCTCGGCCAAACGGCGAGCGAGTAAACAGTTGCTGGCGAAGGATCCATCGCCCGGCTTGGCGCCGTAAAGGTCGAGCACCTGCTTCGGTTCCTTGGAAATATCCACCAATTCCGGCACGCTCATTTGCATTCGGAACGCCATCTCGTATTGTGAAATGCGCGTGGTGATTTCCGGATCGTTCACCTCCGCGTCCTGCAATTGATTGAGCTGCTGAACCGCATCCACAACATCGCGTTGGCGATTGACATCCACGCCGTCGGGGCGTTTTACGTACAGCACCGGATTCCCCTTCCCGCGCAACTGCACACCCTGAAAACGGCTCGGCAAAAATCCCGCATGCCACTGGCGCGCGGCCACCGGCTGATCCTGCCCACCGCCGCGCGAGATGAGCACGCAATAGCCCGGCAGATTTTCCGTCTCCGAGCCCAGCCCATAAAGCATCCACGACCCCATGCTCGGCCGGCCGGAAATGGTCGTGCCCGTATTCATCAACGTGTGCGCGGGATCGTGATTAATGGCGTCCGTCGTCATCGAGCGAATAATCGCGAGTTCATCCGCCACGCTGCCGATGTGCGGGAAGAGCTTGCAAATGTGCTGGCCCGATTTTCCGAACTTCTCAAAATCATGCTGCGGACCGAGGCACGTGAGGTTGTTGCGCTTGCCCTGTAGCTGCGCAATCGGCTGCCCCTCCGTGATGCTCTTGGGCATCGGCTTACCGTGCATCTCCCGCAGCTTCGGCTTGTAATCGAGCGTCTCCAAATGACTCGCCCCACCCGCCATGCAAAGATGAATCACCCGCTTAATCTTTGGCTTGTGATGCAACTGCGCGAGGACACCTGGCCATTTGTCAATCTGCGGACGGTCAGCTGCTTGCAATAACGACGCAAGCCCCATAGTGCCCAGGCCCGCGCGGCCCAGAAAGGCGCGGCGGCTGACGTCAGTATTAAAAAGTTGAATGTTGTTCATGTCAGTTCCGTGTAATGTTTTCGTGAAGGTTTAAAACCACCCGCGCAATTGACGTCCATGCGGCGAGTTCGGCTTTGTCTAGTTTTGTGTCGGCGGGTTTGGCCCCGACTTTCAGTACGGCGGCTGCGGCGGGGGCATCGGCTTGGTATTGCTTCAAATGTTTCGCGGCGAGGGCGGTGAGGAGGATCAGTTCTTTTGCATTTGGATTCCGGTGCAGCGCTTGTTGATAGGCGAAGGCAATGCGGGTCTCCACGTCCTTGCCGCTTTCGTGCAGGATTCGTTCGGCAAAGATGCGCGCAGTTTCAACGTATGTGGGGTCATTTAATAGTACGAGCGCCTGTTGCGGGGTGTTGGAGCGAACGCGTTCGACGGTGCATTCCTCGCGACTGGGGGCATCGAAGGCGGCGAGGCTGGGGTGCATGAAAGTGCGGCACAAATAAGTGTACATCCCGCGCCGATACAGCGCGTCGCCGGCGTCGGCTTTCCAACTGCGTTTCGGAAAATTCAGATGCGCCCAATAGCCGGCGGGTTGATACGGCTTCACGCTGGGGCCGCCGATGGTTTTCACGAGTAAACCACTGACAGCTAGTGCGTTGTCGCGCACCATCTCGGCCTCAAGCCGCCAACGGCCTTGGCGAGCGAGCCAGAAGTTGTACGGGTCGGTTTCCATGCCGGCTTTGCTGGCGATGGAGGTTTGCTGATACGTGCCGCTGGTGACCATCAGCTTGACCATGTGTTTCACGTCCCAGCCTTTGTCCATAAATTCAACCGCCAGCCAATCGAGCAGCGCCGGATGCGTGGGCGGCGTGCCTTGCGAACCGAAATCATCCAGCGGCATCGCCAGCCCGCGCCCGTGGAACATCGCCCACAGACGGTTCACCATCACGCGCGCGGTGAGCGGATTGTCGCGTGCGATAATCCAGTTCGCCAAGTTCATCCGTGAGGCACGGCCCTCGGGCACCTTGCCCAACTTGAGATATCCCGGCACGGCCGGTTGCACGATTTCACCGGTGTCATCAAGCCAGTTACCGCGCGCCAGCACGCGCACCATGCGCGGCTTGGCCATAGAAACGGACACGAGCGAGGTGGAATTAGCGTTGATGGCCGCCGTCTTCTCGGCGTTTTTGGTGGAAATTTTTTGACGAAGAGTGGCCAGCTCCGGGGCGAGGGTGCGGTAGTGCGCGGCAATCACCGCCTTCTGCGCGGGCGTGCGTTTGGCGCCCTCGATCTTCAGTGCGGTCACCACCGCGCCTGGCAGCGTCACCTGTTGAGCCTTGAAATAAAAACCGGAGGGGCCGCCGCCATTGGCCACCTTGAGCAGCAGCTTGTTTTCGCCGGCCACGAGATTCACTTTCACCTTGTCCTGATCGGGCGCCACGCCGCGGCCGATTTTTTTGTCGGCGACAAGTTTGCCGTTGAGCCAAATGCGAAAGCTATCATCACTGCCCAGCGAAAGCTCCAGTGGCCGCACCGAGCCGGATTGAATGGTGCGATAAAAATAATGCGCGCTGTTCGCGCCGGTCAAGGCATGCACCTTGCCGTCGGCCAAATTTTTCGCCTCGGCCCACTTCAACTTGCCATGCGTCTTTTTCAAGTCCACGGCCGCCTCGTTCACGAATGACTTCGCGTGCGCCTGGTCAAAGTTCGGCGCGGCGAAGGGCCCGATGCGATGCCATGGCGAAAGCGCCACGCTGTTGGCGGCCGCTGCTTTTTGGGAAGCCTCCCATTTGGCTTGGCCGGTGGAAACGTCCGTGCCCTCGAGTTGCTTGGCCAACACCACGATGTCGGCCTCGATGGCACCGAGTTTTTTCTCATCACGCGGCAACGGCACCTTTGTAGCCTTCTGCGCTCCCACGGGAGTTTCCTGCAGGTCCGCGAAGAACGCGCCGAAGCTGTAAAAATCCTTCGAGGTGAATGGGTCAAACTTGTGGTCGTGACATTCCGAGCAGCCGAGCGTGCTGGCCATCCACACCGTGGACGCATTGCGCACGCGGTCGGCGAGATATTTCGCGGTGTACTCCTTGGGCTGCGCGCCGCCCTCGCGCGTGTTCATGTTCAGCCGGTTGTAGCCCGAGGCAATGAGCTGCGTGCCGGTGCGGTCTTTCAAAAGGTCGCCCGCGATTTGCTCGCGCGTGAATTGGTCGAACGGCTTGTTGTCGTTGAAGGCGTTGATGACGTATTCGCGATAAAGCGGCTTCGTCTCGTGATTGTCCGAGTGGTAACCGATCGTGTCCGCGTAGCGCACCATGTCCAGCCAGTACACCGCCATGCGCTCGCCGTAGTGTTTGCTGGCAAGCAGCCGGTCGACGAGCTTGCCGTAGGCGTCGGGCGACTTGTCGTTCACAAACGCCTGAACTTGCGCCCACGTCGGTGGCAGCCCCGTAAGATCAAACGACAACCGCCGAATCAAAGACCGCTTGTCCGCGGCCTTCGCGGGCGTGAATCCTTTGACCTTCATTTGCGCGAGCACAAACTGGTCGATATCGTTTTGTGTGAACCCCTTCTGCACCGCCTTCGGCGCAACGGCTTTCTTTGGCGCCACATACGCCCAATGCTTCGCGTACTCGCCGCCCTGTGCTACCCATCTTTTCAGCAACTCCTTTTGCCGCGCCGTGAGTTTCTTGATGGAGTCCGCCGGCGGCATGCGTTCGTCCACGTCCTCTGCCGTGATGCGATACACCAGCGCGCTCTCCGCCAAATCCTTCGGCACAATCGCCCGCTCGCCCGACTTGAGTTCGCTTGTCGCAGATTTGAAAGAATCCAGTCGCAACCCACCCTTCACCTGTTTCGCATCCGGCCCGTGGCACGCGTAGCAGTTGTTGGAGAGGATGGGCTTGATGTCGCGATTGTAATCTACCGTCGCCGGCAACGCCTCCTCCGCCAGCGCGTTCGCGACCGGGAGAATCAAGGAAAGAAAAAACCAACGTGTTGTCTTCATCATAATCAATGCTTTGTGCTGAACGCCAAAATCATAGACGCGCAATCCCCGCTGCTCAATCATTTAGTCAACCCGTAATTGGCCCAGATTTCCATTGGCAAAGGCGGGGTGGCGCCGGGTTGACTGGCGACGTACGCGGCGTGGTGGTTGGCGAGGTTGAGGGTGGATTGCCAATCGCGACCGAGGAGGCGCGCGGTGAGGAGTGCGGCTGTGCAGGCGTCACCGGCACCCACACTATCGGCGTTTGGGGCGGAGGCGAAACTGGCGGTCGCACCTTCGTGCCAGCCTTGGGCCGTGAAGGCGGTGGTGCCTTGTTTGCCGCGGGTGAGAATTACAGCTTCGAGGTTGTATTTTTCGCGAAGGGCTTCGGCGTGAGCACGGGCGTTGCCTTCGGGCAAACCGAGTTGATTGGCGACGGTGGCGATTTCTTCATCGTTGAGTTTCACGAGGTCGGCGGCACGGCAGCCTTCACCAAGAATCTCCGCCGTGAACAGATCCATACGGAGGTTGACGTCGAAAATCTTGAGCGCGTGTTTGGCTTCGGCGAGGAAGGCTTGGGTGGCGGCGTGCGCGACGGGATGCCGCTGGCTCAGGCTACCGAAGCTTACGGCATCGCACGCGCGCGCAAGGGCGGCTTCGTGTTCGGTGAATTGCAGATGATCCCACGCGGTGTCCATCACGATTTCGTAGCTCGGCGCGTCATCGACAAAACTCACGAGCACTTGGCCGGTGGGTTTGGTGTCATCGATTTGCACGAAGTCCAGCGGCAACTCGCGTTCACGAAACTCTGTTTGCAATCGTTCGCCCAATTCGTCGCTGCCAATTCGGCTGAGCAACACGCCGCGGCCGCCATTGCCACTGAGCGGAGCGAGGAGTTGATGCGCTTGCACTGCAACATTGAGTGAGGTGCCGCCGAGGACTTGCCGTTCGGGGAACATATCGAACACCGCTTCGCCCAAGCCGACGATGGTGAATGTGCCAGCCATCGCGGCTAATGCACCGTGGTGCCGCCGTTCACGTGGATGTTCTGGCCGGTGACAAAGCCTGAGGCCTCGCTGGCCAGATAAACGAGTGTCCCATCCAAATCCTGCGGCACGCCCCAGCGGCCCATGGGGATGCTCGCGAGGTAGCCATCTTTAAGTTCCTGCGGATCATCTTCATGGCGTTCCACGGGAATCCAGCCCGGCGCAATCATGTTCACGGTGATGTTCCATTCGGCAAGCTCGTGGGCGAGGCTGCGGTTGAATCCGTTCTGGCCGCCCTTGGCAGCGACGTAGGCAGTGAAGGGTTTCACGCCCAGATGAAATGTCTCCGAGCCGATGTTGATAATGCGGCCCCACTTTTGCTCCTTCATGTGCGGCAACACCGCGCGCGTGACGAGGTACGGGCTCTTGATGAAGAAATCGAGCATGCTCTGGTAAAAATCCCAGTCGTATTCCTCAATGGATTTTTGCGGCTGATCCGGCGTCGCGTTAAGCACCACGATATCAATGGGCCCAAGCTTCTCCGAGGCCTCGCTCACCAATCGGTTCACCTCATCCTCGTCGGTGACATTGGCGCGGATCATTGCGCCCTCACAACCGGCTGCTTCAAACTCCGCAAACGCCTTGGCGGCACGCTCCTCGTTGTTGAAGTAATTCATGGCCACCTTGGCTCCCGCTTTGCCCAACGCCTTGGCCATCACCTTGCCCAACCCGGTGGAACTGCCCGTCACCAGTGCCACCTTGCCTTTCAATGAAAATAATTCGTCACTCATAGATGGGCTGCAGGGTACGCACGGTCTGTGGAAGGAGCAAGTTTCACCTTGGAACACCCCGCCAAGCTGCCGGCAACAGTTCGCCAACAATATGGCAAGGCCTGCCCCTGATCCGGCACCCTTTGTCCGGCCTTGGGCATCGCTTGCTAACCACTTGGCACGGCTTGCCAACTAGTTGGCGGGCGTTGCCAAGCCGTTGGCTGAGGGTTCCAAGTCACTGGAAACCCCTGATTTTCAGGGATTTTTTCGCATTCCAAAAAAACATGGAAATAATTTGAGAAATTTTAGAATTCCACCGGCCTGCTTCCTATAATGGTACAATATGAAGATTCATATATTGTTAAAAGAACTAGAGGTCCTAGCCATCGGCTGGGAGAAATATAGCCTGAACTACACATTCAGCGGCTACACACTGGAACAGCTCAAGGCGCTCATTGCGTCGCTCAAGGAATTGATGGCGGCCATGGATGCCTTGAGGCTTGAATATCGCGGCAAGATCGCCGCGCGCCAGTCCATGGGGCTGGAGCTGCGGGATATCCGTGGGCGCATCGTGCACTGTATCCGTGGACACGAAGATTTCGGGGAAGACTCGGAATTCTATCGGTTCCTCGGCTTCAAGACCAAGGCCGAGCGCAAGAGTGGGTTGACCCGTAAATCCACGGAAGAATCAGGGGCCGAACTGCCCAAGGATGACACCGTTGGTTTGGAAGATGCCGCCTAGGTGATTCGTCAACAGGGTGCTGGAGCACACTCCAAGGAGTGGAGCCGCAGGGGAGTGTATTCCCCTGCGGCTCTCCATGATAATCTTTCCGGTTAATTGTAGTGGGTAGGTGCGAGCAGTTTCCTGTAGGGTGGCGGCGCATGAAACAGATTCTCTTGATGATTTCGGTGGTGGCGTTGGTGGGGTGTGGGAAGAAAGAACCCGTTCAACCCTCCGCGACCAAGCCAGAGCCGACCAAAGCCAAGAAACCCGTCACCGTCCTCTGGGAATTTGAAACGGGAGGTTTTCTGAACTCCTCCCCCGCCATCGGTTCTGATGGCACGGTTTACGTCGCGTCATGGGACGGCAAGCTCTATGCCATCAATGGCAAGAGCGGGGACAAGCTATGGGAGTTTGAAACGGGAGGTATTGTGACCTCCTCCCCCGCCATCGGATCTGATGGCACGGTTTACGTCGGGTCAGGTGACAAAAAGCTCTATGCCATCAATGGCAAGAGCGGGGTCAAGCTATGGGAATTTGAAACGGGAGGTACTGTGTCTTCCCCCGCCATCGGATCTGATGGGACGGTTTACGTCGGGTCAGTTGACAAAAAGCTCTATGCCATCAATGGCAAGAGTGGGGGCAAGCTATGGGAATTTGAAACGGAAGGTTCTATGGAGACCTCCCCCGCCATCGGATCTGATGGCACGGTTTACGTCGGGTCAAAGGACAAAAAGCTCTATGCCATCAATGGCAAGAGTGGGGTCAAACTATGGGAATTTGAAACGGGACATTGGGTGCGATCCTCCCCCGCCATCGGATCTGATGGGACGATTTACATCGGGTCAGTTGACAAAAAGCTCTATGCCATCAATGGCAAGAGTGGAGTCAAGCTATGGGAATTTGAAACGGAAGGTTATGTGAACTCCTCCCCCGCCATCGGATCTGATGGCACGGTTTACGTCGGGTCATTTGACAACAAGCTCTATGCCATCAATGGCAAGAGTGGGGACAAGCTATGGGAGTTTGAAACGGGAGATTGGGTGATCTCCTCCCCCGCCATCGGATCTGATGGGACGGTTTACTTCGGGTCAAAGGACAAAAAGCTCTATGCCATCAATGGCAAGAGTGGGGTCAAGCTATGGGAATTTGAAACGGGAGATATTGTGGACTCCTCCTCCGCTATCGGTTCTGATGGCACGGTTTACGTCGGGTCAAAGGACAAAAAGCTCTATGCCATCAAGACCGAGAGCCTTGGCCTAGCCAAAAGCCCGTGGCCCATGCGTGGCCAGAATGCCCAACACACCGGCCGCGCACCCAAGAAAAAATAAGTTATGAAATTACTCACTCTTTTACTGACCCTTAGCCTTGGTGCAACCCTCCACGCTGCGGGCTTTGTGCAGACGGAGTTCAAGGATTCCAAGGGAACCCTGCTGCGTTATGCCATCCTCAAGCCCGCCAAGATTAAGCCCGACACAAAATATCCACTGGTCGTGTCCCTGCACGGTGCTGGCGGGCGCGGAAGCAAAAAATGGCAAGGCAATTGTGCGGCCAACAAGGCGCTCTCCCAGCCGGCCATGCGCCAGAAGTATCCTTGCTACATCATTGCCCCCACTGTTGACCCCAATCAAAGGTGGGATGGCGCGCCGCTTGCCGCCCTGATTGAACTTATCAAGTCATCCCTCAAGGAACACCCCATTGATCCCTCGCGCATTTATGTGACCGGCCAGTCCATGGGAGGATTCGGCACTTACTCGGCCATTTTGGCTGAACCCCACCTCTTTGCCGCTGCCGTCCCCGTGTGTGGCCGTGGCCAACCCGATCAGGCCAAGAAGATCGTGCACTTGCCTATCTGGATATTTCACGGTGAAAAGGATTCGTTGATTCCCCCCCGTCACAGCCGGGAAATGGTGGCGGCCCTCAAGAAAGCCGGCGGAAAACCGATCTATACCGAGTACGCTGGTGTGGGCCACGGCTCATGGGGCCCGGCCTATGCAGAGGAAAAACTCTGGGAGTGGCTCTTTGCGCAGAAAAGGAAGGCCGCGGCAAAAAACCCTTAGCCTTACTAACTCAGAATTTCCTTCACCACCTTGCCGTGCACATCGGTGAGCCGGTAATCGCGTCCGCCGTGGCGGAAGGTCAGCCGTTCATGGTCCAGCCCCAGTAGATGCAGGATGGTCGCCTGCAGATCATGAATGTGCACTGGGCGCTCAGCGATATGGAAGCCCAGTTCATCAGTCGCCCCCAAGGTCATACCGCCTTTCACTCCGCCGCCGGCCATCCACAAACTAAAGGCCTGCGGGTGATGATCACGACCCAGCTTGCGGTTGAGCGTGGGATTACTTTCCACCATAGGCGTGCGCCCAAATTCCCCGCCCCAGATCACCAGTGTATCCTCAAGCAGGCCGCGCTGTTTTAAATCGGTGATCAGGGCCGCGCTGCCCTGATCGGTCGCGCGCGCATTGTTGGTCACATTACCCGCGACATTGGAGTGGGCGTCCCAGCCGGAGTGGATGATATTCACACAACGCACCCCGCGCTCAATCATCCGCCGAGCCAAAAGACACGCGCGCGCGAAGGATGGTTTTTTGGGATCAACACCGTAAAGCTTCAGCGTCTCGGGCCGTTCACTTTTCAGATCCATCAATTCCGGCGCGCTGGTTTGCAAACGAAACGCCATCTCGTAAGCATCAATGCGCGTGGCAATTTCCGGGTCGTTTTCAATGGCCAACCGGCGGCGATTAAGCGCGCCGATGAGATCCAGCGAATCACGCTGCAGTTTCGCGTCCACGCCGGTGGGACTGCTGACATTAAGGATGGCATCGCCTGAGTTGCGCAAGCGCACGCCCGCGTGTTTGCCGGGCATGAAGCCGGCCGACCACAGTGCCGAGCCGCCGCTGATGCCGCCGCCAGTAGACATCGCGATGAAGGCCGGCAGATTATCGGTGGCCGCGCCGAGCCCGTAACTCAGCCACGAGCCAAGGCATGGCCGGCCGGGTTGGGGAAAGCCGGTGTTAAAAAATATTTGTCCCGGTGCGTGATTGAACTGCTCGGTATACATCGACTTAATGATGGCGACGTCGTCCACCACCTTCGCCAAATGCGGCAACTTGTCCGAAAGCTCCGTGCCGCACTGGCCGTGTTTGGCAAACGGAAAGCGCGGGCTCAACACGGCGGCATCGCGTTGGATAAAGGCATAGCGTTGATCGCCGATTACCGAAGGCGGCAGCGGCTTGCCCTCCAGCGCCTTGAGCTTGGGCTTGTTGTCGAAGAGCTCCAACTGGCTCGGCGCGCCGGCCATGAAAAGGTGAATCACCGCCTTGGCCTTCGGCGCGAAGTGCGCGGGTCGCGCCTTGCCAAGGGTATCGGTCAACAACCCAGCCAACGCCAGCTTGCCCACGCCGTAACCGCACTCGTTAAAAAAGTGCCGGCGCGTGACCGATTGCGGATCAGTTGCGGGTAATGAATTCATCAGTGTTTAAAAGCACGCGTGCCAGACGCCGTCCAAGCCGCGCGGTGGTTCACATCGCCCTCACCCTTGCCGGCTAGTGGCTCGGCCTTCGCTTCGCCTTTTTGGAAACGCGCGAGTTGGGTGTGGTAAAAGTTCATCATTAAGTTTTGCTCCTTCGAATCCGGCGGACGCGTCAGGCAGCGTTGGAAAAGTGCGCGGGCAATGCCGGTCTCGCCGCCTTTTTGAGTCATGGCCCATTCGCCGAGCTTGCGGCTGGCCTCGAGGAAGAGTTTGTCATTGAGCAGCGTGAGCGCTTGCAGCGGGGTGTTGGAGCGATCACGCCGAGCCACGCAAGTCTCGTGGCTGGGGGCGTCAAAGGTGTCGTGCATGGCGAAGGGCATGGAACGTTTTTTGTAGGTGTACAAGCTGCGCCGGTAACGATCCGGCCCCGTGCTGGTCTTCCATCCACCACCCCCGTAAATGCCCTCGCCCATGCTCTTGGGTTGCGGCGGAAACACGCTGGGGCCGCCGAGCTTTTGGATGCAGCAGCCCACTCACACGCAGCACCGAGTCGCGGATTTGCTCGGCTGGCAGACGAAAGCGCGCGCCCGTGCTTTGGCGATAGGTTGCACTGGTGACGATCAGGCGGTGGAGTTTTTTCTGCGACCAACCTTGCCGCATGAATTCCAGCGCAAGCCAATCGAGCAACATCGGGTGCGTGGGCATATACCGGTGTAGCCGAAATCATCCGGCGTGCGCACCAGCCCGCGACCGAAGAGCGCGGCCCAGTAGCGGTTTACGACGACGCGCGCAGTGAGCGGGTTGCGTGGATCCACCAAGCCATCGGGCGAGGCCGAGGCGATTCGCGTGACTGATCCTTGGCCAGCGGCGGCAGGAACGGTAGCACCTTCAGGTCGTACCACTTCGCGTGGGGACAAAAACTCGCCGCGATGATGCCGATGCGTGGCGCGCGGCTGGGCGAATGGACGCTCCTGCATCACCAATGTGGTGGGCGGCTTAGGCAGCTTTTTGCGCAGCGCCTCGATCGGCTTGCGTGCGGCGGCCATGTCCGCAGAGCTTTCGAGATAATAATAGCGCAGGATGAACAGCCCTTGTTTGCCGAGCGCAGTCTGCCGAGCTCGGCGAGCATGGCTTCAAACTCAGCGGGGATTTCCTGCGCCTTGGCGGGGCGCTTGACTGGTGGTGACAGCGATGCGGAACCGGCCGAGGCTCGCCGAGTAATGCCGGCTGAAATCCAGCCGCAACTTGAGCGTCTTGGCCGTGAGCGGCGCGGCGAATTGCCACACAGCCTGACTCGCCTTGCCTTCCCGCCCGCTGACGGACCAGCCAGTTTGCAGGTCGCCATCCAACGCGGCCAGCGCGCCGGGCTTGCCCTTGCCGATCCATTGCTTGGCGTAGTTTTCCGTGCCGCCGGACAACTTCACCGGCCGGCCATCGGCGGTCACGTTGAGTTCGCTCAAAAAGAAATCTCCCTTCGGCCCTTCATAATACGCGCGGCCCGGGCCGCCCTTGGGCAGGCGCTCATCGGGCAAGCGCCTCCAGCCGCAGGGCGGTGATGCCCGCGGGCAAGCTCTTAAACTCCAGCTCGTACGTGTCGTGCTTGCTCGTGTCGCCCTGCACGAAAAGCGAGCCGTCGTCCTCAAGTTCCATCCAGCCGAGATTCGTGTCCTCTCGCTTGGGTAGGACGGAGCGTATCTCCAGTCGAGCGCTTCGGCTCGGCCGAGCCTGCAAGCCACGCCGCAAACTTCTTTTCGTCCAGTGGCAGCTTGGCAAGCTTGAGCAGCGGCAATCTCCTTAACGAGCTTCCTCGCTGGGCCGTATCTGCTGCGAGGCGTAGGACAGCGGCCAGCTCCGGCTCGGCGGCGTTGTTCAGGAACGCCATCATCTCGATAGTAGGAACGATGCGGCACGGGATCGAACTTATGCGTATGGCATTGGGCGCAGCCGAGCGTAAGGCCCAACCAGGTGGTGGCCGTGGTGTTCACCCGATCTACCAGCGCATAAAACCGAAACTCCAACGGGTCGATGCCGCCCTCCTCGTTGACCATGGTGTTGCGATGAAAGCCGGTGGCAACGCGCTGGGCCTGCGTGGCGTTGGGCAGCAGGTCACCGGCTAATTGCTCGATGGTGAATTGATCGAACGGCTAGATCGGCATTGAGCGCTTTGATCACCCAATCGCGCCACGGCCAGATGGAGCGCGGGCGATCCTTCTCGTAACCATTGGTGTCGGCGTAGCGCGCGAGATCCAGCCACGGCTGCGCCCAGCGCTCGCCATAATGCGGACTGGCCAACAGCCGATCCACCAACCGTTCGTAGGCGTCGGGCCGCTTGTCCTTGATAAACGCTTGCGCCTCATCCGGCGTGGGCGGCAGGCCGATAAGGTCCAGCGAGAGGCGGCGGATCAACCGGTGGCGATCGGCCTCGAGCGATGGCCTTTAGTCCCGCATGCTCTCCAATGCGCGCAAGCGATGAAGCGAGTCCATGATCAGTTGTCGCGGCCAGTCGGCCTGCTTTGACTTTCGGCCGGGGCGGCATGATTGAGGTGCGATGAACGCCCAGTGCTCTGAGTATATTCGGCACCGTCGTTGACCCATTGCGCGCAGCATATTCTTTTGCTGTGTAGCTGACAGTGGCTTCTTTCGCGGCCGGTGGCGGCATCAGTTCCTCAGGATCCGTGATGGTCGATGCGTTCGAGTAATAATCTGCTTTAACTGGTCCTGCATCCGGCCGCTCATCCAGCCGCAACTTGGCCTTGCGCGCCTTGTCATCAGGGCCGTGGCACTTAAAACAATGTGACGCCAGAACCGGGCGGATATCCCGCTGGAAATCTACGGCCATTAAGGAACCAACAGTCAAAATGACCATCGTCAGCAATGATCGAAAAGCGACCATTAAAAAGTTTGATTATCCTTCATTGAACTATCACTCCCGCCGTTAGGGGATCTGGACAGATTTTTTCACTTCCGGGCTTTATAAATCAGTTTGCCCGGAGACTTGGTCGCCACAAAGTAGTACAATACGGTATTGGTTTTGTCGTCTACGAGTCGCCAAACGTGGCCAGCGTAGGTTTGTTGCTGAGTATGATCGGCGGCCAGCATATCACCTCAATGCAGTCGTAACCAGCCACAGCTCCGGAAGAATTGCCGTGGCAAAGCCGAGCTTCACGCGATGATGTCCTTGACCACGTGGCCGTGGACGTCGGTGAGGCGGAAGTCACGGCCTTGATAGCGATAGGTTAGTTTGTGGTGATCGATGCCCAACTGATGCAGGATGGTGGCGTTGAGGTCGTGGATGTGCATGGTGCCCGGCGTCCACTTGTCCTTTTGTGGCTGCGGCTTGAGCATGTTTCCATCGGCGTCGGCAATGTTATAGCCATAATCGTCGGTTCGGCCATAGGTGATGCCGGGCTTAATGCCGCCGCCGGCCATCCAGACGGAGAAGCAGCGAGGGTGATGGTCACGCCCGTAATTGTCCTTACCCAGTTTGCCCTGGCAATACGGCGTGCGGCCAAACTCACCACCCCACACCACCAATGTGTCGTCGAGCAGGCCACGGTTTTTTAAATCCCTGATAAGCGCGGCACTGCCTTGATCAACATCTTTACATTGGTTGCCGTGCTCGCCGGCGAGGTTGCCATGGGCGTCCCAGCCGCGATGGAAAATCTGGATGTTGCGCACGCCGCGCTCTGCCAGTCGGCGAGCGTTCAAGCAGCACGCTGCAAACGTGCCAGGCGTCTTGGCATCATTACCATAGAGCTTGAAAGTCGAGTCGGGTTCCTTGCTCAAATCCATCAATTCCGGCACTGATGCCTGCATGCGATAGGCCATCTCGTGTTGCTTGATGCGCCCCAACATCGAAGGGTCGGCAAAGCGTTTGTGCTGCGCCTGATTCAGAGCGGTGAGCGCATCGAGCTGTGCACGCCGGTCACCGCGCGTCACGCCGGCGGGGTTATTCAGATACAATACCGGATCGCCCTGGCTGCGCAGTAATACTCCCTGATGTTGCGACGACATGAAGCCCGAGCCCCACAGGCGGCCAAACAGGCTCTGCTCCGGGTGCTTCGTCCGCGCGTGCATTACCACATAGTTCGGCAGATTTTCGTTCATGCTGCCGAGACCGTAGCTTAGCCACGCGCCAAGGCTCGGCCGGCCGGGGATTTGGCTGCCCGACTGGATGTACGTAATCGCCGGGTCATGATTAATCGCCTCGGTAAACGCCGTGTGCACCACGCACAATTCCTTGGCCACAGTCGCCGTGTGCGGCAGCAACTCGCTCACCCACACGCCGTCGGCGTTGTTTTCCTGCTTGGTGAACTTGTATTTTGTCGGGCACACCGGCAGCGTCTTTTGCCGCGAGGTCATACCCGTGATGCGTTGACCATCGCGCACTTCCTTTGGCAAATCCTTGCCATACATCTCGCGCATCTTCGGCTTGTAATCCCACAAATCCAGATGTGATGGCCCGCCACTCATGAAAAGGTAAATCACTCGCTTCGCCTTGGCCGGATGGTGCATCCCGTTCTTCGAATCCGCGCCCAGCGAATCGCGCCCCATCAGCCCCGCCATCGCCGCCGTGCCAAGCCCGAGCGCCGAGCGCCCGAACAATTGCCGGCGTGTCATCATCAATTCCGTTTCATGAAACAAGTCGTTCATCATCATTCCTTCCAAATTAATAAACCCAAAGAGCCACGTCGCTGGCTAGCACAGTGATGGCCAGTTGCGACCACGCCGCGTGCTCGGCAGCATTCAGTTTTATGTCCCGCGGCGAATCGCCGATGGACAAATACGCCTCCGCGTCCTTCGCGTTTCCCGCGTAACGCTTTTTTAATTTGCTGAAAAGATTCATGCATGCGACGCGTTCAGCAACATTCGGCTTGCGGCTGGCCACCAGCGTGAAGAGCAGGTTCAAGCGGCCCGCGTCATCCTTCGCCTCTTGTAGCAACCGTTGCCCAAGCATGCGCCCCATCTCCACGCGTTGTTTTTCATTGAGCAACGCCAGCGATTGCGTAGGGCGTGCTTGTGCGCGAGCGTTTCACGCAACTGCTCTCGCGGCTCGGCGCGTCGAAGAGCGTCATCATTGGGTGCGGACTTGTACGCTTCCAGTACACATAAAGGCTGCGGCGATACTGGCGCGCGCCCTTGTCGGTCACATAATTTTTCGTGTTGCTACCCGGATGCATCAGCGCCTTCCACAGACCACCGGGCTGATAAGGCTTCACGCCCTCGCCGCCCATTGAGCTATCGAGCAAACGGCTCGCCCATAGCGCCACGTCGCGCAGTGCCTCCGCGTCCAGCCGATGACTGGGCCCGCGCGCCCACAGACGGTTCTCGGGGTCATCGACCTGTCCGCGATACGCCGAGCTTTGTTTGAACGTGCGGCTGGTGACCATCAGCCGCAGCATCGCCTTGAGGTTCCAATCGCGATCCTGCAAATCCACCGCCAGCCAGTCTAGCAGTTCCGGATGCGTCGGCTGCTCGCCCTGCAAGCCGAAATCCGCCGGCGTGCGCACGAGCCCTTCGCCGAAGGTGCGCTGCCACACGCGGTTGATAAGTACGCGCGACACGAGCGGATGCCCGCGCGCCGTGAGCCATTGCGCGAGCCCGAGGCGATTGGCCGGCGCATCCTTGTGTAACGCGCCCATCACCGCGAACACCCCAGGCTGCAATGGTTCGCCCTTCGGCAGATTGTATTCGCCGCGCTCGAGCAGTTTCATCTGGCGCGGCTTGGGCAAATCGCGTGCCACAAGCGTGGATACAAACTTTTTTTTCAAATCGGCGATCTGTTTTGCGAGCGCGTCCACCTCGGGTTTTAGATCCGTATTTTTTCCTGCCTGTTTCGTGAGGCTCACGTGCCGAGCATTGATCGCCTCCCACTTTTCCCACGCCGCGATGTCCGCCGGTGCCTTCACCGTGGGGCCATATTCGTAGCGATTACCATCCATCGAGGACTCGGCAGTGCTGTTGAAAAACGCCATCATGCTATAGTACTCCACCTGCGGAATCGGATCATACTTGTGCGTATGGCAGCGCGCACAGGTGAGGCGACATGCCGAGTAGCGCGGTGCCCAACGTCTCGACACGATCAAAATTATTCTTCGCCTGAAACTCTGCTGGAATCGCGCCGCCTTCGGCCGTAGAAGGATTCATGCGCACAAAGCCGGTAGCCACCAGCTGCGCAAGCGTCGGCTTAGGCAACAGGTCACCGGCCAATTGCCACGTAATGAATTCGTCCAGCGGCTGATTGCTATTAAACGCACGCACCACCCAGTCGCGGTACGGATAAATGGCGCGTTTGTTGTCGAGGTGCAGCCCATGCGTGTCGCCGTAGCGCACCGCGTCCAGCCAATACCGCGCCTGATGCTCGCCGTAGTGCGGGCTCGCCAGCAGCGCATCGACCAGTCGCTCGTACGCGTCTGGTTTCTTGTTCGCTAAGAATTTTTCCAACAACGCGGAGCTCCGGCGGAAGCCCTGTGAGCACCAACGCCACCCGCCGCGCCAGCGTCGCCTTGTCCGCCTCCGGCGCGAATTTAACCCCCTGCGCATTCAGCTGCCGCCCCACCAACGCATCCACCGCATTGCCCGTCCAGTCCGGCCGCAGCTTCTTTCGGCGGGACGAACGCCCAGTGCTTCGCGTACTTCCCGCCGCCCTTTCACCCAACGCGTCAGGACATCGCGCTCGGCCGCTGTCAACTGCTTCTCCGCCTTGCGCGGCGGCATCGGCTCCTCCTTGTCGTGCAGGCGCACATGAGCAACTCACTTTCGTTCGGTTGCTTTGGGTCGATGGCCGTGTATCCAGCCGAGGTCGCGCGTCGCCTCCTGAAAGGAGTCCAGCCGCAGCACCTTTTTCTCCTCCCCATCCGGCCCGTGGCAGACGAAGCATTTGTTGGAAAGAATCGGCAGCACTTCACGCGCGAAGTCAACGGGTGCCGCGGACAGTGTCGCTGCCACTCCTCCCAGAAAAATTAAGCTCCAAAAGATTCTCATTTTGTGTGGGGTGATGTTCCCGAATTTCGGCCCGATGAGCAAGCCAACTTAATTCTTGAGAATCAACTTCCCCAGCGCCTTGGGGGCGATGAAGTAGTGCAGCGCGCGGTTGGTCTTGTCGTCGATGAGGCGCCAGACGTGGCCGGCGAAGGTCTGTTGCGTGGTGTGGTCAATGCGCAGCAAAATCTCCTTCAGCACATCCTGCTCCGGCCGCATATCCAGCCGCAGCTTCGCCTTGCGCGCCTTGTCATCAGGGCCGTGGCACTTAAAACAATGGCCGGCGAGGATGGGCCGCACATCGCGTTGGAAATCGACCGCGTGCACCGCGCCGGAAACCAGCACGCAGGTAAATGCAACTCACTGACGGATGGTAGTCACTTTTATTTGGCGGGTTTGTAGATCAGTTTGCCCGGAGACTTGGTCGCCACAAAGTAGTGCAATACGGTATTGGTTTTGTCGTCTACGAGTCGCCAAACGTGGCCAGCGTAGGTTTGTTGCTGAGTATGATCGGTGGGGCGCATTTCGGCTCCAAAAGAACGGGGGTTGCCGGTAAAATCAATCCATTCCAGACGAATGGAACGAGTGCTGGCATTGGAGATATAAATGCGTGTGCGATCAGGCGTGCGCGGCGAGCGCCAATTTTCCGACTTGGGCGAAATAAGCTGCAGCGTCAAGGCGTTGTCCGGCGCAAGGGACTCTAGCCCGGATTCGAATCGCTTGTACCACGTTTTTGATGGAGCACTCCAGGCGAAGGTGGGCGCCTTCTTGGCATCGTAGCCCTTGAGGTGCGCAGACGCGGGTTTGCGGGCCGCCGGCCGTTGATAGCGCCATTTGCCATCGCCAAAAACTTCCTTCACGAGCTTGGCAAGGCGTGGATCGTATTGTTTCAGCTCAACGCGTGTGTTCACATGGTTGTGGTCGAAATCATTTTCCCGGTTGGTGCCAAACCATGACTGCACTCCCTCGGCCCAGTACTCGTAATGGTTGCGACCGGCATATTTCCCTTTCCAGAGCCGCTGCTTCACGGCGGCCTCATAAGTGGCCTCGAGCCGCTCATCAAAGGTGGGATCGGTTTCCGATAAGCCCATCTGGTGAATGGCGTGGGCAAGTTCATGGATAAGAATGTTTTCCGTTGAGTAGGGGTCTTTCGGGTAGAGCAGTAGATTTTCCTCGCCACAGCTTACAGCCGGCCGCTCAGGCGTGGCACCCAGACCACGCGCGCGCTTGTTCCAGTAGAGCCGCGGCTGCAGGTCGCTATGTTCAGGGATCTGCGTGGTGTATTCGTTATGGGCCATGATGGCAAAACGCACTTTATTTTTCGCCATCGCCTTCAGGATATCGTCGCGTGGCCCGACCATTTGGCGGATGAGATACGCCGCCTCCAGCAGTGCGTAGTCCGAGACATTTTTTGACGACACAATCGAGAACCCGCCCACGTCCACGTGCTTTTGGTAAAACACATCGAGCCCCAACGCCGCCCGCACCTTGGCCGGCGGCGCGGCAACCTTTGGCGCGGCCTGCAAAACCAACCCCGCAACCAACGCTACGCAAACAATCATTCGGTGAAACAGCATGCCGCCTGATAAACCGCCGACCCGCCACTGACAAGCCGAAACGATGTAGCCCCACCCTGACGGATGGGGCGATTGCCTCCTGCCCTCCGCAGCTTTCATTTCCCGGGCACTTGCCCCGCCCAGTGGTAACGGTAATAGTGGCGCGTGATGAACTGTTTCACCACCCTCGCAGCCTTGCTAGCCCTGGTGCTGGGTGTGGGGTGTGGAAAGAAGGCATCTTCGGATGGCGAAAGTCCCCTTGGTTTTTCTCGGGACATCAAGGGCATCATGGCGAAGTATTGTTTCGAGTGCCACGGGGTTGAGCACAAGGAGGCCGAACTCGATCTGCGAACGGTCGAGTCAATTCTGGCTGGCGGAGAAAGCGGGCCCGCCATCGTTCCCGGGAAGCCGGATGAGAGCATCCTTTTTGAAATGATTCACGACGAGCAAATGCCGCCGGAGGGGAAGATGCCGGGCGCGGACGACATCGAGCGGATCCGCCAGTGGATTGCCTCGGGGGCGAAGCCGTAATCATTGACCAAACCGGATTGACAGTGGACAATCCCGAAGCTGAATCGCTCGACCAACATGAAGACTTCCATTACCGAACTTGAGGACTCAAATCCCACCGCCGTTTCATCGCGGCGCGATTTTACGAAGCGCTCCATCCAAGCGCTCCTGACCATATCGCTGCTCGATCATCTTTGCTCGGCCAATCTCCTGGCGGCCAACGCCAAGCTGACGGCCAAGCAGTGGCTCAATGAGGTCAACCAAATCGGGGTGGACATCAAAGGCAGGAAGATCAAACAGGTCGAGTGGCAGGCCCAGATCGAGGATCTGCTAAAGAACAAGATCGCCCTGCCGGATCTGCTTAAGCTGATCGACTTTGACCGCATCGCGAAGACCACGAAACTGGTCGACAACGGCGCGCGCAGCATCCGCCCGCGGTTCCCGAAGATTGAAGGGGCTCCGGACAAGCTGGTGTTTGGCAAACAGATTTTTGCGCTCAAGAAAGGCCGCTCGGTCGTGCCGCATGGCCACAACAACATGGCGACCGCGTTCCTGGTTTTAAAAGGCAACTTCCACGGGCGGCATTACGACCGCGTGACCGACGAGAAAAAGCACATGATCATCAAGCCCACGATCGACGCCAAGTTCGGCCCCGGAACCGGCTCGAGCATTTCGGACGAGAAGGACAACGTGCACTGGTTCAAGGCCGAGGACGAACCGGCGTTCATTTTCAATATCCACGTGTTCGGCCTGAACCCGGGCGCCGGCAAGCGAACCAGCCGGGTGTACATCGATCCCAACGGGGAAAAACTCGATGACGGCTTAATCCGCGCGCGGTTGATCGATTCCAAGGAAGCCCATCAGCGATACGGTTAGAAACAGCTTTCATGCTAGCAACCAATAAAGAAGGGGCATAAATGTCTATGGTCGCTGCCCTCTTCGTTTTTCAAAAACAACACCGTCGGATGTAAACGTGATCGTCGATCACATTCCACACGGGCACGTCCAGGAATTGGGCAAAGCCTCGCTTCGCTCGCCTTGAAGGGTTGAGGTTCAAGCACTAAGGTTCAAGGGGGCAAGGCCATAAGGTAACGAAGCCAACCTCACCCACCGGAACCACCCACCAACACACACCGAAAGCCGATGTTGAAGTAGCGACCACCGGGCGTGCCGCTGTCGCGGCTGGACGACAACAGGTCGTCGGGATTGCCGTCGAGCCAAGACGCACCGCGCAACACACGGCGCGTGAAGGTTGGGCTGTACTTGTCCTCGCACCATTCCCACACGTTGCCGCCCATATCGTGCAGGCCAGTCCTTGTTGGATGCAAAACTCCCCACCGGTGAAGTGTACTCAAAATTGTCCAACTTCATGAACTTATTATAATTCCCCGCCCCCACAGGCGGCGGCCCTTTGCCCCACGGGTACACGTCTTTGATGCCTCGGCTCTTTTCCTCGGGCGAAGTTCCCTTCTCCTTGCCCAACCCCACCGCCACGCTCCACTCCGCATCCGTCGGCAACCGGTAGCGTTGGCCGGCCTTGATTTTCCCTTCCGCCAACTCCTTCTTCGTCAGCCACTCACAAAACGCCTGCGCATCATTCCAGCTCACCTTCACCACCGGATGCGTGTCCGCCTGCTTGAACCCGAGGCCAAAGTTTTTCCAACTCTCATCCACCCCCGCATTCGCCGCCGCGTACGCCGCGTAATCCTTCACCCGCGTTTCCCATATGCAAAACTGAACGTCCGTCCCAGACACCGGCACAAACTTCATGCCCAAGGTGTTGGTGAAAGCTTTGGGTGGTGTTGGCTTCTTCCCCACCTGCTTGGGTTCGGTCTTGGGTGGCTCCTGCTTCTCTGCTGCCACCTTGGGTTCGGCATTGGTTACAGGTTCCGCCGGAGTGGTTTTCTTCCCACACCCCACCAACGCCATCGCTGCTATTAAAAGAAGGGTTTGCCGCATGCCGCTAGTGTATAGGCCACGGGAGAGCTGTCAACGCCGGCTGGGGCGCGGGGGAGGTTCCGGCAATTTCCCCGAATAGGCGCTTGCCTCGCGCGTCTATTGGTGTAGGGTTTTTTCAACTGAACCACCCATATTGCCATGAAGAAAATTATTGTCTCGCTCGCTCTCACCTTCGCAGTGGCGCTGGTCGCCAACGCGGAATCACCCAAGAAAAAAGTCAAGGCCCTCAAGGTGGGCGATGCCGCGCCGGCATTTAAAATCAAGGACACCAACGGCAAGGAAATCGACCTCGCCAAGCTGACCATCAAGGGGCCGGTGCTGGTGCGGCTGACCTGCGGCTGCCTCGGGTGCGACCGCGAGCTGCCGTATTTCCAGGCGCTGCACAAGGCGTACCAGAAGGAGGGCATCCGGCTGGTCGCCGTCTTTGCCGAGCCGGACGAGAAGTTCGCCAAGTACGTGAAGACGAAGAAGCTGAATATGCTCTACGCGACCGACCCGAAACGGACGAGCTGGAGCGTCTTTGGCACCAAGACGATGCCGAGCAATTTCCTCATCGGCAAGGGCGGCAAGGTCATCGCCATCAGCAAAGGCTGCGACCCGAGCGGCCTCATCGCGCGCAACCTCGGCGACAAGACCGCCACGTTGTTGAACACCGCGAAGGTGGACATCAAAACGCAGGTGGACAAAAATAAGAAGCCGGTGCAGCCGAAGAAGTAGATTTTTAGCCACCCAAAGCGCAGGGGTTTCCCCTGCGCTTTTTTTATGGCTGGCAACTGAAGCTGGCCGGTCTACAATCAGCTCATGGCCCATTGCGGTAATTTTCAGCAGCCACCACTGACGCGGCGCGATATGCTTGCGCGCTGCGCAAATGGATTTGGTGGGATTGCTATGGCCTCGATGCTGGCTAATGAGGCCATAGCCAAGCCAACCAATCCGCTTGCGCCCAAGCCGCCGCACTTCGCGCCCAAGGCCAAGAGCATCATTTTCCTCTACATGGACGGCGGACCGGCAAGCATGGACACCTTTGATCCTAAGCCGCGCTTAACCAAAGAGAACGGGAAACCTTTCGGCCTGAAGATGGAGGCCACGCAGTTCAACAGCCGCGGCAATACCCTAGGTAGTCCCTGGAAGTTTAAAAACTACGGCCAAGCCGGTATCCCCATCAGCGATCTTTTCCCGCACGTGGCCAAGCACGCGGACAAGTTGTGCGTCATCCGCTCGATGACCTCGGATTTTTCCGAGCACACCAATGGCAATTACTTTCTACACACCGGTTTCGGTCAGGTAGGCCGGCCCAGCATGGGATCGTGGGTCAACTATGGGCTCGGCACCACAAACCAAAACCTGCCCGGCTTTATCGTGCTCAATGGAGGCCTCATACCACCCGGCGGATTGGGCTGCTTCTCCAATGGCTTCCTGCCTGCCGCCTATCAGGCCAGCATATTCAAGTACGGTGACAAACCGATCGCCAACATCGCCCGTACCGAGCGCACACCGGAACTGCAGCAAAACAAGCTGAAACTCCTACGCACGCTGGACCAAGGCGTGGTAGAGCGCATGGGCCGGCTGGACCAAATTGAATCAGCCATTGCCAACCACGAGCTGGCTTACCGTATGCAGAGTGCGGTACCGGAGCTGATGGATATCAAAGGCGAAACTGACGCTACCAAACAACTCTACGGCCTCGATGCGAGCTTCAAGAACACAGCTACTTTCAGCCGCAATTGCCTCATTGCTCGTCGGCTGGTCGAACGTGGTGTGCGTTTCATCGAGCTTACTTGCCCTGGCGGCAACGGTGATCGCTGGGATCAGCATGGCGGACTCAAGGAAGGTCACACCAAAAACGCCAAGTCCGTCGATCAAGGGATCGCCGCGCTACTGGAGGATCTCGAGGCGCGTGGGTTACTCGATACCACATTGCTTGTTTGGATGGGTGAATTCGGTCGTACTCCCTTTGCGCAAGGCAACAACGGTCGCGACCACAACCCATTCGGCTTCAGCCTTTGGATGGCTGGCGGTGGGGTGAAAGGCGGCATGACTTACGGTGCCACCGATGAGTACGGTTACAAGGCCGTCGACAAGAAACTGGAAATCCACGATCTCCACGCTACCATGTTGCACCTGCTGGGCATGGATCACAAAAAACTCACCCTCCGCTTCAGCAGCCGCGACATGCGCCTCACCGACGTGCACGGCGAGGTGATCAAAGACATTTTGGCTTAGATGCAAGGCAGGGCGTGCTCTCCGAGCGCGCCAAGGCGGTTTTGGAGAAACCGCCCTACCCGTCCGAAGAGTTCCTCAACGCGAAGGCTCCGGTGGCCACACGATCGAAAGCAACCGGCCGGTGAGTTTGTTGATATTGGCGTGCTGGGAATTGGTCATCACCACCACGGCCATTTTTTTCGCGGGCCAGAGAATCATGTACGTACGCGTTTTTTCCTGTGCGCCGCTGTGGCCGACCAACACCACCGCTGTTCGGCCCGCCTTCCAACTGGACAACTCGCCTTTTTCGTATTGCTTGAAACTGAAGCCAAGGCCGTAGCCGGTGAGTTGGTCGTCGTTGGTTTTTTGTTGGGTCCACATTTTGGCGCGGGTGGTGGGTTTCACGAGGCGATGGTTTAGCAAACCATTAGCGAACTTCGCGAGGTCGTCGATGTTTGATATAAAACCGCCGCCGGCGAGTTTCCAGCTCACGTCGGTGTCCGTGGATACCACCACTTTGCCGTCCTGTTTGCGATAGCCCACGGCGCGATTGGGGATGCGCACCCACTGATAATCCGGCTGCAACGTGGTCATCCCCAGCGGCTTGGCGATGCGGTCGCGCACTTGCAGCGCGAATTTTTGTTTCCCTGCGCGCTCCACCGCCGCGCTCAGCAAAATAAAACCGTGCGTGGTGTACGCGTATTTTTCCCCCGGCGCATTGACGACCGGCGATCTTTTGAAAGTATCCAGCGCCAACACCACGCTCTCAAATGGATTGGCCTGTTTGTACCCGCGCACCGTCACCACCACCGGCCCGTTTGAGTAATGCACAATGCCGCCCTGATGACAGAGCAAATGCCGCACCGAAATGGGCGCGGGCTTGGCGGGAAACTCCGGCACATACCGCCGCACGTCCGCGCCCAGCTCCAGTTGGCCACGCTCCCAAAGCTGCATCGCCGTCACGCCCGTGAGGCTCTTGGAAATGGACGCCCAGCGAAACAGCGTCTGCCGTGTCACCGGCGTTTGCTTCTCACGATCCGCCCAGCCGTAGCCCTTCAGATATTCAACGCGCCCGTTTTGAATCACCCCCACCGCGAGCCCCACCAATTCCTGCTGCTTCATTTCATCCCGCATCGCAGTATCCACCGCCACCGTCAACGAGGCGGCTGAAACGTGAAGCAGGCAGAGAAAAAATGTGGCGACTGATTTCATGTGGCGGACAACAGTTTCTGTATCCCCAAGCCCGGCGCGTCGAGCAATTTCACGAGCCCCTGTTCAACTTGGACGCCATAGGCAGCAAGGCAACATGGCCCTTGTGAAGGCCGCGCAGTTATCGATGAACGATATCTCCGCATTCAAGGGCAACGTGAAGGCTATTCCCACGGATGTTTACTGGGACAAAAAAGCCGACGATGCCTATCCGACATGGCGCGACAACTTCGAGGCATGGAAAAAAATCGGCGCCGATCGGCCTTACCCTTACCTCGGCAGCACGATTACGTTTTCGAAAATTGGTCACGCCTTCGGCGAGACGATGCTGGAATTGCGCAAGGGCAAATAATACGCAGCCGTTAATTTTTCTCGGCTGTACCCGGGCGAACTTTGTCCTGCCACTCCATCGGCTTCTCTGAAATGTCGCTGTTGTCTTCGTAGTGTTTTTGCAGATCGCGCAGTTGCTTTTTCAAATTGGCAGCGAGCTTGCCGGTGCCTTTTTTGCCGTAGAGATTTTGCAGCTCATCGGGGTCGCTTTGCAGGTCGTAGAGTTCCCATTCATTTCCAAACTGATAAAAGTGCATCAGCTTGTAGCGCTCGGTGCGGATGCCGTAGTGGCGGGGGATCATGTGCACGCTGGGGTATTCGTAGTAGTGATAGTAAATGCTGTTGCGCCAGTCTTTGGGGGTTTGCCCGCGGAGCAATGGGACGAGCGAAGCGCCTTGCATGTCGGCGGGTATTTTCGCGCCGGCGATGTCGAGAAAGGTTTCGGCGTAATCGAGGTTTTGGATGAGGTGCTGATCGCGCGATCCGGGTTTGGTGACGCCCGGCCAATTGACGATGAAGGGCATCATCAGCGATTCCTCGTACATCCAGCGCTTGTCATACCAGCCGTGGTCGCCGATGTAAAAACCCTGGTCGGAGCAGTAGATGACAATAGTGTTATCGGCGAGGCCCAGATCTTTTAGTGTCGCGCGTAGTCGGCCGACGCTTTCATCAACGCCTTTCACACATCGCAAATAATTTTTTGCGTAACGTTGAAATTTCCATCGCACGAGTGCCTTGCCGGAGAGGTTGGCTTTGTGAAACGCAGCGTCCTTGGGGGCGTAGGCGGCGCGCCATTGTTTCAACTGCGCGGGAGACATGCGCTTCATATTGTGCCACGCGGAGCGGTCCTGGCGCTTTTGCGATGCGGGCTGGTTATAATCGGGCGTGAGGTCGACAAAGAGGTCGTAATTCAAATCCATGTGCCGGTCGATCTCCAGCTCCTGATGGCGCGCGGGGGGGGCGTTGTCCTCCCATTTGTCGAAGAGCGTGGCCGGCTCGGGGATTTCGATGTCGTCGTAAAGATGCAAATGGCGCAGTGCGGGCATCCAGTTGCGATGCGGCGCCTTGTGCTGCACCATCATCATGAAGGGCTGGCCATCCTTGCGCTTTTTGGTGAGCCACTCGACCGCAAGATCCGTCACCACATCCGTGCAGTAGCCATCGATGCGCTTTCGGCCATCGGGAAAAATCATGTCGGGATTATAATAAAGCCCCTGTCCCGGCAGCACCGCCCAGTCGTCAAACCCCTGCGGTTGGCCCTTGAGATGACTCTTGCCGTAGATGGCCGTTTGGTAGCCGGCCTTTTGCAATAGCTTGGGGAAAATCTGCTGCTTCCAGTCAAAGCTGTTGCCGTTGTTCATGAAACCATTTTTGTGGCTGTGCTTGCCGGTCATAATCACCGCACGACTCGGGCCGCAGATGGAATTGGAGCAAAAACTTTTCTCGAACAACATCCCGCCCCGTGCCAGCCGGTCGATGTTCGGTGTGGGGTTTACCGATTTCAGCCAACCATTGTAGGCACCTATTGCGTGGGGAGCATGGTCATCGCTGAAGACAAATAATATATTCGGCCGCTGGTCCTTAGCTTGGGCTGGGGAAACCAGCACAATAATCAGGGCAATCAAACGTAAAAGATAATTTTTCATGAGCATAAAAGGTAGGCGGCGAAGCTAGCAGCTGCCCGGCGATTGTCTAGCGAAATGGACGCGCGTGTGCTATATTGGTGTATGACATTGCCCTCCCTGTGGATTTCGTTTTTCGCAATTAGCCTATTCGTTCATGCCGCCGACGGGCTGAAACTCAAATTCAAGGACGGCACAACTCTTTCCGGGGCAAGAATTTACGTGCCCGCTGTCGCGCGCTCCACGGGCAACCCCGACGGCCGTGGGGTGATCCTGATGTATCATGACAAACTTTACATTCATCATTTTCCCTACCGCCAACCGCGCAAAGTCATCCGCGTGATTGACGGCGGCGTTGATAACGGCATTTACAAAACCGCCGCCGTGATGGAGGAACTGGAGCATTACCACGCCCGTTCTTCCGCGCTTGAAGCTTCCCCGCGAGAGTTGATGTATTCCTGCACCCCCTCGCGCCTCGCCTTTTTCCATTTCGACCAACCCAGCCTCAAAGTGCTGCGCCAAGCCATTGTCCATCATCCCCAAATCCCAAAGGCGAATCGCAAGGCGGCGTTGGTCGCCATCCAGAACGCTTTCTACGCCAACCCCAACCCCGCCTACTACAACACCCCGCGCCACTCGCAAATTTGGCAGGCCGAAGCCGACCGCGACGTGGAACGCTACAAGCAGCACGTCTTTTACGGCAAATGGATTGACCAGCCCGCGCTGGCCCCGGCGGTGTTTCAAAAGCTACTGGGGCCCGGGCGGAAGCGCTCGCCGTAAAAAATCCGTCATCGCCGTGCGCAAATGCAGCGTGGTGCCCTTGCCCTCGCGGATGGAGTGGGTGCGGTTGGGGTAGGCAATCATCTCGAACTTCTTGTTGTGCGCCACAAGTTCATGGATGAGTTTGGCCATGCCCTGATAGTGTACGTTATCATCCACCGTACCGTGGATTAGCAGCAGGTTGCCCTTAAGTTGCTTGGCGTAAGTGATTGGCGAGCCGTTCTTGTATCCCTCCGCATTATTCTTCGGAAGACCCATGTAACGTTCCTGATAAATGGTATCGTAAAGGCGTTGGTTTGGCACTGGCGCAATCGAGATGCCGGTGTGATACAAATCGGGAAATTTGAACATCGCATTGAGTGTCATCGATCCGCCTCCACTCCAACCCCACACACCCACGCGCTTTGCATCAAGGTAGGGCCGATCTTTCAACATCTGCTTAACCGCTGCCGCCTGGTCTTCCGCCGCCAAAATTCCGACCTGCCGGTACACACACTTGCGCCACGCATTACCGCGCGGTGCGGTTGTGCCGCGATTGTCTATACTCATTACCACATATCCTTTTTGGGCCAGCATCCAATGCCACATCCCGCCAGATCCGCCCCAGCGATCCACCACCGTTTGCCCCGCCGGCTCGCCATACACATAAATGAGCAAAGGATGTTTTTTTGTTTTATCCAAATTAGGCGGTTTCACAGCGCAGGCATCTACCTCCACACCTTTCCCAATCTTCACACGGAAGAATTCTGTCTTTGGTCGCTGCAACTTGGCCAGATTGTCGCGCAACGCCTGATTCTCCTCCAATGTTCGGACTATTTCATGGGAAGGCAGCTTGATAAGGCTGGAGACTGGCGGGAAGGCAAAGCTTGAAAAGGTATGTACTGCCCATTTTGCATCAGGCGAAATATTATAACTGTGCGAACCGATTTGTTCTGCGGGCGATAGTCGGATTAAATTTTTTCCATCTAGGCCGACACGATAAAGATAACGCTGAGTTGCATTATGAGGAGAGGCGATAAAATACAGCCACTGATTAGCTTCATCAATTTTGAGCGCGCGAATAACATCGTAGTTCCCACCGGTCACCTTCTGGACAGCCTCGCCTTCACGACCCACCAAATATACTTGTCGCCATCCTTCGCGCTCGCTCACGTAGGTGAATTGATTGCCTTTATCAATCCATTTTGTGAATCCGAATCGAACCTCAATCCATGCGTCATCACGATCGGTGTACACAGTTTTCACTTCGCCATCGCGCGCGTTGGCAAGCATTACGCGATTTGTGTTCTGAAGACGATTAAGTTGCTGTAGATGCAATTCTTCAGAACTCTTTGCCCATTCCATGCGAGCAAGATAATGATTGCGCGGCTCGCCGGGCACTTTCATCCAGGTAGTCTTACCATTCTTTAGTTGCACCACCCCTACGCGACAAATTGCATTGGTCTCGCCGGTTTTCGGATAACGAAAGGTAATTAGTTTAGGGTAGTAACCGGACACATTATTGAGCATGTGCATCAGGGGCACACCTTCCTCATCCAATTGCCAGTAGGCGATCGACTTGCCATCAGGGCTCCAGCGATAGCCATCGCGCAGGCCTAGTTCCTCCTCGTACACCCAGTCGAAGGTCCCATTAATCACTGTATCGCTGGAGCGTTCTGTCAGGACACGAATCTTGCCGCTCTTTAAATTCTCTACATACACATTCTTTTCTCGCACGTATGCCACGTGATTACTGTTGGCTGGAGAAAACTTGGCGAACATTAACGTTGATGGCTTGGCCTTACCTCCCAGTTTCTGCAACTTACCGCTGGCGCGGTCGAGCACCCAGTAATCCCCACGCGTATTGGATCGCCACACACGTTTTGAATTGGTGTAAATTAGCACCTTAGCCAAGTCTTTGGTGAAAGTGTAGCCGCTCAATTTCAGCGGCTTCTTTTGGCCCTTGGGAATCAAGGACTTGGCGGCCACGAGGATTTTCTTTTCCCCAGTGGCCGGATTGTATTGGACAATGTCCTGTGCGTCCTTGGTCTCTTTGGATTTCTCCTGCCGCACGTAGCCCTGCCCCGACTCCAGCCATTTGAGTGAGTAGCTCTTTGAGTCAAATTCCTTTTTGACATAGATGCGATCCAGTGTCAGCAGAGGCCCGGGCTCAAGTTTCTTTTTATCCGCAGCCAGGGTGATAAATGGAAACAGCACAGCTGTTAGTAGAAATCGATGCATGGCCGGAAGGTTGCCGTTTGCCTCAGGCTGAGGCAAGCAAACTAGGTGCTAGCTGATTCACGCGTCCGTTTGCCATTGAGCATGGTGCCGACCCAAGTGTAGCGGATGGCGGATTCATAGATCAGTATGAGAATTCCTAACGTTATGGTGAAAATAAAAAGGAACTTCAGAAAACTCGAATAGGGCCATTTGCTTACCCAAAATTGCAACGCCATAATGAGGGGCATATGCGCTATATAGATCCAGTAGGATGCATCGGAGATGTAGCGCACCCTTTTGTTTTCCTTGGAAAAGAAACGCCGGAAGAATCCGATGAAGCCAAAGATCATCAGCCAGGCAAAAAATAACTGACCCAGGTTGCTTAGGAAGTGATACCAAATAATTTCCGACTGGTTGCCATTCCAGCCCGCCTTGAATGCTGCATTGCGCAGTTCGATCCAATGGATAGCCAGTAGCAATGCGGGAATAGACAAAATAAAACTAGCCTGCCATCGCCGTCCAATGGCTAAGTCAAATTCCTCGCGGCCATAGCAAATGGCGCCAAAGCCAAAAAAGACCGCGTAGTAAATGAGTTGAGGCGGCCAGGGGATTACTCCACCAAAAGTATCGGGACCGATCATGGGGAGGCCAATAATCATGCCAATCAAGCCATTGAAGAGTTGTGGTAATAGGGTGAGCGGTCCCAGCCAGAGCCAGGGTGAGCGAATCATCCGTGAGGAGAGCGGCTTGATCCGAAATCTTTCTATCAGTTTTATGACAACCGCAAAGCCAACTATTAACCAAAGCAAATAGTACAAAAACCACAAGTGACCTGTCACGGGAGCCAATATCCCCATAGCCAACAATGCTATGGGATTGTTAATGCTTTCTTCAAACTTCGCCTCCGCCTGCGCGAAGGGGAAATCGGCATCCATCCCTATAATGGCAATCCCAAATATCCAGAGAATCGGCATGGCAATTATCAGTGGAACCAGAATACGCTTGGCACGATGCTTGAAGAGCTTTCGTAGGCCTTGTTTACGCCACAGCATGGCTGTGAAGAACCCGCTGATCAGGAAAAAGAGCTGCATTCGAAACCCATGAATAAAATTAAACACATACCCGTATACCTCCGGATTTTGGTTGATATCCTGTGGAACACCCGGAATCGGGATCGGCATGAAAGACAAGAGGCCGTGAATGACAATGCCTAGAAGCATGGCAAAGCCGCGCAAGGCATCCAGATCATGATAGCGTTTTTTATCCAAGGGGTCGGGTAGGGCAACTTAACCCAAGGTCCCTAAAATCACAACCAGCCGTAAAGGTCAATGATTTGAGGCGAGTAATATCTAGGCTCGAGTTTTTTCCCGGGTGCGCTTGCCATTGAGCAAGGTGCCAATAAAGGTATACCGGACCACAAATGCGTAGATCAAAAGCAAAGGGAGTGTTGTGGCTGCACATGCAATCAGGAATTTTGGGAAGCTTGGCATATCCCAAGTGCTGACCATTGCCTGGAAGAACATGATCACCGGCAGATGCATAATGTATAGCCAATAAGAGGAATCGGAGATGTACCGGATGCGCGAATTTTCGCTCGAGAAAAAGTGGCGGAAGAAACCGATGAAACCGGAGATCATCAGCCATGCGTAGGCAACAGAGCAGGCGGCCAACAGGAGACCGTTGTTCTGGCTCTTAACCAGACACAACCCCGCCAGCAGCGGGGGCACGGCGAGGACAAAGCTAAGCGGCCACAGTTTGCCTACTTTGGTTTCAAACGTATCGCGGCCAAAACAAATAGCGCCGAAGAGAAAGAAAATAGCGTAATAAATCAGAATGGGCGGCCAAGGGAGGAAACCGGTCGCAGTAGCGGGCCCAAAACTGTCCTTCATCAACAACTGTGCTAGAAAGGTAACCGGCAGCAGCCAAAACAAGCGCAGGGGCGAAGTAACCACCCAATCAGGTAATGCCTTCCACTTGAGTTTTCCCAGCAACCACGTGATCGCAATGAACCCCAGCACTAACCAGATCAGATAATAAAGAAACCAGAGATGGTGAAACACCGGCGCGAAAAAAATCAGCATCACCAATCCTTCGAGACCGGCCTCGACGCCCCCTCCCTCTTCCGCCCCCTTTTCCTTGAGCATTGCTGCAATTTTCGGGCGGGTTTCCCGGATCCGTTCGTAATCCAGTTTAAGTCCAGTCGGGCTCATGATCGGGCCCACATAATCGTAAATAGGTTTAATTTGTTCCCATGGCATTTGAGCCACATCCAAAGCAGTTGCTCCATCATTATTCCTGATATTTGGGTCTGCTTCCGCTTCCAGTAGTGCCTCGACAATTTCAGGATGGGCAAAGAATGATGCAATCAACATAGCGGTTGAACCATCCTTGCTCTTCATATTCAGATCCGCACCGGCCTCAATCAATGCCTTGGCAACCTCCACTCGGCCGAAGGTGGCTGCAGTCATGAGTGGGGTGGATTGATCGGGCCCGCGCTGATTCAAACCCGTGCCCGCCTTGATGTGCCTCTCAATCGCCTCGAGGTTTCCGTTGCCTGCGGCCTTACCGATATCGATTGGAGCCTGAGGATCATTTTTTGCCCGGGGCTTTGCCTTCGGTTGAACTACCTTGGCTGACTGAGCACGCAGTTTTCTTACCTCCTCCTTTTTAGCACCACCATAAATGGCCACGGGAATAATGAGTATCCAGATAATGGGCACGAAGATGGCAAGGGGCAGGAGAATCCGCTTGGCACGATGTTTAGCCAGTTGCTTGAGTCCACGATTCCTCCAAAGCATCGCCGTGAAAAATCCACTCACCAAAAAAAACAAAGGTAAGCGAAAGCCGTGAATGGCATGCAGCATAAATTCGTAAGGGCTGTAGTCTGCCGGCACTTTGAGTCCTGCGCTTTCGAGCGGCGCGGCCAGTACGGCGGGCACATTGATCTCCGGTTGCTGCAAATCCTGCGCCGGCCAAATGGGCACGGGAAAAAACGAGAGGGCTCCGTGCAGTACAATGCCCAGCAGCATCGCGAAGGCCCGCAACGCGTCCAGGTCATGGTAGCGTTTCTTTTCCAACACCGACGGAAGCGGTGTGGACTCAATGACAGGAGATTGCTCCACAAAAAGTTACCCAGTGCTAACGCAACATTTCGGCGATCTTGGGCCGAGTCTGCTGGATTCGATTATAATCCAATGGGATGCCACTCGGTTTGTAGATGAATGTGTTTAAAAGGTCATAGATAGGCTTCATATCATCCCAAGGTGCTTGTGCTCCATCAAGTGCGGTTGCACCTGTATTGGTTTTGATTGCCTTATCCGCGCCCGCCTTCAGGAGTGCCTCCACGATCTCGGGGTGACACAGGAACGCGGCCGTATGCAATGCGGTACTGCCATCCTTGTTTTGGAGGTTCAAGTCCGCCTTGGCTTCAATAAGCGCCTTGGTCGCTTCCACATGCCCGAAGGCGGCAGCCGTTATCAGCAGGGTGGATTTTTGACCGTCCGTCGAACGCTGATTCAGGTCGGTGCCGGCTGCGATATGTTGCTTGAGTGCCTCAAGATTCCCTTCACCTGCTGCCTTGAAGACTTCCACATCGGGTGGGGCTGGTTTCGAGGTTTCTTCTTCTTTCTTGCCGCAGCCAATCAGAAGCGTGGCAATCAATGGGGTTATGAGTAGTTGTTTCATTTTTTTAAATTCAGTGCACCTTGTTACTCTCACTACGCTTGACTGATGGTTTTGGTTGCAAATTTTTTCTCGAAGTTCACTTGCCGCCGCCCTGAATAATCCCTTGCTGGGCAGCCTCGAGGCCGGCATCCATTTTGTTCAGGACTCCGTTGAGTTGAGGGTGGTCGAATTCTTCGCGTAGATTTTCAATCAACTCGCGGCGGTTAGCGATATTTTGTGCAGGTACCTCATTAACGCCCTGCATCAGCGCGCTGAGTGGCAATTTTATGGGGCCCCATCTGAAAGCCTCGCCTTCCTCCTGTTGGGCCATCCCTTCCCGCACGGTCTGCATTAGCAAAACGTCCGCTTGTGGGTCGGTGCCGATGTGCCGGAGGATGGCGTCGCGGATGGCATAGCGGTCCAGCTCATCTGTGAGTCGTTCGTCATTCATTACCGTATGAAAAACCGGCATCGCATCCGCACCCAATACCTGCCGCAAATAGCGAAGCACATCGCCATCGAGCCGACCATCGGCGGTGATGAGCAGCGTCTTGGCTGTGTCCACAAACACAAGGTCCTTATATTTCACGAGGATTGCATACAGATAACCTTTGGCGCGGCGATCTACCGCCATTGAATCATCTGTGACAGGCGGAAGTGCGGCAAGTAATCGGCGGGTGGCTTCAAGAATTTCATCCACATACAGGTCGCGTGCGATGTCCTGCAGGGCGATCTCGAGATACGCAACCTCTACCCCGCGCCCGGTGTTTTCCAAAATCTTCAGCAATAGCTTCTCCGCCTGCGTCGAGCCAATGGCCGTCACGACTTCCAGCAACCCCAGCCTCAGCGTAGCTGGAAATGAATCGTTCGGCTTCGGGAAAGGCCGGAAATAATTCCACGCCGCCGCCGTGGGTTGCTTCCCCTCTTTGCCGCTACCTTTCACCAGTTTCTTGGCCCCATTTTTTACCAGTCCCTTGGATTCCTTCTTATCTCCGCCCTTGCCTCCTCTAATCTTCTGTTCCTTGGCCGGTTGCGACTTGGGGTCGCCCAGCGACTGTAATTCTAAGTCCACATTCTGTTCCAAGAACTCCGCGATGGCCGGTAGCGCTGCATCCCCGCGGTCCACCAGCGATTCCAAGTAATACACCGCACGGCGTTTCACGCGTTTGTCGCCCGACTTCAATTCCTGCAAGCGCGTCAGGATTTCCCCCACCGTCGCCACCGTGGGCTCTTCGCCCTCATTGTCGCTCACTGTTATAATCACCGGCCGCTGCGCTTTCGCTGCATTCAATTCGTTGCGCATCCCCGCTTGCGCCTCACCGTGCTCGCGCGCCAAATCCTTCACTGCCTCTTCTTGCGTTGAGAATTTTCCGGTGGAAACCAGCAAAAACGTCGCACCCGAGGCTATCGCCGCAGCCGCCAACATCAGAATTACATTTTTCATAATAGTTTTTGTGGGGATAGCTTAGCTCAAGCCACCCCCCTCAGGCAATAGCCTTAAGTTTAAAGAGCTTACAGCCGCAAGAGCAATAAGGTTACAGAAAACCCATTCCACCATCCTGATTCAGGAAAGCCCAGATAGTCTCGGGTAATTTCCAGGTGGAAGGCAACTCTCCTTCCAAATATGCCGTGAAGTTTCTAATTTTTTTGTTTTGCCGAGAAGGGTTCAAGACTTTAACGTCTTGCCAAGACACCAGTGCATACAAACCGAAACTCTATTACTATGAAATTCCATATACTGAACCGCTGTTTAACTTTTCTGACCCTTCTGACCGTTGCCTTTACAGCCTCGGCCGATGTCACTTTGCCGCCGGTTCTTGGCAGCGGTATGGTCTTGCAACGCGACTTGCCCGTGCCCGTTTGGGGTTGGGCTGATGCGGGCGAAAAAGTCTCGGTCACCTTTGCCGGCCAAACCAAGACCACCAAGGCGGGCGACGATGGAAAGTGGATGGTGAAGCTCGACCCGCTTAAGGCCAACAGTAAGGCCAACAGCCTGATCGTGACCGGCAATAATAAGATCTCCCTCGACAACGTGCTGGTCGGTGAGGTGTGGATTTGCTCGGGCCAATCGAACATGGAGTGGGCTCTTCGTTCGTCGATGAACGCGAAAGAAGAAGTTGCGGCTGCGGATCACCCGCAGATCCGGCTCTTCAATGTGCCCGGCCATACCACCAGCCCTTTGCCCAAGGAAAAAGGCGCCGGCAGTTGGCAGGTGTGCAACCCGAAATCGGCAACCGGCTTCAGCGCGGTTGGCTATTTCTTTGGGCGCCGTTTGCAAAAGGAACTGGGCGTGCCGGTCGGTTTGGTTGGCTCCAATTGGGGTGGCACACGCATTGAGCCATGGACGACTTTGGCTGGCTTCGAGTCGGTTCCTGAACTTTCCAAGATTGCTGATCAGGTGAAAAACTATAAAGCTGACACCAAGGTCGGCGGTGGCTCTCCCTCTGCTATTTACAACTCGATGGTTCACCCGCTGGCGCCTTTCGCGATGCGCGGCGGAATTTGGTACCAAGGCGAATCCAACGGCAGCGAAGGCGTCACCTACTACCACAAGAAACATGCGCTGGTGAATGGCTGGCGAAAAGTTTTCCAGAACAAGGATCTCGCCTTTTATTGGGTGCAATTGGCCAACTTCCGGCAACCGAACAAGAACCCCGCCGGCGGGGACGGTTGGGCCAAAATCCGCGAAGCACAAACCAAAGCGCTCGACATTCCACACACCGGGATGGCGGTTGCTATCGACTTGGCAGACGCCCACAACCCGAATGACATCCACCCGCGAAACAAGCAAGACGTGGGCGGGCGCCTCGCCCAATGGGCCCTACACCAGACCTATGGCAAGAAGGATCTGGTCCCGACCGGACCGCTTTACAAGAGCCACAAGATCAAAGGAAATGCCATCCACCTCTCGTTCGACCACGTTGGCAAAGGCCTGATGGTTGGCAAGAAGACCAAGCTGGAGCCCACCGCGGAAGTAAAGGGCGGCAAGCTGGAGCATTTCGCCATTGCCGGTGAAGACAAGAAATGGTTCTGGGCCGAGGCCACCATCGACGGGGAAACTGTGGTCGTCAAATCATCGGACGTCCCCAAGCCGGTTGCCGTTCGTTACGGCTACACCATGAACCCCGCGAAAGCCAATCTCTATAACAAGGAAGGTATCCCCGCCAGCCCCTTCCGAACCGACGGTTGGTAGTAATCCGCAGATTAGTCGCCTTGTCGTCAAGGGGCAAAACCTGCACATGAATCGACGTGATTAGCCCATGGTTTGGCGGGTGAAACCTATGATCTGGCGGAAAAACCCCTGAAAACGCGGGATTTGATGTTCGTTGGGTTCGATTCCCATCACACACTACTTCGAAATCGGGTTGCGGTCTGGATCGTAGGGCATCTTGCTCCAGTCTGAGCAGAAGGGGGATGCGGGTAGGCCAGCTTTATTGTACAGATTCCAAGGCCGATCCTTGGGCGCTTGTGGGTGGCAGGCGTAACGTAACGCAACCGGCTCTTTGACTGCGTCGCTCCTCACCACCACGCCTTTACCCTGAATGACTGCCTTGGCCGGGTGCCATGCCCCTGCCTTGTCCGCCACCTCAAACCCATTCAGTGTTCCGTCCTTCAATTCAGTAACCTTGCCCACGCCTGCCTTACCGATCATGAGTCCTTCGTTTGCGTGATCGAATGCAACGTGGATGGCTCCGGTCTTGATCGTGATTGCCCGGTACAAAGGTCCGCTGAAGTGGATCTTGCGTGAATAGACCTTTGCCAAGGGCCAGCGAGCCAGACGTTCGCCCACATCAATCTTGTTGGGCGGATGAATGTCGTTGTGAAAATCCAGATCAACGGTGACGGCCATGCCAGTGTTTTTGACATCCATCGCCCGTCGCTGTTCTTCACGGGCATACGTCCATGCGTAGCTGCGCCATTGGGGCAGTTGCACATAGTAGAATGGGAGATCCGGGCGGTTCCATACGCTTCGCCAACCATTAATCAGTGCGCGCATTTTGTGCGCGTAATCGCGCGGGTCTTCGCCAGTGCCGCAGTTGGATTCAGCCTGATACCAGAGGGCGCCGCGGATGGCGTAGGGCGCAACCGGTGCGATGCGGCCATTATAGATTGCCCCGGCCAGCCACGCAGGGCTGCGCACGAAGGTGCCACCACGCATTTTCTTGATGGATTCAACATCACCAACCTTGGCTAGTGCGACCAATCGTTCAAGGGTCGGGTGACCGGTAAATGCTTCGGCAGGAATATATGGCTCAATCGGTGTACCGCCCCACGAGCAGTCAATGATGCCAATGGGCACCTTAAGTTCCAGATGCAAGCGCCGCGCGTACACGAAACCCACGCCGGAAATGCCGTGCACAGTCTTGGGGTTGCAAACCAACCAACTACCACCGGTAAGATCGGCCTGCGGTGTGGGTGAATTTTTCTCGTTCACCTTGCGGTAACGAATGCCGTTGAAGTCTGCTGCGTCAGCCAACGCTTTGCCCTCGGGCAAACGGCGTGCCATACCACGGACGGTGTAGCCCATGTTGGATTGGCCACCGGAAAACCACACTTCCCCCACCAGCACATCACGAATGATGACGGTATCTTCACCACTGCTTATCTTGAGCTTGCGTCCAGTGCTGTTAGCTTTCATGGGCTTGAGCCACACTTTCCAGTGACCCGCAAGATCAGTCATTGTCTTCACTGACTGGCCGGCGAATTGAACTGTGACCACTTTTCCTACATCCCCTTTGCCCCAGATGGGCACCGGCAGTTCGCGCTGCAGCACCATGTGGTCAGAGAAAATTTTGACTGGGTGGACCGCAGCAGATACATACGCCGCGCATGAAAAGATGAAGGCTGTGACAAAGGCTACAAATGATTTTCTCATGGAGAACCTACTTCCCCAACTTTGTCAGGAATGCGCGGCAGGAGAAGGCGACGAACATGGCGAGGTCTTTGTCTCCGGGGAGGACGATTACGGGGGAGAGGTCGGGCGGGCGGATTTTTTCGGCGCGGATAAGGGCGGCTTCCATCGGAGTTTTGGCGGCGATGGCCTGTTCGCCGAGCAGCTCGATGGTGCGGGCGGCGTGGCTGACGATGATTAGGTTTTCGTGGGCGAGATCCTTAATGAGCGCGCGGATGGCGGGGTTGGGTATGCCGTTGCGAGCGAGGGTGTTGGCGGCTTCGATGCGGACGGCGGGGGAGGGATCGCCCAGCGCTTTGCGGAGTTGTTGCTTCGTTTCGATACGCAATGCTTTGCGATGCGCAAGGCCAATGGCACCCCAGTAGCGGATGCTGGCGTTGGGCGAAGATAGATTTTTGGCGAGGGCGGCTTCGTCGGCGATGCCCACTTGGGCGGCGGCACGGTGGATGGCGCCCATTTTCACATTGCCGCCTTGGCCGAGTTCCCAACCTGTTTTTTCACTAAACATTTCCCAGGCCTCGCTTTCGGGCAGGAAGCCGAGGTCGACGGTGTCGCGGATGTGTTTGCGATGGGCGGCGCGAAGGCGGTTGAGGATGGCTTGGTGTTTTCTGGAGTCGGCGAGGTTGCGGAGGTTTTGCGGGTCGACTTGGCAATCGTAGAGCTCCTCGACCGCGCGCGTGGGGGCGGCGAAATGCCATTGGGGGGCGGTCATTTTTTCCTCGTCGGTGAGCCGATAAAATTCGTGGCGGATTTCGCCGTTGTCGGGCCATACCGTCGGTTGATTGTAGCCGAGGTGCGGCATGTAGTTGCGAATGTAAAGATAGCGCCCATCGCGCACGGATCGGGCGAGGTCGCGCACTTCATCGACGCGGTCGCGATGGCCAAAGACGTACCGGCGAGGTCGCGTGTTTTTTGGGCCGAGGAATGGCTGCCCCTGCATGGCTTCAGGAATTGGGATGCCGGTGAGACTTAGCACGGTGGGGGCGTAGTCGACAAAGCTCACGAGGCGGTCGGTGGTGGTGCCAGGTTTGCCGGTCGCGAGGTGCTGCCATTTTTTGGGGAAGCGAATCATGAGTGGCACGTGCATTCCACTATCGAGCAGCGCGCGTTTGTGGCGGGGCATGCCGCTGCCGTGGTCGCTGTAAAAAAAGACGATGGTGTTTTCGGCGAGGCCATCGTCTGCGAGCTGTTGCAGGATGGCGCCGACCTCTTTGTCCATCGCCGTGACGCAATCGTAAAAGCGCGCGACCTCGCGCCGGATGAGCGGCGTGTCCGGATAATACGGAGGCAACAACACCTTGGCGGGGTCATGGATTTCGCTGGGTGAAAGTTTGCTCTGCACCTCTTTTTGAAAACGCGCGTACGGCCAAACCATCGTGCGGCTCTGATGCGAGGTCATCAGATTAAAAATGCTGAAGAACGGTCGCTCCTTGTCGGCGCGCTTGCGCCAATGCGCGGTAGCGCTGCTTTCGTTCCACGAGTGCTTGATGATGTCCGCGTAGTTGCCGGTGTTGTAATCGGTCTTAACATTATTGCTTGTGTAAAACCCGCGCGCCCGCAGCAATGCCGGAAACCCACGCATCGTTTTGGGAATCGCAAACCCCGACCGCATCTGCTGCGTGCAAAGGGAAGTGGGATAACATCCCGTAATCAAACACGACCGCGAAGGCGAACACACCGGCGCACTCGCAAACGCCTTCGTGTATCGCACACTCTCGGTGGCGAGCTTGTCGATGTTCGGCGTGGTGGCGTACTTGTCGCCATAGCAACCGAGCGTCGCGCTCATGTCCTCAGCGGTAATCCAAAGAATGTTCGGTTGATTCGCCGTGCACACCGCGACACACCACGTTGCCAGTAGAAAGAGAAAAAAGCGCATGGGGGTTTTTACGTGTAAATACAGTAAAAGGCAATGATGATAAAAGAGATGACAATACATCACACCCCCCTTTATCCTCACCGTTTCCGTATGAACGTGATGGCTCGAAACTTCCCAAGATGCAGAAAGGGAAGGCGCCGAATCGTGCTAACGCAAAAGGCAAACAAGAAGAATGACTAGGACCCGAATTAAGATACTGATGAGGGCAACCCGAGTCCCTGTTACCCTTTATCTCTTTGTCGCGCTGTTTTCTGTGGGCAACGCCGCGCCTCCGGACGTGACAAAGCACCCCCGTGACTTGAGCGTGCCGGAAGTCACCAAGGGCGAACCTGTTCCCGGAAAGCGGGTTCTACAGGCACTGCCGGATTACGAGAATTCAAAAGTGCGCCACGCACTCTACCTGCCGACCGATTGGGTGAAGGGAAAAACGTATTCCGTGATTGCCGAGTACACAGGAAACAACGGAACGGTCGCAGGCGGCAAGGCTTGCCAGGGGTATGGTATCAGTGGTGGTAAGGGATTCCTGTGGATCACGCTGCCCTTCGTGAGCGAGGACGGGAAGACCGACATGGACTGGTGGTGGGGAGACCCGGACAGGACCGCCGATTACGCGATAGCCGCCATAAAATCCGTGTGCAAAAAATGGGGTGGAAATCCGAAGGCAGTCATTCTCACCGGGCACTCCCGTGGAGCGATTGCTTGCAACTACATCGGGCTGCGCAACGATGATATTGCGAAACTATGGCTCGGCATGATTCCGGCCAGTCATTACGACAACCGACCGTGGAAACAGGGCAAGGCTGAATTTTCGAGAAAGGTGGAACGCCTCCGCCGACTGGGGAAGACACCCCAATTTGTTTGCGGCGAACACCATCTTGCCGAGCAACACAACGACAAAAAACTGCTCGCAATGGTGCAAACGGAAAACTATGACAGCCTTGAAGCGGTCAAGCGCGACTTAAATCTCCAAACCATACTTATTCAGGAAGGAATTCAGGCGTTCATTACTAAAAATCACCCCAACGCTAGAATCACTTTTCATACATTCCCATGGGTTAACCACGACGGCCAATGGACACTTTACGATACTTCTTCAAGAAAGAAATTGCGTAACTGGGTGAACGAACTTACAGCTCAAATACCTTCGGCTAACCGAAAAGGAGTTCCTTCGAAACTAACGAAATAGCCGTGGGATTCTTGGAATTAATTGCCTTCAGTGTACTAACCCTTAATACAGGAGAACATAATGACAACTAAACGTTTCAATCGCCGATTGTTTCTGAAAACCAACGCTCCCGATGCCGAGCAGTTCATTAGGCGCGCTCACCGTAAGGGTTGGAAACTTATTTAGTCGCTCGCTGAAGAAAACGATATGAAGAAATTAATCATTACTCTATTTGCCCTGTTATTTGCTCAGGCTATTTCAGCAGCTACCAAGCAACCCAATGTCGTGATTGTCTTTGTCGATGATCTAGGCTGGACTGATCTCGGTGTGTACGGATCGAAGTTTTACGAGACGCCCCACATTGACCGGTTGGCCAAGCAGGGCGCCATGTTCACTCAGGCCTACAGTTCATGCAACGTCTGTTCACCGACACGAGCATCCTTGATGACGGGCAAGTATCCCCAACGCATTGGCTTCACCAGTTGGCTCAATCCGCGCAAACCGAACGGCCCCAACAGCGCCGCCACTTATATTCCCGCAGCCGAGACGACGATAGGCGAAGCCTTCCAGCAAGCAGGCTATCGGACCGGATACATCGGCAAATGGCACGTTGGTTCCGAAAAGATCGGGATGCCCAAACAGCATGGGTTCGATTGGCAGATGGCCACCGCAAGGCACGGCTTGCCCGGATCTTATTTCCATCCCTATAAGAAGAAAGGGCTGCCCAGCGCCGATGTGCCGGACATGGAGGATGGCAAGTCTGGCGATTACTTGACCGACGTCCTGACGGACAAGGGCATCGAGTTCATCCGGGAGACCGCCAAGGAGGGCAAGAAGCCGTTCTTTCTCATCCTGGGCCACTATGCGGTTCACACACCGATCCAAGCTCCAAAAAAATTGGTCGAGAAGTACCAGGCGAAGAAGAAGCGCATGTACGGCGACCACGCCGCTGAAAATGATACCCGAGCGCTTCAATTGCAAGGTCCCGGCAAGGCAGCAAAACCCCGTTTATGCCGGCATGATGGAGAACCTGGACACGAACGTCGGCAAAGTGATCGATGCCTTGGACGAGCTCGGGTTGACCAAGGACACCATCATCGTTTTCACGTCTGACAACGGCGGGTCCTGCATGCCGGGTACACCGGTAAAAAGGCCAACCAGCAATTATCCGCTCCGCGCCAGTAAGGGTTGGAACTACGAGGGAGGCATCCGCATACCCACATTCATCACCTGGCCCGGCAAAATTCCCGCCATGAAAACGGACGAGCCCGTAATCACGATGGACCTTTACCCCACGCTACTGGAATTGACCGGGTGCAAGCAGTTGCCGAAGCAGACCATCGACGGTCACTCCCTGGTTCCACTGATCTCATGGCAAGACGAAGACGTTGGGCCGGCCCTTCCTGGCCTGGTGGTATCCCCACTCTGGGCATGGAGCTCAGCCCTGCCAGGCTATCTTGAAAGACGGATGGAAGCTCGTTCACTGGATGAATCAGAACGAGACAGAGCTTTACAATTTGGATGAAGATGAGGGAGAAAGGAACGACCTCGCGAAGAAGGAACCCGGGAAAGCGCGTGAGTTGCTCCAAACACTCAACAAATGGGTCAAGGAAACGGGTCGAAATTAAAAAGTAAGCTAATCATGAAAATACGAATTCCCCTTACCTTCGGTCTGTTTGCCGCGCTGCTGCCCCTGGTTGAGGCAGCCGAACCCAAAAAGAGTGGTAAGCCTCAACCTGATGCCACCTTCTTCAACGGCAAGGATCTAACGGGTTGGTCGGCCTCCGAGATGAAGTACTGGTCGGTCAAGGACGGTGCCATCGTGGGGCATTCCGCGGTCAACGTACCGGGGAACAAATTCATTTGGGCGGACGGCAAGGTGCAGGACTTCTACCTGACGGTGGACGTGAAGCTCACCCCAGACAACCGTAACGCCGGCATACAGTTTCGTTCTAAGAAAGCCAATGCCTCCGGTCAGGCCGTTGGCTACCAGGCGGATGTAGGCGCCGGGGTGTGGGGCAAATTGTATCACGAGCACGGCCGCGGCAAGCTGGACTGGAACGACAACGCGGTGGGCGCGGTGAAACCCGGCGACTGGAACCGCTATGAAATCCTCGCCGTCGGTCACAAGATATGGACCGCCATTAACGGCAAGCTGTGCGTGGCCATAGAAGACCCCAAGGGGGAACTGTCGGGCAAGATCTCGTTCCAAATTCACGGCGGCCCTGCCCAGACTGTTCTCTATCGCAACCCCACTTTGATCCATAACCCGAAGATTGCCCTCGAGAAGCAGACCGAGGCGCAATTGCTCGCCGCATTGCTCAACTTGGCCGCTGCGGCCGAATCAAAAAAAGCCACCCGACCCAACTTGCCGGAGCTTTTCGCAGCGTCTATCCACGGATCGCCGAATGTGGATATTGCCGTACCCAATGGGACGTACACCCTGCAACTCCTTCTTTATGAAGGATGGCGATCACGATCTGCGGATATCGTGATCGAGGGGAAGACGGTGAGAGCAGCGTATGACATGTTCAAAGAGCAAGGGGGAAACTTCGACCATGGAAGCGTACTCCGCCATACTTTTACTCTCACCGATGGTAATATCGACATTGAAATCAAGGGCCCCCTCCATCTTGGCGGCTTGATTTTATCAAAGGGAAAAGCAGGTTCCCCAGATCGGGTGGCGATCGTGAAAAGCCAGGCGGCTCTCGATCTCAAAGACGTCATCAAGGCGATCAATTTCGGGCATACGAAAGGCTTAAACATTGGCGATGTCAAATTTGCCGCCGCTGCGGTCAATACCACAGTTGATGGCGTGACCAATACAGCCGGCGGTGATGTTCACAGTGGAGAATTTGGACAGCAACTTCCCCAGATACAGAAGGAGAAGACTGCATTGAAGAATACCGAGTTCTTCAATGGTAAGGACTTCACCGGCTGGGCGGCTTCAGAGAGGAAGTACTGGTCGATCAAGGACGGCGCCATCGTGGGGCATTCGGCGGTCAACGTACCGAAGAATGAATTCATCTGGTCCGACGTTGAAGTAAAGGATTTCTATTTGACAGTCGATGTAAAGTTGACGCCGAATGATCGTAATGCAGGGATTCAGTTTCGTTCAAATCCGGTGGATGCTTACGGTAATGCGCACGGTTATCAGGCGGACGTCGGTCACGATCAGGTGATTGGCAATGTGTGGGGCAACCTGTACCACGAACATGGTCGCGGGAAACTGGACTGGAATGATCGCGCCGTCCAGGTCGTGAAGAAAGGTGACTGGAACCGGTATGAAATCCTTGCAGTCGGCCATCGCATCTGGACGGCGATCAACGGCAAACTCTGTGTGGCTATTGAAGATCCAAAAGGCGAACTATCCGGCAGGATTGCGTTTCAGATCCATGACGGACCGCCTCAGACAGTCCACTACCGCAACCCAACGCTGACACATAACCCGAAGATTGCCCTCGAGAAGCAGACCGAGGCGCAATTGCTCGCTGCTCTGCCGAAAAAGGCGGAGGCTCCGAAGCCCGCGCCCAAAAAGCCGATCTCTACTCCGTTACCTCACTGGACGAGACTGATCATGGCAGTTGATCCGGGCTCCCAAGGCGAAGCTTGGGCCAAGCCGGCATTTGATCATGGTAAGTGGAAAACCATGGAGGTGCCGGGTCATTTTCAAAACGCCGGGTTGCCCGGCCACGATGGCGTGGTTTGGTTTCGTAAAATCATCGAACTGTCCGCCGAGCAGGCCAAGTCCAAGGCCATTCTAAACCTCGGCCAGATTGACGACATGGACGTCACTTGGATCAATGGCAAGCGCGTTGGTGGCTACGAGAATCCCGGTCACCATTACACGGTGCGGAAATATCCCATTACCGCGGGTCTTCTGAAAACGGGCAAGAATGCGATAGCCGTTCGCGTCATGGACCACGCTTCTCCGGGAGGCATCGCCGGGAAACCGGAGCAGCTCTCTCTACAATTGGGGAAGGAAACCGTTTCCCTCGCCAATCTCTGGCATTTTGCTCCGGGGGCGAATCTGAATGCTCTCAATAAATACGCCGCGCTTGCTAATCATGCCCTTTTGCGCCCCCTCACCAAGCCCGTTGCGCCCATTCCTGGATTTGCTAATGGCTTCACGCTCAAGGGTAATCAATCAATCGTCATTGTCGGTGGAGCCAATGCCGCAGAGTGCCAGCGCTACGGCTATCTTGAGACGTTGCTGGCTTCTGCAAACCCCGGCAAACAATTGCACGTGCGCAACATGGCATGGGCTGCCGATACGATTTATACCCAACAACGCCCACGCAACTTTTTCGCCACCAACAAACCCGGTTACGGCGAGAAGGACCGCCGACCGGCCATGGCCGCGGACGTACTGTTTGTATGGTTCGGCCAGATGGAATCACTTGAGGACACCGCTCGATTGGATGATTTCACAAAAACGTATATCGAGATACTTACGCAGTTTTCCAGCTATACGGGTCGATTGGTGCTGGTGACACCCGTGCCCGCTGAAGATCCGCTGAGTCTTGGGTTCAAGGTAAAGGACCGGAACGCCGCTCTTGCAAAATACGCTTCGGCTATTCGCCAAATTGCGCGCGATCGCAACCTACCACTGGTGGATCTCTTCGCTGCATTGACGCGGTAAGTCAGTTACCAGTGATGGGTTATTGCTTTCGGAAAAAGGCCATCAACTCGCGGCCCAGGCCTTTGCCAAGCAACTTAGTTTTTCACCCAAACTTCCAGCCAACACCGAACCTCTGCGCCAAGCCATCCTAAAAAAGAATGCCCTTTGGCAGCAGTATTGGTTCCCCTCCAACTGGGCCTTCCTCTACGGCAACCGCCAACAAACCGCCAGCAGCCGCAGCCACATCAACGGCAGCTACCGATGGTTCCCCGAAGAAATCCAAGCCATCCTCCCCGAACTCGAGAAACTCGAAAACGCCATCACCAAAGAAGCCGCACGCACGCGCCAATAGCCGCCACATTTTTTGCAAATGAAAACTGAAATCACAATTCGCCAAATATTCGCCGTTGCATTTTTTGCGACCAGTGGGTTGCACGCACAAAACCCGCTTTCCGTTTCCAAACCCGAAGCCGACAACTCGGTCAAAGCCGAGCTGGCCTCGTTCGCGGTGGACAAACGGTTGCAGGTGAATCTTTTTGCCGATGAATCGATGGGCATCGCCAATCCCGTTTGCATGCGGTGGGACGCCCGCGGGCGGTTGTGGGTGCTATGCACGTGGGCCTATCCGCAGCTCAAGCCGGGCACGAAGCCTAATGATAAGCTGCTCATTCTGGAAGACACCAAGGGCGACGGCAGGGCAGACAAGATTTCCACCTACATCGATGGGCTCAACATGCCCACCGGTTTTGCGCTTGGCCACGGTGGCGCGTACATTGGTAACGGTCGCGATCTCATCCATGTGCGTGACACCACCGGCGACGGCAAGGCGGATAAACGGGAAGTCCTCTTCACCGGGTTCGGCACAGGCGACACGCATCAAAACATTAACTCCTTCGCGTGGAGTCCCGGCGGAGAATTGTTTTTTAGCCAGGGGCTACACTGCTTCTCGCGCGTACAGACGCCGTGGGGCATTCGCAAGCTCGACGAGCATGGTTCATGGCGGTTACGCCCGTTGCGCCGTCAATTGCACGCGCACCGGCGCACATCCGGTGGTGGCAATCCCTGGGGCTTTGCATTTGGCAATTGGGGTGAGCCCTTTATCAAGAGCAACGACTCGACAGTTAGCGAACTGTTGCCGGGGATGGTGGCGAGCGAACACATCTTCGGTGGTTACTATGGAGGCGCGATGGCCATTGGCGGCACGAAAATCAAGTCGATGATTATTGAAATTGTCGACACCCCCGCGTTACCCAAGGATTTTCAGGGAGACTTCTTAATAGCCGGTTACTACGCGCGCAACATCGCCCGACTCCGCCCCAGCGTGAACGGTGCGGGTCACAAGCTGCAAACGCTCGCGCCCATTCTTACCTCTTCGCACAACGCCTTCCGCCCCGTGGACCTCAGCACCGGCCCCGATGGTGCGCTGTACGTCGCCGACTGGTTTAACCCCATCATCGGCCATTATCAGGCCTCTTTGCGTCATCCCGATCGCGACAAAAAACACGGTCGCATTTGGCGCATCACGGCCAAGGGTGCGCCGCTGCTCAAATCGCCCGCGTTGGCCAAGATGAATGCCGCGCAATTATGCGATCAACTCGCCGCGCCCCATCGCCGCACGCGACAACTGGCCAAGTTGCGACTCATGGATTTGCCCAAGGTCGAAGCCATTGCCGCCACGCAAAAATGGGTGGACGCGCTGAAACCCACCGACCCCGCGCTCGAAGCCAAACTGTTTGAGGCCATCGGCGTCTTTGAATCGCACGAAGTGGTGAGCCGCCCCTTGCTCGAGCGCTTGCTCGCCGCCAAGGATTATCGTGCGCGCGCGTATGCCACGCGCGTGGTCGGGCGCTGGCACGATCGATTGAAAAATCCACTGACACTTTTGCGCCGCAGCGCGACCGACGAACATTCGCGCGTGCGGCTCGAAGCCATCGTGGCCGCGAGCGATGTGCGCGAGCCGGAATCCATCGCCATCGCCGCGCAAGCCGCCGATGGCTCGGCGGATCGCTTTATCACCTTCGCCTTCAAAAACGCCGTCCACGCCCTCGCAAGCGAATGGAAGCCCGCGTTATTGGCAGGCAAACTGGATTTTGCCAAACCGGCGCATCTCGTAAGCGTGGTGCGCGAAGGCGGCGGCAACGAGGTCGCCGGCGTGGTGCGCCAAAAACTGGCCGACCCCGCGTTGTCCGCCGAGCGCAAATTTGTTCTCGCGGAGTTGCTCGCCCACATCGGCAACAGCGCCGATGCCGCCCAAGCGCTGAAGTTGGCCGCGACGCATCCGCCCGTGCTGCGCGCATTGGTGAACGCCGCGAACGAACGCAATTTACAAGCGCCTGCCAACGCGGCGGAATTACTCAACGCGCCATTGAAAAAAACGGAGACGCGCGCTGAGACAGTACG
>CALKBX010000022.1 GCA_937775205.1 uncultured Verrucomicrobiae bacterium | reverse complement strand
AATCACCCAAGGCGGCCTTCGGGCCGCCTTTTTTTATTGGCTGGCGTTGTTGCCGTTGGTTTTTTTGGCGTAGCGGCGGCGTTGGGGCTCGGGGAGGGTGGGGTCGACTTTGGGGTAGTAAGTGGCTTCGCCGAAGCGTTCGTTGGCGTCGGCGGCAAGGGCGAGGCCGGGGGCGACGTTGAAGCGTTCGTCGGCTTCGACGAATACAGATTCGCCGCCGGGTTGGCGCAGGCAAAGGAGTAACGGAATTTTTCCGGGATGGGCTTCGGCGAGTTCGCGCACGCCGTTCATGGCGTCGGGTTGCAGTGCCTCGGTCTTGAGGCGGAGGTGGACTTGTTGGGTGAACTTGCGCGGAGCGTCATCGAGCGGGAACACATCCACCGGAAAAATCTTGGGCACGTCCTCGCTGTTGTTCACTTCGCCGATGACCATCAGGGGTTTGTTGAGCTCAAATTGTTCGTTAAATTTTTCGTAGTTGTCGCCCACGCACAGCACGGTGACTTGGCCGGTCATATCCTCCACGGTGGCGGTGCAGTAGGGTTTGTCGGTTTTTTTTGAAATGGCGCGTTTCGCAGTCGAGACCAAGCCGCCCACGCGGGAGATGGTGCGGTCGGGCAATTCCTTGAGGTCGGTGACTTGATGCGTGGCATAATGCTTCAACGTGCCGAGATGCGGGTTGAGGGGATGACCGCTCACGTAAAAACCGAGCAACTCCTTTTCGTGGGCGAGTCGTTCCGCGTCATCCCATTCGGGTAGATTGCGCAGGGCGGCGGGGATTTCATCGTCCTCGGTGTTGTCGGCGTCGAGTAGTCCGAAAAGCGTTTCCTGCCCGCGCGCGCGGTCGGCGGCGGTGCTGGCGGCGCGGGAAAGAGTGCGCTCAATTTGCGCGCAAAGGCTGGCGCGGCTTTGGCCGAAGCTGTCGCAGGCACCGGCTTTGATGAGCGCATCGAGCACTTTGCGGTTTACCGCGCGCAGGTCCACTCGGTTGCAAACATCGCTGAGTGATGTGAAGGGCTCGCCTTCACCGCGCGCGGTGAGCATCGCATCCACGGCGGCCTCGCCCACGCCCTTGATTGCGGCGAGGCCGTAGCGGATGACTTTGCCGTCACGCGCGGGGGCGAAGTTCGTGCGGCTTTCGTTGAGGTCCGGCGGCAACACCTCGAGCCCCATCGCCTTGGCTTCGGTGATGAGGATGGTAAGCTTGGCAGTGTCGCCCATGTCGTTGGTGCATACGGCGGACAGAAACTCGACGGGGTAATTTGTTTTCAACCACGCGGTTTGGTAGGCGACAATTGCGTACGCGGCGGCGTGGGATTTGTTGAAGCCGTAACCGGCAAATTTTTCCAGTAAATCGAAAACCTTGTTCGCCTGCGCGGGCGGAATGTTGTTGTTGGCTTTGCAGCCTTGCACGAAGGTTTCGCGCTGTTTGGCCATTTCGGAAATCTTCTTTTTGCCCATCGCGCGCCGCAGCAAATCCGCGCCGCCGAGGGTGTAGCCGGCGAGCAACTGCGTGGCTTGCATCACTTGCTCTTGATAAATCAGAATGCCATACGTCTCCTCGGAAATTTGCTGGAGCAGTGGATGTTCGTAGCGAATTTCCACATCGCCGTGGCGGCGTTTGATGAAGTCGGGGATGAGATCCATCGGCCCCGGCCGATACAGCGCTACGAGCGCGGTGATATGTTTCACGGAACCAAGCTGAAATTTTCGGCACAAATCGCGCATCCCGCCCGATTCCAACTGGAACACGCCCACCGTGCGGCCTTCGTTTAGCAAATCATAAGTGGGTTGGTCGTCCAACGGGATCGCGTCGATTTCAATTTCGATGCCCTGTGTTTCCTTCACGAGCCGGCACGCATTACGAATGACAGTGAGCGTTTTAAGCCCGAGAAAATCCATTTTCAACAAACCCAAATCGCCCACTGGCCCCATCGGATATTGGGTGACCACTGCGCCGTCGGCATCGGTTTTGAGCGGCAACACATTGACCAATGGCTCCGCACCGATGACCACGCCGGCGGCGTGCACGGAGGCGTTGCGCGTGAGGTCCTCGAGCACAAATGCGGTGTCGATGAGTTCGCGTGTGGCTTCCTCGGAATCGTAAGCCAACTTCAATTCAGGCGATTGCTTGAGCGCTTTCTTGAGGGTGATCTTCAGTTCGTCCGGCACCATCTTCGCAAGGCGATCGCACTCGCCGTAGCTCAGCCCCATCACGCGGCCCACATCTCGGATGACCGATTTGGAACCCATCGTGCCGAAGGTGATAATCTGCGCTACGCAATCGCGCCCATATTTTTCGCGCACGTATTCGATGAGAAACGGGCGGCGATCATCAGGAATGTCGATGTCGATGTCCGGCGGGTTGACGCGTTCAGGATTGAGAAATCGCTCGAAGAGCAGCCCGTAACGCAGCGGATCGACGTTGGAAATTTCCAACAAATACGTCACCAACGAACCCGCCGCCGAGCCGCGCGCAATGCAGGCAATGCCGTTGCTGCGCCCGTGCCGAATGAAGTCGCCAACAATCAAAAAATAACTCGTGAAGCCCATTTGCTCAATGACGTCGAGCTCCACTTGAATGCGGTGAATCACTTTCGCCAACGCCGCGGCCACGGCGGGGTCGTTGACATCAGCGGGATTGGTGCCGTCGGCGGCTTCAAAATTCGGCAGTCGCGTGGCGTCCTCAATGGAATGGCAAACGAACTCTTCGCCCTTCGCCTCGCATCGCACGCTGTAGCGATGTTGCATCGCCTCGGCCACTTGATGCCGGAGATAGCCTTCGCGCGTGAACATTTCCGGCGGTTCAAAAACCGGATAGTGCAGCTTGCCCAATTCGATTTCCACGTTGCACTGCTCGGCCACGGCGAGGGTGTTCCGCACCGCCTCGGGCACTTCGCTGAAGAGCGCGGCCATCTCGTCGGCATCGCGCAGATAGAATTGCTCGGGCACATAGCGCATCCGATTGGGATCGCTCAAGTGCGTTTGGGTGCCGATGCAGATGAGCGCGTCGTGCGCGTGCGAGTGTTCGCGCTCAATATAGTGCACGTCATTTGTGGCCACGAGGTTGAGGTCAAACTCCTTCGCCCACGGGATGAGCTGGGCGTTCACCTTGGCTTGCTCGTTGATGCCGTGGTTTTGCAGCTCGAGAAAAAAGCGTTCTTTGCCGAAAATTTGTTTGAACCAATCGAGGGCCTCGCGCGCGCGGTCGGGATTGTCGCGCATAATCGCTTGCGGAATCTCACTCGCAAGGCAACCGCTAAAGGCGATGAGGCCTTCCTTGTGCGCCTCGAGAATTTCCTTATCAATGCGCGGTTTATAATAGAAGCCCTCAAGATGCGCGGCAGTGGTGAGGCGCACGAGGTTTTTGTAGCCCGCCTCATTCTCGGCTAGCAGCAGCAAATGATTGTAACCGTCTTTGCTGCCCCGACTGTTCGCTTTTTTATCAAACCGACTGCCCGGCGCGATGTAAACCTCGCAGCCGATGATTGGTTTCACGCCGGCCGCGCGCGCCTTTTCATAAAAATCCACCGCGCCGTGCATCACCCCGTGATCGGTAATCGCCAGCGCCGGAAACTCCAACTCCGCCGCGCGCGCCACCAACTTATCCAAACGGCACGCCCCATCGAGCAGCGAAAATTCGCTGTGCACATGCAAATGAACAAACTCAGCGTGGGCCACAAACACAGTTTAGGCCCGCACCGCCGTATCGCGCAAGCCGAGGATATTGGGCATCGGTTGACAACCCAAAAACCGCGCACGCGGGGCTTGCCTTTCCGCGCAAAACATCCCAACCTCCCCGCATCCACCTGATTTGTTTCAGGCCTGTGAATGAGTGTTGAACCCGACAACGAACTGTCTCTCGATCTGCAATTCCTGCCCGACTGGGCGCAGGAAGATACGGGCGTGAACAAATACGCCCACCACAAGGGCGAACAAGAACGCCCGCGCGGACGCAAAGGCGGCTGGGACGACCGACGCCCCCCGCGCGGCGACCGCAAACCCACTGGCAATCGTGACCGTCGAAGCACCAGCACCGGCGGCACCGGCGGCAAGCGCAGGCGGCACCGGCGGCGGTGGACGACCCCAAGGCAAAGGTGGCCCACGCGGAGAGCAACGCGATCAACGCAGCGGTGGCAGGGAAATTCGGCGGGGCAATCGCGATCAACGCGGCGGCAAGCCTCAACGCCCCGAGGTGCAGCAGCTGGACATCAAAGTCGATTTCGTGCCCGACACACAAGGTGTTGAATCCATCGCCAAGGAAATCCGACTCACCGGCCGCGCTTATCCGCTTTTTCAAATCGCGCTGCTCGTGCTCGAGCGCCCCGCGCGTTATTCGCTGAAACTTCGAGCGCTCCGTAAATCCGACACATCAAGCAAAGGAAAGGAATCCGGCCAACGCCTTTTCACCAGCAAACAAGATGACACCGTGTGGCTCAATCGTGGCCAAGCCGAGCGGCACACGTTTGAAAAACATTTCGACCATTTTTACGCCACCGAGAAAAACGAGATTGAAGCCCCCAAAGGCAACTTCACCTTCGTCGCCCAATGCGGTTTCACCGACACGTATCTTGGCCCGCCCAATCATCACGATTATCAAAACAAGCTCGTTCAATTCCACGCCGATCATTTAGCGCGCGTGCCCTTTGAGAAATTCAAGTCGCGCATTCGCATCGTAAAAGAAGAGGAAGCCGTGAACGCGTGGATCGAGCAGTCCAAATGGCGCACCACGTGGAAATCATTGCAAACCGATGAGCCGATCATCTTCGCGCGGCGCGATGAAGTGCAGGCCCATTTCCGCGCGCATCATGCCGAAGGTATTGTGGACGAAGTGGAAACCGCCACGCTCACTGGGAACACCGCCAAGGCGATGCGCGATCCCCACTTGCTGGCAGACTATTTGCGCGACCAATGGCACCGCCAAAAACATTTCCCGATGCAACTCTCCACGCACCTCAGCAAAATGTTTGCCGGAATGGGACTACAGTTTTTCAAGAAAGATAAAAAGGTCACCCACGTGTCCGTCGCCCGGCCTAAATATTTGGACATCGCCGCCACGCCCGTCGGCGATGGCGTGCGCCGCATCGTGGAATTGGTTGAGGCTACCCCCAACTGCACGCGGCGGCTGATTCTGGAAAACCTCGGTGGCCTCGAGCACGTGGAACCCAAGGAAGGCGAAGCTCCACCACCCGCGCCCGAGCAAACTGACGAACAGAAACAACTTATCTCCGATTTGCACTGGCTCATCCACCAAGGCCACGTGCTCGACTTCGCCAACGGCGTTATCGAAACCGCCAAGAAGCCGAGGCCAAAAGATGAGAAAAAGAAAAAGTCGAGGGACCAGAAATCTAAAGTCGAAGTGAAGCCTCAAGCCAAAGCTGAGGCAACTGAAGAGGCAACTGAAGAGGCAACTGAAGAGGCAACTGAAGAGGCAACTGAAGAGGCAACTGAAGAGGCAACTGAAGAGGCAACTGAAGAGGCAACTGAAGAGGCAACTGAAGAGGCAACTGAGAAAGCGCCGGAAGCAACGACCGGCGAAGATTCAGTTCCAGAAAAAACAACCGACGAATAACCCAATCCCATTTTGGGATTTGATCATTGGTAATTCCTTGATCATTGAGAAGTCTTCTCCCCTATCGCCCGCAAATATTCGTGCGAGTACAACCCTGTCCCGTGCCCGTCCTTCCAAAAAATCTGCACCGCATAACCGCCCACCGGTTGGAGGTGCTTGATTTGAAATGATGCCTCGGTGAAGTTCGCCTTCGGCCCCCTCGCCACGTTGCCCATCACATCCGTTTCCCCCGCGCACGAGGCGCACGGGCAAGCCCGCCGCAGCGCCTCCAGCGCCACAAAATGCTCCGCGCCATCGTCCCATTTAAGGGCCAAATCTACTCCCACAGGTTGCACATCCAGCAATTGCATGCGGGTTCATAGCAAAAAAACACCGATAAAACAGGCAAAAACAAAAAGTTTGCCATGCCAAACTTTTTTGCTTGTGTCAAACTTCTTCCTCCGGCAGGTTTCACGCATGAATATGATCAAATGCCTCATAAAGCTCGTCTCGCGCCGAATTGCTTTGGCTGCGGGAGTTTCTCTGTTGGCCCTCATTATTGCCGGTTGCGGCGGCAAAACCGAAACGGATCCCAATGCCGAGTCCGCCAGCGGTAAACTCAAAGTCACCACCACAGTTAATATGGTAAGTGATCTCGTGCGCGAAGTGGGTGGCGAGCACGTAGAAGTCAGTGAGCTTATGGGGCCGGGCGTGGATCCGCATCTTTTCAAAGCCAGTGCCGGTGATGTCGCAAAGCTGATGAATGCCGACGTGGTCTTTTATGTCGGCCTTATGCTAGAAGGAAAAATTCAGGACACGTTGGACAAGCTGAAAAACGCCTATGCCGTGACCGCTAAAATTGATACTAAACACTTTGAGGAACCCAAGGGGTTTGAAGGTCACTTCGATCCACATATTTGGTTTGATGTTATTTTGTGGGCGGAAACCGTAGACACCGTGGTGGAAGGACTGAGCAAAGCCGATTTGGCCCACGCGGCGGATTACAAAAAAAACGGCGAAGCCACCAAGAGCCAAAATGAATGCCCTGCACGAATGGGCGTTGGCCAAAGTGAAAGAGCTGCCCGAGGCCAAGCGAATCCTCATCACCAGCCATGACGCCTACAATTATTTCGGCCGCGCGTATGGTTTCAAAGTGGTGGGCCTGCAGGGCATCTCCACCGTGAGCGAAGCAAGCCTCGCGGATGTCGCCAAGATGGTGGACTTCATCAAGGAAAACAAAGTGAAGGCGGTGTTCGTGGAAAGCAGCGTTTCGCCCGCGACCATCAAGCGTATCAGCGAAGATTCCGGTGCCGTGATTGGTGGCGAACTTTTCTCCGACGCCATGGGCGAGCCCGGTAAAATGGAGCACGGCTACGACGTAGGCACCTACGAGGGCATGATTAAGCACAACCTCAGCACCATTGTCGACGCTCTCAAATAGCGCTACCGCCGACTTCAATTTAATTCCAAAGCATGAAAAAAATTATCGCCAGCATGGTCTGCCTTTGCGGCGCGCTCACGTTGTCCGCACAACAAACAATTTGGGATCGCGAACAACTCAGCGGCGACTGGGGCGGCAAACGCAGTGATTGGGCGGCGGAAGGTTACAAGTTTTCTTTCACCTACGATGCCGAGGTATTTCGCAACGCTTCTGGCGGCACGCGCAAGGGCACGGTCATCAATGGGCTTGGCTACGGTGCGCTGGATATCGATCTCGATAAGGTCGCCGGCTGGAGCCGTGCGGATTTTCGCATCAGCACGCTCTGGACCCACGGCGCCAGCTCCACCGGCAAACACGTTGGCAATGAGCTGACCGTCAGCAATATGGACGCTTACGACGGCTTACGCCTTTACGAATTGTGGATCGAAAAAACCGTTGGCAAAAATTCCGTGCGGTTCGGCAATCTTTTGGCTGAGGAGGAATTCGGCGGCACGGAATACGGCGGCGTGTTTTTCAATGACGCCTTTGGCCTACCGGCGTTTTGGTCCGCCAACACGCTCAACACCGGCCCGGCCTTCAACGTTACCGCGCTGGGCCTGCGCTATCGCCGAAATTTCACCGACGCGTGGTACGCCCAAGCGGCGGTGTACGATGGCGATACCTTCGACAGCGCCAGCGGCGATGCCACCATCAACCAACACGGCACCCATTTTGAACTGGGCAACGGCCAAGGCTGGACCAGTCTTTACGAGATTGGCCGCAATGGTTTTAATACCGACGACGGCACCGGCCTCCCCGGTTGGTATCGCGTGGGCGCGTGGCATCACAGCACGTCATTTTCCAAACACGATGGCACCAACGGCGAAGGCAACTGGGGCGTGTACGGTATTGCCGACAAAATGCTTTGGCGCGAAGAAGGCGATCAAGGGCTCGGCAGCTTTGTGCGCTTCGGCACCGGCCAACGCGATCGTAGCCGCTTCCATTGGGTGTTCGACACCGGCTTGAGCTACACCGGCTTGTTGCCCGGACGCGATGAGGATGTGGCCGGTCTGGGCTTTATTTACGCCAAACATGCCGGGGACATCACCGATGCTGTGAAATCGCACGAGGCGGTGATCGAGGCCACGTATCGCATCCAACTCACCCCCGCCATTTATTTGCAGCCCGATATTCAATGGGTCAATCGGCCGAGTGGTGATACAACCACCAGTGACGCGCTGGTGTTCGGCTTGCGCGCCGGATTCACTTTTTAATGAGCGCCCACGGGACAAACGGGACAGACGGAACGAACCGCCGCCACTGGAATTTCATGACCTCACGGTCGCCTATCACAAACGGCCGGTGTTGTGGGGCATCGATCTTGAGATTCCCAAGGGCCAACTCGTCGGCATCATCGGCCCCAATGGCGCAGGCAAATCCACCCTCATCAAAGCCGCGATGGGACTGTTGCCGCTCAATAGCGGTTGGGTAAAAGTCTTTGGCGAGCCCATCAAAAAAAATCTCAAGCGAGTCGGTTACGTGCCTCAGCGTGAATCGGTCGATTGGGATTTCCCCGTCAGCGTGATGGACGTCGTCCTCATGGGCCGCTACGGCCACCTCGGCCTCATGCGCCGCCCGAAAAAACACGACCGCGACATCGCCCGCGATTGTTTGGAGAAAGTAAAAATGCTGCCCTATGCAAACCGGCAAATTTCCAATCTCTCCGGCGGCCAACAGCAGCGCGTCTTCCTCGCGCGCGCCCTGGCGCAGGAGAGCGATATTTATTTCATGGACGAACCGTTCGCGGGCGTGGACGCCGCCACCGAGTCGGCCATCGTTGCCATTCTTCACGAACTGAAAGAGCGCGGTAAAACCCTGCTTGTCGTCCATCACGATCTCCCCACCGCCAAGGAATATTTCGACAGCCTCCTTCTACTCAATATGCGCGTGGTCGCCTTCGGCCCCACCGAGGAAGTTTTTAAATACGACCTCCTCCAAAGCACCTACGGCGGCCGGCTCACCATCCTCAGCGAAGTGGCCGAGGCCGTGCGCGAAAAATCCTAATCCAAGCCATGCGCCATCTCCCCGCCATCGTGCTGCTCGCCCTGCTCGCGAGCGTCATGCCCGCGTGGGCCGACCGCATCGGCGACATTTCCGAAACCTCCGTGCTCGAACAAGCCAAGCGGTTTTTCAGCTTCCGCGATCCCTCTGTGCGCTATGCCATCATCGGCTCCATCCTGCTCGGCATCAGTTGCGGCCTCATGGGCGGCTTTATTGTGGTACGGAAAATGGCGCTGTTTGGAGACACCCTTTCGCACGCCGTACTGCCCGGCGTGGCACTGGGTTTTTTGTGGAACATGGACAAAGATCCCGTCGCTATTTTCATTGGTGCCACGCTCGCCGGATTGCTCGGCGGCGCGATGGTCGCGCTCATTCGGCAAACCACTCGGCTCAAGGAAGACACCGCGCTGGGCATTGTGCTCGCCTCGTTTTTTGCCGTGGGCATTTGTCTGCTCACGCGCATCCAGAAAATGCCCGGCAACAAAGGCGGGCTCGATGAATTCCTTTTTGGTTCCGCCGCCTCCATCGGTCGGGCGGATATTATTCTAATGGCCGTGGTCACCGGCTTGGCGTTGCTGTTGGTGGGTTTGTTTTACAAAGAACTGTTGGTCACCAGTTTTGATGCCGCCTTCGCGCGCGCGGCGGGGTTTCCCGTAAACGTCATCAACTACGCGCTCACGTTGCTGCTCGCCTTCAGCGTGGTGGTAGCCTTGCGTGCGGTGGGGGTGGTGCTTGTGAGCGCCATGTTGATCACGCCCGCGGCCACCGCGTATTTACTCACCGACCGCATGCACCGGCTGCTCGGCTTGGCCGCGTTGTTCGGCGTGATGGCCGGCGCGGTGGGCGCGTTCATTTCTTTTCTCACCACCAACATCCCCACTGGCCCATTGATGGTGATGGCCGCCACGATGGTGTTTGTGCTCGCCTTCTTTTTTGGTCCGCGCCATGGCGTGCTGATGCGTTGGTGGCGGCAGAAATCCCGCTCTGCGCGAGTGAAACGCGAGAACACTTTGAAGGCGGTTTATCATGTGCTCGAAGCGCGGGAGTTTGAGGGCGAAGGCGTGTCCCTGCGCGAACTCGCCGAGCGCCGCCGCGAAACCCTTGATGAAGCCCGCGCCCAATCCGGTGCCCTTTGCCAACATCACTTTGCCACCTTGCACGATGATGGCGACGCCATCCATCTCACGCCCGATGGCTGGCAGCGCGCCTGCGAGATTGTCCGCAACCATCGCCTTTGGGAACTGTACCTCACCAACGAAGCCCATATTGCGCCCGACCACGTCCACGAAGACGCCGAGATCATCGAGCACGTACTCGGCGAAGAAACCGTGCGCGAACTCGAACGCGCCTTGAACCATGCCACCCGTGATCCGCATGGCCGGTCAATCCCCGGCATCGCCGATCTCGCCACCGGCAGTGCCCCCTTTGGCCCGCCCGAGCCCGTCACCGGCTACACCCCGCGCCCATGAACGAACTGATCCCCGCATTTGAATGGCAGCAGCACGTGGTCGCCCCGTGGACCACCGGCCTCAAGTCCACCCTGTGGATTGTGCTAATGGGTTTCTTCGTCGCCACCGCTTGCGGGTTGCTCGGCAACTATCTCATCCTGCGCCGAATGGCGCTCGTCGGCGACGCCATCAGCCACAGCGTGCTCGCCGGCATCGGCGTCGCTGTTGTGCTTGCTCTACAGTTGGACACCCCCACCCTTTTCATCGCTGCACTTCTCGCCGGTTTGGCCGCCACACTCATTATCGAAATCATCCACCGCTACACCCGCGTGAAACAAGACGCCGCCATCGGCATCGCCTTCACCAGCCTCTTCGCCCTCGGCGTCATTCTCATTAGTATGAAATCCGGTAAAGTGCATATCGATACCGAGTGCGTGCTGTACGGCGAAGTAGCCCTTGTGCCGTTGGAACAATTTAAGTTAACCCTCGCCCCCGCACTCGCCGGTGCCGTCGACAAGCTGCCGATGTCCGAAGTGTACCTGCGCGGCAACGAACTCGTGATGGCGCCCGACGTCATTCGCATGGGCTTTGTTGCCCTCGCCGTGGCATTGCTCGTGTGGATTTTTTACAAAGAACTCCTCGTCAGTTCCTTCGACCCCGCGCTCGCCTTCTCCCTCGGCATCAACGCCACCGTCGTTCATTATGCCCTCATGGCCCTCCTATCCGTGGTCGTCGTCAGCGCCTTCGAATCCGTCGGCGCCATCCTCGTCGTGGCCATGCTCATCCTCCCCGGCGCCACTGCCCATTTACTCTCCGCCCGTTTGCCCGTCATCCTTGCCCTCACCGTGCTCCACGCCGCCCTTGGCACACTCATGGGATTTCATCTTGCCACTTGGTTGAACTGCTCAATCGCCGGCGCCTTCGTCGTCGCCGGCATGGGCCTCTTTTGCCTCGCCTGGCTCCTCAGCCCCTACGACGGCCTCCTCGCCCACTGGCACCGCCGCCGCAATCGTAAAGCTCGAACCGCCCAGAGGAAATTGGCCCGCACACCCCGCGCGCGTGAAACTGAAAACCTTCCCAAACCCCTCCCAGTTCCGCCACAACTACCCGCCCTCTGGGCCCGTAGCTCAATCGGTTAGAGCAGCGCACTCATAATGCGTTGGTTGCAGGTTCAAGTCCTGCCGGGCCCACCAATTATTTTTCCTCCTGTTGGAGCTGCCGTTGGGCGAGGTAGGTTTGGAGGTAGCGGTCGGGGGGGGCTTCGGTTTGGGCGGTTTGCCAGAGGTCGGCTAGGGTTTGGGCGGCGGTTTTTAGTTGAGTTTCTAAGAATATTTTTCCGGCGCCGGGGGTTTCGGGGCTGAGTTTTTTTTCTTTGTCGAGTTGATAGAGGGGTTCCATCTTTTTGTGTTGGGCGAGGATGTAGTTGAGGGCGTATTGGAAGTGGCCGCTGGCGAGGTCGCGGGATGGCGGGCGTACGATGAGTTTGGCGGGGCGCAGGGCGCTGGCGAGGGCGGCGAGGTCGGGGGCTTGGGTTGCTTTGAAGAAGCCGCCGTCGATCCAGGAGTGGAAGCGACGGCTGGTGGTGTAGCCTTTTGGGTTGTCGCCTACCCAGCCGTTGAAGTGTTTGGTGGTGTGGAGGGGTTGGGCGGCGTCGCCGACGTAGTGGCTGAGGATTCCCATTCGGTAAATGACGTTGGCGCGGGCGTTGGCTTTTTCTTCTTCGGTTCCCATTTTTTCATAAACTTTGAGGTAGGAAAATGCGCTGACGAGTTTGAGGTAGTTTTCGTTGATGGCCCAGGGGAGGAAGCCGGGGTGGCCTTTGATGTGGTCGGAGTTGGCTTCGGGGAGTTCGAGCTTAAGGCGGGCGCGGGCGTTTGCCATTTGTTCGACGTAGCGGTAGCGGAAATGGCTGAGGTCGGCGGGCTTGATTTGGTAGGGCGCGAGGTCTTCGAGATCGAAGTAATGGTCCAGGCTGTTGAGATGGCGCAGGGCTCGGTCGCGGTTGTTGCGCCAGCGATCGGGTTCGCCGCTGAGGAAGAGGATGCGCTCGCGGTTGGCGGGGAGGCGGACGAAGGCGGGGAATTCCTTGGACAACGTGGTGAGGGCGAGGTCGTTTATGAGCCGGTGGCGCTCGTAATCCCAAGCGTGAGCGGTGAGGGTAAACAAGAGCGCGGCGGCGACCGTGAACAAGCTGCGTGGGTACTTCATGCGCCGAGGCTGAGGGCGGGGACGGTTGAGCGCAACTGAAAGCTGTTCACGGAGGGAAACCAATGGAACCACCAAGGCACAAAGATGCCAAGGAAAACAAATTTGAAGAACTTGGTGTCTTTGTGACTTGGCGGTTCAAAACGGGGCTTCAATATTCTGTGTTTTCTGTTTGTTGTTACCGATATTTGTTTTTGTTTTTGCTCAGTAAAACAGGGCTTAAGTTGTGTTGTTACCGAAATGTTTCAGGGATTGAGGATTGGGTTCAAGGCACTTTCACCTTGCGCGCCGGCGGATGGGTGGTAGGTTGCCAAGTGTTTTGCGACTGAGACCGATCACGATGAAGCGCCAATATAAAGCACTCTTAATTTTGTTGCCCTTTCTTGTAGTGGGCAGCCTTCAACTTTGGCGCGCTACGCAGCCAGGGCCGGGGTTGGTTTTGGAGGAGGCGGCGGCGCGCGACTGGCAGACGGTTCCCGAACACAAAATCGCCAAACGTTTTCGCCATGTAAAATTACATCCGGATGCGTTGCAGGATGTGCGTGAAGGGGGCAGGATTATTGAGTTGGAATTGTTTTCCGGCGAGACGGTGCGGATTCGTTTGGAGGATTCAGAGTTTACTAGCGGCAACAGCACGGAGGTGATGGGCGAAGTGATTGGCGTGCCGCGCAGCATGGCGGTTTTTGTAACGGTGGACGACGCATTGGCCGGCATGGTGGAGCTGCCCGATGGTCGGCAGTTTCTCATCAACTATGCGGGAGAAGGCGAGCACTCGGTAGTGGAGCTTGATTCGCTGGCGATGCAAACGCCGCACGCTTTGCAGGAGCATTTTGCCGCGCGGCCTGTTGAAGTGGCACCGGACGCCGATGTGGCCATCATGCCCGAGCTACAATGGGGGGTGACCAATCGTGTAAACGGGTTTCCGCAGTTCACGCATGTGCTCACGCAGACCAATCCATGGCCCACGCAAGTGTTGGTGGGGCCGGTCAATTGGGGGCCGCCGATTATGAGCATCATGATTCTTTACACGCCTGAGGCCAAGAAACAGTGCACCGGATTGCTGGGGATCGAAACCCGCGCGCGGCTCAGTGTAGCGCAGGTTAATGCCGCATTTCGGCGCAGCGCCATCACCGCCAAACTTCTCATCGCACACATTGGGCCGATCAACTATCGCACCACCGGCGATTTGGGCACAGATCTCAAGGCGCTTACGTATGGCACGGACAGGGTTTTGTATAATGCGCATGTGCTCCGGCAGCAGTATCGCGCAGATTTAATTTCGATGTTTGTGGGCGCAAGCCCGGGCGAATTATTTCATGGCATTGGCTGGATGATTACCAGCTTCAATCCCGCACCGAGTTACGGCATGTCGGTGATTGAGGGGGTGTACGCCCCCACGTCTGTGTTCGCGCATGAGATCGGCCACAACCTCGGTTGCCAACACGCCACCAATGACATCGGTAGTTGGGTCAATGGTGCGTTCACCAATTCCAATGGTATGCGGTTCAACGCAAACGTAAACGGGCAGACCTATCCGTTGCGCACAATTATGGCTTACGGGGCAGGGCCGCGATTGGGCTATTATTCGAATCCGAGCATTAACGTGTGGGGCGCGCCCACCGGCGATACCAACCTGGCCAATAACGCTTGGACAATCCAGCAAACGGCACCGATGGTTGGGAATTATCTGACGCAAATCATCCAAACCCAAATGCTGACGAACAATTACTCGAGCAGTTCTTCCCAATCGCTGCCCCTCAACCGGACGACAATCCGGCTTCCGGGTGGGATCAGCGGGAATTGATGTTACTTCCGTTTTCCGATGCACCACAAATGTTTGTGAGTGCGCAGGAAAAACTGCCCTTCCGATGCCGCCAACGAGCTGTTGGTCAGCGTGCCGTCCAGTGCATTGATTCCGATGAGTTTAAATTTTGATTGAGCCAATATCACAATCGTCTCACCGGATTGATTGGGAATGAAAATTTTGTCTCCCGCCAACAGCATTGAACTCCACGATTCCTGTTTGCCTCCCCGACCGCGCACGCGCTCGGAGAATTTCACTTTACCGGTTTTTAATTCGAGGCATTCCATAATGCCATTGGTGTTGAGCACATAAATGTGGCCGTCATGCACCACGCCGCTGCCAAGGCGGTTGGGTGTGCGAACGGCGCGCCAAAGAGTTTGCGCGGACATGTCGCCCTTGCCACCCGCGGGCACAGCGACGGTGGTGCCAAAAAAACCGCCCATACCCACCACCACGCCTTCGCCCGCGATGGGCGAGGAATAAATCAACGGATTGAGCCCGCCGCAATTCCAGAGGAATTTTCCGGTGCGCGGATGAATGCCAGCAAGACCGCCCGGGTAGCTCATCACCAACGCCTCTCGGTTGGCAGTCTTCACGAGGATGGGCGTGCTGAAACTGCAAATCCATTCGCGGCTTTTGTTTCCGCGAAAACCGTCAGTGCGCCCAGTGATGCTCACGGCGGGGTCGTTCAGTTTCCAAACGGTCTTCCCCGTGCGTTTATCCAGCGCAAGCAAGTGCGCCTTGGGATCGGGGCCGCGGTAGAGATAAACAAGGTTGCCGTGAATCACCGGCGAGGCGGCGGAGCCCCATTCAAAACTGATTTTGCCAAGGTCGCGTTTCCACAGTTCTTTGCCGTTGAAGTCGTAGCAGAACACGCCGGCCGAACCGTGCATAGCAATCACCCGCTCTCCATCAGTGGCAGGCGACTCGCTGCAATGAGGATTGGAGCGATGCGATTCCTCCGGCTCGGCGTACTTAATAGTGCGGCGCCACAACTCCTTGCCGTCAAGCCGGTCGAAGCAAAGCAGGGCGCGTTCCTGTTTTTCTTCCAGTGGCTGAGTGACAAAGATCTTCTCGCCCCAAATGATCGGTGTGGAATTCCCGCGAGCGGGCAGCGGAATTTTCCACGCAATATTTTCCGTGGCGTTCCAGCGCGTGGGAAGGTTTTTTTCGTGGCTAATGCCGAGGCCGGAACCACCGCGCCACATCGGCCAGTTTTCCGCGTGGAGGGTGAACCCGAGGATCGAAAATACAGCTAGGAAAATTCGCATGCGCGAAGCATAAGAGTTCGCACGGGAGGCGCAAGCAAAAGGCAGGGTATGCCCTGCCTTGACGGCAGGCCCGCCTTCGGTTCCAATCACGCCCATGGCTGATCTCGCATCCACTGCCGACTCACTTGGACTGGAACAATACCAGCGCCATATTTTTTTGTGTGCCGATCAAACGGAGGCCAAGTGCTGTGACAAGGAAGCCGGCTTGGCCTCGTGGAATTTTCTAAAAAACCGGCTGAAGGAACTTGGCCTCGTCGGCGCCGCGCCCGATGGTTTATCGCACCAAGGCCAACTGCCTCCGCGTGTGCCTACAAGGCCCCATTGCGGTGGTGTATCCCGAAGGCACTTGGTACCACTCCTGCACGCCGGAAGTGCTGGAGCGGATCATTCAGGAGCACCTTATCGGCGGGCGCATGTGGTGGAAGACCATTTGCCTTTGCCAATGCAGAGGGATGCACGGGAAGGGCGGCATCTCAAACGCCCTGCATCACCGCGCAGCAGTTTTGCACGTAGTCGATGGCTCGACTGATCATCATCGCCGGCAGCAAGGGTGACGCGCAGGAGTTCGGCGGGGTTGACGTTCTTCTCACGGAAGAACTGGCGGTCGCCGCCTCAGCCGTACATGAGGTCGGCTGGCAAACTTCCGGCGAGCTTGGCGCGGGCCTTGGTGATGAGGCGCGGGAGCCAGGCGATGCCTTCGACTTCGGCTGACTTGGTGGGGAATTCATCGATGTCCATACGGTGCTCGGCGGGTTTGCCGTTGAGGGTATTCTGAAAATGATCGAGGCGCACGGCTTGCAGTTCCTCGACATGCTCGTAAATTACATCGCCCCATCGCACGTAGTCATCACAAAAATCAAACATTTCCAACGCGCTGCAGCCGATGGATTCGAGGAAGATAGTGTCCTCTGTTTCGAACATTGATTCGGGGCTTTGCCGTCCCGCTTCGTAGCGTTTCACGCCGGTGAAAAACAGTTCGTGAAATTGTTGCCGCCAGTTTTCGTTCATCGTCAATTTCGCAAATCTACTTCAGCCATTAATTTGTCGGTGGCGGAGTAGGCCTCGGCCACCCATTCGACGATCTTGGCGGGATCGGGCGCGTACTCCAGTTCCAGACTAATGGCGCCGTCGAAATCCAAATCCTTGATCGCCTGCAAGTAGGGCGCGAAAGGAACCACGCCGCGACCAGGCGGGAGGTCGCCGTGCACTTCGCCGTCGCAATCAGAAATATGCACGTGTCCGGAGCGGCCCTTGAGGGCGGCGAGGCTTTCGGGAGGGCTGTCGCTCAGCACCATGTGGCTGATATCGATGTTCGCCTTCACTGCGGGGCGATTCACGTCAGTCAGGAAACGATCCATCTCGCCAATGGTATTAATGAGTGACAGGTCAAAGGGCTCTAGCTCGATGACAATCTCCAAGTCTCGCTCCGCCGCATAATCGCCAAGCGTTTGGCAATGCTCCACGGCCCATTGCCACTGTTCAGCGGGAGGAATCACTTCCTTTTGCCAAATGTATTCGCCAATCACGAGTAGGTAGTTTTTTGCGCCCAGCGTGACACCCATATCGAGGTAACGCTTGCAGCGTTCGAGATGAAATTTCTGCACGCTTGGGTTAAAATCAATGAGCCCCACGCTTACTCCAACTACGCTGATAATCGGCAACTGCAATTCATCACAGGTTTGCTTCACCATCGCAATGCGGTCTTCCGCATTATCGTCGAGTGGATCCTGGAAAATATCTACGCAGTCAAAGCCCAGCTCCTTCGTCTTGTGCAGCCCATCTACCAGCCCGATGCCGTGCTGTTCCCAAGCAGAGTTTATCATTCCCAATTTCATAAATTATCCCTTTGTGATTTCTTTAAGAGAAACAGCGCGATGCTCTTCGGCACTTAAATACGCTGCTTCCACCAACGCCATAGTATCCAAATTATCTCGCCCATCGATGGCGGGTGGGTCGCCGGTTTCCAGTGCGATGAGCAGTTGCGCCATGGTGCCGATGAAGGCGTCTGGGAACCAGCTTTCTTCCCAGCGTGGCGTGTGAAATTCTTTGTCACCCTTGGTAGCGTACCGAATACTCGATGGAGTGGTGTATGGATCGTGACACCAGCCGATGTCGCCTATAGCCAATCCGTCGAGGCCTTCGATGCGCCATTGGATACCGATGTCGGCTGGCGCGCCTTCGCGGGCGGGGCCGGTCCATGTGTCGTCGATGGCGATGACGCGCAGGCCATTTTTGTATTCGAGGATGTAGCTGGCGATGCCGTCGGTGTGTGGGAAATCGGTGCGCGGATCCGTTCGCGTGCTGCAGAATATGCGCTCGGGATTGCCGAACCAATATCGGAAGGTGTCGATATGGTGAATGGACATGATCCGCAGCGTGACCCAACCCTGTTCTTTTATCCAAGGTTTCCAATGAGGAATTCCGCGCATGTCGAGTGTGGCCAGCACAGGCTCGCCGATCGTACCGTTTTCGAGAAGCGTTTTGGCGGCGCGCACGGATTGGTCGTACCGCATATTTTGGTTCACGGCCAATACGATGCCGGCTGCTTCGCAGGCTTCCACTGCGGCGACGGCTTCGGCGTAGTTGGTGCCCAGCGGTTTTTGCGCGAGGATGCCTTTGGCGGTGCCGCGCGCGCAGGCGGCTTTGATGGTCTCGAGTTGTTTGTGCGGCGGCACGGCGAGGTCAAGCACTTCGATGGATTCATCATCGAGCAGTTGTTCAATGGAATCATAAACGGTGGCGATGGCGTGTTGCGTCGGCGCACTTGGCGGCGTTTTCCTTTGTGCGACTGGCGATGGCGACGGGATTGAAACCGGCTTTGGCGTAGGCTTTGAGGTGGCAGTCGCTCATGATGAAGCCGCTGCCAACGCAGCCAATACGCCAGTCTTTTCGCTCAGGGAGAGGGGAATGGATGTTGAGATTCATGCGTCGGATTTTTCGCCCGAACCGGTGGTAGCATCTTCAGCAGGGTTCCAAAAATCCGCGCTCTTTTCAAAAAGTTTGCTGCCCATTTCTTTGATGGCGGTGTCAGGTAGTTTCTCAATGGGGCTGTAAAAAGGATGGTGTGATTCTTTGTAGGGGTTGTTGTGTTTGGTGTTGTAGCAGCATATGAGTGACCAGCGCGGATGCTCAGAGGTGTTTTGGTCCGAGCGGTGCAAAAGGTTGCAATGAAAGAAGAGTGTATCGCCAGGGGCAAGCTCAACATACACCGTTTTCATTACCTTCATTGCTTCGGCAGTGCGCTCGGGATTTGCGCCGGTTTGGTCACCATATTCCCCGTGTTCAATGCGGCCTAATTTGTGAGAGCCTTTCAATACTTGCAGGCAGCCGTTCGCGCGAGTGTTGGGATCGACTGCGATAAAAGCTGAGCCCATATCGGGCCAAAGGCAGCCGTTTTGGTACCAGTAGCCGTAGTCCTGATGCCAACTCCACGCGCCGCCGGTGCGCGGTTGTTTGATGCTCATCTTGCTGTGGTAAAAATATACCTCATCGCCGAGCAGCGCTTCCATGGTGTTGACGATGCGCTCACTGCGAGCGATGGAACCCCAGAGATCTTCGCCGGCAGAATTCCATAGCACGAGTTGCGCCTTGCCGCCTTCGCCGTCCTTGAGGTCGTAGGCGTTGTCCTTGAAAGATTGATCAGCATGCGCGGCGGCGCGGAGGATATCCGCCTCATCGGAATCAAACAGGTCGCGCACAATGAGGTAGCCATCTTCTTGAAAGGAAGAAACTTGTTCTTCGGAAATGGTGGACATGTGGGTGACGATGCCGAGCGCGCGCGGGGATGTCAACCGTCCGTGCCGCCCGCCCAATCAGGGCGTTGCTGGAGATGGTACAACCGCTCGCCGGCTTTGCGTTCGAGGAAAATGCCTTCATTCTCGCGGTCGGCGTAGTCTTCGATGTTGATCGTGCGGTGGTCGACGTAGCCGAGATTGATTTGTTTACACATCGCCTCGGGAATGCCGGTGGCGAGCGTGACGGTGACGCGCGGTTGTTCATTACCTTTTTCGTCCACCGCGCCAATGCCTTTCACGTGGCCGGAGTGGGCGAGCAATCCCCACGGGAAATCCTTGAAGCGTTCCCAATGATGCTGGAGATACGCGGAGCAGTGGTATCCAATTTGCCTCATTGTATCGCCATGGGAAAAACTGACCTCGGTAATGTGGGGCGCGTAAATGATCAAGCTCGCCGCCATCGGCGAGGATGGGTTCGAGCTTGTACATGCATTTGCCGCCGACCCAAAGGTCGTCGTACATCGGCGGCGCGCAGGAAACGATGGTGTGAAAGGGGCGCTCTTTGTACGTGATGTGTTCGGTGGCGGAGAGATCGCTGGCGGCGTCCCACGCGCTTTCGGGCGTGCCGAAAAAGAGTCCGGCGAGTGATTTGTCCGGACGCACGACCATGCAGAAACAGGTTTTTTCGATGTCCACCATCGCCCCGGCGTGATCGACAATTTTGCGTACGGGCGTCCATTTGCTGCCGATGATCATCGGATTGGTGACCACCGCGCCGAGCCAATGGAAAAAATTCAGTACCTCTGGCCCGCTGATGCCGGGGAATAGATATTTGTTGCCGCCGGAAAACCCGACCACTTCGTGCGGGAACACCGGCCCGAGAATCATCACTTGATCGTACTCATAAATCGTTTTGTTGATCTCAACCGGCACATCCATTTCAAAGCGTCCGCCGGAGAGTTCCTAATCGTGCTGGCGGGGATGGTGCCGAGATTGCGCATGGCATCAGGGTTGTCCCACTCGTGATTGTGAAACGTGACGTCCGCGATACTGGCCGCGGCGTTCTTCGAGCGTGATTTCCAGCCGTTCACAAATGGCTTCCTCGCTCATCGCGTGATGTGTGCCGAGCGCGATCATCACATCGAGCTTTGTAGCGCTGTCGCAAATTTGTGCGTGGATGGCTTTGAAAAGTTGGCCGATGGGTGCGGTGCGTGTGGCGTCGGGGACGATGAGCAAAACTTTTTTCTCGGCATACTCTGCTGCAGGCAACGATTGTGCGACTACATCACTGACTTGTTCGTTCGTCAACGGCGAGGCGTTACCTGCAATTTGAGAAATCATGCTCACGTTAAATTGTCTGCGACAAGAAACCGCCGTCGACCACAATGTCGGAACCGGTCACGAAACTCGCAGCTTTTTCACTGGCGAGATAAACCGCCGCACCGGCCAGTTCGGTGGGGTCGCCGAAACGGCCCATGGCCGTGTGGCCGAAGATGGAAAGCGCCCTTTCGCTGGGCGTGCCGTCTTCATTGAAGAGTAGTTTTTTATTTTGCTCCGCCGGGAAAAAGCCGGGGGTAATGCTGTTCACGCGCACGCCCTTCGTTGCCCATTCGCGGGCGAGGAAACGCGTGGCACTGAGTACGGCGGCTTTCGAGGCGGAGTAGGCGATGACTTTCGAGAGCGGCAAATGCGAAGTGACGCTGGCGATGTTGATGATGCTGCCTTTGCCGCGTTCGCACATGGCAGGGCCGAATTCCTGGCACGGAAGGAGAAAGCCGCCGACAAGGTTGAGGTCGAACACCTTCGCCCACGCGGGCAGCGGGATATTTTCAAAGGGCATTTCGGGCGTGACCGTGGCGTCGGGGTGATTGCCGCCGGCGGCGTTTAGCAAAATGGTTGGCTCGCCGAGGGCGTCCGTCACGGCTTCGTGGCAGCTTTTGAGACTGGCGGGATCCATCGCGTCGCAGGCGAAAAACTGCGCGGTGCCGCCGGCGTCGGTGATTTCTTTTACCCGTGCTTCGCCGCGTTCGGCACTGCGTCCGGCCACGGCGATTTTGGCGCCGGCCTCGGCCATGGCTTGGGCGCACGCACCACCGAGGGCACCGGTAGCGCCGATGACTACGGCGACTTCATTATTTAGATCAAATAGACTCATGAACCGGCGAGCATGCGCGAAGGGTTTCGCGCGGAAAAGAAAATAACGATTGGCGAAGGCGGGCGCGCCCGTTAGGTTCGCGCCGATGAGCGATTTACCGCAACCGCAAGTGGTCATTACCCACGAGAGCGACTTGGATGGATTTGTGTCCGGCCACCTACTGCAACGTTTGGCGAACCATTTGTTCGACCAACAAACGCTGTTGCAAGCGTGGAATTACAGCAACTTCGACCGCCGCCCGTTGCGCGAAAACTGCGCGTGGGTGTGCGACCTCAATTTCTCAAAACGGATGGATCGCGATAATTGGTTGATCGTCGACCATCACCAAACCGACGTGGAGCCGCAGCGCGCGCGGCTGATTCTCGACCACTCCAAGTCGGCCAGCTTGCTGTGCTACGAGCTTTGCAAAGAGCACGGGCTCGGCAATGAGAAGCTCGATCGGCTCGTGCATTTTACGAACGTGGGCGATTTGTTTCTCACGGACGATCCGCACTTCACGGAGTCCATTGATTACGGCAGCCTCATCAAGCAGTATATGTTTTGGAACATCGCCAAGCTCATCGAGGGCGATTTGGAATCGTTGGTGGATCATCCGCTCATCGAAGTCATCGCCACGCGGCGGCGGATTGAAAATCCGATTGGTTACGAATATGCCAAGGCGCACATCACGCCGCTGTCAGACACGGTGGCGATGATCGAGTCGCCCATCGGCGATACCAACGCGGTGGTGCATCAAATGCTGACCGAAGAAATCATTTCTCAGCCGGTGATCCTCACGGCAGTGACGCGCAACCGATCGGTGAGCGTGAGCTTGCGCAGTCGCAACGGCGAAGCGCTTGCCGTGGCCAAACTGCTGCAGGGCGGCGGTCATCCCAATGCGTGCGGCGCCACGCTACCGCAAACGGTGCAGCGCATTCCCGATGCGGTGGATTACTTGAAGAAAACGCTGAACCCCAATCCGGGCGGTGATGGGCTTGGCAGTTTAGGGGATGCGTTGGAGGGATTGAAGGTGTGATGGTAGGGACGCGCTTTGCGCGTCCGTGGACACGCGAAGCGTGTCCCTACCGAGCCACCAGCCAATCTTTCAATTTCCGCAAGGCATCAGCTCGGTGGCTGTTTTGGCTTTTCACTGATTCTCCGAGTTCGCCAAAGGTTTGTTCGTGGCCTTCGGGTTGGAAGAGGGGGTCGTAGCCAAAACCATTTTCGCCACGGGGTTCCTCGATGATCTGGCCTTCGCATACGCCGTGGAAAATTTCCGGCTTTCCGTATTGCCCCGCACGGGCCAGAGCGATGACGCAGCGGAAGCGTGCGGCGCGGTGGTGTTTCCGTTGGCCGGAAAGTTCGTGCAACAGCTTGGCGTTGTTTTTTTGGTCGGGGGTATTTCCCGCGTGTGAATCGGTGGCGGCGTAGCGGGCACTTCGCACGCCGGGCGCGCCGTCGAGGGCATCGACTTCCAATCCGGAATCATCGGCGAGCACCCAGCCTTCATTCCAGTCCTCGTTTTGCTTGAGCCAGTTGACGAGCGAAAGCGCCTTAAGCGCGGCGTTGCCGGCGAGGGTGCGGGCGGTTTCCTCCACCTCGGGGGCATCGGGAAAATCGGCCAGCGTACGGCAGGCGAAATCTGGCCCGAGTAGGGCCTGGATTTCTTCTGCTTTGTGCGCGTTGCCGGTGGCGATGACCACGGGAGTGGCCACTAGGATTTGCCAATGCCGCTGAGCAGATCTTTGATGCCGCCGAGTGAGCCAATGATGCCGGTGGCCTCGTAAGGCACGTAGACGACTTTGTTGTCCTTGCCGGAGGTCATTTCCTTGAGGGATTCTAGATAGCGGACGGCAATAAGATATTGCGAGGGATCGCCCTTGGTGCCGGCGAGGCTTTGGGTGAGCAGCGCGATGGCGTCCTTTTCCGCGTCGGCCACTTTGATGCGAGCTTCGGCTTCACCTTCGGCATCGAAAGATGGCGGATTGCCTTTCTGGCCCTCGGCGCGTTTGATTTGTGATTCGCGGACGCCCTCGGCCTCGAGGATGGCGGAACGTTTTTCGCCTTCGGCCTCAAGAATGGTGGCGCGGCGATCGCGCTCGGCGCGCATTTGTTTTTCCATCGCCTGCTGAATATCGTGTGGCGGGGTGATGTCCTTGAGTTCCACGCGGTTGACTTTTACGCCCCACTTGTCAGTGGCCTCGTCCATCACGCGGCTCAGCTCGGAGTTGATGACCGCGCGCGAGGTAAGGCATTCGTCGAGGTCCATTTTGCCGGCCACGTTCCGGAGATTGGTTTTGCAAAGCTTCTCGATGGCGTCGGGGAGGTTGGCGATTTCATACACCGCCGCGTGCACATCGGTGATTTGGAAATACAACATCGCGTCAATCTCGATGTTCACGTTGTCCTTGGTGATCACGTTTTGCTTGGCAAAATCAAACACTTGTTCGCGCATATCAATGACGACGCGCTCGGAAGTGATCACGTATTCGATGCCACTGATGTCCGTTTTTTTGCTGCGCCAAAAAATCGGGCGCGGGCGATCCATAATGGGGACGATGACATTGAGGCCACTTTGGAGGATGCGGTCGAACTTGCCGAAGCGCTCGATGACAATCGTCTCGGCCTGTTTCACCACCTTGATGCAGGATAGGATCGAAGAGACCACAAACAGCGCGATGACAATGATGATGCCGTCCAGAATTCCGAATTTGGCAAGGATAGGGTCGGGGAGATATTCCATAATGATGACTTTCAGTGGTTAGGGGTTTTCGCTCACACTCACAATGGCTTTGGTGCCCTCAATGCGGATCACCGTGGCCTGAGAATCTTCTTCGATGACAATGCCGACATCCGAAACGGCCGCCCAATTTTCGCCGCCGATTTTGATGCGGCCGGTGCCGGCTGCCGCATCTACCTTTTCGGTAATCCGACCTTGCCTGCCGATATAAATCTCAATGCCGGTTATTGAATCGTCGCTCGATTTGTTTTCGCGCAACCGCATCAACATCGGTCTCAATGCCAACAGCAAAACAACCGAGGTGACGCTGAAGCCGAGAAATTGCATCGCAGTGCTGCCGTCCGCATTTGATATCAGCGCCGCCACCAGACAGCCCAAGCCCAGAGGGCCGGCAAAAAAGCTGGCGGAAAAGATTTCGCCAACAATCAAAATCGCGCACAAGATAAGCCAAACTTCCCAGTCCATATCAATGACAGTTCGAGTCGCCGGTATGTTTCAGGAACACTGAGGCGATGTCAACGCCAAGCATTGAAAATTCGTCGGTGGCGTTATGCGTTAGTTTGCATTGCCCCGCGCCGTTCTTTTCTCCATTATCCGCCGCCGATGTCACAAATGCGGCGACAATATCCGTTTCACTTAATCGAGCCCCGCTGGCAACAGCACTGGGAGGCGCAGGAGACGTTTCGTGCCTTTAACCCCGGTGAACCGCCTGCGGCGGAGCATCCCTTTGCCGTGCGCCACGGCGATGCGGCACCGGAGTCGATCGAGAAATATTACATTCTCGATATGTTTCCGTACCCCTCCGGCGCGGGCTTGCACGTGGGGCATCCGGAAGGCTACACCGCCACGGACATCACCGCGCGCTACCTCCGAATGCAGGGACGCCACGTTTTGCATCCGATGGGTTGGGACGCCTTCGGCTTGCCGGCGGAGCAGTACGCCATCAAAACCGGACAGCATCCACGGAAAACCACCGAGGAAAACGTCGCCAATTTCACGCGCCAAATCAAAGGGCTTGGTTTCAGCTACGACTGGAGCCGCGAGGTGAACACCACCGACCCAAATTATTTCCGCTGGAGCCAATGGATTTTTCTGCAGCTTTATCATTCGTGGGTGAACCCCGCCAGCGGCAAGGCGGAGTCTATCGACACGCTGGAGTTGCCGGCGGACATCACCACGGACGAGGCGCGTCGTGAATATCGCGACGACCATCGCCTCGCGTTTGTTTCCCATGCGCCGGTGAACTGGTGTCCCGAGCTGGGCACGGTGCTGGCCAACGAGGAAGTCATTGATGGCAAAAGCGAAGTGGGCGGGCATCCCGTGGTGCGTCGGCCGATGCAGCAATGGATGCTGCGGATCACGGCCTTCGCGCAGCGGTTGCTCGATGATTTGGAGACGATTGACTGGAGCAATTCGCTGAAAGAAATGCAGCGCAACTGGATCGGCCGAAGCGAAGGGGCGGAGGTCGAGTTTAAGATACAGGAATCAGAAGACAGAATTTGCGTGTTCACCACGCGGCCCGATACGTTGTGGGGTGCGACGTATATGGTGCTTTCGCCGGAGCATGAATTGGTGGATGAATTGACCACCGACGATCAACGCGCGGCGGTGGCGGACTATCGCGAGGCGGCTTCGTGCAAGAGCGACTTGGAGCGCACGGAATTGGCGAAGGAAAAAACCGGCGTGTTCACCGGCGCGTTTGCGATCAATCCGGTGAACGATGAGCCGGTGCCCATTTGGATTGCCGATTACGTTTTGGCCAGCTACGGCACCGGCGCGATTATGGCCGTGCCCGCGCACGACGCGCGCGACTTGGAGTTCGCCCAAAAATTTGAACTGCCCGTGCGCGTGGTGGTGGAAGCGCCCGAAGGCGAGTCGCTCGAGTCGCTTGGCTTCGTGGGCGACGGCACCAGCGTGGAGAGCGGCTTCATCAGCGGCCTTCCCACAACCGAGGCCAAGGCGAAAATCATCGAGTGGCTCGAGGAAAAAGGGCAGGGCAAGCGCACCATCAATTTCAAACTGCGCGACTGGCTTTTTAGTCGGCAACGCTATTGGGGCGAGCCGTTCCCCATCGTCTGGCGCGATGGTCATCACGAAGCGGTTGCGGAAAAAGATTTGCCCGTGCTACCGCCGGAGCTGGATGATTACAAACCCACCACCGAAGGCGATCCGCCACTGGCCCGCGCCGTCGATTGGGTAAACCTCCCCGACGGCACCACGCGCGAGACCAACACGATGCCCCAATGGGCGGGCAGTTGTTGGTACTATCTGCGCTACCTCGATGCGCAAAACAACGAGCGCCACGTCGGCGAGGCGGCGGAAAAATATTGGATGAACGTCGACCTCTACGTCGGCGGCACGGAGCACGCGGTGTTGCATCTTGTTGTACGCGCGGTTTTGGCATAAGGTGATGTTTGATCTTGGGCACGTTTCCACGGCGGAACCGTTTCAGCGGTTGGTGAATCAGGGAATCATTCTCGGCGAGGATGGCCAGAAAATGTCCAAGAGCCGCGGCAACGCGGTGAACCCCGATGGGGTGATCGATGAATATGGCGCAGATGCGTTTCGCCTGTACGAAATGTTTATGGGCCCGCTGGAGATGATGAAGCCGTGGAACACGAAAGGCGTGGAGGGCGTGTATCGTTTTCTCGGGCGCGTTTGGCGGCTGTTCATCGATGAGGGCAGTTACAAAGATTACGAGCAAGCGGTGACCGTCGCTCCGGATCAGGCCGAGGCGTTGCTGGCGGATTTAAAATTGCATCCGGCGCTTAACGACGCCGAACCCACGCCGGAACAGCTCAAGGCGCTGCACGCGTGCATCAAAAAAGTGACCGACGATCTCGACGGCATGCGCTACAATACGGGCATCTCGGCGTTGATGGTTTTTGTCAATGAAGCCTCCAAGTGGGAAAGCCGCCCGCGGGAAGTGCTCGGCATATTTTTGCGTTTGCTAAACCCTTTTGCGCCGCATTTGGCGGAGGAATTGGCGGGGCGTTTGGGCGAAGTTTCGGGTAATACGCTGGCGTATCAGCCGTGGCCGGAGTGGGATGAGGCGTTTTTGGTGGAGGATTCCATTGAATTTCCAGTGCAGGTGAACGGCAAATTACGCGGGCACATCGACATTACGCCTGAGACTTCGCGCGAGGAAATCGAAAAACTTGCGTTGGCGTGCGAGAAGGTGCAGCAATTTATTTCTGAAAAAGAAGTTAAGAAAGTCATCGTGGTGCCGAATAGACTAGTGAATATCGCGGTGAAATAACCGTTCGCAACGGTTTCAAGAGAGCTAATGAAATTCCTGACACCACAGGAACAGAAAGCGCTGATTGTTGTGTTGGTGCTTTTATTAGTGGGCATGGCGGTGCAGACTTGGCGCACGGCGCATCCATCCGATTCGCCGAAGAAAGCAGCTCCGGCGGGCGCTGAAGGTAAATGATTCATAAACAAAGTTACGACGAAGTGCTCGACAAGATCCTCGCGACGGATGCGCGGTTCCATCGGGACGCGTATCATTTTGTCCGCGAAGGGCTCGACTACACGCAGCAATCCATTTCCAAACAAGAGGAAGGCACCGTGCGGCATATCAGCGGGCAGGAATTGCTCGGCGGCATGCGCGCCCACGCGCTGGAGCAATATGGCCCGATGGCGCTGTTGGTGCTCAACGAATGGGGCCTCACGCGCGGCGAGGATTTTGGCGAGATTGTGTTTAACATGGTCGAGCACGAGCTGCTGGCCAAAACGGAGGATGACACCCGCACGGATTTTGCCGGCGGCTATACTTTCGACGAAGCCTTTCGCCAACCTTTCCTGCCCCCCGCCGCGCCCGCGCCGGAGCTGCCCGAGGTGAACCGCACCAACCCTCCGCCCGCGGAAACGGAACGTCCCGCCAATCCCACCTCCCAGCCCAAGGCTTCGGACAAGCAATAAGCTCCCCCGCTCATGCCTGACGGTTCACCCAACCCCGCCGGCCAACTCAACGCCGCCGGCGACACCCGCCTTGCCACTCTCGACAACGGCCTCACCGTCATCGTGCGCGAAGACCACAGCGCGCCCGTGGCTTCCGTGCAGGCGTGGGCCAAAACCGGCAGCATTCACGAAGGCGCGTGGCTCGGCGCCGGCCTTTCGCACATCCTCGAGCACATGCTTTTCAAGGGCACCGAAACCCGCGGCGTGGGGCGCATTGACCAAGAAGTGCAGGAAGCCGGCGGTTACATGAACGCCTACACGTCGTTCGACCGCACGGTATACTATATAGATGTGCCCAACACCGGCGCGGGCACGGCGATTGATATTTTGTGTGACATCATGCAGCACGCCACGCTGCCCGAGGTCGAGCTGGCCAAGGAGCTGGATGTCATCCGCCGCGAAATCGATATGGGCCAGGATGACCCCGGCCGGCGCGCTGGGCGGCGGCTCTTCGAGAGCGCCTACACCACCAGCCCCTATCGGCACACGGTGATTGGTTATCCCGATATTTTTAACGAACTGCGCCGGGACGACATCGTGGGCTACTATCGCGCCCGTTATATTCCGGGGAATATTTTTTATGTAATCGTGGGCGACGTGAACGCTGTGGAAGTCATCGAGCAAGTGACCGCCGCGTTTGCGAACAATAAAAACAAACCCGCGCCGCCCGTGCTCCTGCCCGATGAACCGCGTCAAACCGCCCCGCGCGAAGTCATCGAGGAAGCCCCCGTTCAGCTGGGTCATTTGCATTACTCGTGGCACGTGCCCGATGTGCGGCATCCGGACATGCCCGCGCTGGACGTGTTGGCTACGCTGCTGGGCAGCGGACGCAGCAGTCGTTTATACCAAAATGTGCGTGAGAAAAAAGGCCTCGTGAACAGCGCCGATGCGTGGACCTACACGCCCACCCAAAGCGGCCTCTTCGGAATGAGTGCGGTGGTGAATGCCGATAAATTTGATGGCGCTCGTAAGGCGTTGCTGGAGGAATTGGATCAGCTCAAATCCGCCCAAGTGGAGCCCGCCGAGCTAAACAAAGTGATGAAGCAATTCATCTCCGCCACGCTCGCCACGCGCAAGACGATGGAAGGTCAGGCGCAAAACCTCGGCGACAGTTGGATTTCCGTCAACGACCTCGACTTCACCGATCGCTATCTCGAAAGCGTCAAACGCGTGAAACCACGCGACGTCTGTCGCGTGGCCACCGAATATTTGCGCGAGGACAACCGCACGCTGTACGCTTTACTGCCCACCGGCTCATCGCCCGTGGTGGCGCGCGCGGAGGTGCAACACGTTCAGCATCCCATCCAAAAATTTGAGCTCCCCAATGGCTTGCGGTTGTTGGTGAAGGAAGATCATCGGCTGCCCTTCGTGCAAATGCGCGCGCTCTTTCAAGGCGGCGTGCTCGCCGAGAAAATCGGCAACAGCGGCATCACCCAGCTCATGGCCAAGCTGCTCGTGAAAGGCACCGCCAACCGCACTGGCCAGCAAATCGCTGAGCAAATTGAATCCGTTGGCGGCGGCATCGATGCCTACGGCGGCAATAATTCATTCGGTGCATCGCTCGAAGTGCTCAGTGGCGACACGTTGCTCGGGCTGGAGCTAATGGCCGATGTGTTGCTGCAACCCTCTTTTCCCGAGGCCGCCCTCGAACGCCAACGCGTCGTCCAGCACGCCGCCCTCAAAGCGCAGTTGGACAAGCTCCTCCAAGGCACCTTTCGGCTGATGCGCGAAACTTTGTTTGGCGGCCAAGGCTACGGGCTGGACACCCTCGGCACCGAGGCATCGCTCGACAAAATGTGCGCGAGTGATCTCGCTGCGTTTCACCAAAAATTCGCCGTGCCCAATAACGCTGTGCTCGCCATTTTTGGTGATGTAAAAACCAACGACATTCGCGCCGAAGTGGAAAAAGCATTCGGCTTGTGGCCCGCCGGTAATGAGTTCCGCGCCCCCAAACACATCCCCCCCGGCGAAGGAATGCGCCGCGTCGAACAAGTCCGCGACAAGGAACAAGCCGTCGCCGTGCTCGGCTATCGCGGCTGTTCATTTTTTGATGAAGACCGCTACGCGCTCGAGCTCATCGGCGAAGCCTGCAGCGATCTTGGCAGCCGCCTGTTTCTGCGCATCCGCGAAGAGCTTGGCCTCGCGTATTACGTGGGCGCGCAGAGCTACCCCGGTTTTACCGAAGGCCACTTTTCATTCTACGCCGGCACCTCGCCGGAGCAGCTTGAGCAAGTGGAAAAAGAACTACTCGCCGAAGCCGCCAAGCTCCGGCAGGACGGCCTCACCGATGACGAACTGCGTCGCGCCAAAGCCAAAATCATCGGCCAGAAAAAAATCTCCCGCCAAGACCTCGGCGGCCTCGCCACGATGAGCGGCCTCGATGAACTCTACGGCCTCGGTTACGAGTCCAGCGAACAGGACGACGAAAAATATGAGTCCATCACCAAGGAACAAATCGAAGCCGCCGCCCAAAAATACCTCCGCCCCGGCCAATGCGTAATGGCCGTAACGCATCCGTGACGGAGAGTGAGCGGTAATTGGTTTATCCGTTAACCATCAACCATCAACTAATCGGAGTTGCTTCCTTCTCGCGCTCGTGCATCATTCCGCGTATGCGAGCCACGTTAAAAACCATCGGCACTTTCTGTGCTTTCACATTCACCGCAATTTTTATGACCGCCTGCAGTTCAATTCCTAAGGCGTCCTTCGGCACCACGAAGGGTGGCGAGGCGACGGAGATTTACACACTCCAAAATCAAAACGGCCTTATCGCCAAGGTGACCACTTACGGAGCCACGCTGGTGGAAATGCACGTGCCGGACAAGGACGGCAATCTCGTCGACGTCATCAATGGCTTTGACGACGTGAGCGGTTACGAAGGCGATGGCAATCAATACTTTGGCTGCACAACCGGCCGCGTTTGCAATCGCATTGCGAAAGGGAAATTCACGGTCAACGGCACCGAGTACACCCTCGCCATAAACAACGACCCCAACCACCTCCACGGCGGCAACGACAAAGCACTGAGTAAACAAGTTTGGAAAGCCACCCCCGCTTGCGGGAAACAAGCCGTCACCTTTTCCCTCACCAGCCCCGATGGCGAGGAGGGCTACCCCGGCAACCTCAGCATCAAAGTCACTTACACACTCACCGATGCCAACGAGCTGCGCATTGATTACGAGGCCACCACCACAAAGGCCACGCCGGTGAACCTTACCAACCACGCCTATTGGAACCTCGCTGGCGCGGGCAGTGGGCCGGTGCTCAGCCACGAGCTGACGCTCAATGCCGATAACTTCACGCCCACCGACGACACGCTCATCCCCACCGGCGCGATCGCAAAAGTGGCGGGCACGTTTCTTGATTTCCGCGCGGCGCACGTCATCGGCGATCGCATCCCCGCCGATGACACCCCGTGGAAAGGCTACGACCACAACTTTGTCATCAACGGCAAAGCCGGCGAGCAACGGCTTGCCGCGAAATTGAAAGACCCCGCGAGCGGGCGCGTGCTGGAAATTTTCACGGACCAACCGTCCATCCAGTTTTACAGCGGCAACTTTCTGAAGGGCCAAACCGGCAAGGTCGGCAAAACCTATCCCCATCGCGGCGCGGTGTGCCTTGAATCCCAGCACCATCCCGATGCGGTGAATCACGATCAATTCCCCAACACCATCCTCGAGCCCGGGGATACCTACCGCACCACCACCGTCCACAAATTTAGCGCGGAATAAGCGGGCACGGGGAGCACACGCGGCCCACGTGTTCATTTCGGCGGTTCGCCGAAATGCGCCTTGGCGAGCCGCCAAGACGGGCACGCGAGCCGCGTGCGCTCCCCATTTCACGGCTTGTGTGAATCTGCTTGCCGCCCCAATCCGGCGGCGTCATTATCGGCGCGTCAGGGCCCATGGAATGTGGGCTTGCGAACTCCGCCAGGGCCGGAAGGCAGCAACGGTAGCTTGCCCCGCATCTGCCGTGGTCACCCTGGCCTATTTGAATTTCCCAACCACGGATTGAAGTGTCGTATCAAGTCATAGCGAGAAAGTATCGGCCGCAGCGGTTTTCCGAAGTGGTCGGCCAGGAGCACGTCACCCAAACGCTCAGCAACGCCATCGCCTCGGGGCGCATCGCGCACGCGTATCTTTTCAGCGGCCCGCGCGGCACGGGCAAGACGACCATCGCCCGTATCTTCGCCAAATGCCTCAACGCGACCGATGGCCCGACGGTGGATTTCAAAGACGACGACGAGCGTTGCATCGAGATCACCCAAGGCCGCGCGCTGGATGTTTTGGAAATTGACGGCGCGAGCAACAACGGCGTGGAGCAGGTGCGCGAGCTGCGCGATACCGCGCCGTACGCGCCGGCGAGTTGCCGCTTCAAAATTTACATCATCGACGAGGTGCACATGCTTTCCACCGCCGCGTTCAATGCGCTGTTGAAGACGCTGGAGGAACCGCCCGCGCACGTGAAGTTTATTTTCGCCACCACCGAGCCGGAGAAAGTGTTGCCCACCATTTTGTCGCGCTGCCAGCGTTTTGATTTGCGGCGCATTTCGGTTGCGAAAATCGTGGAGCACCTCACCCACATCGCGAAACAGGAAAAAGTGACAGTCGAGCCCGCCGCGTTGCAGGCCATCGCCCGTGGCGCGGATGGCGGAATGCGAGATGCCGAGAGCACGCTGGATCAGTTGATTAGTTTTTGTGGCGGAAAAATTACCGAGGGCGATGTGCTGTCGATGTTTGGCCTCACCTCGCAGGCGCAGGTGATCTCATTGGCCGCTGCCATTTTGAAAGGCGAAGCCGAACCGGCGCTGCGCGAGCTGAACGAGCTAACCAGCGGCGGCAAGGAACTGCGTCGGTTGGTGGGCGATTTGCTCAATCATTTTCGCAATCTCATGGTGTTTCAGGTTTCCAAGGGAGACGTGGCGTTGCTGGAAATTTCCGAGGCAGAGCAAAGCGCGCTGGCTGAGCAAGCCAAGCTGGCCGATGCTGCTGCGGCCTCGCGCATTCTCGAAGTGTTTGCCGAGTGCGAATATCAATTGCGCGGCGCGGCCTCACGCAAAATTCTCGTCGAGATGAGCATTATGAAAGCCATCGAAGCCGCCAGCGCGATGAGCCTCAACGATGTGCTCGACCACCTCCAACAACTCCGCGCCGAAGGCGGAACAGCACCCGTGTCGGTCACCAATTCCCCCGCGCCCAAGCAAGCCGCCAAGGCGAAGCTTGAAAAACCCGCCGTGGCCAAACAAGAGGCCACCGCGCAACTTTCAACTGCGCCTGTTCCCACCGGTGGTCCGGCGCTTTGGGCAGAATTGCTGGGTTGCCTCGGGCCGTTTGTAAAAGGCAACTTTGCCGAAGCGCATTTGGATTCCGTGGAAAGCGGCGTGCTCTCCATCGGTTTCCCGCCCGGACAGGAAAATGCCATGGAACTGGCGAACAACCCCAAGACCCTCAAGGCGCTCAAAGCCAAAATGGCTGAGTTGGGACAGGACGTGCGCTTGGTGCGATTGGTTGCCGCCTCTACCCCCGCCAACTGGACCGCGCCGGCGCCAACGCCGGTGGTGCAGGAGGAAGCCCCGGCCGGTTCTTCCGAAACACACGCCGCCGAACAAACGCCGCCGGAAACACCAAAGCAGCCGAAGCAGCTGAAACCACCGGAGGGGCCGTTGGATATAAATGAATTCAAAAATGATCCGCTCATTAAAAAAGCACTCGAAGTGTTCAAGGGCCAGATTGTGGATGTGCGTACTTAATCGGAGAATAATTTATGGCAAGTATCAACAAACTGATGAAGCAGGCCATGAAGGCCCAGCAACAGGCGCAGGAAATGCAGGCCGCGATGGCCGATCGCACGGTGGAAGCCTCCAGCGGCGGCGGCGCGGTGAAGGTAGTGGCGGGCTGCGACGGTAGCGTGAAATCCATCAAACTGGATCCCGAGACGCTCGACCCGGACGATGTGGAGATGCTCGAGGATATGCTGCTCACTACCGTCAACAAAGCAATCGCCGACGGCCAAGCCATTCAGCAACAGGAGATGGCCAAGATCACTTCCGGCTTCAACATGCCGGGATTGGGTTAGCTGATGAGTCCAATGAACTCGCTGCCCGAACCCGTGGCGGTGTTGGTCGGCGCGCTCGGTCAACTGCCCAGCATCGGCCCGCGCTCCGCCGAGCGGTTGGCGCTGCACCTCGTTCAAAGCGAGTCCGGCCAAGTCCAGCAACTGGCCGACGCCCTCCTCACCGCGCGCGATCGGATTCAACTTTGCGAAATCTGCGGCGCGCTCACCGAGCATCAGCCGTGCGCGCTTTGCACCGATGACCGCCGCGATGCCGCCATCGTGTGCGTGGTGGAAACGGCGGTGGACGTCATCAACGTCGAAAAATCCGGCGCGTTCAAAGGGCGCTATCACGTGCTCGGCGGCAAAATTTCCCCGCTCAATGGCGTGGATCCCGAAGACCTCCGCATCGCTGAATTGGAAGGACGATTGACCGGCGTCAACGAAATCATCCTCGCCCTCGGCACCGATGTGGAAGGCGACGCCACCAGCAATTACCTCGCGCAGCGGCTGGGTAAACAGGGCGTCACCGTCACCCGCCTCGCGCACGGACTGCCCGCAGGCAGCGGTTTGGAATACGCCGACGACCTCACCCTCAGCCGCGCGCTGGAAGGGCGGCGTGAATTGCAATGAGCTGCAATAACTCGTGATGATCAAAGTCGCCGCATTCGACATCGGCAAAGTGCTGCTCGATTTTGATTACGGAATTTTCGTGCGCCGCATGGCCCCGCGCACGCAAATGGACGTGCCCGCGCTGGATGCCTTCCTTAACCAATCGCCTTTGCTCGCCCAATATGAAAGCGGCCGGTTAACTTCATCGGAATTTTTCACCGTCGTCCAAAAAGAAACCGGCTTCGACGGCACCGAGGCCGAATTCGCCGCTTACTTCGAAGATATCTTCACCCCCATCGACGAGATCATCACACTGCAGGCCACACTTGCCGCGAGAGGTTTGCCCACCTACACCCTTTCCAACACCAACGAAATGGCCGTGCGCCACATTAGCCGCGCCTACGATTTTTGGCCCCGCTTCACCGGCCACATCCTCTCGCACGAAGTGAAAGCGCTCAAACCTGATCCGAAAATCTATGAAGTGTTTGAAGAAATCACCGGATGCCTGGGGAACGAAATTGTTTATCTGGATGATCGTTCTGAAAATATCGTTGCCGGGAAAAATCGGAATTGGAACGCAATTGAACACCGGAACGGGGCTGATACACGTGAGGCGTTAATATGCCTTGGCGTGTTGCCTTGAATTATTTTTTATTCATGGCGCGGTTGAGTTGTTTGAAGTTTCCTTGCTCGCAGCACTGGACGTAGCCTTCGGCGACTCGTTTTAGTTTTTCCCATTCGCGGCGAATGGCGCGGGCTTCGCGGCTGTTAATTTTGGAATCGGAGGCGGCGCTGGCGACGGTCGATAGGAGGTCGGCAAATTGTTTGACGACTTTACTGGTGGCGGGGGCGAGGGGTTGCGAGGTTTCGCCGTTACTGTTGGCGGCGGAATTGTCGACGTAAAAGCCGCCGGTTTGTTCGCACAGCCAATGGATGACACGGGGATCGCCGGTGGCATCGTAAAGGGAAAGGGCGCGGTCGAGGGGGTTTGGGATTCCGCTAGCGGAGCCACTGTCGGGAGCCTCGGCCCACTTATATACGGTGGAGGGCGAGAGGTTCATGTCGTGGGCAATGATTTGGACGGAGGAGTCTTTGAATACGCGTTTGAGAAGTCGGTGGGATTTCATCACGGGCAGTGTAGCTGATATCATGGGGATTTGGGTACTGTAAAGTTGATGAAAGTTTATAGTAGGGTCGGGGCCAAGCGGGCACAAAAAAACGGGGCCGGCGAACCGGCCCCGTTGTGATTATTTTGCCTGTGATTTACATGTGATCGTGGCCGTGATCGGGAGCGGCAGCCGCTTCCTTCTCGGGCACGTCAGTGATGAGGCACTCGGTGGTGAGCAACAGGGCCGCGATGGACGCGGCGTTCTGCAGCGCACTGCGGGTGACTTTGGCGGGGTCGACGACGCCGGCCTTCAAGAGGTCGGTGTATTTGTCGGCGGCCACGTCGTAGCCAATGTTGCCCTTTTTGGTGAGCACTTCCTGAACGACCACTGCGCCTTCGACGCCGGCGTTGCTGGTCAGCGCGCGCAATGGGGATTCCAGTGCGTGCAGGACAATGTCCACTCCGATTTGTTCGTCACCGCCGATGCTGATTTTCTTCACGGCCGGGATACAGCGCAGCAGAGCGACGCCGCCACCGGGGACGATGCCTTCTTCGACCGCCGCACGGGTAGCGTGCAGGGCGTCTTCGACTCGGGCTTTTTTCTCCTTCATCTCGGACTCCGTTGCGGCGCCCACGTTGATGACGGCCACACCGCCGGCGAGCTTGGCGAGGCGCTCTTGGAGCTTCTCGCGGTCGTAATCGCTGGTGGTTTCTTCGATCTGCCGGCGAATCTGGTCGATGCGTCCTTTGATCTCTTTGGCTTTGCCGCCGCCATCGATGATGATGGTGTTTTCTTTTTCAACCACGAGGCTGGTCACGGTGCCGAGGTCGCTAAGCTCAACGCCATCGAGCTTGACGCCGAGGTCTTCGGTGATGAATTTGCCGCCGGTGAGGATGGCAATGTCTTCCATCATAGCCTTGCGACGATCGCCAAAGCCAGGTGCTTTCACAGCACAAACCTTGAGCGTTCCGCGCAAACGGTTCACCACGAGAGTGGCAAGCGCTTCCCCTTCGACGTCTTCAGCGACGATCAGCAACGGCTTGTTGCCGGCAGCCACAACCTTCTCGAGGATGGGCTGGATGTCTTTCACGTTGCTGACTTTCTTCTCGTACAGCAACACGTAGGCATCTTCGTATTTGGTGACTTGCGTGTCGGCGTCGGTCATGAAGTACGGCGAGAGGTAACCCTTGTCGAACTGCATACCTTCGACCACCTCGAGAGTCGTCTCGATGGAGCGAGCTTCCTCAACGGTGATGGTGCCGTCCTTGCCGACTTGATCCATCGCGTCGGCGATGATTTCGCCGATGGTGGTTTCCCAGTTGGCAGACACGGTGGCGACCTGTTTGATTTCAGACTTGCTGGTGACCTTTTGGGAGATCTTGGCAAGCTGAGCCACGGCGGCGTCCACGGCCTGTTGCACACCGCGCTGGATGTGAATGGGGCTGGCACCGGCGGTTACGCTGCGAAGGCCTTCGCGATAGATGGCCTCGGCGAGCACGGTCGCGGTCGTGGTACCGTCGCCGGCCACGTCGCTGGTTTTGCTGGCGGTCTCGCGGACCATTTGCGCGCCCATATTTTCAAAGGGGCATTCCAGCTCGATCTCCTTGGCCACAGTGACACCATCTTTGGTGGCCGTGGGGGAGCCGAATTTTTTGTCGATGAGCACGTTGCGGCCTTTGGGGCCGAGCGTGACTTTCACCGCTTTGGCGAGTTTTTCAACACCGCGCAGGATGCCCTGACGGGCTTTTTCGTCGAATACAAGTTGTTTGGCTGACATGTTTTTCTTTCTTTAAATAATAGGGGTTAGCCGACGATTGCCAGAATGTCGTCCTGGTTCAGGATTTTGTATTCCTTGCCGTCGAGTTTGATTTCAGTTCCGCCGTACTTGTTGGTCAGAATGATGTCGCCTTTTTTTACTTCAAAAGGAACCTTCTTTCCGTTGTCGTCGGTCTTGCCGGTGCCCAGCGCGACGACTTTGCTTTCCTGCGGTTTTTCTTTCGCGGAATCGGGGATAATGATTCCGCCCTTTTTCACTTCATCCTCTTCAACCGGTTCCACGAGGATCCGATCGCCAAGGGGTTTAATCTTTAGTGCCATGGTATTTCTGTGTTTGTTTTTTGTTTTTGGGTTGATGTGATTGAAACCCCCGCGACACCCGCCGCGGGAAATTTATGCCTTCTCTTCTTCAACGACCTCGGCGTCGACCACCGGGCCCTCGTCTTTTTTCTCAGAATCGTCGCCGCCGTCTGTTTGCGCAGCCTGTTCGGCTTGCTCCGCCTCGGTAGTGGCTTTATACACCTCGCCGGCCGCGGCTTGTACGGCTTCCTGCAGCTTCTCGTTGGCGGCTTTGATGGCTTCCTGGTCGTCGCCTGCAAGTTTTTCTTTCAACTCTTCAGTCGCTTTTTCGAGATTGGCTTTGGTGTCGTCGGAAAGTTTTTCTTCGTTTTCTTTCAACATTTTTTCAGCGGCGTACACGCCGGTGTCCGCTTCATTGCGAGCTTCTACCTGCTCTTGCCGTTGTTTGTCAGCATCGGCGTTTTCTTCCGCTTCGCGTTTCATTCGATCGATTTCATCATCGGAAAGACCGCTGGAATCTTTGATTGTAATTTTCTGTTCCTTGCCGGTTTTCTTATCCTTCGCGCTCACGTGGAGGATGCCATTGGCGTCGATGTCGAAGCTCACTTCAATCTGCGGCATCCCGCGCGGGGCGGAGTCGATGCCGTCCAGCTTGAAGTTGCCGAGCTTTTTGTTGTCATTCGCCATCGGGCGTTCGCCTTGGAACACCACCACATCCACCGCCGGTTGATTGTCCGCCGCGGTCGAGAAAACATTAGATTTCTTCGCGGGTACCGTCGTGTTGCGGTCAATGAGCTTGGTGAAAATGCCTCCCTCGGTTTCGATGCCGAGCGAAAGCGGTGTCACGTCCAGTAACAATACGCTGTCCAAGCCCTCTTCTTTATTCAACACACCGCCTTGAATCGCTGCGCCGATGGCCACGACCTCGTCGGGGTTCACGCCTTGATTGGGCTGTTTGCCGAGCAACGCCTTGGCGGTATCCACCACGCGGGGCATGCGGGTCATGCCGCCCACGAGCACGAGTTCGTCGATTTGTCCGGAGCTGAGTTCCGCATCGCGCATGCAGGCCTTCACCGGTGCGGTGGTGCGCTCGAACAAATCGTCCGTGAGCTGTTCCAGCTTCGCGCGGGTGAGCTCCACTTTGATATGCTTCGGCCCGGATTGATCGGCCGTGATGAACGGCAAACTGATTTCGTAAGTCTGCGCGCTGGACAGGGCGATCTTCGCCTTCTCGGCCTCTTCCTTGATGCGCTGCATGGCGTCCGGCTGGCCGGTGAGATCGATGTTGCTGTCGCTCTTGAATTCCGCCACCACCCAGTCAATGACCGTGTTGTCCCAATCGTCGCCGCCGAGATGGGTGTCGCCGTTGGTGGCTTTCACCTCAAACACTTTGTCGCCGATTTCCAAAATTGAAATATCAAACGTGCCGCCGCCCAAATCGTAAACGGCAATTTTCTCTTCATTCTTTTTATCGAGCCCGTACGCCAGAGAAGCGGCCGTCGGCTCGTTGATGATCCGCAACACCTCAAGGCCGGCGATCTTGCCCGCGTCCTTGGTGGCTTGGCGTTGAGTGTCGTTGAAATATGCCGGCACGGTGATTACCGCTTGCGTGATGCTCTCACCCAAACGCATCTCCGCATCCGCCTTCAGTTTGGCGAGTACCATTGAGGCCAGTTCCTGCGGGCTGTAGGATTTCTTTTCGCCGTCCACTTCCACCTCGATGGCGGCGTCGCCGTTATTGCCGGAAACCACTTTGTACGGCATCCGCTTGGATTCCTCTTTCACCTCATTGAACTTGCGCCCGATGAACCGCTTGGCGGAATAAATTGTGTTGCTCGGGTTGGTCACCGCCTGTCGCTTCGCGGCATCGCCGACCAGTCGCTCGCCGCCTTTGCCAAACGCCACCACCGAAGGCGTCGTGCGCTTGCCCTCGGAATTCTCCAACACCGTTGCCTCCCCGCCGTCCATCACGGACATGCAGGAATTTGTCGTGCCCAAATCAATGCCTAATATCTTCGCCATAAAAATTTCTCCAAACTGGGCTTCACTATGTCACAGCACGCAAAGCCAACACCTTAAAGCAAATCCAATGCCACCCGTTTATCTGCTAAAAACAGGGATAATCCACATATAAACCCCAACAATGGCGCCACAATGGCACAGTGTGCGCCACGGAAAGCATGGCTTCTGGCACACTCCTACCCTCCCAGTCAGGATGCGGACATCCTTACCTTGCGGGATGCTCCGCCTCGGCTTAACTTGTGGCGAGGGGTTACAAGCTATGAAACGATTTTACCTTTTTCTGTTTACCACCGCCATGGCGCAAGCCGCCGACAAGGCGGCGCCCTTGTCCCCCGTGCCCACGGATGTCGCCGGGCAAAAGGCGATGGGCGCGGCATTGGCGGAAAGTTTGCGCGGGATGCGGTTGGTGAACCAAGACGAAATCAAAGGCAACCTCCGCATTCGCAAACCGCGCGGCAAGCGCGAGAATGTGCCGGTGATCTTTCGCGCCAAGGCCGAGGGCGCCGCGCAGGTGGAAACATTCGCAACCGCCAAAGGCACGTTGCAAATCCGCAAGACACCGCACAAGCCCAATGAGTATTTTTTCAAAGCACCGGGAGCGAAGGCCGAAATGAAAATGGAAGGCGAACAACTGAATGAAATTTTCGCCGGATCGGATTTCACTTTGGGCGATCTCGGGCTGGAATTTTTGCAATGGCCTAATCAACAAGTAATTGGTCGCGCGTCGCGTCTCCGCGAAACGTGCAACATCCTTTTGAGCAAACCGGAAAAAGTTTTGCCGGGCGGCTACTCGCACGTGAAGTGCTGGGTGGAAATTCACAACCGTGCGTTGCTTTGCGTGGAAGCGTATCGCGGCACGAAACGGGTGAAGCTCTTCCAAGCCAAGTCCTTCAAAAAACTTGAGGGCGAATGGCAGTTGCGCGAATTGGAGTTACGCAATGACGTGACCGACGCGCGCACCCAAATTCAATTCGACCTGCGCGCACCGCGTAAGTGATGGGCTGGGTTTGTCTTTTATCCGTGGTGGGCGTCGCGGCGTTGTTTGTCGGCGCGACTTTTCTCAATCATCAACGCCAGCAAAAAAACGAACACGATTCGATGGGGCCGATGGTGTTCAAGGTGGGTGCCTCGGTGTTGATGCTCATCATTTTCATCGCCTGTATTAGCATGGGCAAAATTGGAATGTTGTTGGCAATTGTTCCCGGGGCGTTGCTGGGCTTTATTTGGATCGGAAGTGTTTCCGATTTGTTTATGGGCGGGATGATGAAATGGGTGACCGGCGAGGGCGAGCAAGTCGAGCCCAAGCCCTACTATTCCGTGGCCGAAACCAAGCGGCACCAAGGCGATCCGGAAGGGGCAATCGCGGAAATTGAGGATCAACTCACTCGTTTTCCGGGCGATTTTGAAGGCCAAATGTTAATGGCGGAAATTCAGGTGGAAACTCTGAAAGACTTCCCCGCGGCTGCGGCCACGTTGCGCACTATTTTTACGCAGGATCAACACGCAATCGGCCAACTGACGCGCGCGATGAATACGCTGGCGGATTGGCAGTTAAAATACGCGGAGGATAAGGACGCCTCGCGCGCCACGTTGCGGGGCATTATGCAGCGCTTCCCGGACACCGGCGCGGAGCTGCTCACCGCTCAGCGCCTCGCGCGGATGGATGCATTCATTGAATACAATGACGCGCGCGACGCGGGCCAAGTGGTGAGTGATTGCCTCAAACAACTGGAGCAACATCCGCTGGACAACGACACGCGCGAGAAATTGGCGTGCGTTTATTTCGAACGCTACGATCAGCCCAAGCAAGCGTGGACAGAATTGAACACACTCATCCAGCGTCCCTTCCAACAATCGCGTGACGTGTGCCGTTGGCTGAACATGGCGGCGGACTGGCACGTGAAGTTGGAAAACATCGCGGGCGCGCGCGCGGCGATGCAGCAAATCATCGCGCTCTTTCCCAACACCGCGCTCGCCGAAGCGGCGGGTACGCGGCTTACGCGATGGAAAGACAAAGACGCTTAGTTGCTCGCGGCCGTTGGGCGGGTGTACGTGCCGAGCTGTGCCACGGTCATGGACATCAGCCGGTTGGCGAGGGCCAAGTCCGGGTTGCGCCATTTGGTGCGCACCTGAAATGTGATCAGCGAAATGTCCGGCGACTCCGGATCGGTTTGGACTTTCACCCAAACGTAACGTTCATTCACGCGGGCGGTCACGGTGTTTTTAGTAGCTTCGATCGACGTGATGGTGCCTTCCAGCGCCAAGACTTCCTGCACCGCTTGCATCGCCTGAGCCGGCGGCCAGTTGGGACGGAGTTGGAATGCGTCCGAGCGGCCGGGGATCATCGTGAAATTCGACGAGCCGTCTTGGGTGGTGAAACAGCCGGTCAGAAATGTCATCGCCAAACCAGCCACAATAATGGAATTCTTCAGTGTCCTCATTGGACGGCTATTGAATGGGGGAGTGAATTTTTGAACAAGTGCGAATGATTCACAATCGAATTGCGTCTTGTCAGTAAGTGCCGTGCCCAGTACGGTGCGCCGCTTTTGGATTATGAACAGAATTTTTGCAATCACCTTCACCGCGCTGTTGGCAGCGGGTTTTAGCGCAACCGCCCAAAGAGGCGACCGCAAAGGACAGGAACAACCCGAAGTATGGCGCACGATGGACGTGCCCCCCGCGCCCACGCTCACGCCCGCACAGGCGCTCGAGAGTTTCAAGCTCGCTCCGGGGTTTCGCATTGAGATCGCCGCGGCCGATCCGTTGGTGCACGACCCCGTGGCAATGGCCTTCGATGCAGATGGACGGATGTGGGTGGTGGAAATGCGCGCTTATATGCCCAACGTGGATGGCAAGGGCGAGGACGCCCGCACCGGTCGCGTAGGGGTTTTGGAGGATACCAATGGCGACGGGCGAATGGACAAGCGCACGGATTTTCTCACGGGCCTGCAAATGCCGCGCGCTATTTCGCTGGTGAAAGGCGGCGTGCTGGTGGCCGAGCCGCCGATGCTTTGGTTTTGCGAGGACACCGATGGCGATCTCAAGGCCGACAAGAAAACCGCCGTGCTCAAAAACTATGGGAGTCAAGGGCCGGTGGAGCACACCGAAAACGGTTTGATGTTCGGCCTCGACAACTGGCTGTACAACGCGAAATCCAGCAAACGCCTGCGCTTTGTTGATGGCAAGTGGGTGGTGCACAAGCACCCGCTGCGCGCGGGCAATGGGGCATCACGCAGGATAATTTCGGCCGCATTTATTACAACAACAATTCCAACCCGCTGTACGGCGATCTGATTGCGGGGCATTATTCCGTGCGCAATCCGCATCATCCTTCGCGGCACGGGGTGAATGTGCCGTTCTTTAATGAGCGCACGGTGTGGACGGCCCGCGTGAATCCGGGCATCAATCGTGGCTACCAAAAACCGATGCTGCGCGACGGTCATTTGGCCACGTGGACGGCCGCGTGCGGGCCGGTGATTTATCGTGGCGACCAGTATCCCGCCGCGATGGTGGGCGATGCGTTCATCCCCGAGCCCTCGGGAAATATGATCCGCCGCCAACGCATCACGTGGAAAGCGGACGGGATGCCCATCGCTAAAAACGCGTACGACAAAGCCGAATGGTTGACCTCAACCGACGAGCGTTTTCGTCCCGTCAACATGGTCAACGGCCCCGACGGCTGCCTGTATATCGTGGATATGTACCGCGGCATTTTGCAGCACAAAGTTTATGTGACCTCGTTTCTGCGCAAACAAATCATCGAGCGCAAACTCGATGCGCCGATTGGGTTGGGCCGGATTTATCGCGTGGTGCACACAGGCAAAAAGCGGAAGTCATCGCCAAAAATTTCCAGCCAAAATTCCAGTCAACTCATCGCGCACTTGGAATCGGACAACGGCTGGCTGCGCTCCACCGCGCATCGGTTGTTGGTGGAGCAAGCGAATGCGAAGGCCATCCCGCAATTACGCGAGACAGCCACGCACAGCGAAAGCCATTTAGCGCGGCAACACGCGCTTTGGATTTTGGAAGGCACGGGCGGCTTGGACAACGAAACCATCGCTGCCGCGATGGGTGATGAGCATCCGCGCGTGCGCATCGCGGCACTGCGCGTGGCGGAGGCGTTCATGGCGGGCTTGGGCAACAGCGGGGCGGATATTGATGCGCGAGTTGCGCTGCTGACTCCGCTGACCAAAATTGTGAAGGACGACAATGTGGACGTGCGGCGGCAGGTGGCGTTGAGTTTGCCGGTGATTTCGGTGCCGGGCACGGAGCCGTTGCTGCGGGCGTTTGTGGCTGAGCACGCGGGTGATGCGATCATTCGCGATGGGCTCGTCACGGGTTTGACGGGGCGCGAGCTGGAATTTCTGCAACGCGTGCCGGGCGATGCGGCTTGGAATAATGAAGATAAAAACATCCGCGCAATTCTCAAATCTCTGGCCGGTTGCGTGGCGCGGCAGCGCGATGGGGTGCGGCTGGAGCGGTTGCTGAAGTTGACGGCCAAACAGAATTCGTATTTCCAGTACGCCGTGTTGGAGGGTTTGGCGGCGGCGGCATTCCCGCGCGGGCGTGCTTTGAAACCGGTGGCCTTTAAATCCCAACCGTTGGCGATGGCGAAGCTGGCGAAGAGTGAGGACAAAACCGTGCGCGGTCACGTGGAGCGATTGGGAAAATTTTTGGTGTGGGGCGAGGCAGCGCGTCCACCCAAGCCGCCGCGCGTGTTGACGGCGATGGAGCAGGGCCAATACGATTTTGGGAAAATTTTATACACGGCCACCTGCGGCGCATGTCATCAATCCAATGGTTTGGGCGAGGAAGGCAAGGCACCGCCGCTTTTGGATTCGCCGTTTTTGGTGGGGCCGGCGAATCGGGCGATTGGCATTGTGCTGCACGGGGTGACGGGGCCGATCACGGTGCACGGGCGGCAGTATAATATGAGCATGCCGGGGTTGGTGGGGTTTCAGCCGGAACAGGTGGCGGCAATTTTGACGTACGCTCGGCGCGAATGGGAGCATCGGGCGGAGCCGATAACGGCAGCGCAGGTGAAGCGGATGATGGAGGCGAACGCGAAACGCGAAGCGCCGTGGACCGAAGCGGAGTTGCTGAAGCTGAAGTAGGCAAGGGCTAAGGCTCTGCGGTGATTTTAATTACCGTGCCGTTTCGGTAGCGAAAGGTGATCTTGCTGAGGTAGCCGCCGGCGGAGATGTTTTTGATATTCATGCCGGAGTAAACCCAGTCCGCGCCGAGGTCTTCATTGGGCCAGCCAAAGTCTTCATAAACCTTGGTATATTGTTTGCCGAGATAAATGAGGTCGATGCGGTTGCGAATGTTGCGGGCGGCGATGCGGTTATCCATACTGTACGTCCACGGTTTTTTCCGGCCTTCGCTGTCCGGATTTGGAATCATGGGGTTAACGGCACACCACCGTGTTGGTGGTGGGTGGAGTAACCACGGGAGGGACGGCGTTGGTGGGAGCGACTGGCGGCGGGGTGACGGGTGTGGTCGTGCCGGGCAGCGTGGAGCCGGGCCCAGTGTAGGTGGCCATGTTGGGCGGCAATTTGGGAGGAATCATGGCAATAAGATTGCCGTTGTGATCCCAAATGGTGCGCTTGGAAATTTGACCGCCTTTGTATTCAAGTTCCTCATTACGTGTGCCGGAGTGGTTGAAATAGAGGGTGAGCTTGCCCCGGCCACCTTCGTAGGTACCGGAAGGCACGCTATTGAAGTTAAAACTGGCGGCGGTGATTAGGTGGCCGGACTGGTAGGTTTCCTGCAAAGCAATATTGCCGTTGATGTGCCACACGGTGCGTTTGCCTTCGCGCAGACCTTCGATGTAGTTCACGGTTTCCCAAAGAGAGTCGTCATCAAAATATTTGTAAACCAGGCCGGTGTGGGGAATCTCTTCTCCCTGCACATAGGTGAGGTTATCGGCCCGACGTTCGATGTTTTCGATAAGCAGTTCTTTGTTGAGGAAAAAAATCCAGACCCCCAGCGCGGTGATGAGGGTGACGGCCATGCCGGCCCACACGCCCACACGCATCCAGTTGCGGGAACTCTTGGGCACGGGGCCCGGGTCGAAAGTGTGGGAGTTGTCGGAGCCGGCGACGAATTGGGGGTGGGGCTGCGCGGGGCCGCCCGCGGATACGGCTTGGGCTGCGGCAATGGCTTCGGCGCGGCGTTGTTGGCGGAGGGCATCGGTTTTTTCCGACACGCCCGGAATTTTTTCAAGCGTAACCCAATCGCGACTGCCATTTTGCCAGCACAAATCCCAAGCTTGGAGTTTGCCCTCGGCCAACATATGGCAGGCTTGATCGTGGGTAAAGGGCCCCATGTGGTGCCCGTCCCGGTTAATCAGGATATTCATCAAGACACACTTCGTTCAACAGGTTATAAAGATAGCTCAAAACCGGCGTTTATTCAACGGAAATGGCAAATAAATATGGCCTGAAGAACAGACAGTTTTATTTGGAAAGGGCGACGATGTAGCCCTGCAAACGCGAGGCGTGGGTTTTTTGGCCTTCGCGTTGGTAGATTTGGTGGAGGTTGCTGCACATCCGCAGGAGGATGCGGCGTGGGCTGGCGGGCACGAGAAAGGCTTCGTGGAATTCGTAGCCGGCTTGCTTGAGGTATTTCATGCAGTCGGCCTTGGTGAGTACGCGGCCGCGGTTGAAGGCGTCGATGTAAATTTCCTGACGCGGATCCTGAAAGCGGCACAAGAAGTGGCCGGGCAAACCAATGCCAGTGACGGGCAGCTTCAGTCGCCGACACACGCCCAGATAAATCATGCTCAACGAAATGGGATTGCCCAGGCGACGATCGATCACGCGGTTGAGGTAGCTATTCTCCGGATCGTAATAATTTTCCTCATCGCCGGTGAAGCCTTGTTCCTTGAAAAGAAATTGGTTGATGCCCGCGATGAGTCCCTCCGGCGTCGCGCCGAAATCCAGTTTACCGCACAGATCGTGCGCGTAGTCATCAAGGATGGCGCGATAAGCCGCCACGTTAATTTCCGGGTATTGCGTGCGCGCGAGTTGCCACAGCCCTTCCTCGAGATCCAGCTCTTCGCCGTGGTTCAGGCAGAACGCAGAAAAATCCGTGTCGGTTTCCTGCCGTTGAAAATGGGCGATGATTTCCTGTGTCCGCCGCCGCAGCACCGGCTCCTCGCTCAACGCATATGGCTCAAGCCACGCCACCACGCCGACGCCGTGCGAAAGGATTTCCGACCGAATGGCGCGATACACGCCTTTGTCGTCATCGGCCAAAAGTGAAATGAGGGCTTCCCGCTGCTTTGCGGGCAGATCGCACACCACGGCCTTGGAGGGGGCTTCACGCATAGTTCGCAAGGAGTTTGGCAGCGCCCCCAAAGGAATGCAACCTGTGACCTCAAGAAGTTTTCACAGGCTGTTCACCGAAAATTAACATGGAAAATCAAGCCTAAAAAAGATTTTGCTCAAGACACCTTTCATCGCTATGGTGACCGGCCTTTTGCGCTGGTAAACCAGCGTAACACGCGAATTTTGATTACGATGAGCAACAAACCACAATTCGGCTTCCCCAAAAAGCAGGGCCTGTACGATCCCGCCAATGAGAAGGACAGCTGCGGCGTGGGCTTTGTGGCTAATGTGAAGGGCGTGCCGAGCCATCAGATTGTGCTCGATGCTATTCAGATGCTCAAAAATATGGACCATCGCGGCGCGTGCGGCTGCGAGGCCAACACCGGCGATGGCAGCGGCATCCTCACCGGCTTGCCGTGGGGCTTTCTCGAAAAGGTCGCCCGCGAGGAGATGGGCGTGGAGTTGCCCGCCAAAGGGCGCTACGGCGCGGGGTTGGTTTTTCTGCCGCGCATCGAGGCCGAGCGCGCCAAGTGCATCGCCACGGTTGAAAGCATTATCGCCGAGCAGGGCCAAACCTGCCTCGGTTGGCGCGCCGTGCCGGTGCAAGCGGATAAGGCCGACGTCGGCCCCAGCGCGCGCGCGGCCGAGCCGTGCATCATGCAGCTTTTCATTGGCGCAGCCGATGGCGTCGAAGGCGATGACTTTGAGCGCCAGCTTTACATCATCCGCAAACGCGCCAGTCATCAGCTGCGCATCGATGCGTCGATGGAACAGGCGTTGCTGTTTTACATTTGCAGCCTCTCGACCAAGGTGATGATTTACAAGGGGATGCTCACCACGGATCAGTTGCTCAACTACTTTGATGACTTGAGCAATCCGGATTTCCAAACGCATCTCGCGATGGTGCACTCGCGATTTTCGACGAACACCTTTCCGAGTTGGGATCGCGCGCAGCCGTTTCGGTTTATGAGCCACAACGGCGAAATCAACACGATGCGTGGCAACATCAACTGGATGCGCGCGCGCGAAGGCACGTTGCGCAGTGAGCTGCTCGGCGACGACCTACAAAAGCTTTATCCCATTATGGAGCCGGAATGTTCCGACTCGGGCAACTTCGACAACGCACTGGAATTTCTGTTGATGAGCGGCCGGTCGTTGCAGGAATCCGTGCTGCTGATGGTGCCCGAGGCGTGGCAGAAGCACCGCCAAATGCCGCAAGCCAAGCGCGATTTTTACGAGTACAATTCCTGTTTGATGGAGCCGTGGGATGGCCCCGCTTCCATCGCGTTCACAGACGGCAAATACATCGGCGCCGTGCTCGACCGCAATGGCCTCCGCCCCAGTCGCTATTACCTCACGCACGATGACCGTGTGATTATGGCCAGCGAAGTGGGGGTAATTCCCATCGATCCCGCCAACGTAAAAGCCAAGGGACGCTTGCAGCCGGGCCGGATGTTCCTCGTCGATTTCGAAAAAGGCACGCTGATTCCCGATGAGGAAATCAAGGCCGATTTTTCCACGCGCCGACCGTACGGCGAATGGCTCCGCAACCAACGGATCGAGCTGGACGACCTCGCCGCCACCGGCGAAGCCCACGGCTTGGCCGCGGATACCCTCCGCCAGCGGATGCAAGCCTTCGGGTTCACCACCGAGACGATGCAGTTTATGCTGCTGCCGCTCATCCACGAGCTGCGCGATCCCGTCGGCTCGATGGGCAACGACGCCTCGCTCGCCTGTCTCAGCGATCAACCGCGGATGCTTTACGATTACTTCCGCCAACTCTTCGCGCAAGTCACCAACCCCGCCATCGATTCCATTCGCGAGGAGGTCATCATGTCGCTCGAGTGCTACATCGGCCCCGAGAAAAATCTAGTGGACACCACCGAGGCCCAATGCCAACGCCTGCGCCTGCCGCATCCCATTCTCACCAACGAGGAATTGCACGCGCTCAAGGGGATGGATTATCGCGGCTGGCGCTCCAAGGAAATCGACATCACATTTCCCAAAACCGAAGGCCCCGCCGGCGTCGCCAAAGCGCTCGAGCGCATCTGCACCGAAGCGGAGCAAGCCATCGCCGATGGCTTCAGCCTCGCCATTCTTTCCGACCGCGCCATTTCCGCCGACCGCATTCCGCTGAGCACATTAATGGCCACCGGCGCGGTCCATCATCATTTGGTAAAAAACGCGTTGCGCACGCAAATCGGGCTCGTGCTCGAAACCGGCGAGGCGCGCGAGGTGCATCATCATTGTTTGCTCGTAGGCTACGGCGCGGATGCCATTAACCCGTATCTTGCCTTTGAGTCGCTGTGGCAAGCGCGCCACGAGGGACTGACCGATGCCGAAAAATTTGCCGACGACGAATCCATTGTCGCCGCTTATCGCAAAGGCGTGGCCAAGGGAATGCTCAAAGTGATGGCCAAAATGGGCATCTCCACGTTGCACTCTTATAAGGGCGCGCAGATTTTTGAGGCCATCGGTTTGCGGGATGACGTGATCGACCGCTGCTTCATCGGCACCGCCAGCCGCGTGCAGGGAGTGAACCTCGATGAGTTGGCTGAGGAAATGTTGCGCCGCCACGCGCTGGGCTTCCCCGAGCGCGCCGAAGACAAAACGGAGAGCTTGCCCAACCCCGGCGAATTCCACTGGCGCGCCGAGGGCGAAAAGCACATGTGGAATCCGGAATCCATCTCCGCGCTGCAAACCGCCGCGCGCACAAATAATTTCGATTCATACCAACAATTTTCCAACCACATCAACGGCGACACCAAAGCGCGCTGCGCGCTGCGCGGGTTGATGGATTTCAAGGAAGGCGTCAACGGCGGGCCGATCCCCATCGACGACGTCCAGCCCGCCACCGAAATCGTGAAGCGTTTTTGCACCGGCGCGATGAGTTTCGGCTCCATCTCCGCCGAGGCCCACGAGGGCTTGGCCATCGCGATGAATCGCCTCGGCGGCAAGAGCAACACCGGCGAAGGCGGCGAAGATTCCGAGCGCTTCAATCCACTGCCCAACGGCGACTCCAAACGCTCGGCAATCAAGCAAGTTGCCTCCGGCCGATTCGGCGTCACCATTTGGTATCTCACCAACGCCGACGAGTTGCAGATCAAAATTTCCCAAGGCGCAAAGCCCGGCGAAGGCGGCGAGCTGCCCGGACGCAAGGTGGATGACACCATCGCGCGCATCCGCCACAGCACGCCCGGCGTGGGGCTCATCAGTCCGCCGCCGCATCACGATATTTATTCCATCGAGGACTTGGCGCAACTCATTCACGATCTTAAAAACGCCAACCGCGCCGCGCGCGTCAGCGTGAAGCTCGTGTCCGAAGTGGGCGTGGGCACCATCGCCTCCGGTGTGGCCAAGGCGCACGCGGATCACATTTTGATTTCCGGCGAAACCGGCGGCACCGGCGCATCGCCGCTCACGAGCATCAAACACGCCGGGTTGCCGTGGGAACTGGGCATCGCCGAGACGCATCAAACGCTGGTGCTAAACGACCTCCGCAGCCGCGTGGTTCTCCAAACCGACGGCGGTCTCAAGACTGGCCGCGATGTGGTGATCGCTGCGTTGCTCGGTGCCGAGGAGATGGGTTTCTCCACCGCGCCGCTCATCACGATGGGCTGCATTATGATGCGCAAGTGCCACCTCAACACCTGCCCCGTCGGCATCGCCACGCAGGATCCGGAGTTGCGCAAAAAATTCACCGGCGATCCCGAGCATGTCGTCAATTATCTGTTTATGGTCGCCGAGGAAGCGCGCCAAATTATGGCCACGCTTGGCTTCCGCACGATCGACGAAATGGTCGGCCGCGTGGACGCGCTCGAAATGCAAAAGGCCATCGACCATTGGAAAGCTGACGGCATCGACCTCAGCGCGATTCTCACCCCCATCGAAAAACCGCACGCGGGCGTCGGCACTTACTGCACCCAAAAACAAGATCACGGCCTCGACCTCGCGTTGGACAACGAGTTGCTCCGCTTGGCCAAGCGCGCCATCGACGCCGGCGAGTCGGTGGAGATCAACCTGCCGATCATCAACACCAACCGCACGGTCGGCACAATTTTAAGCAACGAAATCGCCAAGGCACATGGCGAGGAATTGCTGCCCGACGACACGGTGAAAATTAAATTCACCGGTTCCGCCGGTCAAAGTCTCGGTGCGTTTCTCGCCAAGGGCGTGAGCATCGAGCTCGAAGGTGACGCCAATGATTATGTCGGCAAAGGACTCTCCGGCGGTCAGCTCACCATTTATCCGCCCAAGGTTTCCACCTTCGTGCCGGAGGAAAATATCCTTGTCGGCAACGTTTGCCTTTACGGCGCAACCAGCGGCAAGGCGTTTTTCCGCGGGCGCGCGGCGGAACGATTCTGCGTGCGCAACAGCGGCGCGGCGGCGGTGATCGAAGGCGTGGGCGATCACGGTTGCGAATATATGACTGGCGGTCGTGTGATCATCCTCGGCCCCACCGGCCGCAACTTTGCTGCCGGAATGTCCGGTGGCGTGGCCTACATTTGGGATCCGGACAACATCTTTGCGCCTAATTGCAATATGGAGATGGTGGAACTCGAATCAGTGGAGGACGCCGAAGACATCGCCGAGCTGCAAAGCCTCATCGAAGAACACGCCGAACGCACCGGCTCCACCGTCGCCGCCGAGGTGCTCGATCATTGGAGCACCGCGCTGGGCCAATTCGTGAAAGTGATGCCGACCGATTACAAACGCGTCCTCACCGAACGCAAACAACGCGAACAGGAATTGGTCGCATAACCAAATTTTTTTCAAAGGGATTTTTCAATGGGTAAACCAACAGGATTTATGGAGTTCGAGCGCGAGGCGGTGCCGTATCGCGATCCGCTGGAGCGCATCAACGACTACGCCGAGATCAACACCAATCCCAGCGAGGAACATCTGCAAACGCAGGGCGCGCGCTGCATGGATTGCGGCGTGCCGTTTTGCCAGTCCGGCCCCGGTTGCCCGATCGATAATCTCATCCCCGAGTGGAACCATCTCGTCTACCAAAACCGTTGGCGCGAGGCGATTGATCGACTGCACAAGACGAATAATTTTCCGGAGTTCACCGGTCGCGTGTGCCCCGCGCCGTGCGAAGGCGCGTGCGTGCTCGGCATCACCAATCCGCCGGTGACGATCAAGAATATCGAGAACACAATCATCGATCGCGCCTTCGAGGAAGGCTGGGTAACCGCCGAACCGCCCGCCGAGCGCACCGGCAAAAAGATCGCCATCGTCGGCTCAGGCCCCGCCGGCTTGACCGCAGCGGATCAGCTCAACAAAGTCGGCCACACGGTCACCGTTTACGAGCGCGCCGATCGCATCGGCGGTTTGCTGATGTACGGCATCCCGAACATGAAACTCGATAAAGGCGTCGTGGATCGCCGCGTGAATTTGTTGCGCGAGGAGGGTGTCGAGTTTGTCACCTGCGCGCACGTCGGCAAAAAGGAAGACTTCACCTCCGGCCACATGACGCAAATCATGGAGGAACGCGGCTGCGAAATGCAGTTCATCGACCCCGCGGATTTGCTGAAAGAAAACGACGCGCTGCTGATGGCCACCGGCGCGACCAAGCCCTTCGACCCCACCGGCCGCAACCCCGGGCGCGATCTCGACGGCATTCAATTTGCGATGAATTTTCTTACGCGCAACACGAAGAGCTTGCTCGATTCCAATCTCGAGGACGAAACGTATACGTCGGCCAAGGACAAGAACGTGATCGTTATCGGCGGCGGCGACACCGGCGCGGATTGCATCGGCACTTCGCTGCGGCACGGCTGCAAGAGCGTGGTTAATTTTGAGTTGCTCGACCAACCGCCCGCCGAGCGCGCCGCGAACAATCCATGGCCACAATGGCCGCGCGTGTATCGGCTCGATTATTCGCACGCCGAAAACAAAGCCAAACACGGCAACGACCCCCGCGCGTATCACGTGCTCGCCAAAGAATTTATCGGCAACGAAAGCGGCCACATCATCGCCGTGAAGACCGTCGAGGTCGATTGGGCCAAACCCGTCGAAGGCGGCGCGCCCTTTAGCGAAGTGGAAGGTTCCGAAAAAGAATGGCCGGCCGATCTCGTGTTGCTGGCCACCGGTTTCGTCGGCCCCGAACTTGAAGTCGGCGAAATGCTCGGCCTCGAAACCCAAAACCCGCGCGGCAATTGGCAGACCTTCATCGGCGAGCACGGCGAATTTACCACTAACCTAGAAGGCGTCTTCGTCGCCGGCGACTGTCGCCGCGGCCAATCCCTCGTCGTCTGGGCCATCAACGAAGGCCGCGGTGCCGCCCGCGCCATAGACCAATATCTCACCGGATCCAGCCTCCTCCCCGCGCCCGGCGTCACCCAAGGTAGCGCGCTCGCGGGCGTTTGAAGATTGGCGATGCCCGCGAGTTTGTGCTAAGTTTCCATCAACCTACCGAAACCAACCAAAGCCACCCGAAGGATTCCAATGGAAATCACCAAACAACTGGCCGTGTTTCTCGATAACCGCCCCGGCACTCTTGCGCGCGTGTGCGATGCGCTCGCCAAATCCAAGGTGAACATCCAAGCCCTCACCACCAGCGATACGGTGGACCACAGCGTCGTGCGGATGGTGGTGGACGATCCCCAAACGGCTGTGTGGTTGCTCGAAGAACACGGCGCGATGGTGGTCGAAGACGACGTGGTACTCGTGGAAAGCAACAATAAATCCGGTAGCCTTGCGAATATCGCGCGCGCCCTGAGCAATGCCGATGTAAATATCGAATATTTATATTGCGCCACACCGCCCGCCTCGCGCAAAGGCCTGCTCGTGCTCCGCGTGGATGACCCCGCCAAGGCGCTGAAGGCACTGGAAGACCTCAACGGAAAATGATGCCCGTCGCTGAAGCTAAAAAAACGCGCGTCCTTTGCGGCATGAGTGGTGGGGTGGATTCCTCCGCGGCGGCCGTACTGTTGATTGAGCAGGGCTACGAGGTCGTCGGCGTCACGCTCAAGCTTTGGCCGCAGGACTGCGTCTCCCGCGTGGAAGATAAATGCTGCGGCCCGCAAGCCGTCACCGATGCCCGCTCCGTCTGCCACAACCTCGGCATCCGCTATTACCTCATCGACGAGGCCGAGGATTTCCAAACCCACGTCATCGATTATTTTGCCGCCGAATACAAAGCCGGCCGCACGCCCAACCCCTGCGTGATGTGCAACGAGCATTTGAAATTCGGCCGCCTCATCGAACGCGCCGACCAACTCGGCGCCGATAAAATCGCCACCGGCCACTTCGCCCGCATCGATCAGGACGAAACCACCGGCCGGTTTCTCCTCAAGCGCGGACGCGATGAGCGCAAGGACCAAACCTATTTCCTGTTCAGCCTGCGCCAAGATCAACTCAGCCGCGCGCTATTCCCCCTTGGCGAAAAAACCAAAGACGCCACCCGCGACGTCGCCCGCGATTGCAATCTCAAGACTGCCGAGAAAGCGGAAAGCATGGAAATCTGTTTCGTGCCCGACAACGATTACGGCGCCTTCCTGCAAAAAGCCGGCCTCGCCGAAAAGCACACCGGCGAAATCGTCGATCTCAATGGCCGTGTGCTCGGTCAACACGACGGCATCGAATTCTACACCATCGGCCAACGCAAAGGCCTCGGCATCAGCTCGCCGTATCCCCTTTACGTCCTCGAGCTAAACCCAGAAGAAAACCGCGTCGTCGTCGGCCCCGTCGAAAACCTCGAGCGCGACCAATTCGAAGTCGAACGCTGCAACTGGATCCCCTTCGAGAATTTGACCGCCCCCATCGAAGTCACCACCCGCATCCGCTACAACCACACCGGCACCCCCGCCACCCTCACCCCCCTCGAGAACAACCGCGCCACCATCAAGCTCCACACCCCCCAAAGAGCCATCGCCCCCGGCCAAGCCTGCGTGTTCTACCAAGACGACCTAGTCGTCGGCGGCGGCTGGATAACAAGGTAGGGCGGGGCCGCCAAGGCGCGCTCGGAGAGCACACCCTACCAATTCCCCATGGACACAGCGGATGGAATTCCGTAGATTCAACCCATGCGGCAAACCATTCTTTTA
>CALKBX010000021.1 GCA_937775205.1 uncultured Verrucomicrobiae bacterium | reverse complement strand
CTCGGTTTTGGATTTCGATTCCCCCTGCTGTTCATCCGAAACCAATGCCGACTTAAGCGCGCCTTCGACCAATTGCGCGCAGTGAATTTTCATCGGCGGCAACGCGCCGAGGTCGCCGGTGAGTTCATCGTGCCGCAGCGCCAATGCCTCCTCAGCCGTTTTGCCGCGAATCAATTCCGTGGCCATACTCGCCACCGCGATGGCAGTCTCGCAGCCGAAGGATTGGAAGCTCGCTTGATCGATCACTTTACGGCCGTGCTCCTCCTTGAACTTCACCCACAAACGCAGCATCTCGCCGCAATCGGAATTGCCCACCGTGCCCATCCGATCGGCATCGGCCAGCTCGCCCATATTTTTTGGGTTCGCGATGGCGTCCTTGATTTTTTGCTCAAGTGATTTGTCCATAATGATTGAAATAATTTATGAAAATTCGTAACGCGGCACCGACTCATCCACCTCCAAACTCCATGCATCAAGGCCGCCGCGCAAACAACGCACATTCTTCAAACCGTGCCCCAAATAATACGCCGCCGCATCCAACCCCTGCTGGCCTTGATGATCGATAATAACAAACGGCATCTCCGGATCCCATTTGCCCATAATTTCCTGCATCAAATCGCGCGTCATATGCGTGGCCCCTTCGATGCGTGCCGCGTCAAATTCCTCCTGCGAGCGCACATCCAGCAACTTCAAATCTGGCGTGGCCGCCAGCTCATCCCGCAATTCCTTGGGCTCCACCAAAATTTTCTGATCCGCCTCGTGGCTGGATTGAATTTCCGCCAACACCTCCGCGACATCGAGAGCATTATTCCGCTCGCAAACGCCACCCAATGTTTCATCCATCTTAAACCCGCAACTCGAACAACCCCCAATGTGATACTTCCGAAACAACGCCCGACGCGCTCCCGGAAAAACCATCAGCACCGCCTCCATCGCGGAGTCGGCTGTGATGTCTATTGTCGTGCTCATGGATTTACTTTAACAGTTTAATGACTTTTTGCAGCACTTCAATGAAGCGATCCACTTCGCTTCGCGTGTTGTAAAAATAAAAGCTCGCGCGGGCTGTGGCCGGTACGCCGAGCTTTTCGTGCAGCGGCTGCGTGCAGTGATGGCCAATGCGAATGGCCACGCCTTGCTGATCTGCAAGCGTGGCAAGATCCAACGCGTGCACGTTCTCAAAAATAAAACTCACCAAACCGCCGCGTTCCGCAGCGGGGCCAAAAATGCGGATACCCTCAAATCCACTCAATTGTTCCTGGGCGTATTGGGCCAGTTCGGTGTCGTGTGCGTGGATGGAATCGAGGCCGATGGCGTCAAGGTAATCTAGTGCCGCGTGGAGCCCTGCGGCGCCGGCGACGTTGGGCGTGCCGGCCTCGAACTTGTGCGGCGGCACGTTGAATTCGGATTTATGAAACTCAACTTTGGAAATCATTTCGCCGCCGCCTTGGTAAGGCGGCATCGTTTCCTGCAATTCGCGGCGGGCAAACAACGCGCCAATACCGGTGGGGCCACACAGTTTATGGCCAGAGAAAGCAAGAAAATCACAGCCAATGGCCTGCACATCCAGCGGCAGATGACCAGCGCTTTGGGCGGCATCAACCAATGTCACCGCGCCAATGGCTTGGGCTTGGGCGCAGAGTTCGGCAACGGGATTGAGTGTGCCGAGCGCGTTGGAAATGTGAGTGAGGGAAAGCAACTTCACCCCCGCAAGCAAGTTATCGATGACGCTGAGGTCGAGCGTGCCCTCGTCGCCGGTGACGGGGATGAAACGCAGCTGCGCACCGGTGCGTTCGACGAGGAGTTGCCACGGGACGAGGTTGCTGTGGTGCTCGAGCTCTGTGAGCAGAATCACATCACCCGCGCCAAGATTCGCCGCGCCCCAAGTGGCGGCGACAAGATTGATCGCTTCGGTGGTGCCGCGTGTGAAAATAATATCCTCGCGGGCGGGCGCATTGATGAACTGCGCCACGCGATCGCGCGCGCCCTCGTAGGTAGCGGTGGCGCGATTGCTCAATTCGTGGATGCCGCGATGGACGTTCGCGTTGTCGTGCTCGTAATATTTCTGAATCGCATCCAGCACCGCGCGGGGCTTTTGGGTGGTGGCGGCGTTGTCAAAATAAACGAGCGGATGGCCGTTGATTTCCTGCGCGAGGGCGGGGAAGTCATCGCGAATTCTTTCGGGTATCGCGCTCACGCAACCTCCACTTTGATTTGGCCGTCCTTGATTTGAACGGGATACACCGCCACACCGCAAGTCGCGGGGGCGTGCAAATGTTTGCCGGTGGCTAATTCGAATTCGGCGTAGTGCCACGGGCAGCCGATGTTGCCGTTTTCCAAATGACCCTCGGCGAGCGATGCGCCCGCATGCGGGCAGGTGTCGTCGATGGCGTGGAATTTTCCGGCCACATTGAAAACCGCAATTCGTTTTTCGCCAACGTCGAAGGCTTTGCCCTTGCCTTCGGCGATTTCGTCCACGCTGGCAATGGTGGTGGCGGCGCTCATTACATCATTCCCAGTTCGAGCCGCGCGGCTTCGGTCATCATCTCGCGGGTCCATTGCGGTTCCCACACCAAATCCACTTCTACTTCGTCAACGGTTTCGACACAAAGAATTTTGTTTTCCACGTCGGCTTGAATCGTCGGGCCCATGCCGCAGCCGGGCGCGGTGAGCGTCATTTTCACACTCGCCTTGTGGCCGCCGTCTTTCAAGTCCTCAAGATGGCAATCGTAAATGAGCCCGAGGTCGACGATGTTCACGGGGATTTCCGGATCGTAGCAGGTTTTCATCTGCTCCCAAACTTGCTGCTCCAAATCCTCCGCCGTCTCAGCTTTTTTGACCGGCGTGCTTTGCACTTCCTGCCCGATGGCGGCGGCATCCTTGCCATCGATGCGAAACATGTTGCCGTTCACCACCACCGTAAACGTGCCGCCAAGCGACTGAGTGAGAATCGCGGTCTCTCCTTTTTGCAACGTGACGCGTGTGCCTGTAGGCACCACCGACGCCTCTACATCGCGCTCGATCGCCACCGTTTCCGATTCGCCCATCATACTTCTGCACCTTCAGTCTGGGCGAGTTCGCGCACGCGTTGCACCATCGCGAACAATCCGTTTTTGCGCGTGGGGCTGAGGTGCCCGGCGAGCTGCAAACGATCGAGCTGCGCTTGGCCATCGGTGTCCAAAATTTCCTGCGCGGTTTTGCCGGAGTAAATCATGAGCAACACCGCGATGAGCCCCTTCACGATAAAGGCATCGCTGTTGGCGACGATGGTAATGCGGCCATCGGCTTCGGGCATCAGCTTCATCCACACTTGCGCCTGACAACCGTACACGCGATTGGCTTCGGATTGATCGGCGGCATCCATCGGCGGCAATTCCTTGCCGAGGTCGATGAGATAACCAAAGCGCGATTCCCAATCGCCGAGCAACTCGAAGTTGTCGGCCAATTCATCCATACTGTTCAATACGGTGGCCATCAGCTTTCTGCGCCTTCCAATTGATCCCACACCAATCGGTCAAGCTCCTCACGCGCCGGAATGCATCCGATGCGCGCGATGATTTCGCCCGCGAAGGCGTGCATAATCATACGGCGCGCCGCTTCCTCATCGAGCCCGCGCGTGCGCAGATAAAAAATCTGTTCGGCGTTCATTTGGCCAATCGTCGCGCCGTGCGTGCACTTCACGTCATCGGCATAAATTTCCAGTTGCGGCTTGGTGTTCACCGTCGCGTTATCGGAGAGCAACAGATTTTTATTCGTCTGCTTCGCGTCCGTCTTGTCCGCGCCTTTGTGCACGTGAATGCGCCCGTGAAACACCGCGCGCGCGTGGTCATCGAGAATGCCATTAAAATATTCGTGGCTGTCGCAGTGTGGCTGAAGATGATCGACCACCATATGATGATCGATGAGCTGTTTGCCGCGTGGTAGGTACAAACCGTTCAATATCGCCTCAATGCCGGTGCCGTCGAGCCGAGCGCGGATGTTGTTGCGCGCAATGCGGCCGCCGAGCGCGATGGAATGATGCGCCACGCGACTGTCGCGTCCCATCGTGGCGTGCAAACCGGCCACGTGAAAGGCGGACATGCTTTCATTCTGAAACTTTACGTGCTCTAGCAGCGCATTATCGCCAACGGAAAGCTCGGTGATGACGTTGTTAAAATATGCGGCATCCGCGCCCGTCCAACTTTCGAGGATCGTTGCTTTGCTGTTCGCGCCGAGAGTGATGTGATTGCGAATATTCGCCGTCGCGCCATCGTCGCCTGTGCTCAAAAAGTAAACGCGAATCGGCGATTCAAAACACACGCCGTCCGCCACGCGCACGCACGCACCATCGGTAAAACTCGCGGTATTCAACGCGCCGAAAGCATCTTCTGCTTCGCACGGTTCACATGCCGCTGCGGCAAGATTGCCAATCTCCACACCCGCGGGCAGTTCGCCCACGCGGGAAAGTTTACCAGAAAAATGACCGTTCACGAAAACCAACTGCGGGCCGTCGATTCCCGAAAACACACAGCCCTCCAAATTCGCGGCCGCATCGGCCGCCGCCGAGGTGAATTCCAATTCCGCAATCGGCATAACGTTGGTGAACCGCCAATCCTCATCGCGCGTAGTGGGAAAACCCAGCGCCGCAAAACGCGCACCACTTTCGCCCCTCGTTGGTAAAGCGGCGAGTAAGCGATCCGCGGCGTTGTTGGCGGGGGAAACCATCAGGCGGTTTGAAGTTCTCCGTTAGTGATCCAGTCGTAGCCTTTTTCTTCAAGCTCGTGCGCCAATTCTTTGCCACCGGATTTCACAATGCGGCCGTCGTACAACACGTGCACAAAATCAGGCACAATATAATCGAGCAAACGCTGATAGTGCGTGATGATGAGCTGCGCGTTGTCGGCGCGCTTGAGTTGATTCACGCCGTTGGCCACGACCTTGAGCGCGTCAATGTCCAAGCCGGAATCTGTTTCGTCCAGCACCGCCATTGTCGGATCGAGCAAAGCCATTTGCAAAATTTCCGCGCGCTTTTTTTCGCCGCCGGAAAAGCCCTCGTTCACCGAACGCTTGAGCAGCGCCTCGTCCAGTTGCAGCAGCTCAATTTTCTCGCGCATGAGCTTGAGGAAATCCACCGCGTTGAGCGCCGCCTCCCCGTGATGCTCGCGCACGGCATTCACCGCCGCGCGTAAAAAATATGTCGTGTTCACGCCGGGAATTTCCACAGGATACTGAAAGGCCAAAAACAGCCCCTCGCGCACGCGCACCTCGGGCGCGAGCTCGAGCAAATCCTGCCCTTTGTACATCACCGAACCCTCGGCAACATTAAACGCCTCGCGCCCCGCCAACACTTGCGCCAGCGTGCTTTTGCCACTGCCATTCGGCCCCATGATCGCGTGCACCTCGCCGGCGTTAATGGTCAAGTCGATCCCCTTAAGAATATCCCTGCCCTCCACACCGGCCTTCAGATTTTTAATTTCTAACATTGTAAATTCCTATCCAACACTGCCCTCGAGGCTCACGTCCATCAGTGCCTGGGCTTCCATCGCGAATTCCATTGGGAGTTCGCGGAAGACTTCTTTGCAAAATCCGTTGACGATCATGTTCACCGCGTCCTGCGTTTCGATGCCGCGGGCGTTGCAGTAAAAAATCTGGTCCTCGCCTATCTTTGAAGTGGTGGCTTCGTGCTCGACTTGGGCTGATGGGTTTTTCACTTCAATGTACGGGAACGTGTGCGCGCCGCAGCGGCTGCCAATGAGCAACGAATCGCACTGCGTATAGTTGCGGGCGTTCGTGGCGTTCTTGCCCATTTGCACGAGACCGCGATAGCTGTTCTGGCCTTTGCCGGCGGAGATGCCTTTGCTGATGACGGTGCTGCGAGTGTTCTTGCCGAGATGAATCATCTTGGTTCCGGTGTCCGCCTGTTGCGCGAGGTTCGCGAGGGCCACGGAGTAAAACTCGCCGACGGAGTCGTCGCCGCGCAAAATCACGCTGGGATATTTCCACGTGATCGCCGAGCCGGTCTCCACTTGCGTCCAGCAAATCTTCGAACGCGCGCCTTTGCAAATGCCGCGCTTGGTCACGAAATTGTAAATGCCGCCGTTGCCGTCCTCATCGCCGGGGTACCAGTTTTGCACGGTGGAATATTTTATCTCCGCATCTCCGAGCGCGACTAACTCCACCACCGCCGCGTGCAGTTGATTTTCATCGCGCATGGGCGCGGTGCAGCCTTCGAGATAACTCACGTGACTGCCCTCATCGGCGATAATCAACGTGCGCTCAAACTGCCCCGTCTCGGCGGCGTTAATTCTGAAATACGTGCTCAACTCCAGCGGACACCGCACGCCCTTCGGGATGTAAACAAACGAGCCATCACTGAACACCGCCGAATTAAGCGTGGCAAAAAAGTTGTCCGTGTACGGCACCACCGTGCCGAGATATTTTTTGATGAGCTCCGGGTGCTCCTGCACCGCCTCGGAGAACGAACAGAAAATCACGCCGTGCTTGGCGAGTTCTTCCTTATGCGTGGTGCCAACCGAGACGCTGTCGAAAACCGCATCCACCGCCACACCCGCCAAGCGCGCGCGCTCGTGCAGCGGCACGCCGAGTTTCTCGTAAGTTTCCAACAGCTTGGGATCAACCTCGTCGAGGCTCTTGGGCCGATCCTTGTCCTTCGCGCCCGGCGCGGAGTAGTAGCTGACCGCCTGATAATCAATCGGGTCATACTTCACCTGCGGCCAATGCGGTTCTTCCATCGTCTGCCAAAGGCGGAAGGCTTTCAGCCGCCATTCGAGCAACCACTCCGGCTCGTTTTTCTTGGCGGAAATATGGCGCACCACATCCTCGTCAAGCCCCGGCGGCAGCGTGTCGGCCTCAATGTCGGTATAGAAACCCCACTTATATTCCTGCGCCACAAAGCGGTCGATGGTTTCGGTGTCCGCGCTCATTTCGATTTTGCCACTTTCTTTTGTTCCGCGCAGTCCGGACACACACCGCGCATCGAAACTTCCGAGTGCGTCACCTTGAATCCTTGGGGCACGTTGAACCCGCTTTGACGCGGCTTGGCCGTGCCTTCAAAATCTGAAATTCCACCGCAATTTTCACATTGGAAATGCGCGTGCTCATGCATGTTCGGGCAGTAGCGCGTGGCCGCGCGGTCGAGGTGCACCTGCTTCACGAGATGATGTTTCACCAACGCATCAAGGCAGTTGTAAACCGTGGCCATCGAAATATCCGGCTTCTCCTGCTTGGCGTGCAGAAACACTTCGTCCGCCGTCGGATGATCCAGCTTGTCCAGCAACACGCCGTACACCACCTCCCGCTGAGCCGTGGGCCGCAGCCCCGATTCGACGATGCAACGGCTCACCACTCCGCGATCGCGGCGGGGCGGCACAAAAACAGTACGTGCTTTGACGTCCTTCATGATGCCGCCAGCATCGCCGATGGCCTGTGCAGCGTCAACAGTATTTAGAATAATTCTAAATCGCATTCGCAAGACCCCATCCTTTGCACCCGCGACCCCGCACGCTACACTGTCGTCCAACGCCATGTCTTGGAAAATCTTAGCCACCCCTGGCACGATTGCGGGAATCGGGTCTGAATCAGCCGATTTTATGCGGAAAAACAGCTGTACAGTCGCCATTGCCAAGCCCTTTCGTGCCCAATCGGCGGCGGAATTGCGACCGTTATTGGCAGGAATTCAGGCGGTTTATGCGGGGACGGATGAGTTTTCTGCTGAATTATTGGCCAGTCCAGAGGCGGCTGATTTGCGAATTATTTCGCGTTGGGGCGTGGGTTATGAACGGATTGATGTGGAGGCCGCTACGGCGCACGGCATCGTGATCGCTTACACGCCCGGTATGCTCGATGAGGCGGTGGCGGATTACACCTTCGCGCTGCTGCTCGGCATCGCGCGCCGCATTCACGCCGCGCACGCCACGATGAGCGCCGGTGAATGGGCGCCGGAATGGGGGCACGATGTGCACGGCAAAACGCTGGGCATCATCGGCTGCGGCCGCATCGGCACGGCGGTGGCACGGCGGGCGGCGGGTTTTAATTTGCGTGTATTGGCGTGTGACCCCACTCCAAATGAGGCCGCAAAAAAGTTGGGTGTGGAATTTGTACCGCTCAATTCGCTGCTCTCACAAAGTGATTTTGTTTCACTGCACGCGGCAGTGACGCCGAAGACGAAAGGACTCATTGGCGAAGCGCAATTGAAGCAAATGAAACCGGACGCGTATCTCATCAACACCGCCCGCGGGGCATTGGTTGACGAAGCGGCACTGGCGCGGGTGTTGAATGCGGGCGGCATCGCGGGCGCAGCGGTGGATTCGTTTGTGGAGGAACCTTTGCTGAAAGAGCATCCTTTTCGCACGGCTAAAAATCTTTTACTCGCGCCGCATCAAGCCGCGTTTTCAAATGAGACAGGCCGCAAAGTCAGCGCTGCCTGCTCGCAAGCCATCGTGGATTTGATGCACGGTAAACGACCGAAGATGGTTTTGAATCCTGAGGTGTTTGACTCGCCCCAACTGCGGGCCAAGCTCAACTAACCGATGAACGCCCAGTTGCACTTTCCAGCGTTGGGCGAAGTGAAATCCGTGCTCACCGGCCAATCCATTTTTCTGGTGGCCGATTCGGTGGCATACGTTGCCAGTGGTGCGGAGGCGATCCTGCGACCAGTGCTTGCTAATCGAACTGTTGCGATTTTTGATTCATTTGAACCCAATCCCAAGCTGGCCGAAGCGGAGGCGTGCGCGGCGGCCCTTCGCGAAAGCGAAGCCGATACTATTCTCGCCGTAGGCGGCGGCACGGCGATGGGTGTGGCGAAGCTGGCCAATTGGCTCGTGGCACAAAACGCAGGTAAAGAGGAAATCTTACGGGCGAATGGGTGGCGCCTCAAGCGCCGTTGCCGCTCATTGCCGTGCCCACCACCGCGGGCACGGGCAGTGAGGCGACGCATTTTACGGTGGTTTATGTGGATGGCCAAAAACATTCCGTTGCGCATCCGCTAATGCGGCCGACGGTGGCGGTGGTGGACGGTTCGCTCACGGCGAGCTTACCACCGATGCTCACAGCGCATTCGGGGCTGGATGCTTTGTGCCAAGCGATCGAATCGATTTGGGCGATTGGCGCGGATGAAACTTCGCTGAAATTCGCGCGCGAAGCACTGGAGCTGGCTTGGGGAAATTTGGAAGCGGCTGTGAATCCGCCCACTCCCGCCGCGCGCGATGCGATGGCGCACGCGGCTCATCTCGCGGGGCAAGCGATCAACCTCACCAAGACCACCGTGCCGCACGCGCTGTCGCACACGATTACTTCCGCACACGGTTTGCCGCACGGCGCGGCGGTGGCGTTGAGGCTCGGGGCTGCGTTGGTGTTCAACAGTGAAATGAGCGAAACGGATTGCCTCGATGCGCGCGGGGCGGTGGCGGTTCGGGAACGGACGTCGATGATTTACGAAACGCTGGGCGCGGACGATGCGGCAGAGGCGGCGGGGCGGTTTGATGCGTTGGTGAAGGCGATTGGTTGTTCCACAAGTCTGGCGGAAGCGGGCATCACGGAAGCCGCGCAGGCGGAACGCATTTGCGCCACGGTGAATTTGGAGCGGTTGGCGAATAATCCGCGGCGCTTGACGCCGGAGGATTTGCGCGGATTGTTGCAGTAGCTTCTGCTGGCAAAATGCCGGCAGCACTTTTTAGTTTCCGGCGGCGGTGGCGACTTGTTCGTTGAGGAGTTCCCAGCCGCGTTCGAGGAGGTCTTCGCGGGTGAGTTCGCCTTTGTCGCATTTTTCCACGAGGACTTTTTGGGCGAGGTAATCGGCGTTCACGATGCCGGCGCGGCTTTGGAGCATGCGCCACGATTTGCGGCGCTCGATGTGGAAGAGCACCATTTGCCGGCTCACGGTGTAGTATTTCATTTTGCCATTCACTTCGGCCTTGAAGTACACGCCCCAGTCGGGGACGTAAGCGCGGTGGGCTTTGTCAAACACGCGGCGGTAAATGACGTCCTGTTGCGTGATAGTCGTGAGCATGTTGTCCATGTGAATGAACTCGCCGGCTTGGGCCTCGGGGATTTCCTTGAGGTGCAGGCGGAAGCGCGCTTCGGTGAGGGCCCAGTGGGCGACTGTGTAGTTGTATTTGTCGCCGGTGGAGGGGAATTTGGCTTCCCACCAATCGCGTTTGATAGAGGGATTACCCTTGAGCTCGAAGCCTTCCTGCAACGTTTCGCCCGCACGCGGGTTGTAAATAAACTCCGGCATGCCGCGGCTGTCGCGAATCATCCGAGCTTGGTCGTTGCTCATGTTATCCGCCACGCCGTGCTCGGGTTGGCAGGTGGTGTAGCACTGGAAAAATGCCGTGCCGCGATATTCAAGGCCGTCGAGCATCGCCTTGTAAACTTTGGCGGAGTTGGCCATGGAAACCTGCGCGACGTAGGGCGAGCCGTGGCCGGCGGTGAAGGTTTCGGCAACGCTCTTTTTCTCGACGAGCTTGCCTTGGGAAGCGACGCCGAACTGATTCATGTCGTAACCGCCGAGCATATTGGAACTGTCGGAGTTTTGGCCGCCGGTGTTGGAGTACACCTGCGTGTCGAGCATCAGCATCAGCACATTGGGTTTGTTTTGCAAAACCACTTTGGAAACATTTTGGAAACCAATGTCGCCCATCGCGCCGTCGCCGCCGATGGCCCATATCTTGGGCATCTCACGCACTTCCTGATCGGTCATCTGCGTGTCATCGAGGTGGGTGATCTCAAAATATTCGCGCTCGCCGCTGACGCCATCTTCGCGCTCGAGCAACGCGGTGGCCAAACGCTCGGGCGCCACTGAACGCCGGGCGTGATTGAGCATCGACGACTCACCAAAGAGCCAGCTAATGGTGGTGCCGTCCTGAAAGAGCGAATTCATCCACGGATACGGATGCGGATTGGACGGCGGCGTGGAGCCGTACACCGTGTTGCAGCCGGTGTGGGCGCCCATGTACATCACGCTCATGCCGTTGGCGTGGCGGCCGTCGATGGCTTGGAGGTCGCGGTGGTTGAAAGCGTCCTGCCGCAGCACGGCAATGAGCGCGTCGATGAGTTCGGCATCGGCAATCTCGCCGTGCGCTTCGAGGCGGTGATCGGTGTCGGCGTCATTCTCGCCGCCGAGCCCCATCACCACGTGGGCGATGCTGCGTTTGTAAAAGTTGTATTCCTCTTCGCTGCGTTCCTTGAGCGCCGCTAGTTTGGCCGCGCCGTTGGATTCCAGTTCATTGGCCTTCTCGCGCAGGCGCGCGGCTTTGCTGTGATACATCGGCCGCATATACGCCTCGGTGACGGAAGCCACCGCGCGCAGTATGCTCTTCTCGCCGCAACCGGCGCACGCGCCATCGCCGCTCACCATCGCCTCGTAATTGCGACGCACCATCAAATGATTTCGCAGCGCCGCTTCGCGCGAGGCTTCCGGCGTGTCGTCGTTGTACAGGCCGAGGTATTTCTGGCTGGTGTCGGGCAGCAACCGGCTGAACACCTGCGCGCTGGTCAGCTCGGCGTTGAGTTCCGGTGTTTCGGTCACCATCCGCAGCGCGTCGTGATCGCCACAAACCTGCACGCACTCGCCGCAACCTTTGCAGAGATCGGAAACAAAAATTGAAAAGATGCCGCCGTTGCCGGGGTTTTTCTTTTCCACGCTCCGATAAATCGCAGAGACATCATTATACGCCAACGGCAGTTTATCGATAATCGTCATAAACTCCGCGCGCGCGCTTTCCTCGATGGTGGTGAGTTGACCCACTTCCGAACGCAAAATATCCTTGAACGGTTCCTTGCCTTTAGCGGCGACGTTCTCGTTCATCCGCGCGCGGCAGCGATCGTCCAAGCCCTTCACTTCGTTGAGCAACGCCTTTTGCGCGTCCTTGTCGCCAACATAATTTCGAATGGCCGTGACCAAAACCGTGCTGAGATCCTGCGCGGTATTCGGCAGCGCGGTGTCCGGACAGGCGGTGATGCACTCCATACACTGGGTGCAATTTTCCGCGATAAAAACCGGCGTCTCACGGCGGGCCACATATTTGCTTTGCGTGGCGCCACTGCCCGAGGCCATCACGCCCACGCTGGCAAAGGCACCGGCGGGTTGGTGGTAGCCGAGGTCGTTGCGGAACTCGGAATCAAATTTCTCCATCGTCTGGAACGGCGCGCGTTCCTGTTCTTCGGGCATGGCGCAGCTGGGGCAACCGCTGGAGTCGCAGCCGGCGGTGCCGGGCATTTCGATGTCGGCGGCAGTGTGCGGGGCGAGCATCGGATTGCGCATGCTCGAGGTGTCGGCGTCTTCAATTTCGCCGTATTGAATTTCCACCACACGCTCAAAGCCACCGAGCATCACTTTCATATTCGATTCCACGACGGCTTTGCCAAAGCGGCCAAACTTTTTCTCGTACTGATCGTGCACGATTTGGTGGTATTCCTCCTCGCCGATGTTGTGGTCCTTGAGAAAACTGGAGACGCGGAAGAATGCGCCGAGGAATGAGTTGCCCTGCATGCGCAGTTGGAGGTCGGCGCGGCTGGTGGCATCGCGGGCAATATCAAAACCGGGCAGGATAAACACGCGGATGTTGTTCTCTTTAATAAACGCGCGATGATGGGCGGGGATGCGTTGCCACGCGGTCTCGGGCGTTTCGCTTGATTCCCACACGAGGCTGCCGCCCTTGTTGATGCCTTCGAGCGGGTTGGTGTGCGTGAAGGCTTTGGGATCACAACACAGCACCACATCCACGTGGTTGAGCTCGCAGTTCACAAGAATGCGCTCGGGCGCGACGGTGAGAAAGTAATTGGTGGGCGCGCCTTTTTTCTCCGAGCCATACTTGGGGTTGGCCATGATAAAGAGCTTGTCTTCGAGTAGGCCGAGGTCGTCGTAGCTCGGATTGCGCTCAGAAATGATTTGGCCGAATTTGCCGACAATTTCGCCGAGGTTTTTGCCGGTGGTAATCATTCCCCAACCGCCGATGGAATGGAACCGCACCGCGATCGCGCCGTTGGGCAGCAGCGATGGAGTGTCTTTGGATATGACGCTGTACGGATGATTGATGCCAAGAGTGAAATACGATTCGCCGTCCTCTGCACTGCGACCATCTTGGCGTTTGGTTTGGCCAGTGGCGAATTCATACGCGCCCAGTGAATGTTCGGGCCGGAAATCGCGTGAGCCCATTCCGTAACTGCCGCGAAAAATGCGGGGCATTTCGGCATCCGTGATCGAAGGCAAATCGCCGCCGTGTTTGCCGCTCTCCAAGCCCTTGGAAAGCGCGGTGCGAATATCGCGGCCCAGCGGATTGTCGCCGGCCAACGCCTCGTCGGTGCGTTCGATGACGATTACGTTTTTCTTGCCGCGCAACGCATTGATCACCGCCGCCTCCGGGAATGGCCGGATGACGTTGATGTGGATGGAGCCGATTTTGGCATTACGCTGCTCGCGCAGATAATCGCAGGCGCTCTCCACATTTTCAGCCGCGCAACCGAGCGACACAAACACGGTATCCGCATCCTCGGTGCGATATTCTGAAATGAGCCCGTAACGGCGGCCGGTGAGTTGGGCAAACTCCTCGTAGCATTGCTCGAGCATGCCGAGGATGGGCTCGCTGAAATTATCGCGGCGCGCGATGCAGCCGTTCATGTGATGCTCCTGGTTTTGCACGGGGCCGAGCAGCACGGGATTTTTGAGGTCTATCATCTCCGGCACGCGGCGGCGCGTGGGGCCAAAGATCTCGCGCTGGGCGGGCGTGGGGCAATCGATAATCTCATCGGGCGCGCCCAAATATTCGCGCAGCAAATCCGCTTCGGGCGCGCGATAGGTGCGCTCGGAATGTGTGGTGAGCATTCCGTCCTGAATATTCATCCCGGGGTTCAGCGCAATCTCGTTGCACTTGCGCAGGATGATCGCCTGATCGGCGGCTTGTTGGGCGTCGCGGCCCATCAGCATCGTCCAGCCGGTATCCATCGCAGCGTAAAAATCGTCATGCCCGCAGTGGACGTTGAGCGCGTGCTTGGTGAGCGCCCGCGCGCCGACCTCCACCACCATCGTGGAGAGCTTGCCCGGCGCGTGGTAATACTGCTCCATCGCGTACACGATGCCCTGACCGGAGGTGAAGTTCACCGTGCGCTTGCCGGTGACCGCTACTGCGGTGGCTCCGCCTTGCGCGGCGTGTTCGCCTTCGCACTCGATGGCCAGCTTTTGATTGCCCCAAACATCCAACACGCCTTGCGCGAAGGCTTGTTGATAAATCTCGCCACCCTCGGTGGAGGGCGTGATGGGATAAAACACACCACCCTCGGTGACGCGTATCTCCACCCATTCGGTCACCAATTGGTTGCCGTTGCAGGTGACGGGAAAGCCAGGGTACTTCGGCTTGTCACCAGTTTGCACGGCGGCGGGAGTCTCTTGTTCAATGGTCTGTTCTGGCATAATGAAAATTCCTCGGTTCAATCAAAGCAAATCAGCTAAACGACGACCCAGCCGAAGCGGGTCATTTGGCTGCACCTTCACAAGGGGCGCTTTGCAGAGGCCAACGGTAACAGCGCAAAAACGATGAATCAACCCCCAATCCCGCGCGCCGTTTTGTTTACATTTGCCCTGTTTTTCGGCAAAATTCGGGGGTGCAAACGGTTTTGGACACCGATGCCCTGCCCGCGGGCGGGCTGCATCCCTACGCCGCGCAGCTCGATGCGCTGGAGGGAGTGCTGTGCGTGGATAGCATTTCGAGCGCGCTCGGCACTGCCCGCGTGGGCACGGTGTTGGAGCTTTCCGTGCTGCTCGAGCGCTACCGCGTGACGCTGCTCGAACCGGTGGAATTGCCCGCCGTGGCCGCCGCCCATCGGCACGCCGCCCGCGGTGAAGCGCTGGAACTCATCGCGCTCGATGAATCCCTCGTGAGCACGCATCCGGAGTGGCTGCAACTCGCGCCCGCCAGTCAGCGGTTCGGCACCGACCACCTCAAACGCCTGCAACCGCTGCGCGACGAACGCGTGGTGCAACGCTTCCTCGATGCCGCCCGCGAAGGCCGTGCGCCGGCCAATCATCCCGTGGTGTTCGGCCTCACGATGGCGGTGTTCCCCATCGCCCTGAGGCAAGGCTTGGGTGATTACGCGCAAAGCGCGCTCGAAGCGGTGGTGGCAACGACCGCCGCAAAATTGAAGCTCACCCAAGCCGACCGTGACGATCTCATCAGCCGCTCCCAAGCGCGACTGCCCGAAGCGATTGAGCGGATGGTGGCTTAGCCCTTGCGAAACTTATTGCAACTCTGCGTTAGAATAAACTTCCTGCACGTCGTCGTGGTCTTCCAGTAAATCCACAAGGCGATCCACCTTCCCTAAATCCGCTTCACTGGAAATTGGCGCGGTCATTTCCGGCAACGCCGTGATCTCCGCCGACTCCATCGCAATGCCCGCCGCCTCCACCGCTTTGTGCACCGTCTCAAAATCCGCCGGCGCAGTCAGAATTTCGTAACCCTCTTCCTCCGTCTTAAAATCTTCCGCGCCCGCTTCCATCGCCAGCTCCATCAGCGCATCCTCCTCCGCATTTGCGCGCGCGATCATAATCTGCCCTTTACGATGAAACAACCGGCTCACCGATCCCGCCGTCGCCAGCTTGCCGTCGTTGCGCGTGAGGATGGCGCGAAGATCCGCCGCCGTGCGATTGCGGTTATCCGTGGAAACTTCACACAAAATCGCCGCGCCGTGTGGCCCATAAACCTCATAAGTCAAATCCACAAACGTGGTCGACTCCCCATCGCCCGTGCCGCGATTGATCGCCCGCTGGATATTATCCGCCGGCATATTCGCCCCGCGCGCCTTCAGCAACCCCAACCGCAGGCGCGGATTCATCGACGCATCGCCGCCGTGCAGCTTCGCGGCAATCGAGATTTCCCGCGCAATCTTTGCAAACACCTTGCTGCGCTTCGCATCCATGCGCGCCTTGGTGTGCTTAATATTCGCCCATTTACTGTGTCCGGCCATAATCGAAAAACTGAAAGCCGAGTGAACACGAAGGGAGAGGAAGGCTCAAGTTTCAATACCCAAAAACCAAATCATCCATTGGTGATTCAATGCCAAGTTTGACCCGCGCCCACCCACAGGCATCATTGCCCGAACCATTCACTTCAAGCACGCCATCCTCATTTTCTCACTTTTGCTCACCGGCACGTTGAGTGCCGCCAATCCCAAAGCCCCCAGCGTGGAAGCGGATGGCAAGGCCACGGGCCTTTATTCGCACCACCGCGGCATCTACATCGGTCGGCGCGTGATTTCCGGCGGCAACAAGTTTTCGGGCCTTTGTGATTTGAAGAACCTGGGCCACGAATTTGGCAGTGGAAACAAGAATATGTTTCTCGTCTTGTCTGAATGAGGTTGCGTGATGGATGAGTTGATAGAGAACTACGTCACGTTTGAACTGCTTGAAGAATCTCTGTGCAAACCTACGGACATCACTTGTCCTGTTTGTCAGTCTTCTCTCTTGTTTGATCCAGCACAGGCCGGGCAAGCAGGCTGTCAATCACCGCCTCCATACGATTCATCGTGATGCTACCACGCGACTGCGTGAAGTACAGGACCATCAGGTCTTGAGCAGGCCAAGCCCAGGCGTAAGTGCCGTCCGAACCGCTGTGACCAAAGGCGACGACCTCACCACCTTTGTCGTAGAGATGCATAAGCTGACCGTACGACGATCCGAGTCCGGCAAACCCGGTTGGCATCGTTGTCTTCGATACCGGCGTGAGCATCCGTGCGATCGCGGCGGCGGATAATAGCCGTTGTCCATTTACGACACCGCCGTCCATCACCATACCGAGAAAACGCGCGTAATCGACGGGCGTCGAGTAGAAACTCTGCGCGAACATCGGAAATGAGAAGTACGGTTTACCCTTCCAACGCCAAAATTGATTCCAACGACCGCGGCCGCCGGCGTGTTTGCCCGCAACGCGCTCGATACGCGAATCGCCTTCGCGCAGCAACGCGATCGTGTCGCGCATGCCAAGTTTCTCGAACAGCCGTTGCTCGATAAGGGCCTCGGTGGGCTTACCGTTGGCAAGCTCGATGACTGCACCGAGCGTGTCGACGTTGGCGTCAGCATACTGATATCGTTCTCCCGGTGTGAAAAGCTGGGGGCCGTACTCGCCCCAGTAGTCCGCAATCTGCCGAACGTTGGTGTAGCTCGAGTAGTTCGACCAGAGCGTGCCGGCGGACTTCATCGGAAAACCGCTCCGGTGCGTCAAAAGGTGTTCGATGGTCACGCCCCGTGACCGTTCGTTATCGAAAGAGTCTAGGTGCTTCGCAACCGAGTCCGTGAGATTCAGGACGCCGTCATCGATCAACATCTGTGCCACGGCGCCCGTCAGCGGCTTCGTCATCGAGCGGATACTGAAGATTGTGTTCTTCCCCAACGCCTTATCACCGCGGTGGTCGTCGTGACCGAATACATCGTGCATCACGGTACGCCGGTTCTTAATGACCAACAGCTCCGCACCGACAATCTCTTCCGCCTCCACGAATCCGGTGACAAGCTCGGACAGACGGTCAAGCACGCCACGAGGAATCCCCTGGCTCTCGGGTGTCGCTTCGGGGAACGGGCCCCCACTCAAATCTGGCTGCGGATTTTTCTTCGTGAATGTTTGGGGAGGTTGACCTGTTTCCTGATTCCCGCATCCCATCGCCAAGACGAGCGCAGCACTGATTATCATCGCTTTCACGGCGTTATTTTACGGGCAGCGTGTGTCGTCCGTCCATCTTCTCTTTACTGTCGCAAAAATGTGCCATTCACAGGCTTGACCCTCAGCCCTTGTGGTTCATTATGGCCGGGAACCAATGGTCATGAAACAGATTCTCTCCCTTTCGTTGTTGCTCGCGTTTTCCACCCAAGCCGAGTGGTCCGTCAAGCCCGCCGCCAACCCCAAGGCCCCCGGCAAGGGGCTCGCGGTAGCCAAGGACGGCAAGCCGGTCGCGCATTTTGTGTTTGGCGAAGGCCAGAAGAAACCGTTCCTGCATGTATACGGCAAAGAAGGCGAGCTTTTGACCAACCCCGGCGTGGGGCCCGATGGCAAGGACACAGGTAAATTCCCGCACCACCGCGGCATTTACATCGGTTGGCGCATTATTTCAGGCGGCCAGTTTGACCTGTGGCACATCCACAAGGGCGAGATTATGCGCGTGAAGGAGATCAAGAGCGCCAAGGCAACTGAGAGCGGGGTCACCATCGTGGCTGATATCGAGTGGCGCACCGGCAAGGTGGGTAAGAGTGATGACCTGCTTATCTCTGAAACCCGCACACTCGTCATCTCCCGAATCTCGGGACACCCCGGCCAGAATAATGCGGGCCGCACCCAGGTGGATTTCCATACCGAGCTGACCGCTGCCCGTGACCTGACTCTGGGCGGCGATTTGCAGCATGCGGGTTGCCATTTCCGCGCCCATACCGAGGTGGCCTCGAAATGGACGAAGTTCACCAGCTACCTGTGGGAGCCGGAGGGCAAGAAGGCCGGCAACGGCAAGATTCTAAGCAAGGAGTGGAAATGGAATCGCCTGCATTTTCCCATCGGCAAAAACTGGTACAGCGCCACGCAGTTCAATGCGCCCAACCAGCCGGTGGAGGAACTTTCCTGGCGCGACTACGGCCGATTCGGTTTCTTCTTCAAGAAGGACCTCAAGAAGGGCGAAATACAAAAACTCAACTACCGCTTCCACATCGCCCCCAGCCAGGCACCGGCGCTGGAAAGCCATCCCCCGCAGGTCTCCAAGGAGCAGAAAGAGAGCTGGACCGCCACGGCCCAAAAAGCGTACACGCAGTTTTCTAAATGGATTGTGAAGCAGTAACTCATTTACCACGTCCTAATTTTAACCAAAAACAACAATGACCAAAAACCTCATCCTCATTCTCGCCGCATTCACCCTCTCTGCCACCGCCGGCGACTGGGCCAATTGGCGCGGGCCCAATCATAATGGTTCCACCGTGGCAGCCCAAATGCCGGTGAAATTTTCCAAGACCGAAAACATCGCGTGGAAGGTCGCGATGCCCGGGCCCAGTGCGGCCACGCCGATTATTTTGGGCGACAAAGTGTTTGTGTCCTCCACAGATCCCAAGGCGAAAGAATTACTCGCGCTGTGTCTCGACCGGCGCACGGGCAAGGAAATTTGGCGTCAAGTAGTGGGCGCGGGCTACCAACTCGATGACCGCAGCAACTACGCTTCGCCCTCGCCTGTCTCCGATGGCAATGTTGTGACGTTTTTTTACGGCAATGGCGACCTCGCCACGTTCGATCTCAACGGCAAAAAACTCTGGTCCAAGAAAATCCAAGGCGAAGAAAACGGGTTCGCTTTTCAATGGACCTTCAGCTCCAGCCCGTTGTTGCATGATGGCATTCTTTATTTGCAAATACTCCAGCGCAACACCGGCGTGCGCGGGCACGGCAAGGCCAATGGCAACGAAAGCTATTTGCTCGCGCTCAATCCCAAAACCGGCAAGGAACTTTGGAAACACAACCGCCCCTCCAACGCCAAGGCTGAAAGCCTCGAGGCCTTCAGCACGCCGATGCCCTTCACGCACAACGGCCGTGAGGAATTGCTCATCGTCGGCGGCGACTGCCTCACCGGGCACAATCCCAAAACCGGCAAAGAACTCTGGCGCTGGGGCACGTGGAATCCCTCGCGCATCGGTCATTGGCGACTGGTGCCATCGCCCGCCGCTGGCGGCGGTGTGATCCTCGCCTGCGCCCCCAAAGGCAGCCCTGTGTACGCCGTAAAAGCCGGAGCCAAAGGTGAAGGCGAACTGGCATGGAAAAGTGCCGGGCGCACGGATGATATTTCCAGTGATGTTTGTACCCCTCTGTTCTACCGAGGAAAATTTTATGTGATGTACGGCGAAGGTCGTGACAAAACGCTTTCCTGCATCAACCCTGCTACCGGCAAGGCAGATTGGCAAACTAACCTGGAAAGCCAACCTAAGATTCGCACCTCACCGACTGCAGCGGATGGAAAAATCTATCTTCAAAACCATGCCGGTGAGGCGTTTGTGGTAGACGCAAAAAACGGGAAGATCCTGAACCGCACCATGCTCGGCGAAAAAGGCGATGACCTCACCCGCGCCAGCGTGGCCATCGCGGGCGGACAGCTGTTCATCCGCACAAATGGCGCGCTGTTCTGCGTGGGGCGCTAAAACGAAAATATCACGTCGAAGGAAAAGCGGTGGGTGGTTTTATCCGTGCCGCTGACGTCGTTTTTGATGGCATCGGTGATGCCCCAGCCAAAGCCGAGTTTCACGTTGTCGTAGAGTTGATACTTCCCCTTGATGAGGCTGCCTTCCACGTTGGTGCCGTTGTAATATTTGTTACCGTTGCCGAGGGCAACGTTGCGCGCGCCGAATGCGCCGAAGTCTGAATCGGTGAGCCCGGCCCAGGCAGAGTCCTGCTCTAGGTGACGCCATTCGTAACCAATCTCCCATTCTCCTGCCTTCTTGGCACTGCCATATTTCACTCCAAGGCTATAACCCGTGTCCTCGCTGCTTGCCGCTGCAGCGGGATTATTAAGATACATGGCGGAAAACTTAAGCGGGCGCGCCCATCCCTTATACGTGAGAGCTGCATCAAGAAAGTACGGGTTGAAGTTAGAAACCACCTTGTTACCACTCTCGGAGTTACCCGCCGAATCCTTGTGTGCGACGCCGGCGGACCCAACGGTGTCCGCCTTGATTTGGTCGGCATTAAAGAGCCAGTAACTGCCTAGACCCAACTTCAGATCTGTATTTCCGCTAAATTTATGTCCTGTGGTGAGTTGACCAATAAGCAGGCCTTCATCATCAGTTTCTCCGGAAGATTCATAAAGCGAATGCCAACCACCGTGCAATCCAATGGGGAGATTCCCAACCTCAAGGTCATAGTGCGCCTCCAATCCCTCAGGAGTGTAGTCGCTATCAATCAGTCCCTTGTTAATCATCCAGCCAGTCTTATCGTGTGCAGGCATCTTGCCGCCCATAACGGTGAAGCCTCCGCGGCTCCACTGGGCGTAAGCCTGATCAATATTGAGTGAATCATTGTGACCGGCATCGTCGAAAGATTGGTTGGTGGAGGTCGGATTATCTGTGCTACCGCTAGCAATCCGGAAGCCCACTTTCATGTCATTCTGTAAATCCGCAATGGCACCATACCGAAAGCGGTAGCGCATTCGTTGCCGAGATAACTGACCGCCACTATTCCAATCCTGATGCTTTTGCTCGTAGCGCAGGCGCAGGTCACCTTTGAAGGTGATGCTGTCCACCCAACTATTGGGCTTGATGACGTTCTCCGCGTTGGTTTCGTTGCGTAGCTCTCCCGCTTCGGCCTCGGTGAGAACGCCCTTTTCCACGAGCTTTTTCAGAAGGCTTTCGGAAGATTGTCCCTCGGCGGTTTCAACCAATGCGAATCCGGCGAGGATGGCCACAGTGAATACCTTGGTTAACTTGAACAACTTGATTTTCAATTTCAATTTGAGGTTTGTTTTCCCCCGCACTGGGTTTGGTACTCTCAACGCGGGGTCAGGATTCAGCACGGGCGTCGCGGATACATGGCGGTTTGATGACAAGTTTATGAAACGGGAATGACGAATCGCAATAGCCTCCGACCGTTGGGCTTACGATTTCTTTTTTATTTTCTCATTGTACCCAATCCGATGGAACGGATTGACGATGCTTGTGGCGATGTTGCGGGAGTGGCTGCCGATGCGCTTGAGGAAGCGCGCGTAGAGCACCACCGCGGCGGCTTCGGGCGCTTCGAGATCTCTCACTTTGCCGGTGATGATGTCGTCGGCCATATCATCGCAATCGGTTGAGATTTCCTCTTTGTAATCTTCCATCACCTGCCGCGCAATATCCTCGTCGCCTTCCTTGAAGGCCCGGGTGGCACTCGCGAATATCTGCGCGATATGCGCCTCTACTTCCTGTAACTTATCCTCGAGGCTGCCCGCTTGCAGCCGCTTGGGGTGGCTGCGGGCGAGGTCGTAAATGTTCTTGGTGTAATCGCCGATGCGTTCGATATCGATCACCACACTCACCAGCGCGAGGCCGGAATTGAGCTGCGTGTCGCCCGAAAGCATCAGATGCTTCATCACCTTTTTGCGCACATCGCGCTCGGAGCGGTTGACCTCTTTGTCGAGCCCGTAAATATCCAACTCAATCTCCGCTTTATCCGACTTGCGCAGCGACTCCACCGAGGCGGCGTACATTTTTCCATCGGTCTCGAGCATCTCGCACGCCTCGTCAAAGGCCTGTTGATAGAGGTTGTCTTTCTTAAAGACCCTGATAATTTCCTTCCACATGGGGATACCTTACTATTTTTTGAATGCCGCCGCAATGGTGGACCACGTGACCACCAGCGGGATGATATAAAACACGAGCACAATAAAAACGATGGGGATGACGCGGTTGCGCAGGCACAGCTCCGCCAGCCATTCGGCAAACTTAACCGGCAAGGCGCGGATGGGCGCAAAGGGCAGGAAAATCAACGCGCCCGCCAAATTGAACAGCAAATGAGCAAACGCCACCGTGGCGCCGGCCACGACGAGAGGCGGGAGATCCTCGCCGGGCAGCACAGTCGCCGCGCTGCCGGCGGCCAGTGCGGCGAGCAAGCCAGTGACGGTGGTGCCGATGTTGGCGCCGATGGTGAAGGGGAAAATTTGTGGCAAACGCAACACGCCCGCGCCCGCCAGCGGGACGATAAGGCTGGTGGTGATGGAACTACTCTGCACCAGCACCGTAAGGCACAGGCCCACCATAAAGGCGATGGCAGCGTTGCGAAATAAATACGCATCGAAAAACGCCTCCAGTTTTTTCAACACAAGGCTTTGCAGCAGCTTCACGATGGCAAAGAGCATAAAAAAAGTGATCACAACCGAAACCACCAACAACGCCGGATCGCTTAGCATTGCATCCATCCAATCGATGAGCGGTTTGGTTATTTTCTTGAGGTAATTCTCCGGCTTCGTCACGCCGGAGATTCGAACAAAATGCTCACCCAGAAAACGCGCGCCTTTTTCGAGAATGTGAAAACTGTATTCCAGCGGCAACAAAACGGCCACGGTGATAAAGTTAAACGTGTCGTGCACCGACGACGCCGCAAAGGCTCGGCGAAATTCCGCCCGCCGCGTGATGTGCCCAAGCGACACAATTTTGGCCGTCACCGTGGTGCCCACGTTGGCGCCCATCATCATAAAAATCGCGCCGCCCACATCCACCGCGCCCGCTGCCACGAGGCCCACAATGAGGCTCGTGGTGGTGGAGGAGCTTTGCACAATGGTGGTGGCGAGAATGCCAATGAAGAGTCCCACGATGGGTGACTTCGTCGCTTCGAGCAGCTTCGCCGCCGTTTCTTTAAATTCCCCCTTGAACGCCGCGCCCATCCCGCCGATGCCGATCAGGAAAAGATACAGGCACACTCCGACACCGAGGATTTTCGCAAGGGTCAGGAGCTTCTCGTTTTTCATTGAGAAAAGGGGGGTAAGTAAACGGGGCTGATGCTATCCGCAATTGCAGTGCTTCTCTGGATCAGTCATTAGGGGGTTTCACCTGGGCTGCGTTCCATACGTCGCGGCGGGTATTGCAGCCGCAAGCGCGAGAGCCAAGGGCAAGTTACTCACAGCGCGCCGCGCAAAAATTTTGACCTCAAAAAAGTCTCGGAAACCCGCCGCCCCGTTGCTTCACTGCCGCATGTCGTCATCGTTGCCATATCGCATTGCCACGTTGCTGTACGCCTTCCACGAGGATGGCCGAGTGCTGCTGATCCAGCGCAACCACGATCCCAACCGCGGTTGCTACAGTCCGCCCGGCGGTAAACTGAAAACCGACACCGGCGAAAGCCCGCACGCCTGCGCCATCCGCGAAGCGGCTGAAGAAACCGGCCTGCAACTGGCCCCCGCCGACCTCCACCTCACCGGTGTCATCAGCGAGCACGGCTACCAAGGCAACGCCCATTGGCTGATGTTTCTTTTTGAAATCAAACCGCGCCTCACCTCACTGCCGCCCGATCACGAGGAAGGACCCTTCCGCTGGGCCACCCGCGAAGAGCTCGAATCTCTCCCGCTCCCCGGCACCGACCGCGAACAAATCTGGCCCCTCTTTTGGCAACACCGCAACGCCTTCTTTGTCGCTCACTGCCAATGCGCCGATAATCAACCCGACCAATGGACGCTCCTGCAATCTTCCCTTAACGCCAAATGACCGACGAACACTTCATGCAAGACGCCATCCGCCAGGCGGCGAAAGCCTACGAGGCCGACGAAGTGCCCGTGGGCGCAGTGGTCGTTCGCAATGGCGCCGTCATCGCCCGCGCGTGGAACCAAGTTGAGCTGCTCAAAGACGCCACCGCCCACGCCGAGATGATCGCCCTCACCGCCGCCGAGGCCGCCGTCGGCGATTGGCGCCTCACCGACTGCACCCTCTACGTCACCAAAGAACCCTGCCCCATGTGCGCCGGCGCGCTTGTCCATTGCCGAGTCGACCGCGTCGTCTTTGGCGCGGCCGATCCCAAAGGCGGCGCAGCCGGTGGCGCGATGAATCTCCTGCAATTCCCCACGCTCAACCACCAAACCGAAATCACCCCCGGCGTGATGGAAAATGATTGCCGCTCAATGCTCCAAAATTTCTTCAAAGAAAAACGCAAACCCGCCAGCGACCTGTGAACCTCGACCCCGCCAGACTTGAGGCCGCGCTGAACACCGCCCGCCAAGCCCTCCTCGCCGAGCGCAATGCCGACGGCAACTGGACCGGCGAACTCTCCAGCAGCGCCCTCGCCACCGCCACCGCCGTCGTCGCATTGCAACAAGTCCAAACCCACACCGATGCCGATCATTCCCTTTATATAAGGGGTGGCCTCAACTGGCTCGCCGCCAACGCCAATCCCGATGGCGGCTGGGGCGATTCCACCAAAAGCAAAAGCAACATTTCCACCACCACACTGTGTTGGGCCGCCTTCCATGCAGTGCCCAACGCGCCCGAAAAATATTCGACCACTGTAGCCGCCGCCAAAGATTGGCTCACCAACGCCGCCGGTGGCACCTCGCCCGAAACCCTTGCGCCCGCCATCATTCGGCGTTACGGCAAAGACCGCACGTTTTCCATTCCCATCCTCACCCATTGCGCCCTTGCCGGCAAAATCGACTGGGGCGACGTGCGGCCACTGCCCTTCGAGCTCGCCGCGCTGCCGCAAAGCTGGTTCGGCGCGGTGCGGCTGCCGGTGGTGAGCTACGCGCTGCCCGCACTCATCGCTATCGGCCAATGTCGGCACCACCACCGGCCCACGTGGAATCCCATCACGCGAATCCTTCGCAATCTCACTCGCCAAAAAACACTGCGCGTTTTGGAAAAAATCCAGCCAACCAACGGCGGTTTTCTCGAGGCCACGCCGCTTACCAGTTTTGTGACAATGAGCCTCGCGGGCAGTGGCCTCGCTAATCATCCCGTTGCGAAAAAAGGCGTCGAATTTTTGAAAGCCTCCGTCCGCACCGATGGCAGTTGGCCTATCGACACAAACCTTGCCACGTGGGTCACCACGCTTGCCGTCAACGCCCTCGGTGATGACTTGCCCGCCGAAGCGCGCAGCCCCATCCGCAATTGGCTGCTCGCCCAGCAATATCGCGAGGTGCATCCGTACACCCTCGCCGCACCGGGCGGTTGGGCATGGACGCCGCTGCCCGGCGGCGTGCCTGATGCCGACGACACGCCGGGCGCATTGCTCGCGCTAAAAAATCTCGGCGACCTCACCGACGCCACCCGCGAAGCCGCGCGGCTCGGCTGCGCGTGGTTGCTTGATTTACAAAACCGCGATGGCGGCATCCCAACTTTTTGCCGTGGCTGGACCAATCTACCCTTCGACCGCTCCAGCCCCGACCTCACCGCGCACACCATGCGCGCGTGGCTCGCGTGGCGCGATGAATTGCCCGAACTACAAACCCGCATCGACAACGCCTTCGCCCGCGCCGCCCGTTTTCTCGCCCAAAGCGAAGGCGAGGGAATGGATGGCTGGGCGCCGCTGTGGTTTGGCAACCAACACGCGCCCGATGAAATCAACTGGACCTACGGCACCGCTAAAGTGCTGCTCGCCCTCAACGAACCCGCGCAACAAGCTCTCCCGGGCGGTGCCCTGCGCGTGACCCGCGCCAAGAACGCCCTGCTAGAAATGCAGAGCAAAGACGGAGCGTGGGGTGGATTCAAAAGCAGCGAACCCTCTATCGAAGAAACCGCCCTCGCGCTGGAAGCCCTGGCGGGCGTGACGGAAAATGACCTCGACGCGCAAGCCGCGCTGGAAACCGCTCGCAACCGCGGCGCGCAATGGCTGGTGGAACAAGTGGAATCCGGTGCGTGGACCGAACCCTCGCCCATCGGTTTTTATTTCGCGAAGCTTTGGTACTTTGAAAAGCTTTACCCGATGATAGCAACGGTGGCGGCGCTTTCGCGGTTGCGGTAGGGACATGCTTCGCATGTCCATGGACGCGCGGAAGCGCGTCCCTACCGGAGGATCCGAATCCACGTATCACCGTGCTTGAGCGTTTTGTGTTCGCGCCACGGAGCGGAGATTTCTACGGCATCGCGTTTGGTGTGGCCCATGAGCAGGCGACCTTCCGGTTTTAAGATCTTCACCAAAGCCGCTTCATCCAAAAGTTTTTGCGCCCAACTTTCGGAGCGCTTGCCGGGGACGGTCTTGTCGCCGTAGGGCGGATCGGCACAAACAAAGTCAAAGGCGCGTCCCGCCTCGGCCAGTTGCTTCACCGCTTGCAAAGCGCATTGCACGCGAACCTCCACTTTGGTTTCAAGCGCCTTGGCATTGCGGCGAATGTAGCTGGCGTGTTTGGAGCTTTTCTCAACGGCCACTGCGGATGCCGCGCCGCGGCTGAGGCATTCTAAACTAAGCGCGCCGCTGCCGGCGAAAAGTTCGAGCACGGTGCAGTCCTCAATCCACGGGCCGAGGCTATTGAAAATGGCTTGGCGAACTTTATCCGGCGTGGGCCGCACGCCCAGTCCGGGCGGCACGGCAAGTATTCGCCCCGCACATTGACCGCCGGTGACGCGCATGATTAGGGCCGCGATGGCTGAGGCGGCGGGGTGGTGAGAATTTTCCGCATTTGCTCGTTGTCGGACTTAAGGCGCTGGTTCTCGGCTTCCAGTTCCCGAATACGGCGGAGCCACGCGGCTTCGTTGCCGACGGGCGGGTTCCTGTTTTGTGCGCGCAGTCGGGCGATCTCCTCTTTGAGGCGGTGGTTTTCGCGCAATGCGTCGAGGTATTTTTGCTCACTGCGCAAGGCTTGATTGCGCAGGAAACGCAGGTCGGCATCGAGCTTTTCCTTTTCTCCCTGCACCTTGGCGTAGAGCTTGGGATCCGCAGATTTGGGCCGGGCGGCGAGCGCTTCGCGCAGCTGGGTTTTGGCGAGGTCCGCGCGGTGCTCGGCGGTGGCCGTTTTACGTTCGGCCAGATTTTTGGCCTCGCGCATTTTCGCCAGTTCGCGTTCCCACCCTTGCGCTGGTCGAGGTGCGGCTTGCGGTTTGGGCGGAGCATTTTTGATGAGCAATTGCGGGTTGATGCCGAGCAGGGTTGCCAGTGGAACCAGTTCCTTGTCAATTTGGGCGGTCAATCCTTTGACGGAGGCTTGGTTGAAATGGGGGAACTGGTGCTCAATCCCCTCGAGCAATCGCCGCGCATCCACGAAACTACTCAGCGCTTTTTCCCGTGCGCCGGATTGGGCCAGCGTTTGGCCGGTCGTAAATAAAGCCTGCGCCTTGAAATAATCGTCACCGGGCAAACCTCCGGCCCATGCCGATACAGACAGAATAATCCCCAAAATGAAACTGAATCCCCACCCCCTCATCGCCGCCACCGTGGCAGGCTTGGCCTGTCAACGCAAGCTTTTCCATTTCACTCAGTAGCACACCGGTTGACATCCGACGCCACGAATTGCTACCCTTGGGTGTTATGAGTTTGCCGTTGGAACAGCCCGTGCTCGTGCTCAACCGCCTTTGGCAGGCGGTGAACGTCTGCTCCGTGCGCCGCGCCGTGGGCCTGCTTTTCACCGGGCACGCGCAGGTGGTTTACAATGATGACGCCGACGGTTTTCAAACCTTCAGCTTCGGCGAGTGGCAGGATTTCTCCGAGGCCGAGCCGCACGCGGACTCCATCGCGGCGGTGTCCTTTCGGCTACGTATTCCGCGCGTGATTTTGCTGCTGGCGTACGACCAGTTTCCCCGACAGGAAGTTAAGTTCACGAGGCACAATATTTTTGAGCGCGATAAAAATATCTGCCAATACTGCGGCGGACGATTTGACCGGCGCGATTTGAACCTCGACCACGTCATCCCGCGCGACCGCGGCGGCCCCACTAACTGGGAAAACATCGTGTGCTCGTGCATTCCGTGCAACACGCGCAAGAGCAACCGCACCCCCCGCGAGGCCGGTTTGAATTTGATTACCAAACCGCGCAAACCCAAATGGCGGCCGTTTATTCAAGTGAGTTTTGGCGTGAAAACGCACGACAGCTGGAAGCACTTCATCGACGTCGCCTACTGGAACGTCGAGTTAGGTGAGGAAAAAGGCTAGCCGTGATCTCGGCATCTTGCCGGCAGGCCTTGCACATTACGTCTCCTCGCGCGAGGCAAGGGCGGCTTCGTCGATCATTTCCCAAAAATCCGGATTCTCCGCCAACGCATCGTCTTCTTCCTGCGTCATGTTCACGTTGCGGAAGAAAAAATCCTTCAACGTGTTGCGCGAAAAAATCCGGTGCACCACCACCCCTAGTTCGTGGCATTCAAAATACACGCGGTAATTTCCTACGCGATAGCGATGCAGACTTTTTACGCCGTGCTCCAGCCGACCATAAAATCCGCTGACGCGCACTTCCTCCGGCAGCCCGCGAAACTCGCCCAGAATCTGCAACTGCAAATCCTTCGGCATCCCTGCCAGTTCCGCCGCACTGGTGGGATTAAAAATAATCTGAAAATATTTCAGCGACATGCCTTTTCCGTAACTCCTTGTTCCGAAATGGTAGCCCGTAGGGGAATTGAACCCCTCTCTCAGCCTTGAGAGGGCCGTGTCCTAGCCGATAGACGAACGGGCCATCGGAACCGAGAAACTAACACTCTGTGAATAAATGTCAACTCTACGCCAAACTATCAATCGTTGTAGGTATCTTCCTCCGCTTCACTCACCGTTTCGATGAAATCGACAAATTCATCCGCCGGTTCAGCAACAAATTCCCAGTCGCGCGCGCGCCAGTTGAATCGCAACGTGTGGGCGTGGAGGGCTTGGTTTTTGAGAATAAGCTTTTGCCAATCGGCATCGGTCAACTCGTCCTTCACGAGTTTCAAATACCACGATTCATCCAGCCCATAAAGTTTGTCGCCCACAATCGCGTGGCCGAGGTGCTGCAGATGAATGCGAATCTGATGCTTCCGGCCGGTGACGGGTGCCACGCGCAGCCACGTAAATTTTTCCCCGTTGCGCTCGAATTCCCAATGCGTCCAGTAGCGCGTTTGCGAGGGATGCCCATCATCGCGCACACAATCTTTCACCGCCACTTCGCTAGCGTCATCGCTGCCGAGCGGGGCATCGATCATGCCTTCGCTTTCCGTCACGTGACCGTGCACGACGGCCCAGTATTGTTTTTCCACCTCGCGGCTTTCCCACAGTTTGCGCAACTCACGCGCGGCCTCGTCGGTCTTGCCCACGCACACCACGCCACTGGTTTCGCGATCCAGCCGATTGATGAGATGCACCGGCTGCTCCGCGCCGCGATACAGCCGCAACCGCCCCGCCAAGCTGGAACGCTCGTCGCCCTTCGTCGGATGGCACACGAGCCCCGCAGGCTTATTGATCACCAACAAGTCGTCGTCCTCGTGTAAAATTTCAAATAAATCGTTCAAAAGAAAAATCCCAATGACCAAGAACCGAGTTCCAAGTTCCAAGTTCCAAGAACCCAATACCCAAGGAATACCCAAAGCCCAATACAAAAAAACTGCCGCCATTGGGCATTGGGTATTCCTTGGACCTTGGTCATTGGGATTTGGTCATTCCATTCTGGTCATTGGAACTTGGCCATTTCACTTCCCCCCTTCACACTGCCGCCGTGAAGCTTGGCATCATCTCCGACACCCACGGCACCGTGCCCGCCGCCGTGCACGATGCGCTGGCGGGGGTGGATCATATTTTGCACGCGGGCGATGTGGGGCCGGTGGATATCATCACCGAGCTGGAAGCCATCGCGCCGGTGAGCGCCGTGCGCGGCAATACCGACTTCGCAATCGACTTGCCTGAGACGCGCCTCATCGAGTTTGGCGGCAACAAATTCCTCATCCATCACATCGTCGATTTCCCCGTGCCGTCTCAAACAGTGCGCGCGTTGTTGGCGGAGGAGCAGCCGGACGTCGTCGTTTTCGGCCATACTCATATGCCGTACAATGAGTTACTCAACGGCGTGCTCTATCTCAACCCCGGCTCGCCCGCCACCCCGCGCGGCGGCGCACCCGCCAGCGTGGCGATCGTTGAATTTGAAAACGACTCGCCCCGCGCGCGCCACATCGTACGTGTTGACTTGAACCCGCGCCCGC
>CALKBX010000020.1 GCA_937775205.1 uncultured Verrucomicrobiae bacterium | reverse complement strand
ACCCCGTGATCTTTGTGTACGCCTCACCTTCGTTGATGGTGGGGGTTTCGGGGCGGCCTTTGTAGCGATAAATGAGGTCTAGATTGCCGATGCCCATTAGGTGGAGGATGGTGGCGTGGAGGTCGTGGACGTGCAGACGGTCTTGCACGGCGTACAGGCCGAGCTCGTCGGTGGCCCCGATGACTTGCCCGCCGCGCACGCCGCCGCCGGCCATCCACATCGTGAAGCCGGTAGGATTGTGGTCGCGGCCGTCGCCCTTTTCGCTCATCGGCGTTCGGCCGAATTCGCCGCCCCACACTACGAGCGTTTCATCGAGCAACCCGCGGGCCTTGAGATCCTTCAGCAATGCGGCCACCGGCTGATCGCTTTGGCGGCATTGGCGGCCGTGGTTTTCCTCCATCTTGCTGTGCGAATCCCATTTGCTTTTGGTGCCGTGATAGAGCTGCACGAAGCGTACACCGCGCTCCACCAAGCGCCGTGCTAAGAGGCAGTTGCGGCCAAACGGCTCGGTATCTTTATTGCCGAAGCCGTACATTTTTTTCGTGGCCTCGGTTTCGCGAGTGAGGTCTACTGCCTCGGGTGCGGAGGCTTGCATGCGGTAGGCCAGTTCGTAAGCGCGGATGCGGGCCTCGAGTTCGGTTTGGTGTTCGCGCGACTTGAGGTGCTGCTCGTTGAGGCGGCGGAGAAAATCCAGTTGCTTGCGGTATTGGCCGGGGGTCATGCCCTTGGGCAAGTTGAGATTGCGAATCGGCTCCGCGCCGGGATTGAGCCGCACCCCTTGATACATCGCCGGCATAAAACCCGCGCTCCAATTGCGTGGGCCATTGGCGGGCGCGGCGGGCGTGTCGGTCATCACCACGAAGGACGGCAGGTTTTCGTTCTCGCTGCCGAGCCCGTAGCTGACCCACGCGCCGAGGCTCGGCCGCCCGGCCAGCGGTTGGCCGGTGTTCATTTGGCAAACGCCGCCGCTGTGGTTGATGCCGTTGGTCCAGCACGAGCGAATCACCGCGATGTCGTCCATGCACTCCGCGATGCGCGGGAGCCAATCGCTCACCCACAGGCCGCTTTGGCCGTGCTGTTTCCATTTGCGCGGCAGATGGAGGATGGGCGATTCCGCCTCGCCCATCGCCGTGATGGGCCGCTTGAAGCTCGGCGGCAAACTTTGCCCCGCCAGTTTTTTCACCAAAGGTTTGGGGTCAAACAAATCGAGATGGCTCGGGCCGCCTTCCATGAAAAGGAAAATGCAACTCTTCGCCGTGGGCGCAAAATGCGGCTGCTTGGCCGCCAACGGATTGCTCGAGCTTTTTAGCGGGTTTGCATCCAACAACCCACTCAACGCCAGTGCGCCAAAGCCCGCGCCGCCGCGCAAAAGAAAATCCCGCCGCGACGCCACCGGCACATCGTGCGGCACTTGCAATCCTTGATGTTCGTAAAATTTCATTTTCGCACGTCCTATCATAGTTCAGTCCAAATAAACAAATTCATTCGAGTTCAACAGCGCGTGGCAAAAGTTTTCCAGTTCGGATTCGCGAATAAATTCCAATGCCGCCGCCAACTCTCTCGCAGTGGGCGCGCGGCCGAAGGCCAGTCGATACGCCAGTTTCACCCGTGCGGCACCGGAGGCTTCGGCGCATTCCAGCCGACACGCAAACACCACCGCGCGCGCAAGCATCCATTCGCCGTTGAGCATCAGCAGCGACTGCGTGGCCGTGGTGGTCACGTTGCGCGAGGGCGCGTGGGAAATGGCGTCGGGCGAATCAAAGGCGTTCATCATCTCCGCCGGCTTGTTGCGTAGCACTGTGCCGTACACCGCGCGGCGCGGCATCTTGGCCAAGTCCACGCCAGCTCCGCCGGCCTTGAGGTCTAATTCGCCCGAGACCGCCAGCGCCGCGTCGTGGATCTGGTCGGCGTCCAGTCGGCGAATTGGATAATGCCAAAGGAACCGATTCTCCGGATCTGCTCAATTGGTTTTTTCTGCATTCTGCATTCGAATCACTCCGCATCTCGATACGTCGCGCTGGTGACCATCAGCCGGTGCATTTTTTTTAGGCTCCAGCCGTCCGTTACCAACCGCGTCGCCAGCCAGTCGAGCAATTCCGGATGCGTTGGCTTTTCGCCAAGTCGGCCGAAATCGCTGGCATTGGCCGCGAGTCCGTGGCCGAAGTGTTGTTGCCAGAGGCGGTTGACAATCACGCGGGCGGTCAGCGGATTTTTGGGCGAGGCGATCCAGTTGGCGAGCGCCGTGCGGCGGCCGGTGGATTGCAGCGCGGCGGCGGGCGGCGTGATGCGTGCGTCGGCGGGGTTGAAAATGGAAAGGAATCCCGGCGCGATGATGCCGGCTTTGGATTTCTTCGGGATGCGCGTGGGCGGCGCGATCGGCCCCACGTCGCTGGCCACGAAGGCCATCGTCGGCAGCGGCTTGGGCTTGAGCGCGTCGTGCTTGGCGAATTCCGCGCGCAGCTTTTCCCACGCCGCTTTTTGCTCGCCCTTGAGCAGCTTCGGCAGTTTCTCCGGATGCAGCCCAATTTGCCGCAGCGACAGCTCGGCGATTTGATGTTCGTACCCCGTGCGGTCGCTCGGGTTGCTTGCGAATCATCGCCTTGATGTCGTCGTTGAATTTGCTGAAACCTTCCTTCGTGCTGTTCGCCAACAAAACCGGTTGCTCAATCGCGCGCAGTTTTTGGCGAATCGATTGGGTGGCTTCCTCCCATTTGCGTTGTTGCGCGGCAAACTTTTTGCGCTGCCGGCACGCTGCCCAACGGCATCGCCTCGCGCGGCTGCAGTGGCGCGAAGAATGCGCGCAGCCGGAAATAATCCTTTTGCAAAATGGAATCGAACTTGTGGTCGTGGCAGCGCGCGCATTGGACGCCCATCGCCAGGAAAACATCGCCGGTCACGTCAGTGATGTCGTTGAGAATATCGCTCCATTGCGTTTCCACATCACGCTGGTTGTGCTCGTAAATCCAATGGCGCAAAAACATTGTGGCCGTGAGCGCCTCGCGATTGCCCGGGGCAATTTCATCGCCGGCGATTTGCTCGCGCACAAACCGGTCGTATGGCTTGTCGGCATTGAACGAGTTGATGACGTAATCGCGATAGCGCCACGCCTCGGGCCGGGGATGGTCGGCGTTGTAGCCATCGGAATCCGCGTAGCGCACGAGGTCCAGCCAAAACCGCGCCTGCCGTTCGCCAAAGCGCGGGCTGGCCAACAGCCGGTCGACGAGCGTTGCGTATGCGGAATTCGGATTTGCGATGGATGCTTTGAGAAAGGCTTCCACCTCCGCCGGCGTGGGCGGTAGTCCGGTGAGGTCGAAAGTCACGCGCCGAATCAGCGTGCGCGCCTCGGCGGCTGTGGCGGGGGCGAGCTTTTGCGTGGCGAGCTTGCGGGCGATGAAGGGGTCGATTTCATTTTTCGCCCAGCCTTTTCCGGAAGCGGGGATGGCTGGTTTTCGAACTGGCTGAAAGGCCCACCACGCGCGGTCTTCGCTTGGAAAAGTCGGCCGCAAAAATTGGGGTGGCCAAGAAGCAAAACAAAATGGCCCAGTGCGGTTTCATCGGGCTGAGACGATACCACACGGCCGACTATTCGCCAATGATTTTGACCAGAACCGCTTGCGGCGTCGCCCGTCGAACTCGCCGTAAAAAATCTGCTCCCACGGGCCGAAATGCAGCCGCCCTTTGGTGATGGCCACCACCACTTCGCGGCCCATCACTTGGCGTTTGAGATGCGCGTCAGCGTTGTCCTCGCCGGTGTCGTTGTGGCGGTAGTGGTCCACTGGCTCATGCGGCGCGAGTTCCTCCAGCCATCGCTCGTAATCCGCGTGCAGTCCCGACTCGTCGTCATTAATAAAAACACTAGCCGTGATATGCATCGCATTCACGAGGCAAAGCCCCTCCGCCACGCCGCTTTGTTGCACGAGGTCCTCGACTTGCGGCGTGATATTGATAAACGCCCGCCGCGTCGGGACATCAAACCAAAGTTCTTCGGTGAGGGATTTCATTTTTAGATTGCCGCTGCAATGGCATCGCCCATTTGGGTGGTGGTGGCTTTTTTGGCGTTGGGATCCTCGGGGCTGAAGATGTCGCCGGTGCGGTGGCCGGCGGTGATGGCGGTGGCCACGGCGGTGTCGATGGCGGCGGCGGCTTCGGTTTCGTTGAAGCTGTGGCGGAGCATCATGGCGGCGGAAAGGATTTGGGCGATGGGGTTGGCGAGGTCTTGGCCGGCGATGTCGGGCGCGGTGCCGCCGGCGGGTTCGTAAAAGCCAAAGGTGCGTTCGCCGCTGGTGGCGCCGAGGCTGGCGCTGGGGAGCATGCCGAGGGAACCAGCCAAGGCGGCGGCTTCGTCGCTGAGGATGTCGCCGAACATATTTTCGCAGAGTACGACGTCGAACTGCGTGGGGCGCAGCAGGAATTGCATCGCGGCGTTGTCCACGAACATGTGCTCGACGGTGATGTCCGGAAAATCAGCGGCGACCTTTGTGACCACCTCGCGCCAGAGCACGCCGTTTTCCAGCACGTTGGCTTTGTCGATGCTGGTCACGTGCTGGCGGCGGAGTTGGGCGGATTGGAATGCGACGCGCGCGATGCGTTCGATTTCGTTGGTGGTGTAAACCATCGTGTCGATGGCGCGTTGCTGGCCGTCCTCGAGTGTCTCGGTGGTTTTGGGTTGGCCGAAATACATTCCGCCGGTTAGCTCGCGCACGACGAGCATGTCGATGCCGTCGCCTTGGCGCTCGACTTTGAGCGGGCAGGCGTGCGCCAGCTCGGCGGGCAAACGCACGGGGCGCAGATTGGCGAACAACCCGAACTCCTTTCGCAACGCCAACAGCGCGGCGCGTTCGGGGCGTTCTTCTTTGGGGATGGTGGGGTCGCGGTCGGGCAAGCCCACGGAGCCGAACAGAATCGAATCGCTCTCGCGGCACAGCGCAAGCGTTTCATCGGGCAACGCCTTGCCGGCGGCATCGATGCCCGCCCAGCCCACGGCGGCCTCGGTGACCTCCAGTTGAAATCCAAATTTGCCTTCGGCCGCGCGCAGCACTTTCAGCGCCTCGCGCATCACCTCCGGCCCAATCCCATCCCCCGCTAACGCGGCAATCTTGTATGTTTGTTTACTCATTCGGTGGCGCAGCTTAGGCATCGTCCAGCGTGGGGTGAAGAAAATTGTGGCAAACCGACGGCAAAACCTTTCCGTAAAAACTCGTTGACCCCTCCCGCCTTGCGGGCCTACCTTTTCCCCGAACCCCTAACATTTAGAAAAACAGACTTATGAGTAAAATTGTTCCTCTTATTAGTTCCGGCACCAAAGGCCCGTTGGGCGTGCTGCATCTGCCGCGTTTGTGGCAAAAGGTGAGCCTCGAAGCGGCCGGCAAAATCGCAGATGGCTATCCCGGCATCGGCGCGGGCTACGACAGCATGGTAATCGCGGGCCTCGGCCTTGATGCCGAAGCGGTACGCAGCTACATCACCAACGAGAAACCGACGTACACGCAGTTCGAAGCGTGGATTTCGGCGCAGGACGGCGCGACGCTGGGCGACGACGCCATTGGCGCGTTGAATGATTCCATCGCCGGATACAACCACGACGCCGACACCAAGGCGGGCATCCTCGGCGCTTGCGGCCTGGAGTCCGGCGCGGATGATGCGATCAACCTGAACAACCTCGACGACTGGCAGGAATTCCACGCCGCCGAGATTGCTGGCTAAATCGGAATCACAGAATCACGACGGCGTCCGGAAACGGGCGTCGTTTTTTTGTGAACCGCCAAGGCGTAAAGCCGACAAGAAAAACCATTTTCAGAAACTTGGCGTCTTTGCGCCGGTTCAAAGAACTTTTTTCAACGCGCGCCCCAACCGCGCAATGCCTTCTTTGATGTTGGGGATGCTGCCGCTGCCGAAGCTGAGGCGCATTTCGCGGTTGGGTTTGCGGCGGGTGGGGTCGTCGGCGTAGCAGAGGTTGCCGGGAACATAAATCATCTTTTGCTTTAGCGCGGCGGCGAAGAGTTTGCTTTTGAGGTCGGTCTTCACGCGTGCGGGCATGCGAGCCCAGACGTATAGGCCCCCTTTGGGTTCGGTCCATTTTACATCCGACGGCAGATGCTCGCGGCAGGCGCGGACCATGGCGGCGGCTTTTTTGGCGTAGCGTTTGCGGAGGGATTGTACGTGGGTTTCGTACGCGCCGGTGCTGAGCGCGCGCGAGATGAGTTGCTGCAAAAAATTGGTGGTGCCGAAATCGTGATTGCCCTTCACGCGCAAGGCCGCCGTGAGCAGCGGCGCGGGAAGGAAGCCGTAGCCGACGCGCACGCCGGTGGCGTAGGGTTTGCTGTAGGTGCTGGTGTAAATGACGCGGTCGCCGGTGCGATCCATCGTGAGCGTGCTTGGGATGTCGTCACCGGCAAAACGCAGCTCGCGGTAGGCGGCGTCTTCCAGCAAATAAATCGGATGACCGGCGAGCGGCTTCGTAGCGGCGCAACAGCTTGAGCGCGGCGGCTTTCTTGGCGGCGGCGGTGGTGGTGCCGGTGGGGTTGCAGTGATAGCTTACCAAATAGAGTGCCTTGAGCCGGGGCAGTTCGCCGGATTTTTTCAGCGCCTCCAGCGTGGCCTCGAGGTGGGCGAGGTCGATGCCGTCCGCCTCCATCCGAATGCCGCGCCCGCGAATGCCGTGGCTTTGCATGATGCCGAGGTACACAAAATACGAGGGATCTTCGACCAGCACGATGTCGCCCGGGTCAAAAAGAATTTCCGTGAGGATGTACAGGAACTGTTGCGAGCCGTGGGTAATCATCATCCGACTCGGCGAGTAGGCCTTGGCCTTTGGCGATTGGCCATCCAACTGCGCGAGGCGCCGCGCCGTGAGCGCGCGCAGCGTTTCATCGCCCGCGGTGGTGCCGTACTGCAACGGCGGCTGGCCGGTTTTCCCCGAGCGCAGCATATCTGCCATAATGTCGCGCGTGATCTCGACCGGCAGCGATGGGTTATCCGTAAACCCCGCCGCCAGCGAAATCAAACCCGGCCGCACCAAAGCCTCCCGCATCAGCCACGTAATCGCCGGCTCCGCAGTACGCCGGCCCAATTGTGATAGCGCACTCCCTTTCATTCGCGCGGTAAGGATGAGGCAAAGGGAAATTTTGAGCGAGGGAAATCCAAGTCATTCTCGACGCCTTCGGCTTGGGGGCGTAAGTTGGGCGCGTGTCTGTTTTGCCTTTGACGATTGCTGGCCGTGAATTTTCCTCGCGCTTGATTTTGGGGACGGGAAAGTTTGCGTCGCCGGAATTGATGCGGGCGGCGTTGGAGGCGAGCGGGGCGGAGATGGTGACGGTCGCGCTGCGTCGGGCGGACTTGAGCGGGGAGAATGACCCTTTCGCCAACATTCTGGATTTCATTGACCCCGAGAAATTTTTACTGTTGCCCAACACGAGCGGCGCGATGAATGCGGATGAGGCGGTGCGGCTGGCGCGGCTGGCGGCGGCGGCGGGTTTGCCCAAATGGGTGAAGCTGGAAATTCATCCGGATCCGCGCTACCTCCTGCCCGACCCCGTGGAAACGCTGGCGGCGGCGGAGCAACTTGTGCGCGAAGGGTTTACGGTGTTGCCTTATATTAATGCGGACCCTGTCATCGCCAAGCGTTTGCAGGAAGTCGGCTGCGCGACGGTGATGCCGCTCGGCGCGCCCATCGGCAGCAATGGCGGCGTGCAAACCCGCGACCAAATTCGCATCATCCTCGATCAAGCCACCGTGCCGGTGGTTGTCGACGCCGGCCTCGGCGCTCCCAGCCACGCAGCCGAGGCGATGGAACTTGGCGCGGATGCCGTGCTGGTGAACACCGCCATCGCCGTCAATGACGACCCCACCCGAATGGCCGGCGCTTTTGCCAAAGCCACCGAAGCAGGCCGAATGGCTTACGAAATCGGCCTCGGCGAGACGAGCGATCAAGCGCACGCCACTAGCCCGTTGACTGGATTTTTGGAGCCGGAAAAATCCTGAAAACAACAAAAAGCTAAACAGGGTACAGAGTGGAGTTGACCTTCGGCGGAGTTTTGACGATTTATCGGCGGGTTAGTTTGTGGTTTTTGAAGTGCAATGAGTGTAACCGTAAAACGCGTGAAGGGCTTGCTGCGAGCGGCGACGAAGAGTCGGGTGCTGGTGGTGGGCGATGTGATGCTGGATCAGTTTCTGTGGGGGCGCGTGAAGCGCATCTCGCCGGAGGCGCCGGTGCCGGTGGTGGAGTTCCAAAGCGAAACGTTCATGCCCGGCGGCGCGGCGAATGTGGCGCGCAACCTCACGGCGCTCGGCGCGGACGTGGGATTGTACGGATTGGTGGGCAAAGACGACGGCGCCAAAATGCTAAAGCAATTGTTGAAAGAGGACAGCGTGGACAGTAGCGGTTTGATTGCCTCCGCCGCGCGGATGACAACGCGCAAGACGCGTGTTGTTGCGCATCAACAACAGATGCTGCGCGTGGACCGCGAGACGAATGACGCCGCCGAAGCGCGCGTGACCAAGCGGATGCTCGGTGCGATTGAGGCCGAGCTGGATACCGCGCACGCGGTCATCATTTGCGATTATAGCAAAGGCGCGGTCACGCAGGAACTCCTCGATGGTCTTCGTGCGATGTGCAAGCCGCGCGGCATTTGGATGAGTTTTGATCCCAAGCCCGCGCATCAGCTCGATCTCGTCGGCATGTCGCTCATCACGCCCAATCGCGGCGAGCTTTTCGCGCTCGCCGGTTTGCCCGACGAAGCCACCGAGGCCAGCCTCAACGCCGCCGTCGCCGCCGTGCAGGAAAAATTCGAGCCGGCGATTATGTTGGTAACCCTCAGCGAACACGGGATGTTGCTCTGCCCGCGCGATGCCAAGTCCACGGTAATTCCCACTGTGGCGCAGGAAATTTACGACGTCTCCGGCGCGGGCGACACGGTCATCGCCAGCTTCACCCTCGCCATCGCCGCCGGCGCATCGCCCGACGAGGCGGCAGTGTTTTCCAATCACGCTGCTGGAGTGGTGGTCGGAAAAATGGGCACGGCGGTGGTCACACCGCGCGAATTGAGCGGGAGCTTTTATGCTTAACCCACGCGCCATCGGCTGATGAAGCGCGCTGTTTTCCTCGACCGCGATGGCACGCTCAACATCGAGCGGCATTACCTCCACGACCCCGACAAGCTGGAAATCATTCCCGGCACCGGCCCCGCGCTGCGTCGGCTCGTGGACGCGGGCTTCGCCCTTTTCATTGTCACTAACCAATCCGGCATCGGTCGTGGCTATTATAAAGAAGCGGACATGCACGCGGTGAATGAAAAAATGGTCAAGACGCTGGCGGCCGATGGCGTGCGGTTTGAGAAAATTTATTTCGCTCCCGAATCTCCCGAGGACGAAAGCCCCGGCCGCAAGCCCAGCCCAAAATTTCTGCAGGACGCCGCCGACGAATTCGGCATCGATCTCGCCCAAAGCTACATGGTCGGCGACAAAACCGCTGACCTCCAATGCGGCTGGAATGCTGGCGTCAAAAAGAGCATCCTCGTCCGCACCGGCTACGGCGCCGAACTGGAACGCGACAAGCCCGCCACCGTGGCCCCAGCCGCGATCGTGGACGACACTGTTGCGGCGGCGGATTGGATTTTGAACGACGCATGAAAATCATCGGCATCATTCCCGCGCGGTACGCTTCGACTCGGTTTCATGGCAAGCCGTTGCATCCGATTGCGGGCAAGCCGCTGGTTCAGCATGTGGTGGAGCGTTGCCGCGAGGCGTCGGCGTTGGCGGGTGTTATTGTGGCCACGGACGATGAGCGCATCGCGAAAGTGGCGGCAGAATTTTGCACGGTGGAAATGACGCGAGCGGATCACTCGACTGGCACCGACCGCATCGCGGAGGTGGCCGCGCGGCTGGATTGCGATGCGGTGGTCAACGTGCAGGGCGACGAGCCGCTCATCGCGCCGGAGGTAATCGACGCCGTGGCTGGCGCGCTGAACGCCGCCGAGATGACCACCGCCGCCACGGCTGTGAACAACATTTCCGAGTTGGAAGACCCGAACGCGGTGAAAGTCGTTGTCAGCACCACCGGCCGCGCACTATATTTCTCGCGCCGGACGATTCCGTTCCAGCGCGATTTGTCCAAGGAAAGCCCCGAGCAGCAGTTGGCGGCTTTTCCATTTTTGAAACACTTGGGCATTTACGGTTATCGGCGCGAAACGCTCCAGCGCCTTGTGGGCTTCGCTCCCTCGCCGCTGGAGCAAGCCGAGCGATTGGAGCAGCTTCGCGCGCTGGAAAACGGCATTGCCATCGCCGTGTGCAAGGTGGATTATGACGCCATTGGCGTGGACGTGCCGGAAGATGTGCAACGGGTCGAGGCCTTATTGGCAAAATTGAACGAATGAAATTTATATTTTTGACTGGTGGCGTGGTGAGTTCTCTGGGCAAGGGCCTCACGGCCGCCTCGCTCGGCACATTGCTGGAGAGCCGCGGACTCAAGGTGGCGTTGCAAAAGTTCGACCCGTACCTCAACGTCGACCCCGGCACGATGAGTCCTTTCCAGCACGGCGAGGTTTATGTGCTCGATGACGGCGCGGAGACCGACCTCGACCTCGGCCATTACGAGCGGTTCACCAATTCCGAACTCACGCAGTTTAATAACCTCACCAGCGGTCGCGTTTACCAAACGGTTTTGGAAAAGGAGCGGCGCGGCGATTATCTTGGCAAGACTGTGCAGGTGATTCCGCACGTGACCGATGAAATCAAAAACCGCGTGCACGCCGTGGCCGAAAAAAGCGGCGCGGACGTCATCATCACCGAAATCGGCGGCACTACCGGTGACATCGAAGGCCTACCGTTCCTCGAGGCCATCCGCGAATTTGCGCTGGAGAATGGCCGCGGCAACACGATTTTTGTGCACGTCACCTACGTGCCCTTCATCAAGGCCGCCGGCGAACTGAAAACCAAGCCGACGCAGCAGTCGGTTGCTAAGCTGCGCGAGATTGGCATCTTGCCGGACATCCTCGTGTGCCGCACCGAGAAACCACTCAACGACGAGCTGCGCCAAAAAATTTCGCTCTTCTGCAACGTGCCCGTCGAGGCGGTGATTGAGGAAATCGACGTTGATCATTCCATTTATGAAGTGCCGCTGATGCTCCAGCGCGAGAAGATGGACGAACTCGTCTGCGAGTATTTGGGCATCGAAACTCCGCCCGCGGATATGAGCCGATGGGAGTCGGTCATCGACCGCATCATCAAGCCCAAGCACAAAGTCAAAATCGGCGTTATCGGCAAGTACATCGAATTGCAGGATGCTTATAAAAGTGTGTATGAAGCCGTCACCCACGCCGGCGGCGCCAACGATTGCGCGGTGGAAGTTGTGCGCGTGGATTCCGAGGACATCGAAAAGAACGGCGGACTCTCGCATCTCGAGGGGCTCTCCGGCGTGCTAGTCCCGGGCGGCTTTGGCGAGCGCGGCGTGGAAGGTAAAATATTGGCGGCCAAATACGCACGCGAAAACGGTGTGCCCTACCTCGGCCTTTGTCTCGGAATGCAAATCGCCTGCATTGAATTTGCCCGAAACGCGTTGGGATTGGAAGGCGCGCACTCGGCGGAGTTCGATCCCAAAACGCCCCACCCCATCATCGCCTTGCTCGACGAACAACAAAACGTCACCGAATTGGGCGGCACTATGCGCCTCGGCGCGCAGCCCTGCCGCCTCGCCGCCGGTAGTAAAGTGGCGGAAATTTATGGCACCGACGAAGTTAACGAACGCCATCGCCATCGTTACGAATTCAACAACGCCTACCGCGAACAATTCGAGGCCAAGGACTTTGCCTTCAGCGGCACCTCGCCCGACGGCAACCTTGTCGAACTCATCGAGTTGAAAGATCACCCCTATTTCATAGCCACGCAGGCGCACCCCGAGTTTCGCAGCAAACCCATCCAAGCCCACCCCCTCTTCGCCGGCTTCATCAAAGCCGCCCACGAACACGCGAACGGGCAGTAACGGCATCCCGAATTGGAGTCCGCCCATGCGCAATGACTTATCCCGAAGCCATCGATTGGCTGTATCAGCTGCGGCTGCTCGGCTCCAAGCTCGGATTGGAAAATCCGCGCAAACTTGCTGCGCTCGCGGGCAATCCGCATCATTCGCTAAAAATCATCCACGTCGCCGGCACCAACGGCAAAGGCTCCGTGTGTGCCATGCTCGAGAGTATTTACCGCGCGTCGGGATACAAAACCGGCCTGTACACCTCGCCGCATCTCGTCAGCTTTCGCGAACGCATTCAAGTCAACCGCGAACCCATCGCCGAGACGGAGGCCGTGCTTCTCACCGAATGCATGCAGGCATTGCTCCGCCAATTTCCCGCCGGGCAACTGCCCACCTTTTTTGAAGTCATCACCGTGATGGCCCTCGAACATTTCGCGCGCGAACGATGCGACATCGTCCTGCTCGAAACCGGTCTCGGCGGGCGGCTCGATGCCACCAACATCGTCACCCCCATCGCTACTGTCATCACCCCCATCGCGCTCGACCACCAACAATACCTCGGCGAGACGCTCACCCAAATCGCAACCGAAAAAGCCGGCATCCTCAAGCAAGGCATCCCCGCCCTCAGCGCGCCACAACTGCTGGAGGCACAATCCGCGCTCGAACAAACCGGCCCCATCACTTTCGTGGACACCGAACACCACACCTCCCTCGCCGGAAAACACCAACGCCAAAACGCCGCCCTCGCTGCGGCAACCGTGGAGGCATTGCAAACCACTTTGCCGGTAAAAAATGATTCGATCGAAACCGCCCTCGCCAATGTTCATTGGCCCGCGCGCGCGCAGGTGTTTGAGCGCGATGGCCGCAAGCTGCTACTCGATGCCGTCCACAACCCCGCCAGCGCTGAGGCATTGCGCGGCGTGTTGGCCGAGCTGCAATCGGAGCAACGGCCCACGCTGTTGCTCGGCGTGTTGGCCGATAAAAACTGGGAACAAATGGTCGCCATTCTCGCACCGCTGGCAGGGCGCATTGTTTGTGTTCCGGTCAGTAGCGAACGTACTTTGTCTCCGGACGAATTGGCCAACGATTGCCGACAGCAAAACGATTGCGAAGTCATCGCCGCCGAATCTTTGGAAGAAGGTCTTGCCGCTGTTGCAAAGGATGATTTTGTCGTCATCACCGGTTCAATTTATTTGCTGGGCGAGGCGATGGAATTGCTGGGGCTCGCGGCGGCGGTGGACGAAAAAGATTTGAACGAATGGAAAATGTCGCGGCCATAACGTTTGATGTCGGCGGCACGCTCATCGAGCCGTGGCCTTCGGTGGGCCACGCCTATGCCGAAGTGGCCGCGCGCCACGGCGTGGATGCCGCGCCGGAAGAAATTACCCAACGCTTTATCGAAGCGTGGCGGCAACGCGGCGAATTCGAATACACAAAAAACGGTTGGGCCGCGATGGTGGATGAAACATTCGCTGGCCTCACAACCACCTTGCCGAGCCAAAGTTTTTTTGATGGAATTTATCACGACTTCGGCACGCCCAAACCGTGGCGCATTTTTGATGACGTGTTGCCGACGATTGAAGTGCTTCAGAAACGCGGCACGCGGTTGGCGGTGATTTCCAATTGGGACGATCGCTTGTGTCCGTTGCTGGAATCGCTGGAGCTTGCAAACGAGTTTGAGGTCATTCTGGTTTCCGCCGAGGTGGGGCATGCGAAGCCCGCGCCGGAGATTTTCCAAGCCGCCGCCGAGGCGTTGCAACTGCCGCCCGCGCAAATCCTGCACGTGGGCGACAGCGAAAATGAGGACCACCACGGCGCGCAAGCCGCCGGATTCCAGTCCCGCTGGCTCTGCCGCGACAGCGCCGAACCCATCGGCCACAGCATTCCATCGCTTAGCGACTTACTTTAGGTAAGCGCCAAAACGGCGCAGTCACCATTGTGCCAAAATAGCTCTAATTCACACGATATTAACATTATAAAAAACGCAATAATTGCATTTTTAGACTGTTATTTTCGATTTTAGATTTTTTGTCGGCTGGCACGGTTCTTGTTGTTAACAGGTGAAACATTGAGTTTTAGACAGCCAAAAAGTCAATTGGCGGGACTTTGCGGCCTTTTTTAACACCGCCTGAAAGGAATGAAAATGAACACATTGAGCATTTGGAATCCCATTCACGAAATGGACGAGCTGTTTCACGGTCGGCTGGCATCAGTGCTGGGCGGCGAGGGTTTGCAATCGGTGGCGTGGTCGCCGGTGGTGGACATCGAGGAATCGGCCGAAGCGTACACCATCCGCGCGGAGCTGCCGGGGTTGAGCAAAGAGAAAGTGAAAGTGACGGTTGAGAATGGCGTGCTGACGCTTTCAGGCGAGCGCGATTTGGAGCGCCGCGTGGAAACTAAAACCTTCCACCGCGTGGAACGCTCGCACGGCACGTTCACCCGCAGCTTCACGCTGCCGGAAGATGTAGACGCCGAAAGCGTGGTGGCCAACTTCAAAGATGGTTTGCTAGAAATCCAAATCGCCAAGCGCGAAGAGGCATTGCCGAAATCGATTGAAGTGCGGGTGGAGTAATAGTGCCGGCAGCACATTGGAGCTCCGCAATTCCATTGACGGCGGGCGGGGTCTGTACGATACCTTTGCGCAGTCGATGGATTTCATCACGGGCATTTTCAAAACGTCGCTGGGTCGCAAGTACCTAATGGCCATTACGGGCGCGGGTCTGTTTGGGTTTGTGGTGATGCATATGCTGGGCAACTTGCTGGTGTTCGCGGGGCCGGCGGCGATCAATGAATACGCCGCCAAGCTGCAGGCGCTGGGGCCGCTGCTGTGGGTGGCACGGATTGGGTTGCTGGGAATGGTGGGGCTGCATATTTGGTCGGCCCTGAAATTGACTTCGGAAAATCGCGAGGCGCGTACGGTGGAATACGAGGCGGCGGCAGAGCCGGTGGACGCGCATCGGCGCGATGACATTGTGGCGAAGTTTGCCGCGCGCACGATGATTTTCAGTGGGCTGATTATTGCGGCGTTTGCGTTTTATCATTTGGCGCATTACACGTGGAAGGTGCCGCAGATCAACGGCGCGAGCGCGGACTTCGAATCGTTTTATGTGGCGGAAGATTTTGTGACACCGCTGGAAGGGGGCGTGGAAGGCAAAGATCACGCGGATATTTTCAAGATGATTGTCACCGGTTTCAAAGTGCCGGCAGTTTCAGTTTTTTATGTGGTGGCGGTGGGGTTGCTTTGTGTTCACTTGAGCCACGGCTTGAGCGCGATGTTTCAGTCGCTTGGATTTAAGAATAAAAATCTTGCGCCGTGGATGGATCGATTTGCAATGGGTGCATCGGCTTTGATTTTTATCGGTTATATTTCCATCCCAGTGAGTGTGCTCGCGGGCTTTATTATTATTAAATAGGATGAACCTTGACGCCAAAATTCCGTCCGGACCGATGGCCCAGAAATGGGGCAAGCATCAGTTTGACCTGAAGCTGGTGAACCCCGCCAACAAGCGGAAGTACGAGGTCATCGTGGTGGGCAGCGGTTTGGCGGGCGCTTCAGCTGCGGCCACGTTGGCGGAGCTGGGCTATAACGTGAAGTGTTTCTGTTTTCAGGACAGCCCGCGCCGCGCGCACTCCATCGCCGCGCAAGGAGGCATCAATGCGGCCAAGAATTATCAGAACGATGGCGACAGCGTGCATCGGCTTTTTTACGACACCGTGAAGGGCGGCGATTACCGCTCGCGCGAGGCCAACGTGCATCGGCTCGCGCAAGTGAGCGTGAACATTATTGACCAATGCGCCGCGCAAGGCGTGCCCTTCGCGCGCGAGTACGGCGGCTTGTTGGCCAATCGGTCCTTCGGCGGCGCGCAGGTCAGTCGCACGTTCTACGCGCGCGGCCAGACGGGCCAGCAATTGTTGCTTGGCGCGTACTCCTCGTTGTCCCGGCAAATAGGTCTCGGCAAGGTGCAGATGTTTCCGCGCACGGAGATGCTTGATGTGGTGTTGGTGGATGGCCACGCGAAAGGCATCGTGGTGCGCGATATGGTGAGTGGTGAAATAAGCCGGCACTCGGCGCACGCGGTGGTGCTGGCAACGGGCGGCTATGGCAACGCTTTCTTCCTTTCCACCAACGCGATGGGCTCCAATGTCACGGCGTCGTTCCGCGCGTACAAACGCGGCGCGGCGTTTGCAAATCCGTGTTACACGCAGATTCATCCCACTTGCATTCCGGTGAGCGGCGAACATCAGAGCAAGCTCACGTTGATGAGCGAATCGCTCCGGAACGATGGCCGCGTGTGGGTTCCCAAAAGCCAGGCGGTTGCGGAAAAAATTCGCAAGGGCGAGCTGAAGGCGAGCGATGTGGCGGAGGGGGATCGCGATTATTATCTCGAGCGCAAGTATCCCAGCTTTGGCAATTTGGTGCCGCGCGATGTGGCGTCGCGCAACGCAAAGGAAGCGTGCGATGAGGGCCGCGGCGTGGTGGGTTCAGGGTTGGGCGTGTATTTGGATTTTGAGGATGCAATCGGGCGTTTGGGCGAGTCCGCGGTGCGCGAACGCTACGGTAACCTTTTCGATATGTACGAAAAGATTACCGGAAGCAACGCGTACAAAAATCCAATGACCATTTTCCCCGCCGTACATTATACAATGGGCGGGTTGTGGGTGGATTATAATTTGATGAGCAACGTGCCGGGCTTGTACGTGGTGGGCGAGGCAAACTTCTCTGACCACGGTGCTAATCGCCTCGGCGCCAGCGCGTTGATGCAGGGCTTGGCGGATGGATATTTTGTGTTGCCGTACACCATCGGCCAATACCTCGCCGAAGTGGGCCCGGACGATCGGCCGAGTGTGGAGGGCAGTGAGTTTGCCGGTGCAGAAGAAAAAGTGCGCGGGCAGATTGATCAAATGTTGTCCATTAAAGGCAAACGCACGCCGACCTCATTCCATCGCGAGCTGGGCCAAATTATGTGGGACAAGTGCGGGATGGCGCGCAACAAAGCGGGGCTGGAAGAGGCCATAAAAAAAATCCCCGAACTGCGCGCTGAATTTTGGGACAACCTCAATGTGCCCGGCGAAAATGGTTCGCTCAATCAAAGCCTCGAGCACGCCGGGCGCGTGGCAGACTTCCTGGAGTTTGGTGAATTGATGTGTCGTGACGCGCTGCAACGCGAGGAATCCTGCGGCGGTCATTTCCGTGAGGAACACCAAACTCCCGAAGGCGAAGCCAAGCGCGACGATGAAAACTTTTCCTTCGTCGGTGCGTGGGAATACAAAGGCGAAAACCAAACGCCCGAGCTTCACAAAGAGAATCTTGTGTACGAGGAAGTGAAGATGACGCAACGCAGTTACAAATAAAGGACAAGCTGATGGATTTGAAACTCAAAGTTTGGCGCCAAGATAATGCGGGCGATGTCGGCCGCTTCGAGGAGTATCAAGCCCGCGACATCAGTCCCGATATGTCCTTCCTCGAAATGCTCGATGTCGTTAACGAAGGGCTTATTGGATCGGGCAAAGAACCGATTGCATTTGATTCCGATTGTCGGGAAGGCATTTGTGGCTCCTGCTCGATGGTTATCAATGGCACGGCGCACGGTGGGCAGAAGGGTACGACGGCGTGTCAGTTGCATATGCGGCATTTCAGCGATGGGATGACGATCACCATCGAGCCTTGGCGCGCGACGGCGTTTCCGGTGCATCGCGATTTGGTGGTGGATCGCACAGCGTTCGATCGCATTCAGCAGAAGGGCGGATTCATCAGCGTGCGCACTGGCAGCGTTCCCGATGCCAATGCCATCCCTGTGTCCAAGGACGAATCGGATCTCGCGATGGATGCCGCGCAATGCATCGGCTGCGGCGCTTGTGTAGCCGCCTGCAAAAATGCCAGTGCGATGCTCTTTGTCGCTGCGAAGATTTCTCATCTCAGCCTCGTGCCGCAGGGCCAACCCGAGCGCGAACGCCGCGCGTTGGCGATGGTGAAACAAATGGACGACGAAGGATTCGGGAACTGCACCGTCACCGGCTCGTGCGAAGCGGTGTGTCCCAAGGAAATCTCCCTCGATTTCATCGCCCGAATGAACCGCGAATACGGCCGCGCCTTGATCAAAAAAGGCACGGTTTAGCGCGCTCTTTCCCTTGCCAATTTCGCTGGTGGGCGTAGCCTTTTGGTTTCTGAAAACTGGCTTATGAAAAAACATTTATCCCGTCGTCAATTCGTTGGCATCACCGTGGCATCCGCTGCTGCGGTGGTTGCCTTTCCGTCCATCCTTCGCGCGCGAGATACGCAGAAGAAAATTACCGTAGGCGTCATTGGGCTTAGTCGCGGGATGGCACATGCGATGAAATATATCGAGGCGTCGAATTGCGAGGTGGGGTATTTGTGTGATGTGGATTCGCGGCGGGTGGCGAGTGGGATGAATCGCGCGAAAGGGCCGTTGGAGAAGGTTCCGCAAACGAAAGCGCCGCAGGGCATCGATGATTTCCGGCGGATTTTGGATGATAAATCGATTGATGCGGTTTCAATTGCCGCGCCGAATTTTTGGCACACGACGATGGCGATTCTTGCGATGGAAGCGGGCAAGCACGTGTACGTAGAAAAACCCGGCAGCCAGAACAGCCGCGAGGCGGAATTGATTGTGGCTGCATCCCGCAAATATAAAAAGAAGGTGCAGATGGGCAATCAACGGCGCAGCCAGCCGGGCATCATCGAGGGCGTGGAACGCGTGAAGGCGGGCGAGATTGGCAAGCCGCTGTACGCGCGCTGCTATTATAACGGCTCACGCGGCAGCATCGGCAAAGGGAAGCTGGTGGACGTGCCGGCGTGGCTCGGCAAAAAAGGCTGGGAACGCTGGCAAGGCCCGTGCCCCGAGCGGCCGTTCAAGGATAACCTCGTGCACTACAATTGGCATTGGCACTGGCATTACGGCGGCGGCGAAATGCAAAACAACGGTCCGCACTTTCTCGATGTAGCACGCTGGGGATTGGAGGTGGATTACCCGAAGCGCGTGACCATGAGCGGCGGCCGGTATCATTTTGATGACGATCAGGAAACGCCCGACACCGCGTATGCCGTTTACGATTACGGTGACGTGGGCATTAGCTGGGACCAAAGCAGTTGCCATCGCCGCAAGCCCGAGCCGCATTCTTTCGTGACTTTTTATGGCGACACCGGCCAACTGGAAATCCACGGCGCCGGCTACAAACAATTCGACAAAGCCGGCAAAGAGGTGAAGGCCAACCCCGGCAAATGGGACGACGGCTTCCACTTCGGCAATTTCCTCAACGCCATTCGCACCGACGATCCATTGAACTCAGAAATCGCCGACGCCCAAATCAGCACCCGCCTCACCCACCTCGGCAACATCGCCCACCGTACCGGCGGCGCGATTGATGTGGACACCAAGACCGGAAAAATCACCGGCAACGAGGATGCCACGAAAAAGTACTGGGGCCGCGAGTATCGGAAGGGTTGGGAACCGAAGGTTTAGTTACGCCACTGCTTCGACGCATCGCTCACAAATTTCTAGGTGCTCTTCGTGTTCACCTACGCTGGTTTCCCAGCGCCAGCAGCGGGTGCATTTTTCGCCGTGGGCTTTGGTGACAGTGTAGCTGGCGGTCTCAGCGGATTTGTCTTCTACTAGTTCGAGTTGGGAAATATTGATGAGTTCGCGGAGGGTTTCGGCGTGGGCTTGGGCTGTGGCGAGGTCGGCGGCCCGAATGGTGACTCGGGCTTCGAGGGCTTTGCCGATTTGTTTATCTTGTCGGGCTTTTTCCAATTCGACCAGTGCGGGTTCGCGATGAGCAAAGAGGTTTTGCCACACGGATTTTTCTTCGGCGGGCATTTCAAAATTTTCCTCAGGCCAATCGGCGAGGTGGATGGAGGCGGCCTTTTCAGTGGGAGTGCCGGGGAGAAACCCCCACGCTTCCTCGGCGGTGAAAACGCAGATGGGGGCAAGCATTCGGGTGAGGCCGGTTGCGAGGCGGTGCAGGGTGGTTTGCGCGGCGCGGCGGCTCGAGGCGTTGGTGGCCTCGGCGTAGAGTCGGTCCTTGATGCAGTCGTGGTAAATTGCGGAGAGTTCCACGGACACAAACTGGCTGATGCGCTGGTAAACGACGTGATACTCGAAACGCTCGTAAGCGGCGGTGACGTCGCGGACCACGGCGGTGAACTGATCGAGCATCCAGCGGTCGAGGCCGGTGAGGTCGGCATCGGGCACGGCGTTGGTGGCGGGATCGAAATCGTAAAGATTGCTGAGCTGATAGCGCAGGGCGTTGCGGAGGTTGCGATAGGTCTCGGCGACTTTTTTGATGCGTTCATTGCTGACGGTGATGTCACTGCGGAAATCCTGCGAGGCAATCCACAGGCGGACAATGTCCGCGCCGTACTCGCCGATGTAGGCTTCGCTGGTTTGCGGTTTGGTGTTTTTGCCTTGATTGCTCTTGGCAATTTTCGCGCGGTCGGCATCGACCATAAAACCGTGGGTGAGGACGGTTTTGTACGGCGGCGCGCCATTGCCGCCGAGGGAGAGCAGCAGCGAGGATTGGAACCAACCGCGATGTTGGTCGCTGCCTTCGAAATAAATGTCGGCCGCGCCGTCGCACGCAAGTTCCGCGCGCTGCATTAATACGGCGCGGGAGCTGGAGCCGGAGTCGATCCAGACGTCGAGGGTATCGGTGGATTTTTTGGTCGGGGCATCGCCGGTCCAATCGTCGGGGCGGACGTCGGCCCAGAGTTCGGCGGTGTCACGCTCGAACCACACGTTGGAGCCGTGTTGTTCGATGAGGTCGGCGGTTTTGCGGACGATGCGCGCGTCGAGCAGCGGCTCGCCGTCGGCATTGTAAAATGCGGGGATGGGTACGCCCCACGTGCGTTGGCGGCTGATGCACCAATCGGGGCGCGATTCGACCGCACCGCGGATGCGCGCCTTGCCCCAGTCGGGCACCCATTGAACTTCGTCAATGGCGGAGAGTGCGGTTTGGCGAAATCCTTCGTGATCGACGTTAATGAACCACTGATCCATGCCGCGAAAGATGACAGGCGTTTTGCTGCGCCAACAGTGCGGGTAGCTGTGCGTGTAATTTTCCTGATGCACGAGCGCGGATTTTTCGCGCAGCAATTCGAGCACCGCCTCGTTGGCTTCGCTTTGGCCTTTCTTTTCGAGAATTGCTTTGCCGAGCAACTCGGCGGGCATTTGGTCGGCCACAGGAAGGTCGTCGGTGTGGGCGAATTTGCCGTCGTCGTCGACGGGGCAATAAATTGGCAGGCCGTTGGCGCAGCCGAGGTGGTAATCGTCCATGCCGTGACCGGGAGCGACGTGGACGAAACCGGTGCCGGTGCTGTTTTCGACAAAGTTGTCGCCGGCGAAAAGCTTGGCGGTTTTGTCAATGAACGGATGGCGGTATTCAAGCGCGCCGATTTCGTCGCCGTTGAGCGATTGAACTTCCTCGACGTTTTCCCAGCCGCACGTTTTGGCGACGGTCGGCAGTAACGTGCTCTCGACGATGTAAAGCTCGCCGTTGACACGGATTTTTTTGTAAGTGAACCGCGAGTTGTACGCCACGGCGAGGTTAGCGGGGAGTGTCCACGGGGTGGTGGTCCAAATGATGAGATGCGTGCCGTCCTCGTCACTGACGGGGAATTTTACAAACACACTTTGGCTGACGTGGTCGGCGTATTCCACCTCGGCCTCGGCGAGGGCGGTGCGGCAGGGGATGCTCCAGTAGACCGGTTTTTTGCCGCGATAGACGAAGCCCTTTTCGACGAGGTCGGCGAAGAGGCGCAGCTCCTCGGCTTCGTATTTTTTGTCGAGCGTGAGGTAGGGATTATCCCAATCGCCAAAGACGCCGAGGCGTTTGAACTGTTCGCGTTGGATGTCGATGTACTTGCGGGCGTACGCTTCGCAGGCTTTGCGGATGTCGGCGGCGGTGGCGTCTTGCCGGTTCTCCTTTCGGAGATCCTGCATCACTTTGAATTCGATGGGCAATCCGTGGCAATCCCAGCCGGGGACGTACGGCACATTTTTGCCGCGCATGGTTTGGAATTTGAGAATGAAATCCTTGAGCGTTTTGTTGAGCGCCGTGCCGATGTGGACGTCGCCATTGGCGAAGGGCGGACCGTCGTGGAGGATGAAAGACTCAGTGGCCTTCGCGTGGCGGGCGCGGATGCGGTCGTGAATGCCTTCGGCGTACCATTGCTTGAGGCGCTCGGGCTCGCGCTGCACGAGACCGGCTTTCATCGGGAAACCCGTTTGCGGCAAATTGAGTGTGTCTTTGTAATTCATGCCCGGCAAAGGGCGGGACGCTAACAATCGCGCGCGGGCGTGTCAATGAAGCGGCAACTTGGCGTGCTCTATTTCCAGCAGTTTCACCTTCCAATGCATCCCCCCGGAAAAGCCAGTGAGACTGCCGTTGGCGCCAATGACGCGGTGGCACGGGATGAGCACGGGAATGGGATTGGCCCCGCAAGCGCCGCCGATGGCGCGGGCCGCCTTGGGGCGGCGGACAGCACGGGCGAGTTCGCCATAACCGCGCGTGCGACCGGCGGGAATGCGCAACAGCGCGCGCCACGTTTGCTGCTGAAACGTAGTTCCGGCGGAGAGATCCAGCGGCGGGAAGTTTTTTGGGGCATTGCCGGCGAGCATGGTATTGAGCGCGGCGGTGGTTTGGCGCAGCCAATTTTTTGGCGGCTCGATGGAGTCGGCGATGGGCTCGGCAGCGGCTTTTGGAAACTGCAAACGGGCCAGGCCGCGTGCGGTGAATTGGGCGCGGAACTTTCCGAGAGAGGTGACGATGAGCGCGGCGTGCATTTCGCAACGCTAACGAGCGCGGCCGGAGTCGCAAACCAATTTACAACTGCGGGATGAGCAGACTGAGGACGGTCCAGAGCATTGCGAGGAGGATGAACGCGAGGAGGACGAAGCGGTTGCGGGCCACGCGGCGTTCGCTGCGGAGGGCGGTGTAGCCATAGTTGCGGCCGGCGGCGAGGTAAGTGACGAGCTTGTCATTGCCGGTGGCCGCGGGTGCGGGTTGGCGTTTTACGCGGAGCCACCAGCCGGCGAGGTCGCACTTTCGCACGCCTTGGTCGTTATAGAGACCGGGGCAGTTGGGGTCGGTGATGGGTGGTAGCGAGTGGGTGAGTTCCTCATCGGCGCGCAGGATGGGGTCGGGTGGAAGGTAACGCGTTTTCTCCAGCACGGTTCGGATTTGGCGCGGGTCGGTGAGGGTGGAGACGTTGCTGAGTTGGGCGATCTGTGATTCAAGGTCGGCAATTTCGTGGTGCAGTTCACGCGACCGCGAGGTCATCGGGTCAATCTTGCGTTTGAACCATCCGATCATGTTTACCCCCGCAACAGCAGCACGGCGGTGATCACCGCGCCAATTAGCAACACCGGCCATGTGAGAGCGAGGCCCCACAGGCAGAGTTGGCCAAAACTTTTTGGCATCGGTAAGCCCGTTTGGCCCGGTTGTGCGGGTGCGGCCAAGCCTTGGCCTTCGTCGTCGCGGAGGCCACTCAGTAAAGTCCATTTCAACCGTGCGGAATTCAGTTCCATCCGGGCATTTTCGATGGTGGTGAGGTTGCGGGTGAGCAGCACTTTCCAATCTTCGTCATGGGTGTCCACTTCCACCAACGCATCCACTTTGCCGAGTGCGTCGCGCAGGTCATCCATTGAGCGAGCCATCTGTTCGGCGTCGCGCTGGGCATCGAGCTGCGCTTCTTCCAGTAAACCGAGGCTACGCGTGAGCTCGTGGAGCATCTCTTCGCGCCCGGTTTGGAATTCCGAAAACCGGCGGCGCGATTCCTCCACAGTGGCCTTCTCCCGCTCCAGCTTGTCGCGCGCGCGATTCAGGTTCGCGAGTTGGGTTTGCAGACTCGAAGCCTGATCATCCAATTCTTCACGATCCTCATTCACCAAAGTTGCGCCTTTGGCAGTAGCGGGAAAATCCTCCTCTAATAAATCCGGCCCATCGAAAACAGCCATGGGGAAAAGCTACGGAAAAAAGGCGGCGGTGTAAAGCATTGGTTGCAAACGGAGTTTGCAAGTGCCCAATGAGCAAAACCCAAGTGAACCCCAATTCGGCATTGGTCAATCTGCGGGCTAATGTTCGAATTTTTTTACGCGGCTCAGCGCGTAGCTCAACGGGCCGAGGCCGACGATGGTTGAGAACACGAGAAACATGCCGAGATAAATCATCCGGATTTCCATCGGATGCCGGCCGAAGACTTGCCATGGCGAGCCGAAGGGCGAGCCTGCGCCGAGCAACATCACCGCCAGGCCGATATACACGAAGCTGAGCACGAGGCAGAACGTGCCGCCAAATCCGGCAACGATTTTGCTGGGGTTATCCTCTTTAAGATTGGGATACATCACGCCCATACCCACGGCGAGGCCGTTGAGGGCCACGGACATGATGGAGATGGCGGCCATGAAGAACAGCATCTGCCCCATCGGCAGCTGCAGCATGCGGCACGAAAACCAAATGAGCGGTAGGCTGATGAGCAGCGAGATGGTCGAGGCGAGCATGAACTTCACTTTCACCACGCGCGAGAGGCCCAGCGGCGAGAGGCCCACGATCCAGAGCCGTTTGCCTTCCAGCGAAAATTGCGGATACACGAAGCGCGTGGTCAGCGTAGCGAGGTTCAGCGCGCAAGCGGCGAGGTTCATGAAGCTGACCAGCTTGAAAAAGTAATCACCCCCAAACTGGCCGCCGGTGAAGAGTGAGGTGAACTGCTCGGTAAAGAATCGAAGGTTCAAAATATACACGCCGAGGATGCCGAAGAGAATGAGCGATTGCCCCCACTGCGCGGTGTCGCGCCAAAACATTCGGATGTCTTTGAGCAACACCGCGAGCACGTCGGATGGGAGGCCTGGGATTTTTTTGAAAATGCGTTCAGCCAAGCCCGGTTCGTATTTGAACACGCTTCGTTTTTCCTGCCAGCGCTCGAACCACTTTTCAAACCGTGCGGCGAGCGGCGATTGCCAAATCGTGGTGACCGCCTGCAGGAGCGCGGCGGCGAGCATCAGCCACGCGCCCACGCCAAGGAATCGCCAGCCGGAAATGCCAAAGGCGCTGCCGCCACCGGTGCCATCGAGCCGCGCGAGCCAATGTTCGCTGCCGGCCATAAATGCGATGAACAGGCCGATGACCACCGTGGCCGCGAGCAGATGGGTGGTGCGGCTGTTGAACACCCACGCCAAAAGAGCGAGCAGCGGAATGGCCAGCAGCGCCAGTGGCGGCAGGGCGGCGGCGTGGGCGGGCGGCGGTGGGCGGGCGGCTACCGGGGTTTCCACGCGGCCGAGTTGCCAGTGTTTCCAGTCCAGATTTCCTGTGGAATTGGTGCGCCACATTTGGAGGAGGTCGAAGCCGTGGATGCCGGTTTCTTCATCGGGCGTTTCGCCGGGCAGTGTGAGGTGCAGCGCGTCGCCTTTGCGCGCGAGGGTGCCTTCAAAATAATTCGCGTGGTCAGTGATCCAAACTTTTTTCGCGGTGGGCTCGTTTTCGGCATCCACCAACGGCATCCGTCGGCGGAGAAACAGGCGGTACGTTTGTTCGGGCAGCGGGTCATCGGCACCGGCTTGGGCAGGGAAAGTGAGCGTGCGGCCTGCCAACCGGGACGCGCCGAGTGTGTGCAGCAACATCACTTGCGATTCGGGCAATGGCGCCAGCAGCGTGGCCTCGGGCTCGGCGGCAAATTCGGCGGCAGCGCCGCGCAACAGGGTGCGGCCGCGGGCGAAATCCAGCCCGGACAGGCTGGGGCGCAAGTTGGATTGCAAAAGATGGTCGAGGTCTGGGCCCAATTGCCTCATCTCGCCCGAGCTGCTGCGGAGGTAAAGGTTGCGGATTTCTGGCTGCAAATGATAAAGCGCGCCGCGCGCGAGGCGGGGTTCCAATTCCGCCACATGATTGGTAAGCCAGCGACCGAGCGATTGGGTGTCCACATCTTCGGACTTGCGTTGCGCGGCGTAGTGAGCCGAGAGCGGGGCGAGTTCTCCTCGCCAATGTTTTTGGAGCGGCGCAAAATCCACCACCGGCAAAAACCACGCCAGCAAAATCACCTGCGCGCACAGGCGCGGCGCATGGCGCATGGCGGTGGACCAATCGCCGGCGAGGCTGCCGCGGCTGAGCGTGGAGGAAAGGGATGCATAAAAATGACGGCCCGTTTGCGTGAAACCGAGGAAGCCGAAAAAGAGCACGTTGGACATCAGCACGGCGGCGAAGAAACCCGCCGCCGCGCGCGCGCCTTCCACCCAGTGCGTGAGCGTGCTGGAGAGCCAATAGCTGGGCAGAAAAGGGAACTGCGCGATTTCGGTTTTGGCGAGCAGGCGATCCGTGAGATCCACCACGCGGGTCTCGAGCGTCTGCTCGCTGGCGGCTTCCGGTTGGAGGTAAACTTTCACCGCGTAACACATCGCCAGCAGCAACAGCACGGCGGTGGCTTGGAAGAGAGAGCGATCGAGAAAGCGCGCCATGGCCACGGCGATCCAGCAGCCGAACACCGCCGGCAACATGATGAACACCGCCACGAGTGGAGGCGTGAGCACATAAAAATACCAGTCCGCATGTTGATGAATGCCGAAGGCGAGCAGCAGCGGTGCCACTAAAACGATGAACGCCCACGAGGCGACCACGGCGGTCTCGATGAGTTTCCATCGGAAAATGGATTGGGCGGGAATGGGCATAGTGTTGAGGAAACGCGACTCCTCGTTTTTGAACATGTTTGTGTAGCCCACCACCACGTTGGAAAAAAGCAGCAGCATGAACAGAAAAGCGAAGAGCAGAAAGATGAGCCGCTCAATGAGGAGATCGCCCAGCCCGGGAAATTTTGAAACATAGCGCAGCCCACCATAAAACATACCGGCGGCGAGCAGCGGATAAAAGAGCAGGAAACCCACGATCAGCACGGAGAGAAAGCCCGAGCGCTGACTGGCCTCCTTGAAGCGGCGCGCCGCCTGCGCGCAGTGCACGCGCAGCAACAGCATCAACGGCGAGGCGAACCGGTTTCGGGCAGCGGGCAGGAATTCCATAGCGACGGGTGGCAGTTATCCCTGCTGGATTTGGCGCTGCATGCTCACGTCGGATTCTTCGCTGGTGAGGGCGAGGTAGGTTTCTTCCAGCTTCGCCTTGCCGCTGCCGCTGATGGCGTGCAGTTCTTCCTTGGTGCCCACGGCGACGAGCTTGCCCATGTGAATGATGCCGATGCGGTCGGCTACTTCCTCCGCCACGCTGATTTGGTGGGTGGAAAGAAACACCGTCATCCCCTCGGCGGCGCGTTCTTTCAAAACCTCTTTCAAAATAAACTGGTGATGCGGGTCGAGCCCCACCATCGGTTCATCAAGCACAAAGACTTCCGGCGCGTGCATGAGCGCCGAGACAATCGCAATGCGCTGGCGCGTGCCGTGGCTGAGGCTCTCGATGCTCTTTTGCAGATACGGCTCGAGGTTGAAGCGCGGGATGAGTTCGCGCGTGCGTTCCTGAATCTGTGATTCTTCCATATGAAAAAGCTGGCCGGTGAAGCGCAGGAATTCCCACGGGGTGAGCTTGTCGTACAGAAACGGAAAATCGGGCACGTACGCAAGGTGTCGGCGCACGGCGATGGGATCGGCTTGCACATCGATGCCGCACACGCGCACCGTGCCGGAGTTGGGCTTGATGAGGCCCACGAGCATTTTGATGGTGGTGGTTTTGCCGGCGGCGTTCGGGCCCAGCACGGCGACGAATTCGCCCTTGTCTACCGTGAGGCTCAAATCATCGACGGCGGTGAGGTCGCCGAAATTTTTTACCAGATTTTCTAATTCAATCATTGGGTGCGACGGCGGGCGATGCCGTAATAATGGGTGTTGCGCAGCTCGTAGCCTTGGGGCAGCCGCACGAGCAGGATTTCTCCGGTGGGGTTGATGTACACGCTGGCGGGCCAGCCTTTGAGGGGTTCAAAATCCACGCGATAAACTTTGATGTCCGATCGCACGCCGGGCAGGCGGTCGAGGTGCGCCTTGCGGGGGAGTTCGAAACTAAAGCTAAGTTGTGTGCCGAGGTTGGCTTCGTCGAGCAGTTTGTTGATGGCAAACATCGTGGTGACCGTGGCGAACTTGCCCGTGCCACGCAGTGCGAGGAGGGCTTTGGAAAATTTCCTTGGGTCTCGCAAATCCTTCAGCGGCATCTGAATTTGATTAGTGTAATTGTGTAGCTCAAGGCTGAGATTGAGCACTTGATTGCTGGCCGTGGCGAGTGCGGCGAGATGCAGATCCAAATTGCTTTGGTCATCGAGCTTGCGGAAATCGATCCGCACCGTTTGCCATTTCGAGGCGGCGTCCAGCGCCAACTCAAAATTAAACCGCACTTGGCCCTGGCCTGCTTCGAGCAAAAACACACCGCTGTCCATCGCCAATTCGTAGCCATCGATTTGCGTGATTTGACCTTCCACCTTGGAGGTGATTTTGGTCAGTAATTGGGGTTCCCAATCGAGGCTGCCCAACAATCGGCCCGAGGGGGCATGCACAATTTGCAGATGCGAATCATCCGGCGCGCGCCGCACTTTGTCCCACACCGTAGAAACCCCTAACGCCGCGCCGAGTTTTTGGCCGGCGTATTCCACGCGCCAAAGTTGCCAGGTCATGAACAACCAAAAACAGCCAAGCGTGACGAGGAGAAGGCGCTGCATAAGGGCTAGTTGCGCGGTGGGATTTTCAGTTCATCACCAATCTGCATACGCGCCGGTTTGAGGCCGGGATTGGCCGCGAGCAGTTTGGGAACGGTAACGCCATATTGGCGTGCGATGCTGGTGGGGTTGTCACCACGCTTCACTTTGTGCGTGCGCATGGCCGTGACGGGGCGCGGCGGGTTGGGCACCGTGGGGTTGGGCCGGGGCGGCAGCGTGGCGGTGGTATTGGTGGCCGACACTGGGTTGGGCGTGATGCCCTTGGAAAGCAGCTGATGTTTCAGTGCCGCGTTTTCCGCCGCCAACCGGTCGAGTTGCCGACGCAGGGCCAGGATGGATTGATTGGGTTGCGACTGCGGGTTGCCGAGGATTTCGCCCGCAAGATCACTCTTCAAACCTTCGATTTGCCCGAGCACATCTTTTTTATTTGCCGCCTCCGGCTTGAGCGTGATGAAGCGTTGCAGATGAAAAATTGCCGCCGCCGGGTCATTCTTGCGCGAAAGAAATAGCACGCCCAATTCGTAATGCGCCGCCGCCGAGCGCGGGTTGGCTTCCAGTGCTTTATAAAAAGAACGCTCCGCGCCGTCGTAATCCTGCTGTGTGACCAGCCGCCGTCCGGCCAGAAAATGCGGCTCGCGGTCTTCCGCCGTGGAACTGCTCTCCTCGCCGCCGCAGCCGATCAAAATGGCTGCCACCCATGCCAATACCCAAAATTTCACGCGCCCAACCTAACCGAACCCGAGCGCACTGGCAATGCTGGCAAATACCGTGGGAGCTTCGCCCTCCCGATTACGTCTTGTCTTCGTCCTTGGCATCCTGAAATGGATTGGGCTCATCCGGTTCAGCGATTTTGCTTTGGTCATTGTCGGTATCGGTTTCTTCATCCTCACCTTCGAATGGATTGGGGTCGGTCGCTTCAATGCGCGGCAGGAAGAATGGCGCGAAAAATAAATACGCCCACGCCACTAACGCCGCCAACGGCATCAGCACTAGCAGGCCCATCCACGGTAGCAAGCCCAGCGCGTAGCACAGCACCCCCACCGCCATCAACAGCGCCGCCGGCAATTGCGCCGCGGCTGCCAGTCGCCATCCGCCTCCGGTGGGGCATTGGCGATTTACGTAAAATGCTACTGAGCGCACCACCATGCCGCCCACAAAGCCCAGCGCTAGCCAGCCCAGCCACGCCACCGCGCCCGCGCCCGCGCCCAGCGCAAGCAACAAAAACGGCCGACGCGCGCCCCACCACGGCGCCAGTTCCTCGCGCAACAAAGGCAAATCGCCCGGCGCGTAATTCAATTCAAAATAGCCGAACACCGAACCGAGCAGCCAATCCTCGCGGCGCAGTTCCACCTGCACATCGGCGAGTTGGCCTTGGCGCGCGGTGCCTGCGGGATCCACGATGAGGCAGAAATAATTGTTACGACCAAGCTCTACGGGTTTGTCGTCGGGCCAAACCATCGCGCCATCGCGCCAGCCGGTTTCGGCGGGGAGTTGGGTCATCGCCGAATCCACCACCGGCGCCCAATGGCGGGCAAGCACGAGCAGCACCGCGCCGCCCAGCGCGAGGGCCATCAGAAATTGCCAGCCGAGCAAACGCCCCCAGCCCGTTTCGGCAAAAGACGCCACGCCGCCGAAGGTGACGGGAAAGCCTTTGGGGGGCGAAGGCTCTGGCGGAGATTCCAGCTCAGGCTGAGGCTCGGTTGCGTCCGGCGAAGTTTCCTCCGGCGGCTCGCCATTGGACGGGGCCGGTTCCATAAATCACTTCTGCTCGCTTGCGTTGTCGTCGCTGTCGCCACTGCCGTTTTGGTTTTGCGGCATCACCACCAATGGCAGCGGATAGCGCAGCTTCAGCACGTCGTCGATGGTCACTTCCACGTAATACACACCGGCTTCGGTGAACTCCACGCCCTGAAACATATGCACGTTTGTGCGCACCACGCCGGGGTTCTCCATCAAAAACGCCAGCGCATTCTCGCGAACCACGGTGGATTGATCGGGCGCGATCAGCTTCACCACTTCGTTGAATTCGCCCACACCGGCGGTCCAGCGGTTGAAGCACGCCAGCTTGTTCGCCGCCACGGGCACCTGCGGCACGACAATTTGGTTCAGCACGCCGATCAGGAAAATATTGCCGTTGGCTTCCTGTCGGACGTCCTCGCACATCAGCGAGCATTGGAGGTCGGGGAGAATTCGTGCGTCGGTCATGTTATGAAATTAAATGGATTCGAGATTGAGCCCCGTCGCGCGCGCGGCGGCCCGGGCGGTATTGCGCATGAGCAGCGCGATGGTCATCGGCCCTACGCCGCCGGGGTTGGGCGTGATGAGCCCGGCCACCGGCTGGACGGCAGCGAAGTCCACATCGCCCACCAGCCGCGTGCCGTTCTTGGCTTTGGGATCGGCAATGCGGTTCACGCCCACGTCGATGACTGTGGCGCCAGGCTTCACCATATCCGCTTTCACAAATTCCGCCACACCGATAGCGGCGATCAATATATCCGCGCGTCGGCAATGATCGGCGAGGTTCGCCGTGCGTGAATGGCACAGTGTGACGGTGGCGTTGGCGTGTTCGGCCTTTTGGCAAAGGATGGCGGCCATCGGTTTGCCGACGATATTGCCGCGCCCGAGGATGACTACTTCCGCGCTTTGGATGGGCACGCTGCTTCGGATGAGCAGCTCGTGCACGCCGGCGGGGGTGCAGGGCACAAAGCCATCAGGATCGCCGAGCAACAGTTTGCCGACGTTGACGGGATGAAATCCATCGACGTCTTTATTAGGCGACACGGCGGCAAAGATGGTGGCTTCGTTGATGGTCGCGGGCAGCGGTGCCTGCACGAGGATGCCGTGCACGGTGGGGTTGGCGTTCAGTTCGCTGATGAGCTTGAGCAACTCCTTTTCCGAAGTGTCCTCCGGCAGCACGTGGGTGGTCGACTGAATGCCGAGGCGCTTGCAGGTTTTTTCCTTCATCCCCACGTACACGCGCGACGCGGGATCCTCGCCTAAGCGCACAAACACAAGACCCGGCGGCGTGCTCCGCTCACTCAGGGCTTCAATATGCCGCCGGGTTTCCCCGTGTATTTGCTCGGCGATGGTATGGCCATCAATCCGGTTTTCAATGGCGTCGATAGCCACGTTACTTGTCGGTGTCGTCAGTGGTCTTTAAGGTTTTGATGATGAGCACCGGCGTGTGCTGATTGCGTGCATCCATTGCTTCCTGTCCGCTGACGAGGATGCGACGGCCGAGCAGTTTTTCCATTTTCTTCTCCAACGCCGGATGTTGGGTGATGAGGAAGTTAATGGTCTTGCCGCTATCGAGATGCTCGAGCACGTAACGCGAGGGGGCGCTCAGGCTTAGTGTGCGATGCACGATGCCTTCGCGGGTGACGATGCGAATGGGCGCGCCGTTTTTGTCCACCACCGGTTTGCTGGGTGGGGGAAGGTTAGGGTTGGCCTTGGCCACTTGCACAGGCTTGGTGGGCACGGCGGGTTTACCAGGTTCGATGGGCTTGGTAATCACTGGTGCTGTTGGCTTGGGTGGTTTGGGGAGGATGCCGATGCCTCCGGGGGTGGTTGTCCGCCGCCGGGGTTTCCGAAGGTTTTGGGGTCAACGGTGATGGTGGTTTCGGCGGGCACAGCCGGTCTGGCTCCGGGAACTGCGGGAGCAATGGTGCCGGGTTGCGCGGGTAAGACCGGTTGCACGCCGGGCTGCAAAGGCAGGATGATGGGCGGTTGCGGTTGGATGTCCGGTTGGGGCTCTGCCGGAAGGGTCGGCACTTCAACGACGTTGGCTACGTTACCGTTGGCGCGTTTCACGAATTGCGAGGCCACGTATACGGAGCAGTTGCCCGGAGCGAAGATTTCCAGCCACTTACCCTTTTGCGCGCCGGTGAGGGCGACGTCCGTGCCTTGGGGCAGCTGACCGAGGACGGGGAACGCATCGCCTGCGCCGCCGCGCACGTTGAGGCGGTCGGGCTTCACGCTGGCGTAAGTGTGTGGCGAGGGTTTGCCGTCGTTGCCCACGATGGTCACGATGCGTTGGTTGTGAAGAAACTGATGATGTACCCACAAGCCGGCATCGAGCGGCACTTGCACGCGAAACCATTTGCGCGGCTCACCGGCTTTGGGCGTGGCGAGCGTGATTTCCTCGAGAATGTTCACTGGCTCATTTTGGCCAAACCGAAACACGAGCTGGCTGTGCACCGTGGCTTTGCCGCGGGCGCTGACGCGGGTACCGGTGATGACGCCCAACCCAATGGAGGGCGGTGGCGTGGGGAGTTTTAATTCAATCAACGCCGGCTGCACAGGCAGTGCGGCGGGCGGCGGGTTGGGTTGGCAGTGTGAGCGCCGGCGGCACCACGGGGGGCGTGATGGTAGGTGGCACCAGCGGCACGGCGGGTGCAGCGGGCACTGCCGGGGTGACAGTGAGCGGAATAATTTCCGGCGAGGGCGCGGGCACAGCCGGTGTGGGGACCGGTTGCGCGGGCGGTTCGGGCTGGCGCGTGGGTGGCGCGCCCGGTCCAGCTGGAATGGGCGGCGCGGTTTGCGCGATGAGTAGGGTGGTGGCCGCGAGTGTGAGCGCGGGAGTTAATATACGGGACAGGGTAGTTTTCATCAGTTCCTCAACAAGGTTTGGATTTCAGTTTCTGTTAGTGTTCGCCATTTGCCGGGGGGCAACTCGCCTAATTTTATTTTTCCTATTTGCACCCGGGTTAGTCGGATGACTTTTATTTTCTGTGTCGCAAACAATCGACGCACCTCGCGGTTTTTGCCTTCGGTGAGCTCAATCCGCACGATGCTGCGTGCGCGAGTGCTCCTCACCAAAGTCGCCTTGCGGGCCCGCAACAACTCGCCCGCGTCCTCTACGCCTTCGGTGAATTGCGTCAGCGCCGTTTGTGGCACTTTGCCTTTCACCTCCACCGTGTAGACCTTGGGCACGTTGTACCGCGGATGAGTCATCCGCAGTGCGAACTCGCCGTCGTTCGTGGCAAAGATCAATCCTTCGCTGTCGCGGTCCAGTCGGCCCACGGGTTTCAGGTCCCAGTCCGGCGGCAACAGGTCGCCCAACAGGGCCCGCCCGCGCTCGTCTTTCCGGGTACACAAAACCCCTTTGGGTTTATGCACCGCGACATAGCGATGACTCAACGGTTGGATGGGTTTGCCGGAAACAGTCACCACGTCTTTCGCGGGATCCACTTGGGTTCCCAGTCGCGTGACCGACCGGCCATTCACCTCCACATGCCCGGCCAGAATGATCGTCTCGCTGGCACGCCGCGAAGCGATCCCAGCTTGGGCCAAGAATTTTTGCAGGCGCACCATCAACTGTTCTCATTCAGGCACAGAACTTCCGTTCAGTGTCTCACCGTGGAACAGATGCACCTCCGGGCGAAGGCCCGTGACATCGAAGCGAATAATTACGCGGCCGCTATTCGGAGGGCTTCGTCTTGCGAAGTCCCACCACGCGGTCGCCCTCTTTCCACTCGCCGCGCTCCTTAAGCAGTGCCACGCGCTCAAAGCGCTTCAGCACGTTGCGCTTAGCGCCCAGTGTATTCGAAGATCGTAAACTGCGATGTCGTGACATAAATCTGTTCCTTCGTCACCCCGCCCTGCCAGTTCGTAGCGCCTTTTCAGTACACCAGTCTTTAGCACGGGCGAGGCATTCTTTATAGTTGATAAGCCTTGCCAACGGCAAAAGTTAGTTACTAACACTGCTAACACCTGTTAACAACTGAATTTTTTGAAAAAATGCCCATTCGCCCGCGCGCATTGCATTTTTCGCCAAGACCCCCTAGTTTTCCGGCACGCCACCGCGCGTCATAGCCATGGAAACCCTCCTCATCGCCCTGCTCGCCGGCCTCGGATTCATCGTTGCCTACCACACTTATGGACGCTGGCTGGGCAAAAAAATCTTCCGTCTCTCCGCCAGCGCCGTCTGCCCCAGCGAAAAACTTGAGGACGGCGTCGACTACGTGCCCACTAAAAAATCCATCGTCTTCGGCCATCACTTCACCTCCATCGCTGGCACCGGCCCCATCGTCGGCCCGGCCATCGCCATCATGTGGGGATGGCTTCCCGCGCTATTGTGGGTCGTGCTCGGTTCTATTTTCATTGGTGCCGTGCACGACTTTGGCGCACTTGTCGTCAGCCTCCGCAACAACGGCCAAACCGTTGGCGAAATTGCCGGTCGTGTTTTGAACAAACGCGTCCGCCTACTTTTTCTCTTCGTATTATTTATGGCGCTCACCGTGGTGCTTGCGATTTTTGGATTAGTCATCGCCGCGGTGTTCAAGCAATACCCCGCCGCCATCTTTCCGTGCATCGTGCAAATCCCAATCGCGATCGTCATCGGCACCCTCTTGCATCGCAAAGGCTTTGGATTATTTTTGCCGTCGCTCATCGCGTTGGCGGTGATGTATCTAGCCGTCATCTACGGCAACACCGGCGCGCTCGGCGCATTCAACGCCGTTCTCGCCGCGTGGCCTTTGTGGCAATGGGTGCTCGTGCTGCTTGGCTATTCTTACGTCGCTTCCGTGCTGCCGGTTTGGACGTTGCTGCAGCCGCGCGATTACATCAACTCGTTGCAATTGATTTCCGCGTTGGCGCTCATCGTGCTCGGCCTCGGCGTGGCGGCGTTCTTTGGCTACACGCCAAGCGGCGGCGAAAAACAAACGCTCAGTATGGTGGCGCCGATGTGGGATTTCAGCCCTAAGAACGCGCCGCTCATTTTTCCGTTCCTATTTATTACCATCGCGTGTGGCGCGGTCAGTGGATTTCACTGCCTCGTTTCCAGCGGCACGAGCAGCAAACAACTCAAGAACGAAGAGGACGCGCGCTTCGTCGGCTACGGCAGTATGCTCACCGAGGGCTTTCTCGCCACGCTGGTCATCCTCGCCTGCGGCGCGGGGCTCGGTCTCGGGATGATGCATGAGGGCACGATGCTCACCGGCACCGCCGCGTGGACCGCGCAGTACGGCGACTGGCTCGCCGCCGGTGCATTGGCCGCGAAGGTCGGCGCGTTTGTGCAGGGCTCGGCAAATTTCCTCCAAGCGCTCGGCATCGCGCCCGCCGTGGCCATCGCGTTGATGGGCGTGCTCGTCGCCTCCTTCGCCGGCACCACGCTCGACACCGCCTGCCGTTTGCAACGTTACGTCGTGCAGGAACTCGCCGCCACACTCGGCGGCAAAATCGGTGAATCAAATACTCCGCCACTCGCTCCATTGGCGTGGTTGCAAAACAAACACGGCGCCACAATTTTCGCCATCGTCATCGCCGGTGCAATGGCCGCCGTGCCGCCCGCGGGCAAAGTATGGAGCCTCGCCAACGCCGGCAAAGGCGGGCTTCTTCTTTGGCCGCTTTTTGGTGCGACCAATCAATTGCTCGCCGGTCTGTCATTTCTTGTCATCACCTTTTATTTGTGGCGCCGCGGGCGCGCGATTTGGTTCCTCGCCATCCCAATGATTTTCATGCTCATCATGCCGGTATGGGCGATGACCTATCAACTGTGGGAAGCGCCCGGTTGGTTGTTAACCGCGCGGGAAGGATTCCCTGATCACAAGCCCAACTACCTCCTCGGCGGTATTGGCTTGGCAACGATCGCGCTGGAAATTTGGATGATCGTCGAGGCTATCAAAATTTTCCCCAAAGCCAAAGGCGTGCTGGAGGAGAACGCACTCGATCAAAAACCGGAACCTGCTTCGGCCAAGGCATAGCATGGCGGCGCAACGCATTGGTCTCTTTGGTGGCTCGTTTAATCCCGTTCATCTCGGGCACATGATGGTGGCGCGGGCGGCGTTGGCGGAGGTGTGGTTGGATCGGCTGTTTATTATCCCCGCAGCGCAATCGCCTTTTAAGCCGGAGCAAATGCCCGCGCCGGCGGCAGATCGGTTGGCGTGGCTGCGGTTGGCGTTTGCGGATGAACCGCGTTGCGAAATTGATGCGCAGGAAATCGAGCGTTCGGGGGTTTCGTACTCTATCGATACGGTGCGCGATTATGCGGCGCGCTTTCCGGAGGCGGAGTTATTTTATCTCATCGGCGCGGATCATGTGCCCACGCTGCCTGAATGGCGCGAAGCGGCGGCGCTTGCGGACGCGGCCACTTTTGTGGTAGTGCCCCGTTCCGACGGGAGTGGCGAAGGGGCTGGGAAATCGGAAACCGGCGTGGCGGAATTTCCGCCGTCCTTTCGCGGCACTGTGTTGCGCGGGGAACCGGTGGCTATTTCCGCCAGTGATTTGCGCGATCGCCTGCGTGCGGGTGAGCCCATTGAAGAGATCGAAAATTTTGTGCCGGCCGCGGTTGCGGCTGCTCTGAAACTAAGGCATAGTTACTAGGATAAATATGGAAGGACAAGCATTGGCTCTGGCGTGCCGCGAATACGCCGACGATAAAAAGGCGGAGAATCTGCTCGTGCTCGATGTGCGAAAGGTGTCGACCATCACCGATTATTTTGTGATCGCCACCGGCAACAGCGAGCCACACGTGCGCGCTATCTGGACGGATATCGCCGGCCGCCTCCAAAAAGATCACGCCGTGCCCCCGCCCAAACCCGAAGGGGATCGGAGAAATCAATGGGTCGTGCTCGATTATTACGACGTGATTGTGCACGTGATGCTCCAATCCGTCCGCGACCAATACGACCTCGAAGAGCTGTGGAACGACGCCGCTTTGGTGGAGCCAGCGGAAGTGTAGCCCGGGCCGGTGGCCTGGGTTTTTTCATTCTGAATTTTCCGCAAGCACGGTAGGGACGCGCTTTGCGTGTCCCTACCATCGGCTACATTGGGTTGCGGTTTTCTTTCATCCCCACCTCGGCTTTCCACGCGAGCACGAGTTGGGCGATCAATCCGAATAGCACCACTAAATTTCCAATTTGCGAGATGCCATGCAGGGGGCCGAAGGATTTGTTGGCGTAGGCGGTTTGTTCGGGGGTGGTTCCTATTTTGAAATAGTCGGGGTACTTCAGCTGATGCAGCCATTCGAGGCGCGGGGTGATGTAAATCAAACCGAACACAATCAGCGCCACCATCACCGCCAGCAGCAATGCCCGCGCGCGGGGAAATTTTCCGCCTTTGCCCTCCAGCCGCCATCCCGCCAGCAGCGCGAGCGCGGCGATGGCGGCGAGCGAAAGTTGGAAGGCGGTGAAGCGGTGGATGAGTTCCTGTGCCACGATGCCGTCGCGGGGTTTGGGGAGGGCTTCGGCCAATTCGGGTGCGAAAAACATGGGCCCGGCCACGAAGGTGAAAAGTACCGCGCCGCCCAGCCACACGGCGGCGGTCAGCACGAACACCAATTGCGCGATGCGCAGCGGATTATTTTTTGGCTTCATCGGCTTCTGTTAAATCATCGCCCTCGCGTTCGCCGGGATTGGGTTTTTTTGGCTCGGCATCTTTGTCCTCCACGGATTCCTGGAGAGGCGTGGTGTGGTATTGCACCCGCGCGGCGACGAGCGCGCCGTACAGCAGAATCAGCCAAGTAAAATAAACCGCCAACATAAACACCGGCAACAGGCCGAGGCTGCCGCCGTAGGTTTGTGAGTACCAACCTTTCTCCACCACCACGTGCGAAATATACAGCGCGCTGGCGAGGTGGTTGAGTTGCCACAAAATGCCGGCCACCACGCCGCCCCAAATCGCAGCGGTCCACGAAACTTTGGTATTCGGGATGAGCTTGTACAAAAACGTTAAGCCCGCCATCGCGAAGAGCAGCGGCACGATCACATTGCCCACCGCGCCCATTGATTGCAGTTGGCCGCTGATGTTTTCAAAATGCACCGCGTTGGCCAGCGCGAAGGCGAGGATGATGCAGCCGGGGCCGAGCACCAACCCCGGCGAAAATTTTAGCAACTGCGAGTACCACACTCGACTCCGCCGCACGGCCCACAAATCATTAAACGTATCCTCCAACTGCATCACCACCATCAGCCCGAGATACACAAACACCAGTGCACTGAGCACACCCGTCTTGTCGAACTTTACCTGCTGCGCGAGGTTGTTGCTGAAGTCAGAAATATTTTTCTGCAAGCCGTCGCGGATTTTTTTTATCTCAGTTTCCTTCGCCGGATCCTCGTGTTTGGCCGGCAACACGCTGACAATAATTTTCCCCACGAACTGCTGCACCGATTGCGATTTGCCGTCTTGCCCGATTGCTGTAGTGAGCACTGTGGCCAGCGCCAGCACCGGGATGAGCGCCAGCAGCGAGTTGAAAGCCAGCGCCGCCGCGCGCATGAAGCAGCGTTCCTCGTCGAACTTGCGATACGCCAGCAGGATAAACCGCGCCACACGCATCCAGCGCTTGGGCAGTACCACGCGGCTTTCCTTTTCCATCACCTGCGCCAGATCTTCACGAAAGATCTTCCAGGGATTCGGGATGTTCGGCAAAGGATTGTTCACGGGTTGGCGGAAGCTATCAGAAAAAAACATGTGAGACAATTTTTGAGCCGCCAAGACGTGTCTTGGCGGTTCATCCCCTCCCCCAGTTTGAGTTTGTAAAACGCCTCATTTTCTGCTCTACTTTTGGCGGATGGCGCGTAAGGAGGCTCCCAAAAAACTGGATTCCAAAGGAGGTGCCAACGAAGTGCTCGGTATAGGGCTACTGGCTCTGGCTGTGTTATTTTTGTTGGCGCTGTTTTCCTTTGATAAAGGCGATCTGTTGCTCAACGGCACGAACGTCAACGACCCCCTGCACAATCTCGTGGGCACGCTTGGCGCGTGGCTGGCTCAGGGGTGCTTTATGGCGCTGGGCGCGTCGGCGTATTTGTTGCCGCCGTTGACACTGATTTTCGCCATCGCATTTTTCACCGATAAACTCGACGGCTTGCGCAAGCGCTGGCCGTGGGCGGCGGCGCTGGTGCTGGCGGGGTCGGCGGGGTTGAGTTTATATCCCGGCCTCTTTGGCGGACTGGCGAAAAGCCTGAACACAGTGGACGCCGGCGGCTATGTGGGCATGCTGTTGCACAAAGGCATTTTCCAACACGTGGGCACGGCGGGCGCCACGGTGTTATTGCTGGCGGTGTATTTGGTGAGCCTGCTTTATCTCACTAATTTTCAACTCAAAGAATGGGCCAAAGCCGCGTGGACAAAATGGAAGCTGCCCAAGGTGGATCGCTCGCAGCCGCTGGCCAACGAAGAGATCGAGCTGAACCAACGCGAAGCTGAACTGCAACAGCGCGTGGCGGATTTGCAAAAAGAATTGGCCAACGCCGCCCAAGCGATGCCCATTGGCGTCACTAACGAAGAGCCAAACATCATCGACCTCAGCCAACCGCAAGCGCGCCCCAAGGTGGCCGTCGATGATGAGGATGCCGCCCCGGAACCGCGCCGCAAGTTGGCGGCGATTGTGTTCACGGATATCGTGGATTATTCCGCCCTCGCCAATCGCGATGAAAAAGCGGCGCTGAAGCTCCTTAAAAAACAACGCCGCCTGCTCAAGCCATTGGTCAAACAATTTGAAGGCGAATGGCTCAAGGAAATCGGCGATGGTTTACTTTTGAGTTTCGACAGCTCGCTCAGCGCGGTTGAGTGCGCGCTGGCCATTCAGGCGAAAGTGCTCGGCGAGGAGCATCTTGAACTGCGCATCGGCATTCATCAGGGCGACGTCGTCCGCGAAGGCAATGACATTCTCGGCGACGGCGTGAACATCGCCTCGCGCATTGAGGAATACGCGCCGGTCGGCGGCGTGGCGGTTTCAGGAAAAATCCAGCAGGATCTCATCAGCCAACCTCAGTACGAAGTGCGGTTGTTGGGAGAATTTGTGTTGGAAGGCCTCAGCCAAAAAGCAGAAATTTACACCGTGGCCGTTGCCGTGGCGGCTTTGCCCGAAACAGTTTTCGAGGACGAAGACCTCACCGCAAATCCCGAGGTGGCATTGACAGAAAAAGCCGACCACGGCGCAGCCACTACGAAAGATATTCTCGGTGACTCGAAGGACGACACCGAGCCTACGGTGCACATCGCCCCCGCCATTTCCAGCACCGGCCCCGTCAGGCCCAAGCAACTCAAACGGCCCAAGCCCACCGCTGTGGCGCGCGGCCCGCTGATTGAGAATTACAAACTGCCGCCGGTCGAATTTCTCCAGGCGCCCGAATTTATTGCCACCGCCGTCGACTCCACCGACGAACTCAAAGCCGCCGCCATTACCATCCAGCAAACGCTCAAGCAATTCGGCGTAGAAGTCGCGTTGGGCGACATCACGAAAGGGCCAACCATCACCCGCTTTGAGTTCCATCCCGCGCCGGGCGTGAAGATGGAGAAAATCACCACCTACACCAACAATGTCACTGCCGCATTGAAGGCGGAACGTATCAACATTCTCGCCCCCGTGCCCGGCAAGAGCACCGTGGGTGTTGAGGTGCCCAACCGCATCAAGACGAAAGTCATTATGCGCGATTTGCTCGAGAGTGATGAGTGGAAGAAAAGCAAAGCCAAAGTGCCCGTGGCGTTGGGCAAGGATGTGTACGGCAAACCTATCGTGGCCGATCTCGCCGAGATGCCGCATTTGCTCATCGCCGGCGCCACCGGCGCGGGCAAGAGCGTGTGTATGAACGGCATCGTCACCTCGTTACTTTACAAGTTTTCGCCGGACGAATTACGGCTGGTGATGATCGATCCCAAAGTGGTGGAGCTGCAAATGTACAACACCCTGCCGCACCTCGCGATGCCGGTGGTCACCGATCCCAAAAAAGTCATTCTCGCTTTGCGCTGGGTGGTTTCGGAAATGGAAAAGCGCTACAAGATTTTTGCAAAGGAGAACGTGAAGAACATCCAATCCTTCAACAAACGCCGCCGCGACAAACCGCCCGCCGAGCCGGAGCCGCAGATGACTCTCTTTGATGGCGAGCGCGGAAGCTCCGAAGGATTCGCCGTGGAAATCGATGAAGAAATCGTCGTGCCCCGCGACGAAGAAATCGAGATCCCAGATCGCCTCAGTTACATCGTGGTGGTCATCGACGAGCTGGCCGATCTCATGCTCACCGCGCCCGCCGAGGTGGAAAACGCCATCGCCCGCATCACCCAAATGGCTCGCGCCGCCGGCATCCACTGCATCGTGGCCACCCAGCGCCCCAGCGTGAAAGTCATCACCGGCGTCATCAAAGCCAACATTCCGAGCCGCATTGCGTTTCAGGTGGCCTCGAAAATCGACAGCCGCGTCATCCTCGATGAGATGGGCGCGGAGAAACTTTTAGGCAAAGGCGACATGCTTTATCAACCGCCCGGCGCGCCCAAACCCACTCGCGCGCAAGGCCCGCTCGTCACCGACGAAGAGGTGCAACAAATCGTCAGCTTCATCACCGGCCAAGGCAAACCGAAGTTCGAGGTGGACATCACCCAGCAACTTTCCAAACCCGCTTTGGCTGGCTCGGCCGTCAGCGGTGAGGATGAAGATCTCATCCAGCAATGCATCGAGGTGATCCGCAGCGAACAAAAAGCCAGCGTCTCCAAACTGCAACGTCGCCTACGTCTCGGCTACACCCGCGCCGCCCGCATTATGGACGAGCTAGAAGACCGCGGAATCGTAGGCCCCGCCCAAGGCCACGAGCCCCGCGAGATTCTCATCGACCTCGACGGAGGCGGCGCCGATGGACGCGGGCAAGGCGTGGCGGAATTGGTTTAAGGGCGGGAATGCCCAAGCCCCAAAACCCAAGGCCCAAGGAATACCCAAATTCCAATAACCCACTTTCGCACTCTCTTGGGATTTGGTCATTGGACTTTGGGCCTTCAAAATCCCCTTTCCATTCAACCCTCCTCGGCGTAACTTGCCCGCGATGGCGATGGCGACGAATCGAACTTATAAGGTGTGGGCTGCGGATGACGTGGTTTACGGCCCCATCGATTTCCCCACGCTCACTCAATGGATTCGCGAGGCGCGCGTGACTGATGCCATTTGGCTTTATCTCGAGGACACCGAGCAATGGGCGCGCGCCGGTGAGCTGCCGGAGCTGGGCCTCTTTTTTGAAAAAGCCGCGGGCTTGATGAAGCCCGGCACCATCGTGCATAGCCCACTCATCCCGGGCGTTCCCGTGGGCACGCTGGAGGGCGTGGAAATTTTCAAGGGGATGAGCGACCAACAACGCGGCCGCTTCGCGCAAAGTATGGAGGTGCAAAAGTTTGCGAAGTTCGAAATCCTCGTGAACGAAGGCGACGTGGGCGACGCGATGTTTGTGCTGCTCGAAGGCGTGGTGCGCGTGCGCAAGATGGTGGGCGGCAAGGAAACGCTGCTCGCCACGCTGAAGGCGGGCGAAGTGTTCGGGGAAATTTCACTGTTCGACCGCGGCAAACGCAGCGCCGACATCGTGGCCAACAGCAATGGCGTGCTGCTCAAGATCGACGCCAAGGAATTCGAGCGCCTTGTAGATCAACAACCCGAAATCGCCACCCCCTTCCTCAGCTCCCTCGCCGCCAAAATGTCCACCCGAATGCGCGCGGACAACGAACGCCACAAGAAGGATTTGATTCTAATGCAGTCGAGCCGGTAGCGGCCGTTGGTCGCGGGTTGTAGCCCGGGCCGGTGGCCCGGGGTTTGAGGGACAAACCCACCGTCACTCGTGAATCTTCAATCTGAAATCTCAACCAACTGATCGTCTTCCAAAAACGTCACCTCCATCTCTCCCAATGCCTCGGCGGCTTGGGTTTTCAGGGCTTCGATATTTTCGCGGTGTTGGCGCGAGAGGTGGGTGAAACAGACGTGGCCGATTTGTTTGGTGGCAAGCAGCGAGAAGAGTTCGGCGGGCTCCACGTGGGCGAGTTCGCAGCAGAAGAGATCCAGCGGCTTTTCCAGCAACGGCTCGAGATCGGTCGCGGCACCGATGTCTCCGCTGTGGGCGATGCGGGTGTCTCCGGTTTCTAAAATAAAACTGAACGCTTCAAAGCCTTGCGGATATTTTTCCTGAAAATGTTGACGTAACGTTTCGAGGTGGGTGGTGGGGTGCGGGGTGATTTTTATGGGGCCAATTTGCAGCGGCTCACCGGCGGTGAGCGGGGCGAAGTCCAGCGCGGCCGGCATCAGTTCGCGGAAAATAAAGGCGGCATCCAGCATCCGGCGCACCGGCTCGAGGCCTTCGGCGGGCATATGCACGGTCAAATCTCGCGTGCGTTTTTCGAGCCAAAACCCCTGCATCAACATGAAAAATCCGCCGATATGATCGCAGTGCAGATGGGTCAGCAAAATGCCATCGAGATCATCGGGCGCAATGCCGGCGGCACGCAGACGGCGGCTCACCGGTTCGCCGCAATCGATCAGCAGCGTGCGTCCGCCGAGCCGGTAAACGAACGCCGAGTGCCCGCGCGAATCGCCGGCCCAGCCATCGCCTGTGCCTAGCGCGTGAAGGGTTGCCTTGCTCACTTGGCGGGAAAACCTACCGGAAGTCGCGGGCATTGTAAATGTTGCGGGCTACATTGATTCACCCAATGTTCACAATGTCATTGGGATAACTTTTTGTGCCAATCATTGTGAACGGCAGTTAGATTGGCTGCGTGGCAACGGTGGCTGAACAACTTAAACACGCCCGCGAAGCGAGAGGCTTGGCGCTGGCGGAGGTGGTGGAAACGACCCAGCTCAAGACCGACCAAGTGCAGGCGCTGGAGGGCGGCCGGTTTGAGGAATTTGCCGCGCCGGCGTATGTGCGCGGCTTTGTGCGCAGCTACGCGAATATGCTGAAGCTGGACACGGAGGCGCTGCTTGAACAACTAAATGTCGAGATGGGCCAGGCATCGGGAGTCCAGCCCGATGGCGGCAATGCCGCCCTGCGCGCCGGGATTCTCGACGCCATTATGCTCGCTTTCTCGCGTGTGAACTGGCGGCTGGTGCTGCCGGTGTTTGCGTTTGTGGCGATTGCAGCCGGCGTTTTTTATGGCGTGAAATGGAAACGCGAATTCGACGGCACCGATCATTTGGAAAACATCGGCCCCGGCCTGTACACGCCCGATGCCGCTTCGGATGCCGATCGCCTTCCGCTCGATTCCGGCTCTTGATTTTATTTTCGGAATCATTAGGCTGGCCGCGCCCATGGCCCGCTCGTCCCAACGTAATGCTGTTGCTGCCCCCACCCGTGTGGGCTTGATCTCGCTGGGGTGTGCCAAAAATCTTGTCGATGCCGAAGTGATGCTTGGCTCGCTCATGGCTGATGGCCTTGAGATTACCAACGAACCCTCCGAAGCCGACGCGCTGATCATTAACACCTGTTCCTTCATCGACACCGCGCAGGAGGAAAGCGTGGACACCATTCTTGAATCCGACGAGTACCGCGAAGCCAAACGCCCCGGACAGGCGCTCATTGTCTCCGGCTGTTTGCCGCAGCGCTTCCGCAAGGAGCTCCCCAAGCTGATGCCCGAGGTGGATGCCTTTATGGGCGTGGACCAAATTGCTGACGTCGCGCGCATCGTGCGCGAAGCCATTGATCATCGCGCGTCGCAACCGGCCAGCGGCGCCCCCAAGCGCGCGCGCAAAAAAGCACCCGCGCCCATCAGCGAAATTCATGCGCGCCCCGAGTACGTGCCCGATGTGGAAACCCCGCGCTTCCGCCTCACGCCGCGTCACATGGCTTATGTAAAAATCGCCGAGGGCTGCAATCATCCGTGTAGTTTTTGCATCATCCCGCGCATGCGCGGCAGTCATCGCAGTCGCCCGCAACCGGACCTCATCGCCGAGGCGCAGCGGCTCATCGATCAAGGCGTGAAAGAGCTGAACCTCATTTCGCAGGACTCCACCTATTACGGTATGGACCTCCGCCCGGGCCATCGCCGCACGATTTCGTCGCCGGAAAATTTCGCGCGCGCCAATGCCGATCTCCCCGCCGATGGCGCGAACCTCAGCACGCTGCTTCGCGCACTTAACAAACTGCAAGGCGATTTTTGGATTCGCCTGCTCTACACCCATCCCGCTCATTGGACCGATGAACTCATCAAAACCATCGCCGATTGCCCGAAGGTCGCGCGTTATGTGGATATCCCGCTGCAGCACATCCACGACGTAATGCTCGAGCGAATGCGCCGCGAGACCGATGGCCAATACATCCGCGATCTCATCGGCCGCATTCGCGAAGGCATCCCCGGCATTGCCCTGCGCACCACGTTTATTGTTGGGTTCCCCGGCGAAACAGAGAAGCGCTTCGAGGCGTTGCTGGAGTTTATTCGCGAGACAAAATTTGAACGGCTCGGCGTGTTTGCCTATTCCAAAGAAGACGGCACGCGCGCGGGCGGCATGCGCGGGCAAATCCCCGATGCGGTCAAAAAAGAACGCTGCGCCGCCGCGATGGCCGAGCAGAAAAAAATCTCCCGCGCGCGCGGCAAAGCCAAAGTCGGCACCAAGTTAAACGTGCTCGCCGAACGCCTTGCCACCGATGCCGATCTCAAAGGGGCCGACGTTCGCTCGTGGGAACACGGCCATATGCGGGACAACTCCCGAAAAAGCCCCAAACTCGATGCCGCCCAATACACCCTCACCCGTGGCGAAGCCGACGCGCCGGACATCGACGGCCGCGTGTACGTGAAAGGCGAACTTCCGCTGGGCGATTTCTCGTGGGTGCGCGTGGTGGGCCACACGGATTACGATTTGATTGCGGAGAGAATGTAAAGACGCGATGAATCTCCCGAATAAACTCACCACATCGCGGTTTTTCATCACGGTCATTTTTGTGATCATCGTGCTGTGGGACACGTTGCCGTACAACACCTCTTGGGCCGCGCTGTTATTTTTCATCGGCGGCATGACCGATATCGCCGACGGCATCATCGCCCGACGCCGCAATTTACAGTCGGACTTCGGCGCGCTGATGGATCCGCTGGCCGACAAAATCCTCGTCACCGCCGGATTCATTTTGCTCGTCGGAATGAAAATGAATCCCGAAACCGACATCACTGGCTATCATTTTCCCGAAGCCATTGCCGCGCCCGGCACTGGCGGTCACTCGCTCATCCCCGCGTGGATGGTCATCGTCATCGTCGCGCGCGAGCTCGCCATCACCGGCCTGCGCCTGCTCGCCGCCAACAAACAAGTCGTCCTCCCCGCCGAGAACATCGGCAAACGCAAAACCAATTTTCAATTCGTCGCCGTCGTCGCCATGCTCATCCTCGTGAGCTATCCCGGTTGGGGCGAAGGTTGGGTGAAATTTTTCGGCTGGCAAATCGCCGGCTGCCCTTGGAGTATTTGGTTCACCTTCATCGCTACTTGGGGCGCGGTGGCGCTCACCGCCATTTCCGGCGTGCACTACCTCTGGAGCAACCGCGACCTCTACATTAAAGATATGTAAACATGGATCGCCTGCTCCTCTGGATCGCCCAAGGCACTTGGCTCGGTCGCGTGCCCAAAGCCCCCGGCACCGCCGGCACCCTCGGCGGTTTTCCCCTCACCGCGCTGCTCCTCTGGCCCGGCAATTTCTGGGCGTACCTCGCCGGATGCATTTTGCTCCTCCCCATCGCCGCCCGCATCTGCGAACACGCCGAACGCATACTCGGCGAAAAAGATCCACCCTCCGTCGTGCTCGACGAAATCATCGCCATCCCCATCTGCTTCCTCGGCATCTTCGCCTATATGGAATTCGCCGGCCCCAGCCAGCCCACCCTCGCCGCCTTTTTCCAAATCCCAAACTGGGGTCTCTGGGCCCTCGCCGCCTTCGGCCTCTTCCGCCTCTTCGACATCTGGAAACCCGGCCCCATCGACACCATCCAAAAACTCCCCAACGGCTGGGGCGTAATCATGGACGACATCCTCGCCGGCGCAGTCGTCTGCATCATCCTCACCGTGGCATTTTATTTAATCTAAACCGCTAAGCCGTAAAGGCGCCAAGAAGGAGTCAGTATGTAGAATGTAGCCCGGGAAGAGACACCCTTTCGCGTGTCCACACCTGCGGAAGATTTGGGAGGGGCAAGTTCCACCTTGCCCCAAATTAATTTTGTGTGGCGATAAAAGGGACGAGGTGGAACTCATCCCTCTCCACGCGCCGGGGCAGTTTCGGAGAAACCGCCCTACCTTGCACCATAATAATTGAGGGCGCGAAGGATCTATTGAAAATGGTTTCCTTGGCGGCTTTGTGGCTTGGCGGTTCAAAAGGAAGAAAGAAAAAAGGGGCAAGGTGGAACTTGCTCCTCCCTTGGTAGGGACGCGCGGAAGCGCGTCTCTACCGTGCTACTTCATTTTGTCGAAGTTTTGTTGGAGGATTTGGTGGGGTTCGAGGTCGCGGGTTTTTTCTAGGAATTTTGCGTTGATGGTTTTTTCGCGGTCTTGTTTGGAGGGGCGGTCGACTTGGTAGAAGATTCCGAAGTGGCCGGGGAAGGGTTGGCCGGCTAGGTCGTAGGCTTCGGTTTCGTTGGTGGGGTCGTGGTCTTCGGGGACTTCGAGAAATTCGCCGCCTTTGCGGGGGTTGCTGGCGTCGAAGGCGCCATTATAAAATTCGGTGCATTCGCTGAGGCATTCGATGAAGCCGAAGCCGTTGTGATCCATCGCGGCTTCCATCATTGAAAGCAGGTGCTTGGGGTTGGTGTGGGTGGTGCGGGCGACGAAGGTGGCGCCGGCGAAGATGGCTTGTTTAATGGGGTTGATGGGTTGATCGACGGCACCCCACATATCGGTTTTGCTTTTGAACCCGATGGGGGAGGTGGGGGAGGTTTGTTTTTTGGTGAGCCCGTACACGGAGTTATCCATCACCACGTAGGTGAGGTTGATGTTTTTGCGGGAGCAATGGGTAAAGTGGTTTCCGCCGATGGAGAAGGCGTCGCCGTCGCCGCCAAAGACGAAGAGATCGAGGTCCGGCCGGCTCATGGCGACGCCCGTGGCGAAGGGCAGGGCGCGGCCGTGGATGAAATGGACACCGTGGCTTTGCACAAAGTAGGGGAAGCGGCTGCTGCAGCCGATGCCGGCGACGGTGGCGATTTTCTCTTGATGGATGCCGCGGTTTTGGATGAGCTTGAAGTAGAGTGCGAGTACGGAGAAATCGCCGCAACCGGGGCACCACGTGGGGTGATCGGCGGCGAGATCTTTTTTCTTCAGCGGTTCGCGGGTGATTTCGGCAGTGGCGCTCATGGTGTGAATTAACCTTTAAGTTCTTCGAGTTTGGTTTGCACGCGGGCGAGCACGTCTTTGACGCGCCAAGTGAGGCCGTCGGTTTTGTTGATGCCCACGATTTTGGGGTTGGCAAATTTGGCGCGCATCAGGCCGCAGAGTTGGCCGTAGCCGTAGAGGCCTTCGTCGTTGTTTTCCACCACGAACACGTGGTTGAAGCCGTCGAAGATATTTTCCAAGCCTTCGGGCATCGGATGGATGTGGCGCATGGTGATGCAGGAAATGCTGTCGCCGGCTTTGCGCGCTTGCTCGGTGGCTTCGCGCAGGCTGCCTTGGGTGCTGCCCCAGCCGATGAGCAGCACGTTGCCTTCCTCGGGCCCGAACACTTCTGGCAATGGCAATTTGCGACTGAGCGCCTGTAGTTTGCTCCGGCGTTTGGCGGACATATCCTGGTGCATCTTGGGCGAACCGCTGGGGTGGCCCATCTCGTCGTGCTCAAGGCCGGTGGCGATTGGATATTTACCGCTTTTAATATAAGTGCCGGGTGGGGCGTGATGGGTGATGCCATCAGGCGCGGAGAGGTCGTAGGGCTTATGATCCTCGCGCGGGGTGAGGTCGGGCGAAATATCTTGGCAAAGCTCCTGCAACTTCGGCATCGCAAAAGCCTCGATGCGCGTGGCGATGGCTTGGTCGGATAGAATGATGACTGGCGTGCTGTACTCGCGCGCGAGGTTGACCGCCTCGATGGCGGTGTAAAAACAATCCTCCACGCTGGAGGGTGCGATGACCACGCGCGGCGAATCGCCGTGCCCGCCGAAGACCGCGATGTTGAGGTCGCTTTGCTCCACGTTGGTGGGCATGCCGGTGGAGGGGCCGCCGCGTTGGACATCGATGACGATGAGCGGAATCTCCGCCATCACCGCCCAGCCGATGGCTTCGCCCTTCAGCGAAATGCCCGGGCCGGAAGAGCCGGTGACCGCCACGCGTCCGCCCCAGCCCGCGCCAATGGCCATCGAGACGGCGGCGATTTCGTCTTCGCACTGCACAAAAATTCCATCGTACTTGGGCAGCTCGCGGCGGAGCAGCTCCATAATATCCGACCACGGCGTGATGGGGTAGCCCGCGCCGAAACGCACGCCGGCGGCGAGGATGCCGTAGCCGAGCGCGTCGTTGCCGTTGCAAACGACTTGTTCCGTGTCGCGCGCCTTGGGTTCCTCGAACGCGTAAATTTCCTCCAGCGTGGTGAGCGGATAACCGTACCCCGCGTGAAACGCCGTGAGCGCGGTGGTGGTGATGCTGCTGGCCTTGCCCTTGAAACGCTCGGCGACGAGCCCTTCGAGTTTGGCGGCATCGAGATCGAACATCCGCGCCACGAGGCCGAGCGCGAAAATATTTTTGCCCTTATCCTTGGCCGTGCCGCCGATGGCCTCCACCGTGAGCTCCGAGATGGGGCAGCCGATGTGGCGGTATTTTTTCAGCAACTCCGGGTCCGGCTCCACGTGGCTGCTATCGTACAAAACGATGCCGCCTTCTTTTAGAAAACCAATGTGGTTTTCGTAGCTGTGCTGATAGAAGGGCATCAGCACATCCGCGTCATCGCCGGAAGTGAGCACCTCGCCGGAGCCGATGCGCACCTGGAAAATCGACGGCCCGCCGGAGATGGTGGCGGGGATAGTCATAAACGTCATCACCTCCTGCTCGCTACGGCCGGCCAATTGGGCGAGAAAACCGCCAATGGACTGGATACCGTCCTGCGAGTTGCCGGCAATGCGGATGACGGCCTCGGTTACTTTCGAGACCTTTGGACTATCGCTAACGACCTCTTCGGTCGCGGAACTATCGCTCATTGAGTGTGTGGATAAATTTGCCGACCGCTACTCCGCAACCTCCAGGCTCACGCGCCGCCGGCTTCCCCGCAAAGGGATGCGGGAAACTATCATCATCAGGCGAGGTGTCAAACGATATTCACAAATGAGGCAAAATTTTATCGCGGCGGATGGCTCAGGAAAACAGGTGCGAGCGTCGGGGCCTCCAAAGTCATTCACAACTGCGAGATGGTGCCGTTAGGCTTGCTAATCAATGAGCATTCGTTTTTACGGCGGGCGAGAACACGCGGCTCGCGTGTTCAATTCGGCGGCTCACCGAAATGCGCCTTGGTGAGCCACCAAGGCAGGCACGCGAGCCGCGTGCGCTCCCCGTTTCCGGCATTTCGCGCCTTGCGCCGGTTCGCGGCTCCGCCCACACTCGCGCACACGACGATGGCCGAAGATCTGCAAACCCAATTTGATGACGCCGTGTTCGCCTACACCACGGGCGATTATGCCACGGCGGTGGCGGGGTTTGAGGCGGTGCTGGCGGCGGAGCCGGAGCATTTTGAGGCGCGGCTGTCGCTGGGCATGGCGTTTTACCGGCAGGAAAACTACGCGGCCGCCATCGAGGCCGGGCACGCCGCCGAGGCGATCAACGCCAATGAACAGCGCGTGCACACCAATCTTTCGCTGGCTTATATGAAGAGCGGCAACAAAGAAACCGCCGAGCACCACGGCTTGCAGGCGAAGATCGCCGGCTGGAAAGCGGATCCCAACGCAACGGAGGCAACGGCGGCGGGCGGTGAAGATGATTTGAAAATGGCGGAGCCCAAGCTGGAGAATATTAAACTGCCCACCAAGTTCCCCGATCAACCGTGGAAGAAAAAGAAGGAATAAAATGAAAAGCGCATACGAAATCGCGATGGAAAAACTGGACAAAGAATCGCCCGTCCAAAAAGTGAGTGCCGAACTCAAAGCCGAGCTCGCCGAGCTGGACAATCTTTACCAATCCAAACTCGCCGAACGCGAAGTGTTCCTCGGCGGCAAAATCGCCGAAGCCGAAGCGACCGGCGACTTCGAAGCCCTCGAACAATTGCAACGCGAATTGGCAAGCGACAAGAAAACGCTCGAATCGGATTTGGAGGAGAAGAAGGAAGCGGCGAGAAGCAAATAATTTTTTGAACCGCCAAGGCGCAAAGACGCCAAGCTTTTGAAAATGGTTTCCCTTGGCGTCTTTGCGCCTTGGCAGTTAAATCACTTTTCCAAAGCGAAATAATGCAACGCCGCCAAAATCACTGAGTGGCGGATTTTGTTTTCCTTCACCAGTCGCGGCAAATCTTCGGCGGGCACGAGGCGCGGCAGTAAGTCTTCTCCGGCGTCCATTTGCATTTCGTGAGTGCGATGGCAGTTTTCCACGAGGATGGTGTGGACGCGGTTGTTCATGATGGCAGGGTTGGCGAGGCATTCGCCTATCTTGCGGGCGCTGGCGGCGTCACCGGTGTAGCCAGTTTCCTCCCGCAACTCCCGCAACGCCGTGGCCACGGGATCGGTCTCGTGGGGATCCATCATTCCGCCGGGGATTTCCAGCTCCACCGTTTCGCTGCCTTGGCGGTATTGCTCCACCATCACCACCTCGCGTTCGGGCGTGAGGGCGATGATGTTCACCCAGTCGGGGCACTCAAGCACCACCATTTTATGCTCGTTGCCGGTGCGCGGGTTAACGACGGTATCTTCGCGCAGTTGAAAAATGCGATGGTCACTCAGCGGTCGACTGTCGCGCTTTTCCCATTTTTGAATTTCATCAGCCATTTTGTTTGGTGCGTTCATTGTGTGCAGTTTTCATAAGCTGCAATAAATGGATGAGCGCTTGTTCGTGGGTGCGATCACCTTCGGCGGCAAGTTGATGGGCGCGCTTGTCGAGTTGCTCGGCCATCGGGGGAGCTTTGGCGGGAGGCACGCCGAGTTGTTGCAGCGCTTGTTCGAGAGTGGCTTGTTCGGCGGCGGTCATTCCACACCGGCGTCTTCGTGCGACACGATGGTGATGGACATCACGTCCTGCCGTTCCTCGGGGCGGCTGCCTTCGCCACCGCCGCCGCACGGCACCTCGCCGAGCGTCTCGAGCACGTCCATCCCTTTGATGAGTTCGCCGAAGCACGTGTATTCGCCATCCAAAAAACTGGCGGCCTTGAGGCAGATAAAAAACTGGCTGCCGGCGGAATTGGGATCGCTGGACCGCGCCATCGAAATGACGCCCTTCACGTGCGGGCGATCGCTGAACTCGGCATCAATTTGGTAGCCCGGATTACCGATCCCCCAGTCATCCTCCATCGCGGGGTCTTTCGTATTCGGGTCGCCGCCCTGAACCATAAAGCCCTTCACGATGCGATGAAAACAGGTGCCGTCATAAAATGATTTATTGGCGAGCTCCTTAAAATTTTTCACCGTGCCCGGCGCCACATCGTCCCAAAGTTCCACCACCATTTCGCCTTGGCTCGTGCTGATCACTGCCACTTCACTCAGTTCGTCCATTGAATCGTCCATCGGCGGCAACGTGCGGCGAGCCGTCCGATTTGTCACGCCAAAACACAAAAAACAGAAAAAAGGCTCGCCTCTTGCCGCCAATCCGCTTTGATGGAGCCGCTATGCGTACCCCGTTTCTAAAACCTTTGGGCACCGCCGTTTTGGCCGTGCTGGCGTTTTCATTATTCACCGGCTGCGGCCAACAGGATTCCTCTGCGGCAACCGGCTCCGACACCTCGCCCCCCATCATTTTTGCGCCGAATAAATCGGTGCCCGTGGCCAATATCCCGTTGCCCGCAGAACCGGCCAAAGCGGATTTGGGCGACGGACTTTTCGCAGAATTCACCACCACCAAAGGCACCATCATCGCGCAGTTGGAGTTTGAGAAAACGCCCGTGACCGTCGCCAGTTTCGTCGGCCTCGCCGAGGGCACCAAGGATTTTGCCAATCGCCCGAAGGGCAAGCCCTATTATGACGGGCTCAATTTCCACCGCGTGATTCCGGATTTTATGATTCAAGGCGGCTGCCCGAAAGGAACCGGCGGCAGCGGCCCCGGCTATAATTTTGCGGATGAAACCCGCAAGGATCTCACCCACAAAAGCGCAGGCATCCTCTCAATGGCCAACTCCGATCCTCAAGGATCGAAGGCTGCGTACTCCAACGGCGGCAGCTCCAACGGCAGCCAATTTTTCATCACTCACCGCGCCACGCCACACCTCGACGGATTACACACCGTATTCGGCCACGTGGTCATCGGGCAGGGAGTGGTTAATGCCATTGTGAAAGGCGACAAAATCAACAACCTCAAACTCATCCGCAACGGCGCGTCGGCCACGGCGTTTAAAGTTGACGAAGCCGGTTTCAAAAAAATCCGTGAAGCCAAACAAAACGCCAAACAGGCAAAATTTGAAGAACGCATGAAAAAAGACACCGAACAAGCCGACGCGCTGCTCGCCAGCCTCAAGGAAAAACACCAAGCCGAAGTGATCACCACGAAGACCGGCTTGCGATACATCATCACCCAATCCGGCGAAGGCGAAGCCCCCGGCGAAGGCGACAAGCTGACGCTGAATCTCAAATTCACATTAGCCGACGGAACCGTCGTTGATGATTCCAGCAAAAACGAAGATCCACTCGTCATTCCCGTGGGCGAAAATTTACGGCTTGATGGTTTGACTGAAGGTATTGCCGGAATGAAAAAAGGCGAACACCGCACACTCGTCATCCCGCACAAGCTCGGTTTTGGCGAATCCGGCGCCGGCGCGGATATTCCGCCCTTTGCCACCCTGATTTTCCAGCTAGAAATCATTGATGTGAAGTCTGACAAAAACCTCATCGAAGTCCTCATCGCCAAACTCAAAAAAGATCATCCCAAAGCCGAACTCGTCACTACCAAATCCGGTTTGCGTTATGTGGTCACGAAAGCCGGCGCAGGCGAAAAAGTCGGCAACGGCAAAAAAATCAAGGCACACTACACTGGGCGTCTACTTGACGGCACCGAGTTCGACAGCTCCGTGAAGCGGGGCGAGCCGTTTGAATTTGTGGTCGGCACGGGTCAAGTCATCAAAGGATGGGATGAGGCGTTGAGCGACATGACAAAGGGAGAGAAACGCACACTCATCATTCCGCACGCCTTGGCCTATGGCGAACGCGGCCGACCGCCGCTCATCCCGCCCGCCGCCACGCTGGTGTTCGATGTGGAGTTGGTTGATTTTTAGAGTGCAAACTTTTCAAACGGCAGCGTGGCGACCTTCGCTTTCACGTTGCCGTTTTTTGTGTCCACCCGAAGTGCGGTTCCCAACTCAGCCGCATCGCGATGCACAATCGCCAGCGCGGCATCCGGTTCGGTGATTACGCTCGACAGCGTGCCGACTTGTTTCTCGCCGAGATAAATCGCATCGCCTTCCACCGCAGCACCGTCCAACCGTAGCCCGCGTAGGATGCGGTTTACTTTTCCACGGGAGCGAATGCGCGCGATGACTTCCTGGCCGATGTAACAGCCCTTGGCATAGCTGATGGCCCGCGCCTCGATGCCGCACTCGGGCGCGAGATTGTTGGAAGTGAAATCTTTTCCAAACAACGGAACCGTCGCCAACACCCGGGCTTTTTCAAATGCCGTTTCGCTGCACAAAGGCGCGTGCTCGGCCACGCGCGATTTCCAATCGGCCAACGCATCCACCGGCACAAATAAATCGAACCCGGCCGAACCCAACCGCGGTTGGTTCACCACAAAAATTTCATCCGCAGTTTTTGCCAGCGAGAATTCCGTTTCCGGCACGGGCAATTTCAGTGCCGCCAAAACCGTCGTCGCCTTCGGCCCCTGCACGCTGACCAACCCGAAATGCGGTGCCACATCGGCTACCTCCACGTCTTCAGCGATGATAAAACTTTCCAGTCGCGCCCGCACCGCATCGCCTAAGCTCGGCTCGAAATCCAAGAGCAATTCCTCCGCGAGCCGATACACAAACAGATCGCTCTCCATTTTGCCCTTCGCATTCACCAGCGCGGCGTAACAGCCGGTGTGCTCGACGAGGCCGTTGATATCGTTGGTCACTTGCCCGTGCAAAAACTTCGCGCGATCCGCCCCCAACAGGCACAGCCGCGAGCGGTTGGAGAGGTCCAGCCATCCCGCCGATTCCGTCAGTTTGATAAATTCATCGTCCACGCGCGCGATTGCAGCACGTTTTTGCTGACAGGCCAAGGCTACCTCGTTAAAGTTCGCCGCCATGCATAAATTAGTTTTACTGCGTCACGGACAGTCACAATGGAATTTGGACAATCGATTCACCGGTTGGCACGATGTGGATCTCACCGATCAAGGCCGCGAAGAGGCCAAGGCGGCGGGTCGTGTGCTCAAGGAAAACGGCTTCGTTTTCGACCAAGCCCACACTTCATTGCTCAAGCGCGCTATTCGCACGTTGTGGATTGCGCTGGATGAGCTGGACCAAATGTGGCTCCCCGTGCGGCGCGATTGGCGGCTGAACGAACGCCACTACGGCGCGTTGCAGGGCCTCAATAAATCCGAGACCGCCGAGAAGCACGGCGAAGAACAAGTACTCATTTGGCGGCGCGCCTACGATGTTCCGCCGCCCGCGTTAGAAAAAAGTGACGCGCGCTGGCCCGGCAACGACGCGCGCTACGCCAATCTCACCGAGGCCCAGCAGCCGCTCACCGAATGCCTTGCGGACACGGTCGACCGCTTCCTCCCATATTGGCACGAAACCATTGCGCCAGAAATCAAGGCCGGCAAACGCGTCATCATCGCCGCCCACGGCAACAGCCTCCGAGCGTTGGTGAAATATCTCGATGACGTTTCCGACGAAGCCATTTTGAAACTCAACATCCCCACCGGAATGCCGCTCGTGTACGAACTGGACGAAGATTTGAAACCGATTAAAAACTATTACCTCGGCGACGAGGAAGCTGTGAAGGCCGCGATGGACGCAGTGGCGAGTCAAGGAAAGGCGAAGTAATTGGCGATGAAAGCCGTCATCTTAGCCGCTGGCAAAGGTACTCGCATGGGCGGGCTCACGGACGAGGTGCCGAAACCGATGCTGCCAGTGGAGGGGCGGCCGATTTTGGAGCACATCGTTACCGGCCTGCGCGAAGCGGGGGTGATTGAGTTTTGTGTTATCACCGGTTGGAAGGCAGAGGTAATCGAATCGCACTTTGGCGATGGGGCGGAATTTGGGGTTAGCATTTCTTATGCGCGGCAGACCGTGCAGGATGGGACGGGGAAAGCGCCGGAGTTGGCGAGAGACTTTGTGGGCGACGATGCGTTTTTGCTGACGTATGGCGATATTTTGGTGAAGCCGGAGACGTATCAGAAAATGCTCGAGCGTTGGGGCAAGGGCGAATTTTCGGGCTTGGTGACGGTGACGGGCAGCGAGGATGTGACGAAGGGCGGGTTATTCTTTTTTGATGAGGCGTTTTGTTTGAATCATTTGGTGGAGAAACCTTCGGAAGCGCAACTGGACGAATTGCGGTCGGAAAATTTTTTGAAGGATAGCGAGACGGCTTGGTACAATGCGGGGATTTATATTTTCCGGCCGATGCTTTTCCAACACACGGCGCGTTTGGAAAAATCGCCTCGCGGTGAGTATGAGTTAACCGATGCGTTGACCGCGATGCTCACGGTCGGCGAGCCCATCGCCGGGCTAGAAATCGCTGGTCGCTGGGTGGATGTGCGCGACCCCGAAGTGCTGCGGGCTTTACAAGACCCAGCCGAATGATGTTTATTCCCGCCCCTTGCAACGAGTAACCGACATCCGCGTTGTTTCCTCCGAGGTGCTGCCGAGTCCGGCCGCGCTGGTGGCGGAGCTGCCGCGCACGGAAGCGCAAACCGAATTTGTGACGCAAGTGCGGCGCGAACTGCACGCCATCATCCACGGCGAAGATCCACGCCTCATCGCGGTGGTTGGCCCGTGTTCCATTCACGATTTGAAAGCGGGCCGCGAGTACGCCGCCAAACTCAAGGCGCTGGCCGATGAGCTGAATGATCGGCTGCTGATTTTGATGCGCGTTTATTTTGAAAAACCGCGCACCACGCTCGGCTGGAAGGGGTTGATTATGGATCCGTATCTCAACGGCACGTGCGACATCCCCGCCGGCCTGCGAATTGCCCGCGAGTTTTTGGGCGAAGTGCTGGAGCTCGGCCTGCCGACGGCTACGGAATTACTGGATCCCATCACGCCGCAGTACATTGCGGATTCGCTGTGCTGGGCGGCCATCGGTGCGCGAACCGTGGAGAGCCAAACGCATCGGCAAATGGCCAGTGGCCTGTCGATGCCGGTGGGGTTCAAAAATTCCACGGCGGGTGATTGCGACGTGGCGGTGAACGCCATCGTGGCGGCCAAGCAAGAGCAAACATTTTTGGGCATCACCGCCGAGGGCCGCGCCAGCGCGGTGACCACTCGTGGCAATCCGGATTGCCAATTGATTTTGCGCGGCGGCAGTAGTGGCCCAAATTATTCCGCCGAACACGTGGCGCGCGCGGTGACGGCTTCGGAGAAGGCGGGGCTTACGCCGTCGGTGATGATTGATTGCAGCCACGGCAACAGCGGCAAAGATCCCGAACGGCAACCGGCAGTGCTGGCGGATGTGCTGGGGCAAATCGGTGACGGCAATCGCCATATTCATTCCGTGATGTTGGAAAGCAATTTGAACGCGGGCGCGCAGAAATTTCCGGTGCCGTTGGAGGAATTGGATTACGGCGTGAGCATTACCGACGGCTGCGTGGACTGGGCCACCACCGAGATGGTCTTGCGCGAAGCGCACTCGGCCTTGGCCGGCCGGTTCGCATAACGGCACAAAAAAAGCGCGGCACTCGCCGCGCGTGAATTTTTATTTTTGGAAAGGTTATGGTGCGCTCGGTCCACCCTTTTGCTCGCCGGGGCCGCACCCGGCCCACCAGCCGCCCGGACCGCCGCCCGGACCTCCACCCGGAAATCCACAGGGCCACCGCCGCCGGGGCCACCGCCCCCCACAGCTCCGGCAATTGCGCCGGGGATTACATCAATCGCGATTACTTTTCCGCCGCCGTTGGGGACGGGTTGGATGGTAAATCTTACGGCATTGTAGGTCTTTCCTTGGGCGTCACGAATTTTCATTCCGGGATAAGTCCATACTCCGTTGGTACCCACCAACTTTGCATCCGTCGGGCTTCCAAAAGCCTGCTGAATTGTGCTGGCGGGTTTACCCAAATAGATTGTGCGAATATCCAAGCCTGGAGATTGGCGGCGACCGGTGTTCACAGTCCAAATCATTTGCGGAGCCTGAGGTTGATTGGGGTCGAGCCTCACAGGTTGTTGGCCTCCACCCGGTCCCATTCCTCCAGGACCACCACCACCCGGTTCCATTCCTCCAGGACCACCACCACCCGGTCCCATTCCTCCAGGACCACCACCACCCGGTCCCATTCCTCCGGTCCCACCACCGCCGCCGGGATCACCACCGCCTTCGGAGGCGGTGGATTGTTTGCCATCGTCTTCTTCAGCGTCGGCTTCTTTGTCTTTTTTACAGCCCGCGCTGAGCAGCAAGCTCAACAGTAACGTAGGAAATAGGGCGTGCAGTAGTGTGGGTTTCATAGGCAAAAGGATAGGGGGTTGCGCGTGGGCGTCAATGCACGATTCTGAAATTTCCTGTGTCATCCGTGTGAGTGACCATGGTCGTGATCGTGCTCGGCGGGGTCCGGCTCGGGTGGGTCGACCAGTTCGATCTCGGCGTGTTCGGCGATGAGCTCGATGACTTTTTGCTCGCGGATTTGGTTTTGGATGGCGCTGATCTGATTGTTGTCGGCCAGTTCTTTCACGTGTTGCTGGGGATCTTTGCCCATTTGCTGGGCTTGCATCGCGATGACGCGCAGCACTTCCTCGCGGCTGACCTCCACCTTTTCCGTCTCGGCAATGAGAGGGTGTATGAAAAACCAACGCGCGCGATCCATGGCGATGGGGTTGGCCTCGGCGGTGATTTGCTCTTTGGCTTTCTCAATATCTTCCTCCGATGCTCCACCGGCGCGGCGCGTGCGTACCATGCTTTCCACCACGATGCGCAGCTCGTTTTGTTGCACGGGTTCGGGCACGGCGAAGCTCACTTTTTTCATTAGCTCCTCGTGCACCTGCGCGCGCACCACGCGCATCGCCTCGCCTTCTTGATTGGATTTCAGATCGTCCCGCACGCCTTCGCGCAATTTTTCTACGCTCTCCGCTTCCCAGCTTTTGGCAAACTCATCAGTCAATTCGGGCAGCACCTTTTCTTTCACCTGCATCACCTTCACTTCGTAAATCACGTTTAGCCCCTGCAACTTCGGTTGGCTGGGAAACTCGTCGGGGATGGTGACCGTCACCGTGCGTTCCTCGCCGGGCTTGGCGCCGATGAGTTGTTTGGTGAAGCCGGGAATAAAATGATCGTGCTCATCGGCGTGCACGTGCAGCGGAAAATTTTCCTGCTTGGTCATCCCGCGCGCGGTGGGCGAGAAATCCGTGAGCGGCTTGCCGTCGCTGGTGCCGGTGAAGCTCACCACCACATAATCGCCTGCTTGCGTGCCGCGCTCCTGTTCCTTGTATTCCGCGCGGCCTTCGCGGAGTTTGTTCAGCGCGTTGTCCACGTCGGCGTCGGCGACTTCCAGCTTCGGTTTCTTGGCGGGCAATCCTTTGTACTCAGGCATTTCAAAATCTGGCGCGGTTTCCACCGTGGCCAAAAAATTCAACGCCTCACCGCGTTTGAAGTTGACCTCCTCCACCTCCGGCTGCAGCAGCGGACGGATTTTGTTATCCTCCAACCCTTTGCGATAGCAGTCATTGAGCAACTGCTCGCGCACTTGATCCTGAATTTTGTCGGCAAACTGTGCCGCCACTTTGGCCTCCGGTGCTTTGCCCTTGCGATAGCCCGGCAGATTGGCCTGTTTGCGAAACGTGCTCGTCACTTTCGCAAACGCAGCGTCCACGTCTTCCGCCGGTAGTTCAAAGCGCAGCTGCTTCTTGCACGGCGCCAGTTCGATTATTTCAACTTTTACATTCACGATAAATCCCAATTTGGGGGGGCGCTCAAAGTAGAGGCGCGGCAATGAAGCGTCAAGAAATCTCAAGGCTTCATTGGATTTTATTGCCTCCGGCCGCTTCATCCGTTATCACTCCTCCACGCTGTTTCATGCGAAAATTTGCCCTTATTTTCTTGGTCGCCGCGGCGAATTATTCGCCCGCCGCGGAGCCGCAGCCGGGCTTGGCGCTCACTTGGCGGGTGGGCGAGGCGACGGTGGCGACGGTGGTGCCGAATCTTTGGCTGTACGTGCCCGCCGGCCAATCGCCTTCGCCTTTTGCGCCCGCGGGACAGTTCACGGCCACTTTCGAGGGGTTTGTGAACATCGATTTGCGCGGTGATTATTCTTTTCACGCTACTGGCAAAGGCGGTGTGAAGCTCGAGGTTAACAACGCCGTATTGCTCGATCTCAAAGGTATCGGCGGCGGGGCCGAAGCTAAAATTAAAACCGTGCGGCTCAACAAAGGTGCCAACGCCATCAAGGTCACCTATGCCAGCCCCGGCAAGGGTGATGCGCAGTTGCGGATTTTCTGGAGTGAACGGCCCGACAAACCGCTTCCGCACGAACCCATCCGTAGCGGCCAGCTCACGCATCTGCCCGGCGCGCCGCTCGCGCGGGCGAGTCTCGTGGAAAACGGCCGCGAAATTTTCATCGAATACAGCTGCCAACGCTGTCACGCCAGCGAAGGCGCGGGCATTCCGGAACTGGCTATGAGCGGCCCCGGCTTTGCGGCCATCGGCGATCGACGGCATCGCGATTGGATGGCCGAATGGATTCTCGATCCCAAAGCCCAACGCAAAACCGCGCGCATGCCCAAGCTCTTGCACGGCGAGACCGCCCCCGCCGATGCCGCCGCCATTGCCGCGTATTTGGAAACCCTCAAGGGCCCACCCAACCCGGCGGTGGAATATCCGAAACCCGACCTCGAAGCGGGCGAGGAATTGGTGAGTCAACTCAACTGCGCCGGTTGCCACACGCTCCCCGGCGCGGCGGCGGTGGACGGCAAACTTTCCCTCAATCACGTGAACCGAAAATTTCCCGAGGGCGAGCTGGTCGATTTTCTGCGCGCGCCGGACACTCATTATGCGTGGACGCGAATGCCGAAGTTTGCCCTCACCGCCAAGGAGGCGTGGGATATTTCTCAATGGCTGCGCGTCAAGGCCCCGGCCCACGCCGAGCCGAAGATCGATGAAGACATCGCCGCCATCGCGCACGGCAAAAAATTATTACCACCCTCGGCTGCATCAATTGCCATAATCACAAGGGCGAAAATAAATTCACCGCACCCAAGCTCAGCGCGTTGACTGTCGACAAATGGAAGGAGCGGTTGCCTCGCCGACGAGCCGATGGAAAGTCGCCGCACTTCGGTTTCGCCCCCGCCCAACGCGCCGCGCTGCGCGCCTTTGCCGCCACCGACCGCCAGTCGCTCCAGCGCCATGAGCCCGCCGAGTTTGCCCGGCGCCAAATCCGCGTGCTCAATTGCAACGCCTGCCACGGCGAACTCGATGGCTTCGCCAAGCTCGATCTCATCGGCCTCAAGCTCCGGCCCGAGTGGATGCAGTTGCTGCTCGCGGGCTACATCAAGCCGCGCCCGCGCCCGTGGTTGCCCCATCGCATGCCCGCCTTCCCCGCGCGCGCCAAGCCGCTGGCGCAAGGCCTCGCCCAAGCGCACGGGTACGCGCCCCGAACTGTGCCGGAACCGGCGGCGGTGAATGCTAAGCTCGCCGAGGTGGGCCGGCAACTTGTGGGCGTGGACGGCGGCTTTTCCTGCATCGCCTGTCACGGCGTGAAAAATCGCGAGCCGCTGCAGGTCTTCGAAGCGCAAGGCATCAACTTCGCCCAAGTGGGCGCGCGGCTGCAGCCGGAGTTTTTCCTGCGCTGGATGCTCGACCCTTTGCGAGTGGATCCGCAAACTCGTATGCCGACTTACTTCGACAAAGACGCCCGCAGCGTGCTCGTCGATGTGCTGGAGGGCGACGCCAAGAAACAAATCGAGGCGATTCGCCAGTACCTTTTGCTAGGCAATAAAATGAAAATCCCCGTGATGCAGTAGCCCAATTTTTAAATGAAAAAGACAAATGCACTTCTGGCGGGCGCCCTGTTTCTGGCGTTGAATCTCTCGGCGCAAGGCGCGGGCAAATGGATCACACTGTTCGATGGAAAAACAGTTACGGGTCTTCGTGGTTACGGCCAGAAGGGATTCCCTGATGACGGATGGAAGGTGGAGAATGGCACCATAAAAACCATTCCTCGTGGCAAAGGCGGCAAGCCGCGTGACCTCGCGACGGACATGAGCTTTACTGATTTCGAATTTGAATGCGAATGGAAGGTCTCCCCTGGGGGCAACAGCGGTATTATGTACCGCGTGTTGGAACAGAAAAAGCCGGCTTATGTCACGGGGCCGGAGCTTCAAGTACTGGATGATGAGCGGCATCCAGATGGAAAAATCCGCTTTCCCCTGCGCACGGCAGGCTCACTCTACGAACTCATTGGTAAAGGGATGAAGGACAAGCCTTACAACAAGGCTGGCGAATGGAATAAGGTGCGCATTGTGTTTAAGAAAAACAACGTGCAGCACTGGCTCAATGGCGCGAAGATTGTCGAGTACACTTGGGGCAGTGACGAGATCAAGGCACACATCCAGAAGAGCAAATTCAAGACATGGGAAGGTTTCATGGAGCAACCGCAGGGTCATATCGTTATCCAGCATCACGGCGAAGAGGTCTGGTACCGGGCTATTCGTGTGCGAAAGCTGTAGAACTTGCGCAAACCTCAAAGACCATTTACAAAAGCCGCATGACATCCATGCGGCTTTTTTTTGTGGCCCTTTCCTTCTCCGTGCCCGGCTTGTTTGCCGGTGAACTCAACTCGCTGACCGAGGCCGAGCAAAAGGCCGGTTGGCAGCTTCTTTTTGACGGCAAAAACATCAACAAGCACTGGCGCAACCTTGGCCAGAAAAATGTGACCGGCGAGGGTTGGGCAATTGAGAAAGGGGTGCTTGTGAAACTGCAGGGCAAGAAAGCTGGCAACCTCCTCACGCGGCGGACGTGGACGGATTACGAGTTTACGTGGGAGTGGAAGGTTGGCGCCAAGGGCAACAACGGCGTCAAGTACATGGTGCTCGAGAAGCGCGGCGCTATTGGTCACGAGTACCAGATGATTGATGACAGCTTCTGGCTGAAGCAGCCGTTGAGCCTAACCGCAACGTTCTACGCGGTGTTGCCGCGCGCGGTAAAGCTGGCCGAGCCGGTGCGCATCAATAAATGGAATCAGTCGCGCATCAAGGTGGCTGGCCAAAAGGTGGAGCATTGGCTCAATGGCGAGAAGGTGCTGAGCTACACGCTGGGCAGCGAGCGCGTGTTGGCGGGCGTGGCCAAGAGCAAGTTCAAGAAGTTCGAGGGCTTCGGCAAAAAGGTCACCGGCCACATTTTGTTAACCGATCACAACGACCGGTGCGAATTCCGAAGCCTGAAGATCCGTGAACTCTCAGCAAAATGACCAGCCAAGATGCTGTCATTGACCCCGTTTCTATCACTCGCGCCTTGCGTGGTGTTTATTCAACCCGTCTGCTCTGTGCTGCCGTATGTCATCTGAAGGTGTTTGAACACGCGGTGGATGGCAGTCACACCCTTGAATCATTACAGGCAGAACTTGGGTTGGCTGAGCGCCCAGCCAATGTCCTTCTTCCGGCCCTACGCGCAATGGGTCTGCTTACGCTCGAGGCTGATTGCGTGGTAGTTACCGACGCCGGTCGTTATCTCTGTGAAAGGGAGCCCTGTAATCTCATCAATTACATTGGAGGTGAGGCAAATGATCCCGGCGTGCTGGAGATGGTTGAGCGCCTGCGTCATGACGGTTTGCCGGGTGAGACCGGCATTTCATTCGTCAAGGACGATGCGGCTCCTTCGCCCATGGATGATCCCGAGGCTGCGCGACGTTTCACCTTGGCGCTGGCGGGTCGTGCCCGGCTGCTTTCCCCTCTGGTTGCCAGGGCCATGCCGTCTGCCGGGCATCTTCTTGATATTGCCTGCGGTACCGGCTTCTTTGCCTTCGAATGGCTTCGCCTCAATCCTGCCGCGCGTGCAACGCTGATTGACACCTCCGAGGTACTGGCAGTTGCCCGAGAATTTTCTGCCGAGTATGGCGACGTCGTTGACCGGATCGATTTTCTTCCTGCCGATATGCTGGTGGATCCTCTTCCCGAGGCCGATCTCATCCTTGCCGGCAGTCTTTTCCATGATTGGCCGACAGGAACCTGTGCCGATCTCATGCGTCGCTTTGCTGCCGCGCTCCATCCGGATGGTCAACTTTTTATCCACGATGTTTATTTGAACGATTCAATGGATGGTTCCTTGCCCGCTACGGACTATTCCGCCCAGCTTTTTCAGCACACCAAGGGCCGCCTTTACAGCCGCGCAGAATACGAATCTTGGATGACAGCTACCGGTCTCACGCCCACTGATCATCATACCCCCACTCAACTCGAGTACGCCCTCATTGCCGGTCGGAAACCGGAGTAGCCGAAAGCGGCACTTGCTCCATCTTGTTTCCGGTGAGAGATGAATTCCTTTATTTAGTTTGATTTCTTGCCGATGCAATAGAGGTGCTTTTGACCTCGAATGAAAATCTGGCCTTGGCTCACGGCAGGACTGCCGGAGACCAGTTCCTTCAGGTCATTCTTGGCAACCACTTCAAACTCAGCGCCGGGTCGCAACACGGTGGTGACACCCCGGTCGGAGACAAAGTAGGCCAGCCCATTGGCGGTAATGGCCGAGGCACTGTGGCCGCCGCCCAATCGCTCCATCCAGAGGCGCGTGCCGTCCTCGGCCTTGAGGCAGCTGGCGATTCCGTTATCGGCGACAATTACAAAATACGGGCCCAGCACAACAGGTGAAGGGACATAGGACGCGCCTTTTTTTACCCGCCAGGCGATGTGTGTCTTGGTGATATTGCCGCGTCCTTCGGGGCGGATGGCCAGGATGTGGCGCTCAGGGAAGCCGCCGGTGACAAAGGCGTATTTGCCGTTGTAGACCATCGACGCCACAAACTGTTCGGTGGGTCCGTCAATAATCCAGTGGCGTTCACCGTTCGCCGGGTCATAGCTAGCGACTGATTTGCTGCCGCAAAGGATCATCTGTTCGCGTTTATCGATCGTGCGGATGATAGGGGTAGAGTAGCTGCGGGTTTTGTTTTCCCGTGGCACTTTCCATTTTATTTCGCCGCTTTTCTGATCTAACGCCGCGAGATAGGCCTCGCCGTCATGATCTCCATTTACAATGACTAGGTCCCGGTACAAAATCGGGCAGGCATTGAAGCCGTGGGCACTGATAAATCCACCCACGTTGCGGGACCATTTCTTTTGTCCAGCCATATCAAAGGCAGTCACCACGAAGGAGCCGGGGGTAATCAGGCGCGCGCCTCCGACATTGGGCGCAGTGATCTTGCGGTTGTCCACTTTCATGGCTGTCACATAAATCATTTTGCCATCGGTAACCGGGGTGCTGGAGGCGCGGCTATTGAGCCGGTGCAGGGTTTCCAATGGAGTTTTGAGGACGGTGCTCTGCCAGAGTGTCTTGCCGTTACGGCGGTCCAAGCATAGGAGAACGCGCTCTTCCTTCTCAGGGAGACAGGTTAGGAGTAATACCTTGTCTTCCCAGATGACCGGTGAGGAGTGGCCTTTACCGGGGATGGCGACTTTCCACGCGAGGTTTTCGGTGGTGCTCCACCGGGTAGGGATATTTTTTTCCAAGCTGGTGCCATCACCGCGCGGCCCGCGCCAGCCCGGCCAGTTTTCCGCGCACAATGAAAATGAAACGACGAGAAAGAGTGCTATGAAACGCATGGCGAGAGTTTATGGATATGGCCACCGCGAGCAAGAGCTTTTGGTATTTCAGAGAATTCCGGTTGACGTGCGCGTGGTTTGCAGGAAATCCTGCCCCAGCCCATGGCGAAGATTCAACGTGCTCTCATTTCGGTTTCGGACAAGGACGGCTTGCTGCCGTTTGCAAAAACGCTGGCGGAGGCCGGCGTGGAAATTCTCAGCACCGGCGGTACCGCGCGCGTAATGCGCGAGGCGGGGCTCACGGTCGTCGATGTCAGCGATTACACGGGCTTTCCCGAGATGATGGATGGTCGTGTGAAAACGCTGCACCCCAAAGTGCACGGCGGGCTGCTTCACTTGCGCGGCAATGCCGAGCACGAAGCCGCGTGCGCCGAGCACGGCATTGAGCCGATCGATTTGGTGGTGGTAAACCTCTACCCCTTCGAGGCCACCGTGGCCAAACCGGATGTGACGCTGGAGGATGCCATTGAGAACATCGACATTGGCGGTCCATCCATGCTGCGGAGTGCTGCAAAAAATCACGAGAGCGTGACCGTTATTGTCGATCCTAGTGACTACAAGGTTGTGGCGGAACAAATCCAATCCGACGGTGGGACCACGCTCGAGTTGCGCCGTACCCTCGCTGTGAAAGTGTATGCGCGCACTGCCGAATACGACGCTGCCATAGCGGCGCATTTGCAAACTGCATTCGGCGACGGAAGCACTGAGGAGACGTCTGAAGAGTTGCCGGCCGAATTGATGGTGCAAGCCCCCTTGGCGCAAACATTGCGCTACGGCGAGAACCCCCACCAACGCGCCGGCTTGTATGGCAAGTTTGGCGAGTACTTCGAGCAACTGCACGGCAAAGCGCTTTCGTACAACAACATCCTCGACGCCACGGCGGCAGCGAATTTGATTTGTGAATTCACGGAGGACGTGCCGACGCTGGCTATCCTGAAGCACACCAACCCTTGCGGCATAGGGCAGGGTGCGAGCTTGCGCGAAGCTTGGGACCGCGCGTTTGCCACGGACAACCAAGCGCCCTTCGGCGGTATCATCGCCGTCAATCAAACGCTCGACGGCGATTGCGCCGGGGCGATTGCGGAAATTTTCAGCGAGGTTATCATTGCGCCGGATTTCACCGACGAAGCCAAAGCTATTTTGCAGAAGAAAAAAAATCTGCGCCTGTTGCGGATGCTGAAGAATCCTTTCACCGCCGTCGCGTGGGACGTGCGCAACACCGGCGCGGAATCGTTCCTCGTGCAGGAACGCGACATCAAAACCACCTCCACCGATGATTTGAAAGTGGTGACCGATCGCACGCCGACTGATGATGAAATGGCCGCGATGCTTTTCGGCTGGCGTGTCGTGAAGCACGTCAAAAGCAACGCCATCGTTTACTGCGGCCCCGGCTGCACGCTCGGCATTGGCGCGGGCCAAATGAGCCGCATCGACTCCAGCCGCATCGCCATCTGGAAAGCCGGTGAAGCCAAGCTCCCGCTCGCGGGCAGCGTGGTGTGCAGCGATGCGTTCTTCCCCTTCGCTGACGGCCTCATCGCCGCCGCCGAAGCCGGGGCCACAGCCGCTATCCAACCCGGCGGCTCAAAGCGCGACGAAGAAGTCATCGCTGCCGCCAATGAGCGCGGCATGGCTATGGTCTTCACCGGCGCCCGGCATTTCCGGCATTGAAATCCGTGTCTGAAACGCCTCAATTCCCTGCACGTTTCTTGGAAATGTTGAGGATGATTTTGTAGACGGGGGGGATTTCTTTGCGGTCGAAGCGGGTGACAATCATTCGGTAGTACGCCTTGGCTTCGGGTTTCTTTTCTGCGTCCCACAATAAATCCGCCGCGGCTTTCCACGCTTGGAGCACTTCGAATTCTTGATTGCCGAAATCGGTGGCCACGCGATCGTAATGTTTAAGGGCGGTGTCGGTGTCGCCTTGTTCAGCACGGACGCCGGCGAGGCTGCGGAGGGCTTGGGCGCACCATCGTTTTTGATCGGGATAATCCTGCAGCAATTGTTCGTAACGCTTGGCGGCGCCTTCGAGGAGTTGGGTTTTTTGGGAGCCGGTGGCGTCGGCGGAGGGATTGTGAAATTCGGCGGCGGCTTTTTCGAATAACGCCTTGGCGGCTTCTGCGCGTTCGGGAGTGGAAACGGGTGCTGCTGCTTTCGGCGGCGCAGGTTTTATCGGTTCAGGTTTTGCGGGCTTGCCGCAACCGAGAGCTAACGCAACCAGCACGATGAGGCTACTTCCGCGCATTGGTGCCGGTGCGAGTGGTGAGGGTGTACTTGAGCGTTCGCTTTTCGCCGGGTTTGAGTTGGAAAACAAACTTGATTTTGGTGGCGTCCACTTTTTCAAACTTGTCATCGGTGGCCACTTCCCAGTCGCCGCTGAAGTTGCGGCGGATGTCGACGGTCACGGGGATGCTCTTTGAGTTTTGCAGCTCGATTTCCCAAGTGGCTTTGGTGGTGGAGCCATCGACGTTGCCGGATTTGTTGAACGCGATGTCGACCTTTTTCCAGTCCATCATCTTGGGCTGGATTCGCACCTCGGCGTCATTGCCCAGTTGCATTTCCACTTCTTCATCGATGGGAATATATTTCACCACCGTGCGGCCGACGAAGTTGTAGAGGTTGTCTTTTGTTACCGACCGAAACGCCATCACCGCGCCATCGGGCAAGGGCTCGGCGCCGAGCTTGCTGTCTTTGTTGTTCTTGAATTTATAAAATCGCATCACCGCCGCGCCGTAGCGTTCCTTTTCATATTTGTAATAACTGGTGATCGGCACCTCGGCGGCCTTGAAGGAGGGGAGGCGTTTGCTCCAGCCGTTGGCGATGGTGTCGCGACCTTCAACGGTGTAGAGAAAATATTCACCGATCGCTTCCTTCACGACGGCCTTGGCTTCCGCGCTTTTTTTGGCCAAATCATCAAGGCTCTTGCCCTCCATTCCCCTGCCCATCGGCCGGGTTTGTCGGTGACAAGCGGGCTCCGTCTTCTGGCGGCTTGTCCGCCGAGGATACTCGAATGGTTGATTTGCCAGAACGTTGGTCGCGAGTAATCGGACGATGCGTTCGACCAACCGCACGACGCCCACCATCAACCGAATCTGCGCGTCGGGATAATCTTCGCCGCTGCGGTTGGTGACGCGGACGTTGCCGGCGAAGGTCATTTGGTTTTCGGTCGCGTTGGCTTCGCACACGTAATCGGCCGCCCACGCGATGCCGCTGGTGAAGTAGCGGATCTCCACCTCCACTTCGCCGGCGACTTCGCTGCTGGATGTTCCACTCGAGTGTGTTGGTGACGCGCGGCGGGAAACCGCACGTCGAGCACTTCGATTTGGTCGGCCTTTTGCAGCGGCCGAAACTCCACGCTGGTGGGGTCGATCAACGTGTTCGCCCACGAAAACTCCAAACGGTTTGAGCCTTTCTTGAAGGTTAACGTGCGGGTTTCTTTGACCAGCGTGAGGTCCACGCTGTTGTAAATGGTCAACTGCACCGAGTCGCGTCCCGGAAGGCTCGTGACGTTGATGCGCGCTTGGGCGCTGAACGCGAGTAACAGCACCAGAATGAAGCTACTTCGTTGCATTGGTGCCGTGGCGGGTGGTTAGGGTGTAGTTGAGCGTGCGCTTTTCGCCGGGGTTGAGTTGGAGGACGAACTTGATTTTCTTGGCGTCGACCTTTTCGAACTTGTCTTCGGTGGCCACTTCCCAGTCGCCGGGGAAGGTGCGGCGGATGTCGATTGTTACGGGGATGCTTTTGGAGTTTTGCAGCTCAATTTGCCAAGTCGCTTTGGTGGTCCAACCGGTGACGTTGCCGTTTTTGTCGAAGTGGATGGCGTCTTTTTGCCAGTTCATCATCTTCGGCGCGATGCGGACTTCGGCGTCGTTGCCCAGTTGCATCTCCACTTCCTCGTCGATGGGGATGTACTTCACCGCCGTGCGGCCGACGAAGTTGTAGAGGTTATCTTGGGTGACCGTGCGAAACGCCATCACGCTGCCGTCGGGCAACGGTTCTTTGCCGAGCTTACTCTTTTCGTCGTTCTTGAATTTATAGAAACGCATCACGCCTGCGCCGTACCGTTCTTTTTCGTATTTGTAATAACTGACAATCGGCACCTCGGCGGTGTTGAATGAGGGGAGGCGCTTGCTCCAGCCGTTGGCAATCGTGTCGCGGCCGCCAACGGTGTAGAGGAAATATTCGCCAAGGGCTTCTTTTACAACTTCGTTCTGGCGCTCCTCGGCCTCGCGAAGAGCCGCGCCGAGAGCATTGCCGGCGCGGGCGCGGGTGGCCGTTTCAAGAGTTGGCCTTGACACGCCGGCGGGTGGGGCCGGCTGGCCTTGGCGGGCGAGGTCGATGATTTTTTCGACGAGGCGCACAACGCCCACGACGAGCCGGATTTGGGCTTTTGGATAATCTTCGCCACTGCGATTGGTGATGCGCACGTTGCCGGCGAAGGTCATTTGGTTTTCGTTGGCGTTGGCTTCGCAGACGTAATCGGCGTTCCACGTGATGCCGCTGGTGAAGTAACGGATTTCGGTTTTCACTTCGCCGGCGAACTCGCTGTGGATGTTCCACTCGAGCGTGTTGGTGACACGCGGCGGGAAACGGATGTCGAGAATCTCCACTTCATCGGCGTGAGTGATGGGGCGGAACTCCACGCTGGTGGGGTCAATCAACGTACCGGCCCAGGAAAACTCCAACCGGTTGCGGCCTTTCTTGAGCGTGAGCGTGCGGGTTTCTTTGACCAGCGTGAGGTCGGCGCTGTTATATATAGTGAGCTGCACCGAGTCGCGGCCCGGAAGGCTGGTGACGTTGATGCGCGCTTGGGCGTTCGGCAGGCACACGGCGGCCAGCAAAATGATAAACAATCGTTTCATATTGGCTCCTTAATAAGTGGAAGGTTCGTTGCCTTGCACGTTTTTGCGGCGGACGTTGAAGGTGAGGGTGGTATTCTTGTCGCCGGTAGATTTGGCGGGAAGCTCGAGCGTGTACTCGATGGTAAAGGCATCCTTTTTGTCGTACTTGTGCGTGCTCTCGATCATCGTCCAGTAGCCGGGGATGTGCTCGCGCACAACGAGCGTGACGGGCGTGGTCTTGAAGTTTTGGATCTCCACTTTGTACACTTCGTTTTGGTCCCACATTACCACGCGGTTGCCGTTGTTGCGGCGGAGGTTTACGCGTTCGTCGGTGGTCTTGCGCTGCACGACCTTCACCTCGCGGCTTTGGCCGATGTAAAGTTTCATCTCGCGATCCACCGGCGTGAGGCCGCCCCAATCTTCGCCGGTGAAGGCCACGCCTTCTTTAGTTTTAATAAAAATCCGCACCTTGCCGGGCAGCAACGTATGCACGCCGAGCTTGCTGGCTTTGTCATTTTTGATGACGTAATTGAGCGGGATGCCGACGGTTTTCTTTTCGTATTCCGGATCCCACGGGAGTTGTTTGGAATCCCAAGTGAGAATTTTTTTGATGGGCAATTTCTCAATGCGTTCAGAAAGCAGCTCGATGGTTTCCTGATGTTGCACCGTGCGTTTGAAATTCGCGCCGTAGCCGATGCCGATTTCGGCCTTATCCAAATCCTCGCCGGAGTGGTTTCGGATGCGCAAATAATTGCGGAGCGTGAGCGTCGTTTCATCCGTCTCGGCGGTGGCTTTGTAAACCACTTGGCGCGTGATGCCTTGCAGCAAATAACTGATGCGCATGCGCTCGGCGCTCGCGGCGGGGCTGGCGATTTCCCAAATAAGCGCCTGCTCGTTGGGCGGGTACGAGGTGTTGAGCACCTTCACTTTGCCGGGCTGATCGAGCATCCGGATCTGGATCGAGGCCGGATCGATGCTCACGCCTTTCCACGAGAAATCAATTTTGTTCACGCCCTTTTGCAGCGTGATGATGCGTTCCTCCTCCACCAGCGTGGCCTGAAGATTGGCGAGGCTTACCACCACGCGAGCGCGAGCGGGGAGGGCGACGAGTTTGACGCGTGCCTGCGCGGCATCGGTCAGCATCAGTGCGGCGGCGAATATCGAAAACGTTTTGAGAACTTTCATGGTCTGTTAATCCTGTGGCCTGATTTGGCTTGGGAAAATGTACCGGCACAATGCCGATGTGTCATCCCAAACGCGTCCTCATTGGACGGGGTTTATTGAAAAGTGTGCCCGGATTTTTAACCACAGAAATCCGATGCTTGCGAAGCGGATGAAACGTGGCGAACACACCCGTTAAGAGCCCAGTCATTGCGCTAATAAAAAGAGCCCCTTCCCACCCGTGCGATCACGGGCGGGAAGTTTCACCTCGCCCCATTTTATTTTCAAACTGGGGCAAGGTGGAACTTGCCCCTTCCGCCTACCACCCGTGCGGGGCGATGGCTTCTTTGGTGCCGGGGATGGCTTCTTTGGGAGGGGTATGTTTGCCGGTTTCCCAGTTTTGGTCTTTGGGGAACAGGTTTTGTTTGGAGTTCATGGCCTGATCCCAAGTGATTTGGCGGCCGGAGTAGCCGGACATACGGCCCATAAGCGCCATGCCGGTGGCGTTACACATGCGCGCGCCATTGTTGATGGGCTTGCCATCGCGAATGCTGGCGAAGAGTTCGTCGTGCTCAATCTGGTACATGTTGCCGCCGGGGCCAGTGTAGCGCCAGAGATCGCCATTGGGGTTGTAGGTCCATTTATCGGTCTTGCCCTTAATGGCGTCCTTACCGGTAATGATGAGGCCTCCACCGATTTGGGCGCGGCCCTTGGTGCCGAGGATGTAGTCGTTGGTCTCGCCGTGGCAACCGGGGATCTGCCGCTGGCCAAGATGCCCGCGCGCGCCGTCTTCGAACAAATAGTTCACTTCAATATGATCCCAGATATTTCCGGAATTGTTCGGGCGCTGGCGGCCGCCTACGGCCACGCAACTGTGCGGTGGCTTGTCACCAAACACCCATGAGATTTTATCTACGCTGTGCACGGCCTGCTCCAAGAGGCCATCGCCGCCGCACCATGCGAAGTTGTACCAATTGCGTACCTGCCATTCGATATCGCTCCACTCAGCCTTGCGGCTGCTGTCCGGTGGCATCGGTTTCACAGGGCCGGTGTAGTAGGTGGAGTACATGGATTGCACATCGCCAATGGCACCGTCGGCGATGCGTTTGAAAAACTCACGCCGTCCCGGCTCGTAGCGCCAGCAAAAGCCAGCCACCACGGCGAGGCCTTTTTTCTCCGCAAGCTTATAGCTCTCCATCACCGACTGTAGCCCGGGCGCATCCGTGGCCATCGGTTTCTCAAGGAAAACATGTTTACCCGCCTCGACCGCCGCCTTGAAGTGCAAGGGCCGGAAGCCCGGAGGCGTGGTGAGGATCACGAGGTCCACGCCGCTTTCCAAAACTTTTTGGTACGCATCGAGGCCCACAAATTTGCGTTTCTCATCAATGTTCACCTGCCCGGCGCGACGGCCTTGCACCGACTTGAGGCTGCGATCAAGCCTATCGCGAAACACCTCGCCCATAGCGTAGAGTTCGCAATTGCTATCAGCTGTGAGCGCCTGATTGATTGCGCCCGAGCCGCGACCGCCACAGCCGATGAAGCCGATCTTCAGTTTCCGGCTGTCCGGCTTGCCAAAAGTGACTGAGGGGAATGCGATCGTGCTCGCCGCCACAGCGGCCGTTCCGCTGGCCTTAATGAAGGTGCGGCGATTGGTGGATGAGTTGGGTGATGTTTCTTTCATGTCGTGCGGTAAGTTTGGACGTGAATGGGGCTTTTGGCAATTCAGAGTTTTTTTAAAACGGCTGTGTCCATTGCTATGGATTATTTCCTTCAAACGATTGAGAAGGCTACTATAAAAATCACCTGACTTTACAGTAGCCAAGGGTGACAAAAGGCGGTAATCTGATCCCGTGAAAGCAAACCATATCCTCAAACAACTTTTCCCTGCGCTGGTCATCTTCGGATTGATGCTGGGTTGCGGGGGCGACAAGGACACTAAAGAGGCATCCACCGATGGCTCCGACGCTAAAGAAGGCGGTGGCTCAGGCGACCAGGGAGAGGGCAGCTCCGGTACACAGGGCGGTGGGGATGAGAAAGTCACGCTGGCAAAATTCCTGCCGGGCAAACGGCTTTATATGGAAGTGGACGCCCCCGCCCCACCAGAACCCGAATTTGAAGAGGGTCCGGACGCTAAGGGTTCCTCTGAACCACCTGAACCATCTGAAGACAGGGGTGAGGATACCGGCGAAGACCCCAGCGAAGATAAAGGAGAAACCCCTATTCTTGCAGCCGGAGGAGCGCCTCCTCAGAAGGTAGAAAAGGCGCAGTTTGTGATGCAGTTTGAAAAGGACGGTAAGTGCTCTATCGGTATGATCGTGGGTGGGAAGATTTGGGGAAGAGACGAGGACGACGGCCCGACTTATAAAGTGTCGGGCCCCAAGAAGGTGACCATTTATAAAGATGGTAAGGTAAATGACGGAATAACATTCCCAACGGCGCATCCGAAGAAAGGGGACAAGATCAAATTTGATGAGCGCGAAGGCAGGCCAACACATCTATTTGCAGAAGCCATCATCACAAAAATCGAAGACGCCAGCCCAATGGAGTCTATGCCCTTTGGTGGCGGTGGTCCCGATGAGCCTGCGCCTGAGCCGGGTGATCCGAGTGAGGAGGGCTTGTCCGAAGCCGAGCCGGTGGGGGAAAAGAAGAAATAAGCACCAAACACACCGATGGATTACACCTCGACGCCAAGCAGCAGATTCACGTGCAGCATTGAAACGTTCCTAATCCTTTTTCGCCCCAAAAAATTTCGCGCCAAACAGGAGCCGCATCGACAGGCCGATGGGGGCCACCACGGCGATGGACCACAACGCCGCTTTCCATCCTGACAACGCGAACAGCAACAAGAGCGACAACGCCATCACCACACCTTTCAGGCCTTCCAGCCATCGCTGGGCTTCCTCTTTGCGAAGCAGTTTTTCACACGAGAAAAAGCAACGCGAATAGAGCAAAAATAAAACAAGGCATCCCGCGTCCACTAAACTGAATATCAAAGTTTCACTCACTGCACTCAGCTTACCCCCTCCTGCCTTGCTGTAAATGTTGTTTTGGGAAAGGGCTTGGGCGCAGGGGTGAAGGCGGTGGTTGGATGCGTGCACCCCAAGGGCCATGATTAAAATTTTTTAAATTATAAAATTAACGCCAGTTTACAGTATGCAGCGTTAGGCGGGTCGGGTTAGTGTTCGGGCTTCCGCGCATTGCGGATGGTGATGAATATCCATATCACACGCAACGGAGAACAGCACGGGCCGTATCCGGAGGAGTCGGCGCGGCAAATGCTTGAGGCGGGCCAACTCTTACCCGCGGATCTGGCGTGGCATGAGGGTGCTGATGGCTGGAAGCCATTAAGTGAAGTGCTGGGCGCGGCCGCTCAACCCCCGGCAACGCCTCCCTCACCTCCCGCAGGCGGAATACCCAAGCGTACGATGGCAGGCGCTGCTCCGGCTGAAGGAAAACCAGAAGACTCAGAGGGCGGTAATCCGGATCAAATCCGCGTCACGCGCAAGGGGGAACCCATCGGCCCCTATTCGCGGGAGAAGGCAAAGGAATATTTTACCTCCGGCCAGCTATTGCCCACCGACTGGGGTTGGCACGATGGCATGGATGACTGGAAGCCGATTAATGAAGTGCTGGGAATGGCGGCGCCGGCCCAAAATACTGCGGCTGCTGGCAAGCCGGGCAAAGGCAAGAAGGTGGCGATGATTGCCGGGATTGTGGTGCTGCTTTCGGGACTGATCTTTGCTGGCATCACCTACGGGCCTGATTTAGTTGCTAAAATTAGCGGCGGCAGTCTTGAAAAACGTATCATTGGTACATGGAAGGATGTTGAAGACAGAGGGACGGTGGAATTTTTAGAGGATGGCACTGTGAAGCTCGGGACTAAAATTGCCGTAAAATCTGTGGAGATGGAGGGATCTTATAAGTTCATTAGCAAGGACAGAATAAAAACCAAATTTAATTTTATGGGGAAAACCAAGGAAGATGAACAGTTGGTTTCCATCGAAGGGGATACGTTGACCCTGACAACAATAGATCCAGATACGGGAAAAGAGGATCCTACAGACGTAGATAAGTTCAAGCGGGCAGAGTAAGCCTGTTTTTGGCTGAGCCTTTGCAGTTCTCAACAGGGAACCCTATTCCTATTCCAACACTACTGCGGTTCCATAAGCCGCCATCTCAGCAATACTATGAATTTGGAATTTCTTTCTACGCCCAACCGTGTGGCTTGATGACTTCATCCCGGCCGGGATGGCGCACGTCGCGAGGTGGGAACTTCATATCGAAGGTGATCTTTTCGGGCACGAGGGCTTCTTTGGAATTGAGCATCATATCCCACGTGACTTTCTTACCGGTGTAAGCGGCAGTGCGGGCCATCATGGCCATGAGGGTGGTGGTGATCATTCGGTCGCCGGTGTTCAGCGGGTTGCCGTCGCGGATGGCGGCGTACATTTCGTCGTGCTCGGTTTGGTAGCCGTTGTTGTTGCGCTCGTTTTTGGCGCCGGGGTTCCAGCGCCATTTCAATCCATCGGCGTTTGAAAATACGTGGTGCTTGCGGCCGCTCTCGCCGGTGTACTTGGCTTTGCTGCCGAAGACGCGATCCCACACGCCGTTTTCGCACCCATCCATTTGGCGGGTGAAGTGGTAGCCTTGCGTGCCATCGGCCCAGGAAAATTCCACGGCGAAGTGGTCGAAGATGTTGCCTTCTTCTGCGCCGCGATTTTGGCGACCGCCGCTGGCGATGGCGTAGGCGGGGGGTTGATCGCCCATGGCCCAAAGCATTTTGTCGATGCTGTGGATGCCTTGCTCGACGATGTGATCGCCGCTGAGCCATGTGAAGTAGTACCAACGGCGGATCATATATTCCACGTCGCTCTTGGTATTGTGCCGGCCAAAATCGACGTAGCGTTTGCGGGCGTTGTTGTTGTAGCTGCTGAAGATGGCTTGGATGTCGCCGAGCTCGCCGTCGCGGATGCGTTTGTAAGTGTCGCGTTGGGCATAGGTCCAGCGCCACACAAAGCCGTCCACGATGGAGGTGCCCTGCTTCTTGGCTTTGGCTACGGAGGCGATGACGGAGCGTGCGCCGGGGCCATCGGTGGCCATCGGTTTCTCGGCGAAAATGTGCTTCTTGGCATCGACCGCGGCCTTGATGTGCAGCGGGCGGAAGCCGGGCGGGGTGGTGAGGATGACGACGTCCACATCGCTTTCGATGACTTTTTGGTAGGCATCGAGGCCGACGTGAATGCGGCTTTTGTCGACGTTGACTTTGCCGGGATGGATTTTGGAAATGGCCTTGAGCCCTTTCTCGGCTTTATCCGCAAACGCCTCGCCGATGGCCCATAGCTCGCACATTGCTATCCGCGCGCAGGGCTTGGTTGATGGCGCCCGAGCCACGCCCGCCGCAGCCGATCCAGCCGATCTTGAGCTTGCGGCTGTCCGGTTTGCCAAAGGTGACGGTGGGGAAAGCCAATGCCGTGCCGACGGTGGCGGCCGTTGCAGAAGTGGTTTTCAGAAAAGTGCGGCGGGTGGAATTGGGGTTGGTTTTCATAGCGTGTTGATGCGGCGGCAAAGGTAGGTCGGAGGCGGGGTGAGGTCAAGCGAGGCGCGACGGTGGCTGTTTGTGTGTTTTCCCTTCACCAGCCTTGACTTATGTCGGGTTTTCCGGTTTAACCTGTCGCTTGCGCGGGGCAGATTCCCGCGCGAATTTAAGGAGCATTCCCTCCTGTTTCCGTAAACACCATTACAACAACTGGCTGTTGTTATTACTGACTGAAAAATGAACGATAACGTATACCTCATCCCGCTCGCGGGATTACTGGCCCTGATCTTCACTTATAATCGTGCCCAATGGGTGGCGCGGCAGGACCCGGGCACCGATCGCATGAAGCGCATCGCCGGCTACATCACCGACGGCGCGATGGCGTTTTTGCGTGCTGAATATTCTAAACTCGTGTGGTTCGTCATCGCCGTGGCGTTGTTGCTGGCGTACCAAGGTGGCAGTGGTGGCACGGGGACCAGCGCCTTGATTGGGCTATCCTTTGCCGTGGGCGCTTTGTGCTCTGCACTCGCTGGTTTTATCGGAATGAAAGTGGCCACCAAGGCCAATGTCCGCACGGCTCACGCCGCTCGCACGAGTCTTGCCTCCGCGCTGAACGTCGCCTTCCGCGGCGGCTCGGTGATGGGCATGGGCGTGGTCGGCCTTGGCGTGCTCGGGCTTTCCGGATTGTTTTTCTTTTATCACGGCCAAGACTGGGAAATCACCAAGATCATCACCGTGCTGACGGGTTTCTCGTTTGGTGCGTCATCGATCGCGCTCTTTGCGCGCGTGGGCGGCGGCATTTACACCAAGGCAGCTGACGTGGGCGCGGATCTCGTGGGCAAGGTGGAAGCGGGCATCCCGGAGGATCATCCGCTCAACCCCGCTACTATCGCCGACAACGTGGGCGACAATGTGGGTGACGTGGCCGGCATGGGCGCGGATCTTTTTGAAAGCTACGTGGGCTCAATGATCGGCGCGATGGTGCTGGGCGCGGTGTTGATGACTGGCGTGGATGCGTTTAAAAACTTCGAAGGAGGTATCGGCGCGATTGGCGTGGTGATGTTGCCCTTGTGCCTCGCGGCCATCGGCATTGTGGCCTCGATGATTGGCACGATGTTTGTGTCCGTCGAAGAAGGCGGCGACCCCAAAGCCGCCCTCACGCGCGGCGAGCTCACCGCGGCGGTCATTATGCTCGTGGGCGGTTATTTTATCATCAACGGTTTGCTGCCCGCCGAGTGGGTGTTCAATGGCACAACCTACACCTCCATCGGTGTTTTCTACGCCAGCTTAATTGGCCTCGCCTGCGGGTTGGGAATTGGATTTGTCACAGAATATTACACCGGCTTTAACAAAGAACCGGTGCGTGAAATTTCCCGGCAATCCGCCAAGGGCGGCGCGGCCACGAACATCATCGCCGGCATCGGCGTGGGCATGCGCTCCACGATGTGGCCAATCCTGTTTCTCGCTGCAGCCATTCTCGGCGCGTATCACTTCGCCGGCTTGTACGGCATTGCCATTGCCGCCGTGGGTATGCTGGCCAACACCGGCATCCAACTGGCCGTGGATGCTTACGGCCCCGTCGCTGATAACGCCGGCGGCATCGCCCAAATGAGTGAGCTGCCCGAGGAAGTGCGCGCCCGTACCGACAGTCTCGACGCCGTGGGCAACACCACCGCCGCCATCGGCAAAGGCTTCGCGATTGGTTCCGCCGCCCTCACCGCTCTCGCGCTGTTCGCCGCGTATATGGGTGTGGCGGGTATTACTACTATCAACATCGCCAACCCCAGCGTAATGGCCTGTTTGTTCGTGGGTGCGATGCTGCCCTTCCTGTTCTCGGCCATGGCCATCGAGGCTGTGGGCCGCGCCGCCAGCGATATGATCAAAGAAGTGCAGCGCCAGTTTAAGGACATCCCCGAGCTGAAAGCCGCGTTGGCCAAGATGAAGGAACACGGCGACAAACCGGTGGCCGAATGGCCCGAGGCGGACCGCAAGATTTACGAGGCCGCCGACGGCAAGGCGGAATACGCCAACTGCGTTTCCATCTCCACCACCGCTGCCATCCGCGAGATGGTCAAGCCCGGCCTGCTCGCAGTGCTGACGCCGGTGGTGGTTGGGTTTGGATTTAAATTTGCCATGGACGGCGACGGCAAGTCGGCCGCGATGGCACTCGGCGGCCTCCTCGCGGGCGTGACGGTGAGCGGCGTATTACTCGCCCTCTTCCAAGCCAACGCCGGTGGCGCGTGGGATAACGCCAAGAAAATGTTCGAAGAAGGCAAAGGCGTGGAAGTCGACGGCGTTTACCACACCAAAGGCAGCGACGCCCACAAAGCCGGCGTCGTCGGCGATACCGTGGGCGATCCGCTCAAGGACACCTCCGGGCCGTCGTTGAACATCTTGCTGAAACTGATGACCGTTATCGCCCTCGTCATCGCCCCGCTGCTCGTGGCGGATTCCGCTGGCGATGATGCCGGCCAACCGAACGGGAAACCGAACGTGGAAAACAACAGCGACAATAAAGATTCCAAAGAAGGCGAAACCAAATAATCGCAAAGAATTAACCTCTCTGAAGAGGGCCGCCCTTCGGGGCGGTTTTTTTGTTGTCGAATGGAAAATTGCGATTGGCGATTTCCCACACTCATTCCCCGCCAGCGAAAAGAAATTTGCCTCCGCCCACGCAGCGGGTACAATTGGCCCACGCATGAATACATCTCTCAAGGACAAATGGGTTTTTATCACGGGCGCGTCCGCCGGCTTCGGCGCGGAAGGGGCGCGGCACTTTGCGCGTGCGGGGGCGAATGTCGTGATGGGCGCGCGGCGGGTGGAACGATTGGAAACGGTCGCCGCCGAATGCGAACAAGCCGGCGCGGCCTCGGCACATTTTCATGAGCTGGATGTCGCTTGCACCAAGAGCGTCAATATTTTCGTTGATTGGCTGAAAACACTCACGCCCAAGCTTGATGTGCTCGTCAACAACGCCGGCGGCGCGCACGGAGCCGACACCGTGGCCGAGGGCAAGGACGCTGATTGGGAGGCGATGGTGCAGTCAAATTTTCTCGGGCTGATGCGCGTAACGCGCGCGTGTCTGCCGTTGATGGTGGACAACCCCGGCAGCACCCTCATCAACATCGGCTCCATCGCCGGCCGCGTGGCGTACGAAGGCGGTTCGGTTTACTGCGGCGTGAAGGCGGCGGAAAAGTCCATTACCCAATCGCTGCGATTGGAACTCAACGGCACCGGCATACGCGTCGGCACCCTCGACCCCGGCCTTGCCGAAACTGAATTTGCTCTCGTCCGTTTCAAAGGTGACGCCGCGAAATCCAACAAAATCTACGAAGGCCTCGACCCTCTTGTCGCCGAAGACATCGCCGAAGCGATGATCTGGATGGCCACCCGCCCGCCGCATGTGTGCATCGACGAAATCCTAATCAAATGCACCGCCCAAGCTGCCATCCACAAGACGCATCGGGTGGCGGATTAAATTATTTAGGCTGCGGAACTTTTTTGTTTTTTGCACCGAGCATTTTCAGTGCTTGGGTGACGAGGGGGTCGATGCCGGTTTTCAGGTCGGTTCGTTTGTTGAGGACTTGCACGTGGACGGGGACGCCTTTGGTTTCGAGGCATTCCATTTTGGCGGTGTAGTTGACTTGGAATGAGAGGGTGTATTTCCAGCCGTTGGGGAGCTTGCGCTCGAGCATGTTTGAGAAGATTCCGTTGGTGGGTTCGCCGATGATTTTTACGTGGGGCAGTTCGCGCATGATCATGGCGAAGAGATCGGCGGCGCTGTAGGACGCGCCGTGGGTGAGCAGGATGATGGGGCCGGTGAAGGTGCGGTATTTTTTCTTTGCGGCGGGCGGTTGCAAATAGAAGGTGCGAAGCGGGCCGAATTCTTTTTTGTCTTTGTCATCGCCATTGGCTTTTTTGGTTTTTTCGTGATGACCGATGCGGCGTTTGTCGGCGAAGCGATTGGCAATGCGATAGGTGATGCCGGTGGTGCCGCCGGGGTTGAGGCGGATGTCGATGATGATGCCTTGGATGCCGTCCATGGCGCCGAGGACTTCATTGAGTGCGGCATCGAGTTTGCGGCGGTTGACGCTATCAAATTCGTGGATGAGCAAATACCCAAACTTGTCGTTGTGCGCGTAGGAGAGAATTTTTCCGGCGGTTTTGGGTTCGCCAAAGCCGTTTGCCTTCAGCGTTTTTTGCACCATTGCTTTGTATTGGCGTTCAAGTTTGCGGGTGTCGAATTCTTTGGTGAAGCGCGGCAAGTCCTCGGGGCAGTATTCGGGCTCGCCCAATCGCCGCGCTCGGAGGGACACGTGGCCGTCCTTGAGCGGCGCGAGCATTTCGCAAATCGTTTTGAAAAGCTCCTTGTCAGTGGTGTCGGCATCAACCTGCGGGCGGAATTTTTTGTACTGCGCCTGCCAGTCTACCTTGCGTTCCTTGAAGAAGGCATAGCGTTTGTTGAAAGTGCCCCAGAGTGCTTCAAAGTTTTTTTCCGGCGCGGAGAGTTCCGCTGCTTGGGTTCCTAAGCCAAGCAACAGAAAAACAGCCAGCATTTGACGGCCAAATTTCATTTGTAAAATTGGCTACAGTTTCTTGCCCACCTTGGCGGTGAAGGGCGAGGCGGGGAGACCAGCACCGTTCACCAAATTGGGTTCGGCGAGCTGATCCCAACCGAGGCGCACGCCGATGGGTTTGCGGACGGCTTTGCTGGTCACAATGATTTTGCCCTCGTGCACGTACGCGCCGGCAGGGAACCATTGGCCCTCGGCGGTGAGCAGCTCAAAATGCGTCAGTGGTTTGTCGTCACGCGCCTTGATTCCCTCGGCGTGATCGAAATCCACAATCGCACGGCCATCTTTAATGGTCAGCGATTTGAACAGCGGCCCAGAATACACGATGCCCTTTTTGCCGTACGTGTTCGCCAACGCCCAAAGCGCGAGCCGCTTGCCAACGTCCTGTTTGTTGGGTGGGTGGATGTTGCGCAGCGTGGTGATGTCCGTGGTGACGGCCATGCCGGTGTGGGGAATGTTCTTCACCGCGCTGAGTTGCGCCTGCCAAATGCCTGCCAGCCGCTTGGGGTCGCCACCATATTTGTAGGGCGCGAGTTGCACGAACAGAAACGGCATATCGGCGTTGCGCCACACGCTGCGCCAGCCGCTGATGAGCGCGCGCATTTTCTCGTAATAGAGCATGCCCTCGCCGTTGTTGCTTTCGCCTTGGTACCACAGCGCGCCCTTGATTGAATAAGGCAACAATGGATGAATCATGCCGTTGTACAGCGCCAATGCGCTTTGATGGTTGATGCGGTTACCGTTTTTTTGTGGAAATTCGTCGAGCTTGTCGGCGATGTTTTTAAGCGCGGGCACACTCTTGAAGCCGGCCGGCGGAATCCACGGCTCAATCCGCGTGCCGCCCCAGTTGCTGCCGATGAGCCCGATGGGCACGTTCAGTTCACCCTGCAGGTAGCGCGCAAAATAATAACCGACCGCCGTGAAATTGCCGGTCACCTTCGGCGTGCTCGGCTGCCAACCGGTCGACGGCACATCGCTCTCCGGCTTGGCGCTCGGACGATGGGGAATTTTAATGTGACGAATCAGCGGATGCTTCGCATTGGCGATTTCCTCCTTCGCATTCGTCGAGCGGCTGACGGTCCATTCCATGTTCGACTGGCCCGAACACAGCCACACCTCGCCCACAAGCACATCCTCAAGTTTCACTGTGCTGCTGCCCTTCACCGTCAGCGCGCGGCCCTTTGCGTTGGCCTTCATCGCGGTGAGGTTCACCTGCCAACGGCCATCTTTGCCCGCCTCGGTGGTGTGGGTTTGGTCGACGAAGGTAACGGTTACTTTCGTGCCCGCGTCATCCCATCCCCAAATGGGACAAGCCGCGTCTCGTTGCAAAACCATGTGACTGCCGAGAATAGACGGCAGCTTGGTTTCAGCTTGCGCGATGATTGTGGTGAGGGTGAAAAGGACGACAGTCCAGCCAAGAGAAAGGAGACGTTGTGTCATGGACCGATTGCAACGCCGATTGCCCCGCACGTCAATGCAGAAAATGAACCACGAATTTTGTGGGTTCACACGGATTGTTTTCATCTGTGAAAATCCGTGAAATTCGTGTCTGAATTTATTCGGTGCGCAACTCGTGGAGTTGATCCGCGCCTGGATTTTCCAAACGCGTAATGCCGCCGCCCGGCCAGCGAGCTTCGATGCTTTTGATTTTTGAAACCGTGCCCAGCCCAAAATGAAGCGTGGCTGGTTGTTGGGTGCGGAAGGAATCGCCGCTGATGATTTGCTGTGTTGCCGCCCCTCCATCGTAGCGCACGGTGACTTGCGCGCCCATGCACCGACCGCGCAGACGCACGGCCACCCAATGGCCGGTTTGCTTCGCGGTGTTTCGCAGCACGTGCAGAGTGATGCCCGCGGGCGATTGCTCCGCCACGATGAGGTCGAGCCGGCCGTCGCCGTCCACGTCCGCGCTCACCGCGCTGCGGCCGTCGAATGCGTGGCCCAATCCGAGCAGAAAACCCGCCTCCACAAATTGCCCTTTGCCTTTGTTGATAAAAAACGCGTTGTGCTCGTTGCCGCTCCACGATTGGCGCGCGGCTTCGTTGTGCTCGTGCAACATCATCAATGCCGGGTTTTTTTCCGAACTCCCACTATATATAGTGTGCCGCCAAAAAGTGGAGCCGAAGTCCGGCTTGCCTTTTTTAGTGCGATGGCCGTTGGCGACGAAGAGATCCGAGTCGCCGTCGTTATCAAAATCCATCACCGCACAGCCGCTGCTCCAGCCCGTGCGCGCGAGGGCTGGCGGTGTGGCGGGATTTAGAAACCGCCCGTCATTGAGCAGCAACTTGTTGCCCGCGCTCATGCCCGCGCGATGGCGGTTGTGTTCCAAAAAATCCGCGTGGCCAAGGCCCATCGCTTGCAAGCGCCGCGTGGCGGTGCTGCTACGTCCGGCGAGGAACACATCCGTGCGGCCGTCCCCATTGAAATCCGCCAGCGCGAGCCCTTGGCCGAAGGCGTGGCGATTAGCCGCAAGCGAAGGCGAGGCATCGGAGAACACGCCCTGGCCGTTGTTGTAAAAAATATCGAGCCCCGCATATTCGCTGGCCATCACGAGGTCGTTGTCGAAGTCTCCGTCCAAATCCACCAACGCCGAGGCCGTGACGCGCCGCCCGCGTTTGGCCGCGAGGCCAGCCGGTGCGGTTACTTCGCGAAAATTTCCTTTGCCATCGTTCATCAACAAATACGCCGGATGCCCGTCGTTGGCGTCCCAATACGGCGTGGGCATGCGGCCGCCCTGACCGGCGGGACGGTTTTGCGTGACCCAAACATCGAGATCGCCATCGCCGTCAATATCACCCGCCGAACACGCCCACGCGCGCCCCATCGGCGAGGCGCGCACGGCCACGGGAAATGGCGATGCATCAAACTCCCCTTTCGCGTTGCCGGGGATCCACAAAGGCGGTCGCTCGTGCGGTACGGCAAATAAATCTGTGTGGCCGTCCCCATTCAAATCCGCCAACACCGCCGCCGTGCAGCCGGTCGGTAGATATTCTGCCAAGCGTGAACTGACAAATTTTCCGTCCCGCTGGCGGAAAACCCGATTGGCCCCCGCTACGATAATCTCCGGCGTGCCATCCGCGTCCAAGTCGCGAACCAACAAAGGCAACGCGCCCGCGCCCGCATCAATTTTCGCCAGCGGTTCAAACACCGGCCCGCCCTTGCGACGGAACACGCGTAGCTTGGTGATGTTCAGCTCGCCCTTTGCCCGTTGCAATTCGCCCGTCACCTTGGCGCGTTCTTTGCTGGGGCGGTGCGCGTGTACGGTAAATTCAATTGTATCAGAGTTGATCAATCGCCATTCGGTCCCTGCAATGGTCCAGCCGCTTTGTTTGAGGGTTGCCCATGTGGCTGCGGGGGAGCCTTCGCTTGTGCCGCCGAAAAGAAGTTCCTCAATCCCCCACTCGTGGGGAACGCTGGCCAACGCTTTTCCAAAATGAAAATTCACCGGCGCTTTCGATAATTCTGCCCATGGGTTATCGGCACTCAAGATGGAACCTACAGTTTCATTGAACGATTTGAATTGGTTCAATGCCTGCATTTCGCGCGTCCACACCGATTCGTCCAGTCGTTCGCGCTCGGTGGCGAGCGCATCCACTTTCGCTTGCAGCGCGGTCGAGGGATGAGTTTTTGTCAGTACGCCGTTCTTCCAAGTGCGCGTGTAGAGTAATAATCCATTGGCGTGCCACTCGCGATGGCGGCCGTGTTTGCGGCCGTCGGCGTAATGCAATTCCAGTTGCGGCTGGCCGTCGGGATGATAGTTCACATAGCGGCCATGCCACTGGCCGTTTTTGAAATGGGCCTCGATGGCGCGCGTGCCGTCCGCGCGCCACTCGCGGTGCGAGCCGTCCGCGCGGCCATTTTCAAAATGTTTTTCAATCGCTCGTTTTTTATTCGGATGACTGGAAACCGCGCGGCCGGTGAAGGGCTTGCTGCCAAGGCGCGTGTAGGTGCGGCCATCACTGCGGCGTTCGAGGGTGTTCAAGTGCACCTTGGCCAATTTAGCCGGGGGTGAGGCGGCGGGCTTGGAAGGCTTGCGGGAGCACCCCGAAAACCCAACCACCAATACCATCGCCAAAACCATCAACCTCATCCCGCAAGCTGGCAAACCGGCGGCGGCCTCACAAGTCGCCATTGTTCACACAGGCAATAATGCGCGCGCTAAATCCACGTACGCCGTCGTGCCGGCTTTGAGGTCGGTGAGCGCGATGAATTCATCTTTGGTGTGCGCTTGGGCGATGTGGCCGGGGCCGAAGATGATGATGGGGATGCCGGCGGCGGCGAGTTTGCTGCCGTCGCAGCCGAAGGCGACGGTGTCGGCATCGGGTTGATCGCGCAGTGCGCAGGCGGCCTGCACCAGCGGATGGTCGGCAGAGGTTTCGAAATTGGGGCTGTCGTGGTAGGGCGGGTCGAATATCAATTCGTATCCATCACGGTTGCCCACGCGTTCGCGTACGAATTTTTCCAGTGCTGCCAAGGTTGCCGTGGTGTCCTGTTCCGGCACGGTGCGAATGTCGAAAGTTGCGGCGCAAGTGTCGGGCACAATGTTCACCGCTGTGCCGCCTTCGATGAGCCCCACGGAGCCGGTGCAGGGGCTGAAGCCTTCGCGGGTGAACTGGCCAATCTCGTCATCAAAAAATGCCTGCACGGCTTCCAGCACCGGTGCCATGCCGACAATGGCGTTGCGGCCTTGGGCGGGATCGCTGCTGTGCGCGGCGCGACCGCGTATTCGCACGATGGTTCGCAGGCATCCTTTGCAACCGCGCACCACGCGCAGTTCGGTTGGCTCACCTACCACGGCGAAGTCCCATGGT
>CALKBX010000019.1 GCA_937775205.1 uncultured Verrucomicrobiae bacterium | reverse complement strand
GGCTGAAAGGTCTGGAAAGCCGCGCTGCAAATTATTTGAAGCCCGACTTCAAGCCCAACAAAGACTGGTGGAGCAGCCTCGTCCCCAAAGATTAAAGGACACGGACGATAAGCCGGCAGATTTTGAAAACCATTTGAACCGCAGATTGCACAGATGAAAAAACAAATCCTTGTCGCGCTCTTGTACGGCTTCGTCCTATGGGCCACCCCGGCCAGTGCGGGGGAGTCTTGGCTGAAGTCCAGCGGCTTTGGGTTGATGTTTCATTACGAGTGTTTCAAGGAACGCAGCGCGGGCGATTTTAATAAGGCGGTGGATTCGTTTGATGTGGAGCGCTTTGCCGATGCGGTTGCTAGCACGCGCGCGGGGCACGTGATTTTTACCATCGGCCAGCACACGGGGAAATTTTGCGCGCCCAACGCGGCTTATGAAAAATTGTTGGGCGTGAAGAATGGCGAGTGGACTTCGCGGCGCGACTTGATTTTGGAAATTTCCAAGGCGCTCGAGAAGCGCGGCGTGCGCCTCATCATTTATATGACCGCCCGCGCACCAATGCGGCACTATCGCGTCATCGCCGCGATGGGCGACACGCTGCCGACGATCAATGGCAAACCCGCCGGGCCGAAGGTTAACCCGATGTCGCACCCGCGCAAGTTGAAGGGTTTTCGGCGCAGCGAAAATCAGGCACCCAATCCGGTGTTCCTGAAAAACTGGGGCGACGTGTGCGGCGAATGGTCGCTGCGTTACGGCAAACGCGTCTCCGGTTGGTGGTTCGATGGCTACAAGGACGAAATGAAAGCGGCGTACGAGCCGTTGCAAAAGGAGCGCCACAACATCGACACGTGGCTGGCCGCCGTGCGCTCGGGCAATCCTGCCGCCGAGCTGGCCTTCAATGCGGGTGCGCATCCGCTAATATCGCTCTGCACGAGGGGCAAGTTGTGTCCGCACCAAACCTTCACCTCCGGCGAGCAGCGCGAGTTTACTTTTAAAAACAAACCGCTCACGCCCAAAAATTTTCCCGCGCCCGATGGAGTCACTTGGCACTTGCTGCTTTCCGTCAGCGACGGCTGGGGCGCGGGCACAAAATCGCGTTTTGATGCGGCGACACTCGCGGAACGAATCGGCGTTATCAATGCCCAAGACGGTACGGTGACCCTCGACGTGCCCATCACCGCGAATGGTGCCATCCCGAAAGCCGTCCTCACCACTCTGCAAAAACTCGGCCAACGCCGCACCGCCAAAACTTTCAAGCTCGAGAAGCCGCTCACCGTTTTGAACTACAACGTCTTCAACGGCTTTCGCGGCGGGCGCAGTTACAAACCGACTGTCGCTTGGGTGAACACGGTGAAGCCGGACATCGCCGCGTGGCAGGAACTCGTCGGCTGGAACGAAGCGCGCCTCAAAAAAGCCGCGAACGATTGGCATCATCCGCACGCGGCCACGCTGAAGGGCGGCGGCTACAACATCGGCATCACCAGCCGCACACCCATCGAGGTGATTGCGCGGAACACCAAAGGTTTTCACCACGGTTATCTCCACTGTCGCACGGCGGGCATCGACGTCATCGTGTGCCATCTTTGGCCGGCCGGGGTGCGACAGCAATTGGGCGAGGCCGACCAATTGCGAGACCTCGTCCGGCGATTGGCCAAGGAAGGCCGGCAAGTTATTTTAATGGGCGACTTCAATGCCCACGCCGCCACCGACAAGCCGTGGCTCGATAAACAACAACCGCTCCTCGACCGCCGCAAAGTCGGCGACGCCAAGAAACGCCCCGAGGACCGCTTCATCGTCGACGGCAAATACATCTTCCCCATCATGAACCGCATTCTCGAAGCTCCGCTCCACGACCTCGTCCACGAAAAATTCGCAACCGCTCATCCCAAGCCCACCCCCGCCGAGGCCCTGCAGTTGGGCTCCTTCCCCACCCGCGTTCTCGCCCACGTCAAAACGCCCGAGCTGCAGCGCGGTTTCCTCGAACGCATCGATTTTATTTTGACCACTCCCGCCTTAGCCAAGCGCTGCGTTTCAGCAAAAGTATGCCGCGAACCGGCGGTATTGGAATCCACGAGTGACCATTATCCGGGGGTGGCGATTTTCAAACCAATGGCTGAAAATCAATAAACTACCTGCAGAATCCCTGTTTTTTTAATTCAAAATCTTTGTTCATCGGCGTAATCTGCGGTTCCAAAATATGAAACGCTGTTTAATAATTCTCTGTGTTCTCTGTGTCTCTGTGGTGAATTCCTTCACCGCCGTGTCCGCGCCGAAGAAACCTAACGTCATCGTCATCCTCGGCGATGATATGGGAATTGATTCAGTTTCCGCCTTCAATCCGAAGCTGGGCTTGAAGACGCCGGCGATTGACCGGTTGGCGCGGGAGGGGATGAGTTTTATGGACGCGCATTCGACGTCCGGCGTTTGCTCGCCGACGCGTTATGGGTTGTTGACGGGGCGTTACAATTGGCGCAGCCGGCTCAAGCGCGGCATCGTGGGCGCATGGGAACGCCCGCTAATCGCGGACAAACGCATCACCTTGCCGGAGTTGTTTCACGACAAGGACTACGACACGTGCATGATTGGCAAATGGCATCTCGGCTGGCATTGGCCGAAGAAGGGCGGCGGCACCACCCAAAAACTTGGCGAGATTGATTTTACGAAACCCATCAAGGGCGGGCCGGTGGACCACGGATTCAATTATTATTACGGCGACGACGTGCCGAACTGGCCGCCCTTCGCGTGGCGCGAGAATGACCGGATGCTCACCCCGCCCGTGCTCAAGCTCAAGGGCGGCGCACTGGGCAACGGCCCCGTCGACCCGCGCTGGGATCTCACCGCCGTGCTGCTCGAATACGGAAAGCGCTGCGCCGAATACGTGCGCGGCCGTAAGGACAAGGAACAGCCGTTCTTTTTGTATTTCCCGATGCCCTCGCCGCACTCGCCCATCGCGCCGGGCGGCAAGTTCAAAGGCATCACTGGCATCAGCCCGTACGCGGATTTTCTGGTGGAAACCGACTGGGCCATCGGCGAAATCCTTAAGGCCCTCGACGACACCGACCAAGCCGATAACACCGTCGTCATTTTCACGTGCGACAACGGCACCTCACCCATAGCCAACTTCACGCAACTCGATAAAGCCGGCATTCATCTCAACGCAAACTGGCGCGGCTGTAAAGCTGACGCCTACGAAGGCGGCCATCGCGTGCCCTTCATCGTCCGCTGGCCCGGCCACATTAAGCCCGACTCGCGCAGCCACGAGACCATCGTGCTCACCGACATCATGGCCACTTGCGCCGTCATCCTCGGCACCAAACTTCCCCCCAACGCCGCAGAAGACAGCATCAACCTGCTGCCGCTGATGCAGGGCGCGAAATACAAAAAGGCATTGCACGACATCGTGATTCACCATTCCCTCCATGGCCAATTCGCCATCCGCAAAGGCCAATGGAAACTGCTGCTCTGCTCCGGCTCCGGTGCCTGGAGTCCCGGCCCCAAACGCACGCCCGGCCAAAAGCTGCCGATGCTGCAACTCTTCGACCTCGGCAACGACCCCAAAGAAACCAAAAACCTCCAAGCCAAATATCCCGACAAAGTAAAAGAACTCGTCGGCGAGCTCGCCAAAGCATTTCGGAATGGCCGCACCACCATCGGTGCACCCCAAAAAAACGAAGGCTGGCCCAACACCATCCCTAAACCCATTCTCGAAAAATTCCCCCAACTTGCTGCACCGAAGAAATGAGTTAGTTGATTTGAAAAATGAACGGACTCACAAGCTCGTCCCTCCAAGGCCGCAAATCAAAATGGAGGGGCGAGCTTGCGAGTCCGCGTTTACACAAGGGCGCACAATAAATGAACACAAATAAAATGCTAAAACCAATTCTCGCCGTGTTCGTCTTTGCCATTCCGCTAATGGCGGATGAACTCGACCGCTCCACGCCCGGCAAAATTATTTGGACGGTGAAAGATTGGCCCGCCAACGGGCGGCTGATAAAACCCAAGAGCATCGGCAACATCACCGTTGCGTATTTCGCCAACGATGCGGCGCGCAAGCCATTGACGGTGGAATTTAATCGCGACGCTACGGTGGTGACTTTGCACGTCCCCAAACAAGCCCCGGCCAAGAACGCGGTGGTGCTGGAGGTGGTCGAGAAATCCACACGCCATCCCGACGGCCGCATTGTGTTATCCGCATTGGACGCCAAGGTGCACGGCAGCAAGGCTAAGCTCGAGACGCATCCGGGCAATCATCGCGTCGGCTTTTGGGTGAACCCCGCCGATTTTGTCCAATGGAAATCCGACCTCCCGCGCGCAGGCAATTACAACGTGGAACTGACTTATTCCGCCGCCGGCCCCAGCGGCACGAAAGCCGTCATTGAAATAGCCAAAAACAAAATTCCCATTACACTAAAAACCACCGGCAGTTGGTACCGCTACACCACGCTCACCGTCGGCCGCATAAAAATCCCCAAAACCGGCCCGCAAATCATCACCGTCAAGTGCACAAAAAAAATCGGCGGCGCGGTGATGAACCTCAAGGCGGTGACCCTTCGCCCGCGGTAAAGGGGTTTCAGGCCATTACATTATGAGAACGTTTGGCGTCTTGGTGCCTTAGCGGTTTCAGTTTACGCCAGTTTCAATTTGGGCAAATCCTGCGAGTCGATGAGGCCGACGGGTTTGCGCTGGGCGTTGACGACGATGAGGTCGTCGATTTTTCGGGCGTTGAAAATTTTGAGAGCTTCGACCGCGAGGGCGTCTTCGCGGAGGGTTTTGGGCTTGGGGGTCATCACCTTGGCGAGGGGAAGATGGAGCACGGCGTCGCCGGCCTTGGCCATATGGCGGCGCAGATCGCCATCGGTAAATACGCCGACGAGTTTGCCGGTGCTTCCGAGCACACACACGCTGCCGCATTTGGCGCGGGTCATCACCAGCAAGGCTTCGCGGACGGTGGCGGTACGCGGCGCGGTGGCGAGGCGTTTGCCGGTGCGCATAATGTCGCGCGCGTGCAACAACAACGCGCGGCCAATGGCACCGGAGGGATGGTACTTGGCAAAATCTTTTTTCTTAAATCCGCGCGTCTGCAACAGCGCCATCGCCAGCGCGTCGCCGAGGGCCAGCATCGCGGTGGTGCTGGCGGTGGGGGCTAGGTTGAAGGGGCACGCTTCTTTGGGCACGTGAGCGTTGAGGACCACGTCGCTGAGCTTGGCAAGTGACGACTTGGGCGCGCCGGTGAGCGCGATGATTTGCACGGGAAAGCGTTTGACCGCGCCGATGAGGTTGATGAGTTCCTCGGACTCGCCGGAGTAACTGAGCGCGAGCACGACATCGCCGTCATCGAGCAAACCTATGTCGCCGTGCAAGGCATTGGCGGGATCGAGCAATACGCTGGTGGCGCCGGTGCTGTTAAAAGTGGCGGCCATTTTCTGGCCGATGTTGCCGCTCTTGCCGATGCCCACGACGACGAGTTTGTTCCGTCGCGAAAGCGCCTCAGCCAACGTCTCCACCGCGAGCGTGAACTGCGCATCGAGCTGCGACCTCACGGCCTTGAGTCCAGCCAACTCGATATCGAGCACTTGTTTCGCGAGCGCAAGTGGGGTTTTGGATTTCATGGTCGGGATGCTCAGCCGGAGTTGGGATACGAGCCGAGAATTTTTACGAAGCTGCAGGTTTCGCTAAGCTTGGCGATGGCTTTGGCTACTTTGGGATCTTCGAAATGGCCGTCGACATCGACGAAAAAAATGTATTCCCACGCCTTGCGTTTGCTGGGGCGTGATTCGATTTTAGTCATATTCAGGCGGTGCGTGCGGAAGGGCTGCAGCGCGTTGTGGAGTGCCCCGACCTTGTCGTTTATGCTGAACATCAGACTGGTGCGGTCGTTGGCCGAGGATGCAGCGCATTCGCCGCCGAGCACGAGAAAGCGCGTGGCGTTGCCGCTGTGATCCTGCACGCCGGCTTCGATGATGTTGAGTTTGTATTTCTCGGCGGCGAGTGAGCTGGAAATGGCGGCGGCCGTTTTGCTTTTGGCGGCGAGCGCGGCGGCGGCGGTGGTGGAGCTGCTGCCGATAAACTCCACGCGCGGCATGGTTTCGCGCACCCAATTCCGGCACTGCGCGTAGGCTTGCGGATGGGAGTAAAGTTTTTTGATGTCTTTCAGCGCGCCTTTGCCGATGAGGCAGTGCTCGATGGGCATAATGATTTGCGCGACGATTTTCAACGGGCTATCGACGAACATATCAAGCGTGTGGGTGACGACGCCTTCGGTGGTGTTCTCGACGGGCACGACGCCGTATTCGGCGCGGTTTTTTTCCACCTCGGCGAAAACCTCGGCGATGGTTTTCTGCGGGGAATAGCCGAGGCTGGTGCCAAAGCGACGCACGGCGGCTTGGTGCGTGTACGTGGCCTCGGGGCCGAGGAAAGCGATCTTGAAAGTTTTTTGCAGCGCAATGGAGCTGCTCATCACTTCGCGATAAATGTGGCCTAGCGATTCATCTGAGATGGGGCCGTCGTTGAGCTTACGGATGCGGCGGAGGAGGGCTTGCTCGCGGTCGGGCTGATACGTGGATTTGCTGCCGGCGAGTTTGGCTTTGCCGATGCCGAGCACGTGCTTGGTGCGGCGGTTGAGCAGCTTCACGATTTGGGCGTCGAGCTTGTCAATCGCCGCGCGATGTTTTTGGATGCTCATTGTTGTTTGGATGCCTCTTCCACATCTTCATCATCATCGCCGTCGTCCTCGAATTCGTCTTCGTCGTAATCTTCTTCAGCCCCGGCGGCTTCAGTGGCGAGTTCGCCGGCATCGCTGTCTTTGGCGGCAGTGACTTCTTCGAGGCTCATTTGTTCGGGGGCATCGTCGTCGTCGTCGGTGGTCACGGGAGCAGCGGGTTTGGTAATGGGCACTTGGCGCAGTTCCTCAGCATCGGGCAATTCTTCGAGGCCGCGTAGGCCGAAGTACTCGAGAAACAACTGAGTGGTGCCGTAGGTCTGCGGGCGCCCGGGCGCATCGGCGCGGCCGGTCACTTCCACAAGCTCCCGCTCGGAGAGCGTACCGATGACACCATCGACTGATACGCCGCGAATTTCCTCCATCTGCGCGCGTGTGAGCGGTTGGCGATAGGCGATAATGGCGAGCGTTTCCAGCGCGGGCTTGGAAAGACGCGTGGGGCGATTTTTCACACCGACGAGCGCGCGCACCCACGGCGCGTGTTCGGGCTGGGTGATAAATTGCCACGCGCCGGCCACGCACACGAGACGATAGCTGCGACTGAGGGCATCGACTTCGCCGGCTAAAATTTCCAGCGCGGCGGTGATGCCTTTGGCCTTCGCGTTGGCGTGTTCCTTGCCGTCGGCCTCCTCGCCGGCTTGGCGCAGGATGTCCTGCAGCTCCTTGGCGCTGAGCGGTTTTTGCGAGGAAAATAAAATCGCCTCGAGTGTGTCCTTAAGTTCCATCGTTATTCAGAAATTAGTCGGAAATAGTTTCGGGGGTTTCCGCCAAAGGCACGGTGACCTCCAAGCCGTCATCGCCTTCGCCTTCGCTAATCATAATTTCACTGAAGGCATCGCTTTGGGTGATTTTTATTTGCCGCAATCGAATCAATTCCAGCATCGCTAAAAACGTGGCCACTACTTCGTTGCGACTGGCGGCTTCGGTGAAAAGTTTGGCAAAGCTGAACGATTGCCCCGCGAGGATGCGTTCGCGGATGGCGGTGATTTTTTCCGCCACGGTGAATTGCTCGTCGTATATTTCGCCGCCATCGGCGTTGCGTTCCTCGACGCGTTTGATGACGTCGTTCACCGCGTTGATGAGGTCGAAGATGCTCACCTCCACGCGCGGGCCGCGGTCCTCGGGCATCTCGAACGTCTGCTTCGCGGGCAGGCGCGGGTAGACGTCCTCCTGCCGATGCTCGAGCGTTTCGAGCTTGTCGGCGGCGTCCTTAAATTTTTTGTACTCAACCAGTTTTCGGATGAGTTCCCAGCGCGGATCCTCGCCTTCGTCGTCATCCTCCGCGACGCACTTGTTGATCCACCGGCAGCAATTCCTTGCTCTTGATGTAAACCAACGTGCTGGCCATCACGAGAAATTCGCCGGCAATCTCGATGTCAAACTCGCGCATCAAGTCGACGTACTCGATGAACTCGCGCGCGATCTTCGTGAGGTTTACCTCATAGATGTCCACCTCCTCCTTCTTTACCAAATAAAGAAGGAGATCCATCGGCCCCTCGAACACCTCAAATTTGACTTTATAGTCCGCCATAAAAAGCGGCGCATACCATAAACCCAGCCCGCCGCGATGGCAAACCGAAGGTGTTCACAGTGGACGCCGGCGGCCGCGCGCGCCAAACTCATCCGTGCACGTGATCACCGATGAACGCTGCCTCGGCTACTCGCAGCCGGGCCATCCCGAGCGGCCGCAGCGCGTGGCCGGCACGCTGGCGCTCCTGCGCGAGCAGCGCGAAATCGAAATCATCTGGGAAGAACCGCTCGCGGTGACCGATGAAGCCATCGCCCGCGCGCACGAGCAGGCGCACCTGCAACGCATCGCCAACCCCGACGGGCCCTTGGACGGCGACACGCCCGACTACCCGGAAATCGACGCTCACGCCCGGCGCTCCATCGGCGGCGGACTGCGCGCGCTGGAACTCGCCCGCGAGGGCAAACCCAACTTCTCCCTTCTCCGCCCGCCCGGCCATCACGCCACGCGGGAGCAGGCGATGGGCTTTTGTTATTTTAACAGCATCGCCATTACCGCGCTGGCCGCGCGCGCCGCCGGTGTGGAGAAAGTGGCCGTGTTTGATTTCGATGTGCACCACGGCAACGGCACTGAGGACATCCTGCGCGCCGTGGAGGGCACCGCGTTTTTTTCCATCCACCAACACCCCGCCTACCCCGGCACTGGCCAGAAGAGTTTTGATAATTGCCACAACTACACCGTGCCGCCCGACACCCCCAATGATGGCTGGCGCAAAACCGCCAGCACGGCACTGGCCGACCTCAAAAAATTCAACCCCGACCTCCTATGCGTTTCCGCCGGTTTCGATGCCTACAAGCGCGACCCCCTCTGCCAGCAACAACTCGAGGTGGAAGACTTCACTTGGATCGCCCGGCAACTGCGCCAGCTTAACAAACCTCAAGCCAACCTCCTCGAGGGCGGTTACAGCAGCGACTTGCCCAAGCTCATCCTCGCTTACCTGAAAGGACTCGCCTGAGCGCTCTATGCGTTGGGCGAAAGCGGATATTCGCCGCCGCCGCCCCCTCCGCCTTAAATAAGACGACGATGACGACGACGACGCCCACCGCCGAAGCGGTGGATTGAAAAGGGCACTACTTCCCGCTGGCCAACCGCAGGCGTTTGAAAAACTCGGTGTTGAAAGTGTTGCCGGGTTGATCCCCAAGCCGGGTGATGACCAGTTGGTGAGTGGGTAAGACATACAACCGCCGGCCAAGTTTGCCCTGGGCGGCGTACATGTCTTTTGGGGCAGAAGGTGTCAGGCGGCCTTGTCTCTTTTGGCCGTTTCCCCGGGCGACGAATGGGCCGCCATTGAGCCACCAGAGATAACCGTAGGAGGGGTTGATTTTTGTTGAGGGGGAGATGGCGGCCTTGAGGTAGGCTTTGTCTTCGATCACGTTTTTCTTTTCCCAGTTTCCATTGGCCAACATCAGGATGCCGAAACGCGCCAGGTCGCGCGCGGTGGTGGCAAGGCCATATCGGTTGGCCATCAGTTCGCACCGCGCTTTGCCACGGGCGCACGGCCCAGCGCGAATCCTTCATGCCAAGGGGGCCGGTGAGCCATTTTTTTGTCAGGATATTGGCGTCCATCTTGGCGGCCTTGGAAACGCAGGTGAGGGATCTTGAATAGGCGGTGGTATTGTAGAACCACTTGGTGCCGGCAGGCGCCTCATATTGCAGGCGGGTGTTCAGGCCGCTACTCATGGTGATGAGGTGAGTGATGGTGATCTTGGCCTCGGCGTCGGCGGGTGCCTTGGACCAGCCTTTGCCGAGGTGCTTGTGCACGGGGTCAGTAATCTTGAGGAGACCCTTGTGCTGGGCGATTCCCACCAGCATGGCCGTGACACTCTTTTGGGCGGAGGCCACATCCTCGATTGCGCGGCCCTTGGCGTCCTTGCCCAGACGCATGTGGAAATAGGGGTTGGGTTTTCCGGCAGCGGTTTTTTCCTTGGGATCCAGAGGCCAATATTGTTCGGCGAGAATGCGGCCGCGGTAAAGGATGACTACGCCTGAAGATTTGTTTTTGCCGGCATAATCCATGAGCTCCTTGAGCTTGGCAGGGTTCCAGCCGATCTTGGCTGGATCAATCATCTCCCACTGCCCCTTGGCCGGTGGGAAATAAAGGGGAGCGTCCTTCTTGGCGGCCTGCGCTGAGGGCAAGGCGAGCAGTAGTGCCACGAGGGCAAAGAGGATTTGTTTTTTCATGCTTAATTATTTCTTCATCACCCGCCCGGTATGCCGTGCATTCTGCCCACGCATGGGCCACGGGCTTTTGGCGAGGCCTTTGGAGTCGGTCTTGATGGCATAGAGCTTTTTGTCATCTGACCCGACGTAAACCGTGCCATCAGAACCGATGGCGGGGGAGGAGGTCACAACACTTCCCGTTTTAAATTCCCATAGCTTGACCCCACTCTTGCCATTGATGGCATAGAGCTTGTTGTCCGATGACCCGACGTAAACCGTGCCATCAGATCCGATGGCGGGGGAGTACACAACTCCCGTTTCAAATTCCCATAGCTTGACCCCATCTTGATTGATGGCATAGAGCTTTGGTCCTGACCCGACGTAAACCGTGCCATCAGCCATGGCGGGGGAGGAGACCATCTCCCGTTTCAAATTCCCATAGCTTGACCCCACTCTTGCCATTGATGGCATAGAGCTTTTTGTCATCTGACCCGACGTAAACCGTGCCATCAGAACCGATGGCGGGGGAGGAGACGCACAATAATCTCCCGTTTCAAATTCCCAAAGGAATCTTTTGTGTTTTGTGGGGTTTACTTTAGGCTTGACTGCGGGAACCCCCCCGGTATTGAGCGGAGGGTTAACGGGTTCTTTCTTCCCGCACCCACAAGACACAAACACAAGGCTAATAGAGCTATGAAGGTGGGTTTCATTTTTTAGTAAAGTCTTTGTACCCAGCGGTCCCCTTGTTTGCTGGTTCCTTTTGCTTGGTTGCGGTCCACGTTTTTGCCAATGGTGCCAATGACCTGTTTCCCCTCCGCTTTACTACCCGCGTATTGCGGGACGTTGCGCGGGTAATAGGCCAAGGCACTTTGGGGAGGGGTCGCCTTGCCATTAATGCGCCATGCTTCAAAGGTGACGGTGATTTTCGGGATGGATGTCAGTGGGATGCGCGGGCCATAAATTTCAATGAAGCCGGCCAGTCGGCGGCCCAATACCAGTTTGGCCCCGGCAAAGCGCAGGGAACCAATTTGCACCGTCTTCTTTTCTTTATGTGAATACACGAAGCCGTCCACCCAAGTGTGTTTTTTGCCATTAATCGTTTCAGTCTTGCCGCGCTTAAGCCGGTAGGTGTAGCGGCCCTTGGTCCAGTTGCATTTATTGCGCACGCTAATAAAATCTCCTTCATAGCCACCACTCTCAAAGAGGCCGCCTTCACTCTTGCGCGTGGCCTTGATGTCGCGTTCGCCCCAGCGTGAAAAGATGGCGCCTTTACCAATATACTCACGGCGGCGCGGATGCGGGTGCGTGCGGTAGCCATCAGACTGGGTTTGGATGCCGCCATAGAAGGCGACCTTATTAAAGTGCCCGAGGCCAATGGGCGCAATGTAGAGGCGCACCTTGGGATCCACATCGTTACTCAAGGTGAAATCCACCTCGTAACTCTCAAACTCGGTGTCCTTGCCAAAGTCCCACCAGTAATCCACCAGATGCCACGGTGTATTGCCAATGCGATCAGCGGACCAGGCCGTTGAGAAGCAAAGTGTTGCCAGTAAAACAGTGAGAAACTTGGACTGCATAACCCGAGACTAATATCACAGCGTTGCTTTGACAAGCAGCAGTGGGATAGGGGTTTGACAGCGGCTGGAGAAAAAGTGATTCGCCGCCGCCGCCCCCTCCGCCTTAGATAAGGCGACGATGACGACGACGACGCCCACCGCCGAAACGGTGGATTGAAAATCATTCACTCCCCCTGTGGAATTCTTATCCTGCGACATTCGAAGACCCAACCCAAGGAAAAATCCTAAAACAGCCATTTTTCGCAAAAAACACCGGTTTTTGGCTAGTTATGCTTAACTGCACCCCTCTCGTGATGGACGTCAGAAGAGGGGTGCACTATGTCACGAGAGGTGTGCACACCGTCCTATCTGTCCGGACAAACGCCCTATCTGTCCGGGTGAACGTCCGATCTGTCCGGGTGAACGTCCGATCGTGCGGGGAAGGATGCTTGTTTTAGGCGCCCACCTGATGAAGCGCGGGCGAGCGCCACGTTTGCAAACTGTGGTAGTAACCAGATAAATCGGCAGGTTTTTGCCCACTGGCAACCATTTGCTGCAACTCGTGATTCGAGGCTTCCATGGCTACATTGAGCAGTAACTTCTGCGATTTTTGCTCGAATTCACCGATTTTTGCCTGATTGTGGTCTGTGACAATCATTGTACGTGTGCATAGCATTCTGCGATGCCAATCGTGTCATAACCTATGGGGATAGGCCGGTAAATGATACTTGCGGGAGCGTATCTCTTTTTTAGGCACAAAAAAACCCGGGCTTTCACTGGCCCGGGCTGAAATTTTCGCACTACTGCACTACACGCTATTTCTTCGGTCGGACCAAAATTACCTTGTTGGCGGTGCCATCCACTTCGATGGACTCGGTGGTAATGCCTTCTGCCTCGGCGAGGGTTTGGTGGACGGTGCGCCGGTCGAAGGCGGTCATCGGCTCCATCTCCACTACCTCACCCCAGCGTCGGGCTTTGTCGGCGGCTTCGTTGGCTTTCTTGACGAGTTCCTCGCGGTTCTCGGTGCGGTAGTTGCCGACGTCGACGGTGACCTTTGGCGCTTCCTTGTCCTGCACAATGAGCAGGCGGTTGGTGAGGTATTGCAGATCACTGAGCGTACGGCCCTTGGCGGCCGATGAGGCGACCAGGGTCGTCCTCGGTGTTCACGTTTAGCAGGCTGCCGTCGTCCATGGGGGTTTCCTCCACGGTGGCATCAAAGCCAAGGCGATTGAGCAGGTTTTCGAGAATGCTTTTGGGTATGGTTGACATGGTCATAAGTTTCCGTCTTTTCGTTTTCGTTTTTTTGTGGGTTGGATGACTTCCACCACGTTTTCGGCCTCCGGTTCTACTTTAGTCATCTTGGTCTGTACGATGGTCAGCACATTTTGCACGGTCCAATAAAGGCACAGGCCGGCGGAGGCGGAGTAAAGGATGAACACAAACATGAGCGGCATGTATTTCATGACGGCCTGTTGGGCCGGATCCATGCCGGGTGAAGGCGGCTGTAGCCGCATTTGCAAAAACATCGTGGCGGTCATGAGGAGCGGCATGATGTTGATTGGGAAACCGGCGATTTCCATCACGGTGTCGGGCGAGGAGAGGTCGGTCACCCAGAGGAATTCCGCGCCGCGCAGCTCAATGGCCGTGCGCAGCATGGTGAAGAAGCCGAAGAAAATTGGGATCTGAATGAGCATGGGCAAACAGCCGCCCATTTGGCTGAGGGGATTTACGCCAAACTTTTTGTAAATCTCCATCATCTTCATGTTCATCTTCTGGTAGTCATCCTTGTAGCGTTCGCGGATGACTTTGATTTCCGGCATCATCTTGGCGTTGACGGCGGCCATTTTTTTCATGGACCGCGTGCTGCGCGCGGTGAGCGGCCAGAAGACGATTTTGATGAGCACGGTGATGGCGATGATGGAAAGCGCGTAAGAGAGGCCGACGCCATTGAACCAGTTCATGAGCATCAGCAGCCCCTTGGCCACCCAGCCGAACCACCCGCCGAAATCCATGATGCCTTCAAGCTGATTGCCGTGTTCCAGGCCGATGGACTCCAGCCGTTTGTACTCCCGCGGGCCGGTATACACGGTGAAGTTGTTAGTCACCGACTGGCCGACGACGAGCGCGGGCAGGTTCAACGCCATGGCCGTCTCGAAGGCCTTGCGATTGGGTTTCTCCTGCGTGGGCACGAGCAGTTGATGCGCCACCAGCGTTTGGCCGGGTTCTTCCGGCATGGTCACCTGCGCAAAGAACCGGCTGTACGCGCCCGCCCACGCCACGTTGCCCTGGCCTTGGGTGTAATTATTGCGCTCGCCTTTGCTGCCAAAACACATGCAGCCCCAGCGATAATTTTGAAACCAATCGGGCCCCACGGACACAGGCGTTCCACGCCGTCAAACCACATGAGGCCGAAGTTCAAGCCCATCATGCGCGAAGTGCTCTCCGGCTCCGCCACGGAACCGGCCACAAGATAAAACCCGCTCTCTTTCAATGTTGGTCGTGAGGTGTTGGTCAACACCACCTCGGCCTCCAGTTGATAATCTTCCTTCAGGCGAAAGGTCTTGGTCACCTGCATCGCCACCGGCAAATCCGCCGTGGCACGCACGGTTTGGTCATCCACCCTCTCCAGCTGTATACGGAATGGCGTTGGTTTGATATGGGCGTGGCTGACGTTCGTGCTCCGGCTTCCGCAGGGCTGCAAGCGAGCAAGGGCAGCAGTTTGCCGGTTTCTTAAGCGCTACAGAATTCACCGCTCATCGTTTCAACCTTATCGCGGAACGGCCCGCCGTCCAAAGGTAGGTCCAACCTCCTTTGGGGTAATCCAGCAAATCCACTCGCTTCACGCCGCCGCCCAGCGAGGTAAAGGTAAACACCGCCTTGTTACTGGCGTTGGTGAGCGAAAGGGTGGATTCCTCCGGAACGGGAATCTCCACCACCGGCGGCGCGGGTTGATTGGTAGTAGCCGGTGTGTTGGTCGAAATCGTTGGCGAATTGGTCGGCGCCACCACGGGCGTGTTGGTGCCCGTTTGCACCACTTGATTAGTGCCCAACGTGTTGGTCCCGCTTGCGTGACCTGATTGGTCTCGTGGCATTTTCATCCTCCACCGGCGGGCTCATCTTGATGAGCCCTAGCTTCATAGCCAGCGGCATGCCACCAAGCATCGCTAACACTGAAACAACGAGAATGATTTTTCCGGTACGATCCATGAATTAAATTTTTGCTTTCACTTGCCCTTGAACTTGTGGCACGGGGTCATGCCCGCAACCGCCCCACGGATGGCACCGGCCCAATCGCCGCAAGGTGAGCCAACTGCCGCGCAATGCGCCGTGGGTTTTGACCGCTTCCATCGCGTACGCCGAACAGCTCGGCTCGAAGCGGCAAATGGTTCCGCCTGCAACCATCGTGAGCAACGGCGAAATGGCCCAGCGATAAAACCGCAGCAGCGCGAGTAGGATGAATTGCAGTGGGTTCACTAGTTAGAAATTAATTTTGCGGAACGCAGGATGGCCAAATAATCCGCCTCCACTCCCGCGAAGGATTGGCCCACCAAGGAGCGCCGGGCGATGAGTACCATCTCCACCGGCACGCGCAGGGCGTGTTGGTGGAGGCGGAAGCATTCGCGCAGCAGCCGGCGCGCGCGGTTGCGGATGACGGCGTTGCCAAGTTTGCGGGTGGTGATCACGGCGAATCGGGGGAGGGGGTGCCTTCGGGAAGCTCGAGCCAGTTGAGAACCAGCCCGCCTTGTGCCAGCCGACGGCCTTGGCTGTTTGAGCCGCGCAAAGTCGCGTCCTTGTCGGATGCGCATCGCGCGGGTCAGCCGCAGCCGAGCCGGCGCCCCGGGGTTCATCAGAGTTCCGGGGTGAGTCGAGAGCGGCCCTTTTGTCGGCGGCGCTTGATGATGCCGCGGCCCGCTTTAGTAGCCATACGCGAGCGAAAACCGTGGCGGCGCGCTCGTTTCAAATTTGAGGGTTGGAATGTCCGTTTCATGAAATCAGCCTAAATTCAGTCAAAAATGTCGTTTTACACCCAGAACTGCATCGGGGAACGGCGGAGATTGCCAGTAATATTCAGCCCTGTCAAGAGGGCAAAATGCAATGGTGGGGACATCGCAGTGATGTCCCTACCCTCACCCCAGTATTTCACAAATAAGGCTCAAAAGGACCTGTTTTTTCATCAGTAATATCAAACGCACCCGCCAGTCTTTCCGCCGCCATATCGGCATCGGCCTCCGTGCGCGCGTGGATTCGGCAGAGGGGCCGGTCGATGGCTTCGCCGGGCTTGAGCATTTGGTCGAGGCCAACATCGGGTTGGATTTTTGCTTCCTTCGTTTGGCGGCCGCCGCCGAGATCGCGCACCACTTCGCCAATCACCCGCGCATCGCACGTGGCGAGGTAGCCTTTCCCGCTCGCGGGGAATTCCCGCACGACGGGTGCAGTGGTGTCCTGTTTGAGTTTGGTTTCAAACGCGGCCAAGTCCGCGCCTTGGGCGGCGAGCAGTTCGTTGAACTTTTCGCGCGGGCGGCCACTGGCAAGTTCGGCGGCGGCGCGTTCGGTATCGCAGCCGGGGAGTTGGGCGGCGCAGGCGATGACCAGTTCCTTCAAGTCCGCCGGGCCATCGCCCTCCAAGCAGGCGATGGATTCCTTGACCTCCAGCCAATTGCCGGCGGCGCGGCCGATCGGGGTGTCCATGTCGGTGAGCAGCGCGGTGGTTTGCACGCCGCATTCAGTGGCGAGGTTCACGATGGATTTCGCCAACGCGCGCGCGTCATCGCGGGTGCGCATAAAGGCAGCCGCGCCGAACTTCACGTCCATCACCAGCGCATCCAAATTCTCGGCGAGTTTTTTGGAAAGGATGCTGGCGGTAATGAGCGGCACCGACGGCACGGTGCCGGTGACATCGCGCAGCGCGTAGAGCGCTTTGTCGGCGGGAGCGATCTCGGCGGTTTGGCCGCCGAGGGCCACGCCGATGTCTTGCACTTGGCCAACGAATTGTTCCGCCGAAAGTTGAGTGGTGAAGCCGGGGATGCTCTCGAGTTTGTCCAGCGTGCCGCCGGTGATGCCAAGGCCGCGGCCGGAAATCATCGGCACGCGATAGCCGAGGCACGCAAGCAATGGCGCGAGTGGCAGCGAAACTTTGTCGCCCACGCCGCCGGTGGAATGTTTGTCAACGATGGGGCGGTCATCATCGGGGAATTCCAGCACCGCGCCGCTGTCGCGCATCGCCAGCGTGAGCGCGCGGGTTTCGGCCAAGGTCATCCCCTGAAATTGGACGGCCATCAAAAACGCGGCCATTTGATAATCCGGCACGGAGCCATCGGCGAAGGCAGTCACGGCATCGGCAATGGCTTCGGGCGAGAGTTCGCCGCCATCGCGTTTTTGCTCGATGAGTTTTAGAAAGTCCATGCGTTGGCCGTGCTGGCAGGCATCGTCGGCATGATTGAGGGTCCGTGGCACGATCGCCGGCAGCGTGCCGGCTAGCACTTTTTCAGTCCACGCGCGCAGCGTAGCCGGTGAACTTGGTGGCGGCAATGGTGGCGTTGTGGCCGCCGAAGCCGAAGGAGTTGCTGAGCGCGGCGTTGATTTCCATCTCACGCGCCTCGTGTGGGACGTAGTCCAAATCGCACTCGGGATCGGGGTTGTGCAGATTGATGGTGGGCGGCGCGATATTGGATTGCAACGCCTTGGCCACGAGAATCATTTCCACGCCGCCGGCCGCGCCGAGCATATGGCCGGTGGCGCCTTTGGTGGAGCTGACGGCGAGCTTGTCGGCGTGATCCTTGAACACGCTGCGGATGGCTTTGGTTTCGCAAATATCGCCCTGCGGCGTGCTGGTGCCGTGGGCGTTGATGTAGTCGATGTTGTCGGTATCGAGCCCGCCGCTGCGCAGGGCCATCTTCATGCAACGCGCCGCGCCTTCGCCATCGGGCGCGGGGGCGGTGAGGTGATTCGCATCGGCGGTGTTGCCGTACCCGACGATTTCACAATAAATTTTTGCGTCGCGCGCCCTGGCGTGTTCCAGCTCCTCGAGCACGAGCACGCCCGCGCCTTCGCCCATCACAAAGCCATCGCGTCCAACATCAAAAGGCCGCGATGCGGTTTTGGGTTCGTCGTTGCGAGTGCTCATCGCTTTCATCGCGGCGAACCCGCCCATGCCCATGGGCACCACGGCGGCTTCAGCACCGCCGGCAAAAATAGCTTTGGCGTCGCCCATCTTTATTGTCCGCCACGCTTCGCCGAGGGCGTGGGTGCTCGTGGCGCACGCGCTGCACGTGGCCATATTTGGCCCGCGCAATCCGTGGTAAATTGAGAACACGCCCGAGGCCATATTCAAAATAAGCATCGGAATGGTGAAGGGTGACATCCGGCCCGGGCCGCGCTCGGTGAGGACGGTGTGTTGCGCTTCCTGCGTGCCGAGTCCGCCAATGCCGCTGCCGATGAAGCTGCCGATTTGGTCGCGGTCGAGTTCCTCAAGATTCATTCCCGAATCCTCGAGAGCCTTCCAGCCGGCGTAAATGCCCAGCTGAGTAAAGCGATCAGCGCGCCGCACTTCTTTGGCATTGGGAAAAGCGGGGGAGGGATCGAAGTCTTTCACCTCCGCGGCGATTTGGCAGGCGAAGTTGCTGATGTCAAACGAGGTCACGCGGTCGATGCCGCATTGGCCGGTGATGACGTTTTGCCAAAACGTCTCCACTTCGCAGCCGAGCGACGAGGCGACGCCCATGCCGGTGACTACTACCCGTTTGCCTATTACACTTCCCATAAACCCGTATCAGTTTGCCAAAAAAAAGGGCAGCCGTAACCATGCTGGCCAGCTGCCCGAAAGGGTTGCGGCGGTTTAGCTCTGGGATTCCTCGATGAACGAGATGACGTCACCCACGGTGACAAGCTTCTCCGCTTCTTCATCGGGGATTTCGTTGCCGAATTCCTCTTCGAGGCCCATCACCAGTTCCACTGTATCCAGCGAGTCCGCACCGAGATCCTCGATGAACTTTGCCTCCGGTGTAATTTGCTCAGGCTTAACACCCAATTGTTCCACCACGATTGCTTGAACCCGGTCCTTAATGCTCTTTTCTTCAGACATATTTGATTGCTCCTAAAAGGTGCGTTGCTTGTCAGCCAATTCAAGCCAAGCGTCAAGCTCCGAGTCGGGTTTTTTTATTCACAAAAAAACCGCGCTCGGGGACTTTACATCACCATCCCGCCATCGACCGTCAGCACTTGGCCGGTAACATAGCGCGCCGCAGGGCTGGCAAGGTACAATGCCGCGCCCGCGATGTCGTCCACCGCACCTAATTCTCCCATCGGGATATTGGCTTTGATGGCGTCCTTCACTTTGTCGCTCAGTTCGTCGGTCATGTCCGTGGCGATGAAGCCCGGCGCGATGGCGTTTACTGTGAGACCGCTCTTGGCAAATTCTCGGGCGACGCTTTTAGTGAAGCCAATCAGCCCCGCCTTGCTCGCCGCGTAGTTCACTTGGCCCGCGTTGCCCGTGATGCCGACCACCGACGCGATGTTGATGATGCGCGCGTTGTCCGCCTTGCGCAGTGGGCGCGCGAACGCTTTCGTCAGCGTGAACGCGCCTTTGAGATTTGTATCCAACACCGTGTCCCAATCCGCCTCGCTCATGCGCATCAGCAACCCATCACGCGTGACGCCGGCGTTGTTCACTAAAATATTGATGCCGCCGGTATCCTCCAAAATTTTCGCCACCGCCGCCTCGACCGCTGCCGTGTCGCTCACATCCACCGCCACCGCCCAGCTCTTGCGGCCTAGTGCCGCTACTTCGTCCGCCACCGATTGCGAGTTGGCTTCTGTGCGCGAAATGCACACCACATCCGCGCCGGCCCCGGCAAACGCCAGCGCAATCGCGCGACCAATCCCCCGGCCCGCGCCGGTGACTACTGCAGTTTGATTTTCAAGTGACATCGTGTGTGGTGAGTAATGTTATTCGCTCAAAGCCGCAACCGTTTTTTCCAGGCTCGGCACATCGGCCACGTTGTGCACTTCAAGCCCGCGATCAATACGCCGCATAAAACCGGTGAGCGCCGTGCCAGGGCCGAGCTCGATGAAGCGGGTGAATCCATCATCAATTAAATACCGGATAGACGCCTCCCAGCGCACGGGCGAAGTCACTTGCTCCACGAGCCTCTGCAAAATTTCTCCCGCCGTCGCGTGCGGTTGCGCGGTCACATTGGAAACCACCGGCACCGCTGGTAGATTCAAATCCACCTCGCGCAATGCCGTCTCCAGTTTCGGGCACGCGCTTTCCATCAAGCGCGAATGATACGCGCCGGCCACCGGCAAGGACAACGCGCGTTTGGCGCCACGTTCTTTCGCCAGCTCGCAGGCTTTCTCGATGCCCGCCGCTGTGCCGGAAATCACCAGTTGGCCCGGGCAATTCAAATTCGCCAGCTCCACCTCCGCCGCCGCGCACACTTCGCGCGTGGCGTCTTCATCCAAACCAATCACCGCTGCCATGCCGCCCTCCGTCGCGTCACACGCCTCCTGCATAAACCGCCCGCGCTGCCGCACCACCCGCAGCCCGTCCTCAAAGGTCATCACGCCCGCGGCCGTGAGTGCCGTAAATTCCCCCAACGACAAACCCGCTGCCGCCTCGAATTTAAAACTGGGAGCTTGAGCTTTCAGCACTTCCAACGCCGCCCAGCTCACCAGAAAAATCCCCGGCTGCGCATTCTCCGTTTGCGTCAGTGCCTCCTCCGGTCCTTCAAAACAAACTTGTGTGAGATCATACCCCAACGCTTCATCTGCGCGCGCGAACAAATCCCGCGCCACCGGAAAGGTTTCCACGAGGTCCTGCCCCATGCCCACCACTTGAGCCCCCTGCCCCGCAAACAAAATAGCCGTCTTCGCCATGCGCGAAGGCACTACACGCAAAGCCGCTATCAAAGCAAGTTTCAGTTTGAACCACCTTGAAGGTAGGATGCGCTGTCTTCAGCGCGCTGCGCCGTTTACTTTTGTTTCGCCGCGTCAAGACGCTGCTTGAGTCTGCCGAGTTCCTTGTCCCGGTTGTGCAAATAATCCTGTTGGGCGCGATAAGCAGCGGCGCGTTTTTGAGTGATCGCCTTGTAGGCGGGATCGTTCTTCAACGCCTTGCGGGCCTCGGCGCGTTCCTGCTTGATGGCGTCGTCAGAGACAAACAACTGGGGATAATCAGCCTCAAGTTTGCGTTGGGCAGCCTCGGCGACCGCGGTGAGTTTCTGGTAGGCCGGATCATTCCGATGCTTTTGCCGGGCCCGCTCGAGAGCAGCCTTGCGGCCGGTGGCTGGCCCCTGATCGATGGCTGGATTTTGCTCCACAAGATAGGCATCCAGCGCGCGGTTGGCGCGGTGCGTGGCGGAGAGCGTCTCCTTGTAAACGGGGTCCTCGGCGTGAAGTTTCTTGCGTTGCGCGGCAATTTTCTTGCGGAACGACTTGTGGGAACTGAACACCGCGGGGAAGCGCTTGACCTTCTCGGCATCGAGGACGTCCACCGTCTCCACCAGTTTGCGATAGACAGGATCGTTGAGGTGAAAACGCGCGAGGGTATTGCGCTTGCGAATCTCGTACTCGTTGGCGAGCGTTTTTTTCACGGGGAATTGGCCGGCGACCTTTTGAATGCGCGCCAAGTTCGCCTCGCGATCCCGATGCCGCCGAGCACTGAAGACCTGTACGTTGTCGAAGGACGCGCCGGCCCGATCCACCTGCAACGCAAAGTACGTGCGTTCCTGGTTGATGATCGGGTGCTTGGCGTAAACAAGATGCTCGGCATCGAGATGCGCCACCGCCTCGTCACCGATAAACTCAATCGTCATCGTGTACCACTTGCCGGGCTCAAAGTCATACGCGCATTCGCCGTGGCGCATGGAGAACCACGGCCCTCGCTGGTCGAGCGCGGTTTGCAGGTAAAAGTGATCGCGGCGAATGTGGATCACCGTGTTGTAGTGCCCTGAGGCACCGGTCACGAGGCGCAGATCCTTCGCGCCATCCTCTGGCATCAAAGCGAAAATCAAACCGCACTAGCGCGTCCTTGAAATTCGGGTCCTTGTAAAAGAGCCGCTTGTTTTCGCCGGCAATCTCGTTGCGGCGCAGCACACCCTTCTCCACCTGCCACTCCTTGTTGAAATGCCAGTGGCTGCTCACCTGCCCCTCGGAAAAGTGTTCGCCAAACTTCAAGTTGTGCGGCTCAGCCAGCAACGGCCGCGAGGGAATACGCGCGCCCGCTTGAGCCCGCCACTTCGTCAACCGTCCCTGCAAATCGCGCACGCGCTTGGGCTCATCCGCCGCAAGGTTGGTCTTCTCGGATGGATCCTTGGCGAGATTATACAACTCGTGCTTCCCCTTGCGCGCAGGATCGAAGAACTCGAGCAATTTCCAGTCGCCCACCCGGATTGCCCCACCGGAAACGCCGCCGAGAAAATGCGGCCGATCCAGCGGGTAATGCCAATGCAACGCCTCGCGCTTGGGCGCCACATCGGGATTCCGCCACGTCTCGAGAATGGACACCCCATCCAGCTTCTGCTTCGGATCCGGTTGCACGCCACCGGCCTCCAGCAGCGTGGGATAAAAATCATGATTCACAACCGGTTGCGATGAAGTGCGCCCGGCGGGCACAGCGCCATTCGGCCAACGCACAATCAACGGCACCCGAATGCCGCCCTCATACAGCTGGCTCTTGCCGCCACGCAACGGCCCATTCAATGTCACATTCACCTCTCCGCCGTTATCGCTGCTAAAAATGAAGATCGTGTCCCGATGAATCCCCAACTCGCGCAGCTTGCGATCGATCATCCCAACGCCGTCATCAACGCTCTCCAACATCGCGGCCAGATGTGGATTGTGATGCGTAGCCCAGTGATGCCCGGCATCGCCCTTCAGCCCGGCGTCCTCACACAGATAACACCTCTCACGCCCGCTCGGCCCCGGCTTGTGCTTGCGACGATATTTCTCCACCAGATCTTGCCGGCCATTGAGAATCGTGTGCGGTGCGAAATGACTGAGGAAGAGAAAGAATGGCTTGTCCTTGTTCCGCTCGATGAATTCCACCGCCTCCAGATTCAGCCGGTCCGTCAAATACTCACCCTTGCCCAAACGATTCTTCGGCAGGTCGACCCACGAGATCGGCTGTGTGCGAAACACGTACGGGAAAAAATTCGCCCCGTTCCCCACACCCTTCACCTCGCTGCCCGTGTTCCAGCCAAAGCCATGGTCCGTTGGCCGCAGTTCGAACTCCGCCCCGTGATGTTTGTAGCCCGTGAGATGCCACTTGCCCACCATGCCCGTGGCGTACTCGTGCTTCGACAAAATCTCCGGCAACGTCACTTGGCTGACCGGCAGCGCGTTCGAGGAATTCGGCCGCAGATAATCGATGATGCCCACCCGCGCCGGATGCTGCCCCGTGAGCAACGCCGCGCGATACGGCGAACACACCGGCGCCGCCGCATACGCATGCGTAAACCGCACCCCCTCCTTCGCCAGCCGGTCCAGATTCGGCGTCTCGTTGAACCGGTTCCCATAACATCCCAATTCCGCCCAGCCCAAGTCGTCGGCCAGCACAAAAACCACATTCGGTCGCCGAATCTGCGCTGCGCCATCCAGAGTCAACCCGGCCAAGACAAGTAACCAAATAATCCGATTCACGCGGGAGAGCCTCCCAGCCAAACCCACCGCCATCAAGATAAGTTTCAGTTTGAATCGCCTGCCCAATCAGCTCCGTGCGAGCATCGGTGATATTGAGTTTCCTAGCCTCGATCCGGCAGGAATATTGAAACTACTTCCGCTGATACACGCGTACCCAGTCCACTTCCATTTTAGACGGAAATGACGTCTGAGCATTAGGATTCCCCGGGAATTTCCCCCCTACTGCAAGATTCAACACGAGGTGAAATTGCTCAGTAAAGGGCGCGGGGAACTTCCCGCCCACGGTGTCCCATTTCTTTTTTGTTTGCCAGAGCTTGCCGTCGAGATACCAGCGAATTTCTCCGGCTTCCCACTCGATGCCAAAGGTGCGAAAGACATCTGTGAAGTTTCCTTCCGCCAACTTGAGCTTGCCGGTGGATTGCCGGTTATTCGGCCACAAGCCACCGAAATGAAGTGTGCCGTGATACGTATTCGGTTCGTGGCCACGAAATTCCATGATGTCAATCTCGCCACTGGCCGCCCAAGAACCAAAAACGTCGTGGGTGGGCAGCATCCAAATAGCGGGCCAAAGGCCCTGGCCGGCGGGCAGCTTGGCGCGGATTTCGAATTTGCCATAGCACCAGTCACCGCGGTGCTTGGTGCGGATGCTCCCCGAAGAAAACTGCCGTTGGGTCCCGGCAATCTGCGCGTTATCTTTGTGTGCCTCAATGATCAGCCGCCCGTTTTCCACACGAATATTTTTTTTGCGGTCGGTGTAAATCTGCAATTCGTGATTGCCGCCTCCGAATGCATTTTCCTTCACGCCCCATTTCGAGTAATCGAGTTGCTTGCCATTGAATTCATCGGACCACACTAATTTCCATTTCTCAGCCGAAATGGCTGTAATTGAATTCAGGCAAAGTAGCAGGGCGCAGAAGTAAATTCTCATGCGAAAAATTGTAATCGGGCGGTCCATGGGGGACAACTGAATTCCCCCCCAAACTCCTGACTCCGAGCCAACGAAAGAAATCATCAAGGGGTTTGACGCGCAATAACACGACAAGCCAGCCTGCGGCAAATGCTGAAACAGATACTTCGGATGACGATGAATATCGTCAGGACGAAGCGGCCTAAGGGCCAAACCTAAAGAGCCGTCGGGATGCATACCGGCGTGTCTCTTGGGGTTTTCACTTCGTGGTGTTGAAAGATATCGCGATTCGGCAAAGCCTTTTGCAGTTCAGCAATCTGTGCCTTGGTGAGGTCAGTTGATTGCCGCCTAGATACAGTTTCTCCAGCCCCTTCATAAGTCGCTCTTCTTTGTTATATGCCAATTGGTTTACTCCTCCCCAAAAAGCCTTTTGCGGAAGTCCTTTTTTGTTGATTGATTCTTTTTGGCCTTAAGCCGCCTTTCTTTGGAGCCTCGGGTGGCTCGGGTAGGAATTCTCTTTTTTCGTTTTTTGTTTAACGCTTCCAGTTTTTTCCGTAGCCGAGAAAATGCAATTTGCTTGTTGCGGTACTGACTGCGTTCATCCTGACAGATCACAACGATTTTCGTTTTCCGGTGTGTGATCCGTACCGCGCTCTCGGTTTTATTGACGTGCTGGCCGCCTTTTGCGGATGCGCGAAATGTTTGGACATCGCATTGCTTTGACAGGTCCGCGTTGGAATCGGGAATGGAAATCATTCAATCACCTGCAGCTTGAACCGCATATAGGCACAGCGGCAAAGTTATGAGGGCTGTTTTCATTGCTTCGCAGCCTACTCACCCCGCCACGCCCACTCAAGGACTTTCACGGGGAGGATGGAGTCACTTTTTGGCGTCGTTGTAAATTTTACACTTGGGTAACGCTTTTTGCAGTTGATCAATCTGCGCCTTGGTGAGGGCGAGGTTGTCTTCGAGATTCAGCACCCTTAACTTCGTAAGCTTCTCCAGCCCCTTCGTATCGGTCAGTTGATTGCCACCGAGATGCAGTTCCTTTAACTGCGTGAGCTTTTCCAGCCCCTTCACATCAGTCAGTTGCTGGTCTTGGAGGTTCAGGAGTTTCGCCACCTTCTCAAAGTCCGTCTTGGCGAGTACGCCTTTGGGTTTATTGATTTTCTCACGAATCGTCGCCTCAATGACCTTGGCAGATTGCTCCTTGGTTAACTGGACGCACACCTCAATCTTGTCCGCCGCCAAGACGGATTGGCCCGCCACCACCGCAATCATCAAGAGAATCTGCTTCATGCCCGCCACCCTACGCCTCACAGGCACGGGTGTAAATGCTGTTGGGGGAGGCTGGAGAAGAGGCGGAAGGGGGTAGCTATTTCAACAGCTTCGGATTCTTTTTTACCGTCTCGCGGGAAAGTTTCTGGCGTTCCGAGATTTGGTCAGGGGTCATCTTTTTGGTTAGAGGCACTACCAACCGTACCGAGAGAAAAACGCTGGCGGAAGTCGTTCAGCCTGACTGTCGCCGGCCAGCGTGAATACGATCCTGAACTTGAAATAGAAAAACCCCGGACAGGTTTTTTGGCCTCCTGCCCGGGTTGGTCTTCTAGATTCAGCCGGTTTATTACTTGATCATCTCCAGGGCTATCTTGGCTTCATCGGCCAGGTCCTTGTCTGAGCCGCCGGCAACAGCCTCCAATTCCGCTTTCACAGCGGTCACGGACTCCTTGCTCGCCGACTCTCCCATAATCATCAAGGTTTCACTTTTCAAGTCGGCATCGTCACCCGCGAGAATCCCCTTGACGACTTTTGCGAACTCATCATTGGCACCGAGCCTCGAAAGGGTCAGAAGCGCGCTGGACCGCGCATCTGCGTCCTTATCACCGGAGGCCATAGCGCCCAACTTCTTCACCGTTTCCGGGGAGCTGTGCTCCCAGCCCCAGTTGCCGAGAAGTAAAGCCGCAAGAGAGCGCACTTCCGGGGAAGTGTCCTTCAGGACCGCGGCAACCTTGTCGGCGTGCGGCTTTGGCTTGTGCCCCATTTCCGAGAGAGCGGTGAGCCCAGCCAAGCGTTCAGTCTCTGAAGTGCTCTCAAGTTTTTCCAGGGCTTCATCCAATTGAGGATCGCCGCTGCCGCTGCCGCTGCCGCCGCACCCGGCAAAAAGGGCCACGCATACGAGAAGCACCATGCCCACACGCCAAACGGGGGCTGCGGAAGGAAACTTTTCAGGGGAGGGTGAAACTGCTTTTGGATTTTGGGTGACCATAGGTCTGTTTTTTTCTGTCATATTGATTGGATTGGTTGGGTTGCACCCCCCCCAGATGCCTTCGGAGGCATCCGGGCGGTGTTTGATAGTTATATTACTCCACGAGCTGCGAAAGCTGCCTAGCGGTCGCTCTCATCGGGTTCGGTTGGGTCGGAGAATTTCAGTGCATTTGCTTCGAGCCATTCGGGCGCAGTGTCTTGACGACAATCTTGTCCAGGTTGAAGTAGAGGCTGCTTAATATTATTTTAGCTCTCAACTAGGGAAGTACGATCGTGATTTCGTCTGTGTTCCCCCAATCCTGCCCGGATGATGTGATTTTGATCGAATTGCTCTTGCCAGGTTTCAATGTGATAGTTTTGCTCATCGTTCCCCATTTCTTCCATGCTGGAGATCCGGTACTCGTACAAGTGATCGTCTCGTTGGAACCATTCACAGAGAGGTCGGCGGTTCGACTACCACGTGCTAATGAATAGCGCACTGTCATGGTACAGCTTCCGCCTTCGCCGCCATCGACGCCCGTGAATTCAAGAACGCCATTTCTAGTTGGGAAGTCGGTAAAACCCGTTCCATTGTACCCTGCATGGACGGTCATGGGGCGGCACCCTCCGCTCATGCTTGCTTCTTCCGCTTGATAGGTGTTACCACCGCCGGCACTGTCACAACCAATCAGATGCGTGACAGCTTTGCCCATAGTAACACCGCCGGCGGAATTAATGTGGCCCTTTACTGTTTTCCCTGATAACCCCAAATCAGCGTCAGTGGACTGCATGGCGCTGCCATCGGCACGCACGAGCTGGCCCTGCGACTTGTTCAAGCCGGACATGGCATTATCGGGAATCGGATTCTCATCCGCGCCCGACCAATGGGCGGAGGCCAAGTCGCAGGCGGAAAGATTACGCGTGGTTGCCAGAACTGTGGAAGGCCGACCGGTGTCTCCGCCCACTCCCAGCAGATAACTGGTTGCCTCGCCTCCCATGCGCCGATTATTGAGTGTGCTGTATTGGCTCCAGTTGCCCTGCGCCGCTTCATTGGCTGCTTGCCTTTCCGCATCGCAAGGCGACCACAATATTTTGGCAGGTTTGCAATTCGCTCTTCATCGCGGCGAGAGAGTAGATGGAGCCCAGATCTTCCGTATAGTTTCCGCCATAGTGGTTGCTTACCCCCCTAGGGGTGAGCTGCCAAGGCAACCGTTGGTCGTTGTCGTGGGAAAATCCGATAAGAGCCTTACCCATCTGCGCAAGATTGTTCACGCATTTGACCCGAGCCGCTTTCGCTTTCGCTCGTGCCAGTGCCGGCAGCAGCATTGACGCCAATATTCCGATGATGGCAATGACTACCAGCAACTCAATGAGGGTGAAGGCCTGAGGCTGTCGATGGATGGGATTTTTTCATGGGGGTATGTCTTTCTTTGCTGTGAATGGCCACAGCGGGTTCAGTTTAAAACTTCATCGTACTCGCACATTATTTTGATAGCAGGTCGATTCCGATTAAACTCTGGATAAAACAGCGTGTTATTTAATATATATGCGTGAAGATCACGCGCCCTAAAGGGCCTGCTCGTTACTATATCCACAATTTTAACCGGAAACTGGGTGCGATATTCTAAAATCAATCGCACTTGCAATTAAAGCAACTGCCGTGCCATTCCCCACCAACGCTTGGCGACAACTGTTTCCAACCGACTTAATCCGGAATTATCGTAGAAGAATCCCAGATAATGGCGATTACATTGTTACGCTTATTTGCGTATATTTTATGTCATTTTGCGACACATCTGGCTTGCTCTTGTCAAGGCAATGGGCCTTCAATTCGAATTATGAAGCGTCGCCATCGCACTGGAGGTGCAATGGGGTTACTGCCGATTCTGCACTTGGGCAACGCCTTTTGAAGTTCGGTAATCTGTGCCTTGGTGAGGGCGTGGTTGCCATCAGGCGGCGGCAGTGATACTTTCCTGCTTCCATGAACCACACGAACCGCCATGGCCGAATCTGACGCAATTTGGAAGTGGGTGCTCCTCGCGTTGGTGATTACCGGTGCCATAACCTGGCTCGTCCTGCAGCCGGCTTCGACCAAAAAATTGGCCGCCGGCGACCCTCGCCCCAGGATCTTTATTGACCGCGACACCCACGACTTTGGCACCGTGATGTCCGGCGAAAAGGTCACGCATCGTTTCAAAATCCGCAACGTGGGCGACGCGCCGCTGATCCTCCGCAAAATATCCGCCTCCTGCAGCTGCACCGTGCCCAAGGTAGAACGCACCCACCTGCCACCCGATGCCACCGGCACTATCGAGGCCGAGCTCACCGTACGTACTGGCCGACGGTCATCACGCATTTACATCGACTCCAACGACCCCGACCAGCCGCGCGCAATCATCCAACTTGCATCCGAAGGCATCAAAACCGTCCGTATGGAGCCTTCGGGCTTCGACTTCGGAGAAATGCGTCTGGGACAGACCGCCTCCAGCACCGTCCGCCTTACTGCCGGCGACGGCGAGCCCTTTAGAATCCTTACCACCAAACTGCCAGAGCTCAAAGGCATCGAGGTCACGATCGTAGCCCGCCCCTTGGAGCCTGACGCCGATGGCCGCTCCGCCCGTTGGGACCTTGCCCTCACCGCCACTCCGCGCGACCACCTGCAGTCGGAATTTTCTTTCACCCTCGACGTTTCCACAGACCATCCCGCCATCCGCAAGCACAAGGTGGAGGGTTACTGCACCCTGCGGCATCCGCTGCAGTGGATCGATGAACCCCGGCACTTCCTCGGCGTGGCGCGTCCTGGAAAAAACGTGCAAACCGAGCTCATTCTCGCCAGCGACAACAACGCCACTTTTAAAATCCTTGAGACCCTACCCCTACACGACGATGCCTTTAAGATTATTAAAATCGAGGCGCTGGACGAGGGACGCCGACATCGGCTCACCCTTAGGGCCGAAGTGCCCAGCGGTGCTCCGCAGGGCTTCCGCGCCACCCGCCTTCGCATCCGCACAGACCTCCCCGTCGCCAATATCCTCGAGCCGAGCTTTTCTATCCATGTCCTCGCCCGCTGAAACCCCGCGCACCCTCGGCCTAGGGGCACTACTCACCGTGGCGGGACTAACGGCGTTGTCGCTCGTCATGCCAAGCGCCACCGGCCTCCACGCCGAACTGTCTAAGCCCATCAATTTGTTAACCCAGACCATCAACTATAGCTTGGCTATGGAAAATTCCCGGGGAGGACTCGCAGTCATTGTCGATCTTCGTCCTACCGATGATCGCAATAAAAACCCCGTACCCGACGGCGCCGTGATCGTACCCGAACAATCCGATAGCCCTGAATGGGAGCAACTCACCCCGCTCCTCGAAAGCTTGGAAGGCACGCCCGTCTACATCATCTTTCCCGCGAGCGGCGAACACCCGGCTTATTCCAAACTCAGATCCCTGGGACTCGACCTCTGGTCCGTCGAGATGCCTCGCTAACATGGGAACCGAAACTCCATCGACGCAGTCACGCGCTTGGATGCCACTGGTCATCCGCCTTATCACCGGCGGCTTGCTGCTCTACTCAGGCTGGTTAAAACTCGGCGACCTCAACAACTTCGCCAATACCCTCGACACGATGCAGCTGCCGGTACTGTCCACCAACCCCGCTCTGCTTGTCCTATTCGCCGAATCCTTCCCGTGGTTTGAGCTGGGCCTTGGCGCACTGCTCCTCAGCGGCCTTGCCGCACGTCCCGCAGCGCTCGTGGCCGGCGTGCTTTTCCTCACCTTCACCCTTCTCCTCGTCACACTGCGCCTCCAAGGCTTCAAGGGCGACTGCGGCTGCCTCGGCCCGCTGCTCTCCTCCCGTATCGGCTGGCTCCATGTCGGACTGGACGCGCTGGTTGCAGCCGCATGCTTCCGAATGGTTTTTGAAACCGCTCAAAAACTAAAACGAACTCCGAACTTAAAACAGTAGGCCCTACTCGGGTCAGTCTATTCATTTGAGGTTCGGCACATGGCACCATTCATACTTTGTTAATCCCGTATAATTTTACTTTGCCATGAACATTAACCCAAATATTGACCCTCTGACTGGTTCACCTCAGGCCGCCCCAGCCAAGCCCGCCGTACCCGTGGAACAACCCGGGGCCTTAAGGGAAGTCACCGATTCCGTGCAGTTTTCTCCCTCCAGCTTGAATCGCGCCGAAAGCTCGGCTCCCAGTCAGGGCATCGAATACTGGTAGTCTCCCTTGGGAACGGTGCCCTCGGCATGCGAATAATTATGATACTTGCCGGGGGGTATAGCTCGCTGCCTGAGCGGTTATGCCAGCAGTAATAAAATTGAAGATTAGTAGATAAAAGAAGGTTCTCATTTGCACGTGTTTGCGGATGGTGGTTATCCGTTTTTCGTTAAAGACGCTTGCAGCGGGTGACTTTAGTGATGATTTTCCTGCCATCCTTGACTGTGAATTCGCCTTCCATGTCCACTACTGAACCGACACAGGCGTCCAGTCGCAGGTTATGGACATTTCCAAAGCTGGGGCGAATCTCAAGTTGTTGCTTGTTGGAGAGCTGGACCAGATAGAGGTTTAGGTCATCTGCCTTCACACTGATCTTGAGCATGCCCTTGAGTTGTATCTTGTTGCCTGACTCCTTCACGATCTTCCATGAGCCGTCGTCGACATATTTAGGGGCAAGGTTGGCTTTCTCAGAAATACCTGTGAGCAGGCCGGTGGAATTGCCAAATTGCTCTCGCTGAACGCCCATTATATCCATCAGTTTCAGGTGGAGATTTCCGTTTGGTACATTGGGATATTCCACATAACGGCCAGGCAGAATTTTACCACCGCCCCCTCCGGCCAGCACCAGTGGCAGATCGCTGACCGAGTGATAATCGCCATGCTTGATTCCTGAGCCAAACAATATGGCCGAATTATCAAATACAGTACCATCAGCGTCCTTAAGTGACTTGAGCCGATCGATGAATTGGCCAAACTGCTGGACGTACCAGTGATTAATTTTATCGTAGCCTGATAATCCCGATGAGCGGTTACGGGTACGCACAAAGTGCGAGAGCATGTGCAACTCGTCGTTGATTCCAAGGAACTCAAAGGTCGACCGACTTTCGGTGTGGGCCATTATCAATGTGCAAACCCGGGTCATGTCCGTCCAGAATGCCAGTGCCATGAGTTCGAGCATAGCACGGGTGCGATCCGCAAGATTATTGGCGGCCGGCACGGGACGTATCTCTCGCAGCCTTGCATCGCGCACTGGATTGTTTTGTGCGCTAAACTGTTCAATATCCCGTTCCACATCTCGCACTGACTGCAGGTATTGCTCCAACACTTGCTTGTCCTGGTTGCTTGCCTTGCGCGCGATGGCTGCGTAGCTCTCCTTCACTTCATCAAGCACACTTTTGGTGTGCTGCCGGAAGCCGCTATTATGAAAGCCTTTGAAGAGGTGATTAAAAACGACCTCTGGTTTATCTTCTACTGGGAGTGCTTTGCCATCTTGGTCGTACGAGAGAAAGTTTTCGGCGGGATCGTTGCCATCCAGGTAGGTGTCGCTACGTAGTTGAAGGGACTTAACGGGCGTATTTTTTCCAACATGATCAGCAATAACCTGATCAAAAGACTGTCTTTGAATGAGGCGTGATTTGCGAAGTTGCCCGGTCATAAAGTTAACCGTCGCACTCTCATGTCCCCCTCCTTTTCCGGAACCCTCAATATTTCGGAGAAGGACAATATCTGATTTGTTTTTCTCAAGCGGGCTTAACAACTTTGAAAGTTCAAAATCTGTTTCAGTCGCACCGGTGATATCCCACGAGCTTGGGTTAACGCCCGCGCCCTTGAACAGTACAGCCATACGCAGGGCTTTATTGGCAGGAGCAGCCTTAGCGTAACTAAGCGCGGGTGACATTATCTCCAGAGACGGCAGTGCTAAGGCCGCGCCAACACCGCGCAGAAAGGTGCGCCTTGGAATAAGGTAGGATATTTTGCTCATGGTGAATCCTGTCTGCTTTGAAACTGTGAGCTGCTGATGATTTCTTGAATCAGTGTATTCATTTTAAACTTGTTATGCTCCAGTGCAGCACAAATCCTTTCTACGGCAGGGCGGTCATATGGCTGAATTTTACGCCCAATTGCATAGGAAAATAATCTTTCCACAATGTTTTTGACGATGGGTTTTTGATATTCACTAATCAAAATTTGTTTCATTTCCTTTGGGCTTTGGAAATTTCCGCCATTGGGAAACTGACCTATGGCTTTTATCGGGCGTTTATTTTTGTAGCTGGTGCGCCATTTGCCGTAAGGATCAAAACTTTCCAGGCCCAGCCCGATGGGATCGATATGTTTATGGCAGCTGACACAAATGGCCTTGCTGGTGTGAGCTTTCAAGATATCAGCAAGGTCAACGAGCCGTTTGCCATCCACTTTTTCGCTTTTGCTCAGGGCCGGCACATTTTCCGGGGCGTGCATCGGGCGTCCAATGATTTTGTCCAGCATCCAAACGCCGCGGCGGATAGGATTTGTCTTTTCCGGGGCTGAGGTTGTCCGGAGGATTCCCACTGAAGTGATGATGCCTCCCCGTTGATCACTTTTAATTTTAATGAGGCGCGGCGGGTCATAGAATCTTTCACGTATTCCCTTGGGCCGTTGCCTGCGCCATTTGAAAATATCCTGATGCTTTAATGGGAATGAATGAACGGAGCCGCCTGTACGTACACCAGTGTAATTACTTTGGTAAAGCCAATCTGAGTCAATTATATCCAGAATACTTCGGTCGGACTTGATTAGTTCATCAAAGAAAAACAACACTTCATCATAAACCCCGCGATTCCAATTTTCGTTCCGGTAAAAGACTCGATTCGAGACAATCTCCGAGAAGCCAAGCCATTGTCCTGCGAAATCTTCCGCGAGGGAGAGTCGCTTCGGCGAATTGAGTAAACGATCGATCTGTACGGATAAAAGGGATTCCTCTAATAGCTCTCCACTTTCCGCCAGAGTGAAGAGTTCGTCATCGGGCATGCTCGCCCATAAGAAATATGACAACCGGCTGGCTAGTTCATAAGCGCTGACACGGTATGGTGTACCGCGATCCTTGGCGGTCTCAATCCGGTAAACGAACGCTGGGGATAGGAGTACGATTTTCATCGCGTGCAAAAGCGAGGGCACGGGGGCTTTGCTCTTTCGTTGTGCCTGGTACGTGCGCCATACCACCTGTTCATTGTCCGCATTGCGATAGCCGCGCCACGCGCGTTTCATAAAACGCTGCAGGGTTTTGTTTGCGGTGGCATCAGCAAGATTCACCGGCTCTTCTTTAAACCCAAAAACTTTCCCGCGAGCCTCCGAGTCTTGAGCAAAAGTATGCAGTGCATATTCGAAGGCCTGACTGTATTTCAGGATCGGCGGCTTGGAGCCTGCTAAATGTGCTGCATCATTGTGGAAGCCTGATTCACCCGGGGCATCTGGGGGCAAAATTGTCTCCAGCGTGGAAGGAAGCAGTGCCGGCACTTCCGGACTGAAAACATACGGCTGCTTCAGGGATAAGTGCAGCAAGTCCTCCAGCGTATTGATCAACTCATACCGGCTCAAGCGCCGCAGGGGCGTCTGGCCTATATGCTCCCTGCCATCCTTCAGCACGTATGTGGATTGATACCATTTGGCGATCTGCACCTTCTGTGTTGTGGTTAAAGGCTCCTTCTTCTTTGGTGGCATCTCCCCGGCACGAACGACGTGATCAACCTTTTCCCATAAGGCTGCGGTCTTGGGTTCATTCAGGTTATCTGCAGCCAATAGTTTTGTGAGATTGATGCCGCCTTTGCGTGTCTCAGCGTCGTGGCAATCCAGGCAGCGTGAATTCAGAATCTTTGCCGCCGGCTGAATATCCGCACCCGCCAAAGCCAGACCCCCCCAAAAAGCCAACAAAGCCATCAGTGTGGTTTTCATTGCGCAGAACCCTACTCCTCCCGCCGCGCCCGTTCAACCCGAATGACCCTTACCGCCCCTTGCCAACCCATCAGCCGACCTTCACACTCTTTCCCCGTGCCACCCCTGCAACCACCCGACTCAATGCACCTCGAATCCGCCCAGGGCCGGCTGGAGCTGGGCAACCACGAGGAGGCGAACCCGCAAGGCTGCGGCAGTCTCCTGTTTGCCGTAGTGGTAAGGTAATGGGACGGCGGGTGAATGCGTGACGATGATTCCTTTTCATCGTAGAGGCACTACCAACCGTACCGAGAGAAAAACGCAGGCGGAAGTCGTTCAGCCGGACTGTCGCCGGCCAGCGTGAATACGATTCCCATCAGTGCGGGAGCCGGGTTGTGACGTTGGTTGCAGTTGCCCAGCCCCCAGCGCATCCCGACCGCCAGTAACTCGAATGAGACGAATTTCTGTTCCTTGAGGTTGAACGTTGCGCGGCCTAGCAGCTTCGGTTCGTAGCCGATCTTCTTCGGGGACACCAATGATGCGCGAGTCTCTCCCTCAAAGCTGAGCGACACTAAATCGCCTTTAATCTGAACCACGGTGGATGTTAATCGCGCCTTCTCGATCGCCTCTTTGGGGAAGAACGTGTAATTCAAAGCATGAACATTATCGAGCAGATGAAAGCGAGCCAGACGTTGCACCAGTTCGCGCGGCACGTTGTGCTTGGCGCCTTTTTTTGGTTTAGCGGGGAGCAGGGCGCGCGCCTCGGCTTTGCGGAACCAGGCGTAGTCCAGATTCGAGTCGGGCCAACGCTCGCGCTTCCGGTCACGGGCGACCACACGCAACACCAGGCCGTCAGCGGGATAGAGTTTCTCCTTGCGGCGCCAGTTCTCGGCCGCTTTGGGATCGGGAGCCTTGGGCAATAGCCGCTTTTCACGAGGAAGTGTCGCCCACTTTGCCAACCCCTGCTTCATCATCTCCACGAGTACTTTTGAGTCGGCGCTGGAGCTAGCCGCGAGCAACTCCCCGCTGGGAGTCACCGCGTAGTGTCCCTGCGCGCCTCCTCGATTTCCCTTTTTAATTGTGCGTTGCTTGGCGAATTTTCGAAACAGCAATGCATCCGCATCCTGACAGAAAGTTTTCTGCATGCGGTCGCAAGCGTCGGCAGCCACAACAAATTCGGCGGCCAGCTTCTGCACCTCGCGTTTAGACCAGACTAACTGTCGGTCTTTGACACCATTGCCTCACGTATTGCAAAGCGGGTGCCCATTCATCGCCCACAGCAGGATCGGCCTGTCCCTCGCCTGCGCCTCGATGACGGCATCCCAGAAGCTCGTCCGCCAAGGAATCCTTCGGTAAGAGAGTTCCCAGTTCTTGGGAAGAACATGATCGCGCCACTTTGCGTAATTAGCGTCCGTCAGCTCCTTTTCCTGGAACTCATCTGCTGCGAAGACGGATTGACCCGCCACCACCGCAATCGTCAATAGAATCTGCTTCATGGCTTGAGACTGGCAAATCATTCGGGATGAACCAAGGGGGAAATTGAATTCCCTTTTCCTCATTCAAGCAATAATCTTGAATCCAAGCCCGTTTTGGCGGAGAAAGGGCGCTCCGAATTTTTTGTGAAGGTAAATTTTTATGGCGAAGACTAAATATAAATATGTGAATGACCTCTGGAAAGGCAGTGAGGTCAAGGGATTGGATGCGGCGGAGCGGTTGGTTTATCGCTCGAACATTCTCGGCAGCGATCAGCGCATCACCAATACCGGCGGAGGGAATACTTCCAGCAAGCTTACCGAAACCGACCCGCTCACGGGTGACGCGGTGGAGGTGCTTTGGGTGAAGGGCTCGGGCGGTGATTTGCGGACATCCAAAAAAGAAAATTTTGCATCGCTGTATCAGGAGAAGCTGGTCGCGTTGCAGGGGGTGTATGCGGGCAAGAAAAAGCGCGGGCCCAAGTCGCCGGCGGAGGATGAGATGGTGGGGATGTATCCGCACTGTACGTTTAACCTCAACCCGCGTGCGTCGTCCATCGATACGCCGCTGCATTCGTTCGTGCCGGGCAAGCACGTGGACCATACGCACCCCAACGCGCCGATTGCCATCTGCGCCTCAAAAAATTCCAAACGCATCACAAAGGCGGTTTATGGCGATGACATCATCTGGACGCCGTGGCTGCGCCCGGGCTTTGAACTGGGCTTGGAGCTGCAACGTATCACCCAAAAACATCCGAAGGCCAAAGGCGTGATGCTCGGCCAGCACGGGCTGATCAACTGGGACGACGATGACAAAAAATGCTACTATCTGTCGCTGGACCTTATTGAGAAAGGATCCGCATACATCGAAAAGGCGTACCGCAAAAAGGGCGGCGACAAAAAAGCCTTCGGCGGGCAAAAACATCTCACGCTGCCGGAGAAGGTGCGGCGGCAGGTGTTCGCCAAACTACTGCCATGGCTGCGCGGAAAGGTGAGCCAACAGAAACGCTTCATCGGCACCATTCAGGACGACGCCGCGATTCTGCGTTTTGTGAACAGCAAAGATGCCGGCCGCCTCGCGGAACTGGGCACGAGTTGTCCGGACCATTTTCTGCGCACGAAAATCAAGCCACTCTACGTCCCGCTCACGCCGCACAAGAACCGCGATTTCAGCGGCGATTGGGTGGACTGCTTTGTCGAGACGCTCAAGCAAAACCTCACTGCCGGCCTCAAGCAGTATAAAAAGGATTACGCCACGTACTACAAAAACTGCAAACGCCCCGGCTCGCCCGCCATGCGCGATGCGAACCCGACGGTAATGCTCATCCCCGGTTGCGGGATGATTGCGTGGGGTAAAAACAAAAGCGAAAGCCGCGTAACCGCGGAGTTTTACAACTGCGCGGTGGAAGTGATGCGCGGCGCGGAGGCCATCGATAAATACATCGCCCTCCCGCAACAGGAAGCGTTCGACATCGAATACTGGGCGCTCGAGGAAGCCAAGCTGCAGCGGATGCCCGCCGAGAGTGGAACTCGCACGGCAAGTCATCGTCGTCATCGGCGCCGGCAGTGGCATCGGACGCGAGGTGGCCCATCGCGTGGTTCGCGACGGCGCGCATGTGGTGTGCGTGGATATGAACCTCTCCGCCGCCCAAGCCACTGCCAAGGAAATCACCGACCAATACGGTGTGGGCATCGGCGTCGCCGGCAGCGGCATCAGCAACTGTGGCCCCGCACTCGGCCTTGCCTGCAATATCACCGACCGTGCCAGCGTGCGGGCGATGCTCGATGACGTCGCGCTCGCGTACGGCGGCTTCGACAGCATCTGCGTCACCGCCGGCGTCTTTTGGCCCAGTGATACGACCGGCCACATCCCCGATGACAAATGGGATTTCACCTTCGGAGTCAACGTGAAGGGCAGCTACATTGTCGCCGACGAAGCCGCCAACACATGGCGCGAGCAAGGTCTCCCCGGTAATCTAGTGCTAACCACCAGCGCCAACGCCGTCGTCGCCAAAAAAGGTAGCATCGCCTACGACACTTCCAAGGCCGCGGCCAATCATCTGGTGCGCGAACTGGCCATCGAACTTTCACCAACTGTACGCGTCAATGCCGTTGCTCCCGCGACGGTTGTAAAAGGCAGCAGCATGTTCCCGCGCGACCGCGTGATTGGCTCATTAGCCAAGTACGGCATCAAGTACAGCAAGAAGGATAGCGACGACTCCCTGCGCGACAAGCTTGCGCAGTTCTATGCCAACCGCACACTGACTAAGGCTCCCATCACGCCTGAGGATCAAGCCGAGGCATTTTACCTGCTCCTCACCAACCGCCTCGATAAAACCTGCGGCCAAGTGCTCGCCGTAGACGGTGGCCTGGAAGATGCATTCTTGAGGTAGATGGACTACTCCGTTTTCTTCTCAGCAAGGGCGGCCTTTACTGCCGCCAGTGAATTGAGGAGGCCATAACCCGTGTCGTTATCTTTGCCCTTGGGACCAAGGTCTTTCGCGGTGGACTCAAGGATTTCCTTGATGCGCCAAGCCGTTAAATCCTGATTGGCCGAAAACATCAGTGCCACGGTGCCGGCTACATGCGGGCCGCTGAAAGGAATTACCACGGATGCGTACATTGGGATCCATGTATCCCTTGTTCTGACTGGATAACAATGGATAACCACCGTTTGGGAAGCCACATACATCTGGCTTTACCAGCCCCTTGGGCATGGGGTAATCACCATAAAATTTTACACTTCCCCATTCAACCGGTCCCAGACTTACAAAGCTTGGGATTTTCATGTCACGATCCACACCACCCGCAGCAATGACGCAAGGAATCCCTTCCGGAATCCTAAGCTGAACAGGTTTGGGCTCTCGCTGAAAGTTGCCCGCGCCGCTCACCAGCACCAATCCGCCGGCCGTTGCGTGTTCGCTCATCAACCGCCACAGTCCTCGCGTGTGACCGAGGTTGGGAATGCTAAAACTCATGTTCATCACGTCAGCACCCATCTCCAGCGCATATTCGTGCACACGCGCAGCAGCATACGGGCCTCCCCAACCTATAAGCGGCATCAGCTTTGCCTCCGGTGCCAATCCGGTTACTGTACCACCGGTGCCATCACCGGCGACAATCCCGGAAGTTAAAGTCCCATGTTGACGCGGCCCTAAGGCAATAACCTCCGGCTGCATGGTGCGGAAATTGAACCCGTAATAATCATCCACCAGCCCGTTACCATCATCATCCTTGCCGTTGTTGGCCTCCTCTCCGGGATTAATCCAGATATTGTCTCGCAAATCCGCGTGGCGATAATTCACCCCTGAGTCGAACATCGCCACCACCGCACCCCGGCCGGTGATTTTCAATTCACTCCAAACCTTGTCCGCACCCACGGCCTTGAGATTCCACGGGATTTTTTTGCCCTTCGCACTAAACGCTTTGCGCTTCGATTTCGGCAGCACCTCGCTCACTCGCCCACTGATACCACCACGAGGAATGGGGCCGGATGGATAAATGTATTTTACGTTTTTAGATTTCGACGCCATACGGATGGCCTCCGGCGAAAGCGTTGTCGCAATGCCATTTACAAGCCATAAACCCTCGGCCTCCTTTGGAAGTTTTAACTCCTTCCGCAGTTTTGCCTGATCAACCTTTGAAATGGCCTTAAGGCGAGCAATAATTTTTGGGCGCAACTCTGTGCGTTTGGCTGCCTTGTTCTGCACGCAAAAATTCGGGAATCCTTTTGGGCCTTCGAATAGCTGCCGCTTGCCCAACAGGATGACTCCCGTGGATCGCCCGCCGCGGATGGCCCGACTTACTTGAGGATCAATTTTTGTTTCCTGCGCGGTGCTGGAGACAACGACGGCTACGAGAGCCAGAAGCATGCGTACCATGCGACAAGGGTAGCACGAAGGCATCCGACTACAAGCCCATGCCTTGCATTTCTATGGAATGATATGTATATTGACAGAATGCATGGCGCGAAAAAAATTGGCCTTGGCTTGACCGGGCTCGTGGGGCTAGCTGTTCTGGTTTACGCGGGTGAAACCCTGCGCGGAAAATCAGCTTGGGAAAATTTCAAAAAGGAATGGGAAGCCAAGGGCGAGGTGTTCGATTACAAGCAGATCATCCCCCAGCCAATTCCCTTCTGCAAAGAATTTTGCGCACATCCCGCTACTTAAGCCACTGCATGAACACAAATGGAACAAGGACCTGACTGAATCCACCCCCATCGATCAAAAAAAATTCAATCAGGCACAAAGTCTAATGAAGATTGAAGGCGATTCGCGCCCCGATTTGGATGGGTGGAAAACCGGACAGCCTGTTGATCTGATTGCGTGGCAGAAGTTTTTCCGGGAAGAGAAAGGCTGGCCGCATCCGGAGAAGGCGGGCAAACCGGCGACTGATATCCTGCAGGCCCTGACCAAATTCGAAGCCACCATGGCCAAACTAACTCAGGCGGCCAAGGAGCGGCCCCTGTGCCGGTATGACATCAAGTACGAGGCTCATTTCGCCGCATTGCTGCCTCACCTGGGTCCTTTAAGAAATTTTGTCAAAAGCTTTACCCTCAGGGCGTTGGCGCATCTGGCCAATGACGATCCTAAAGCAGCCTTGGCTGATATCCGAATGTGCCTTTTTCTGGCCGAGAGCATCCGAGACGAACCTACTCTAATTTCCCAACTGGTACGAATTGCCTGCCTGCAAATAGCCATCCAACCCGTGTGGGAGGGCTTAAAGGAAGGGAAATGGAATGCTGAGCAACTAGCCAGAATCGAGAAGCAACTGGCTGACATAGATTTATTGGACGGCTACCGGATCTCCATTCTGGGAGAACGCGCCCTTGCCAATCTGGCGATCGATCGGATGCGTGATAACCCAAAATTGTTTGGAATGCTATTCGAAGACGATGACGCGAATTTGAAGTTTATTCCTGATGGCTGGTTTAGCCATAACCAGAGACGCCTCAACGAGATGCATGTGAATTTTTCCCAGCGCATTGTCGACATCAAGGCCCGACGCATCCGCCCCGAAATTGCGGCGGCTTTCAACAAGGAGCTTGATGCGAGAACAAAACGTAAATTGCCGATCTACGATATGCTTAGTGCCATGCTGCTACCTGCAATTGACAAAGTAGCGATAAAAACTGGATTTGCTCAAGCCGCCGTGGATCACGCGCGCATTGCCTGTCACTTGGAGTTGCACAAGCTGGAGCACAAAAAATATCCCGCAAAACTAGCGAGCCTGGAAGCTCTTCTGCCCCACGATCCCTACACCGGAAAGCCGTATGTCTACAAACCGGATCCCAAGGGGAGTTATCAGCTATATGGGGTCGGCTGGAACCGGAAGGACGATGGCGGCAAGGTGGTCTTGAGGAGTGGCGGGGTGAACCTTGATGAAGTCGACTTGGTTTGGAGCTATTTGCCCGCCACTCGACCCAAGGGAGAATAAAGCACCACTTACTGATTCACTTTCACCACGGGCCTTGGCGATCTTGTCAACCTGCCGACAGTGCGGGGTCTATTCGGCCTTATCCTTAGAAGCCGAAGCCTTCGCAATTTCGGCAGCTTTGGCCTTGATCACTTTTTGCACGAGGCTTGCGGGAAGCGCAAAAAATTCCACGCGATTGCGCCGGGCGATATTGATGCCAAGTAGTCTTCCCTTCAAATCCAGCAACGGCCCGCCCATTTCAGAAGGGGCCAAAGTGACCTCATGTTGGATGACTTTTTCGAAGCCGGTTCGACGCACGCTGACTTTGCCGCTAAGCTTATCGTTGCGTGACTTCATGCTGGCAAACACCAATTCGCGATAGCCCAGAGTGATTTTCAATGTCTTCTGTTCCTGCTTGCGCTGCACTACCACGGTAATGGTTTCGCCGGCGTCATGTTTGCCCACGGCCTTTTTCAATTCCTCGGTAGAGTTTACGGCCTCGCCTTCGATGGAAAGAATGACATCGCCATTTTTCATGCCCGCTTTTTCGGAGGGACCTTTGGGCGTCACCTCGCGCACGGGCACACCCTTTTTTTCACTCACTTCGGTGCCCATGAGAATGCCAATCACCGCGCCTGTTTTCGGGATGGCGCGTGCGGTGGCGCTGGTAATACCGGCGCGCACGTAAGGGCGCGTATCGGAACCGGCCACGCCGGCGACGACCCAAGTGGCGGGTGCAATTTTATCTGTCTCAGCCCACGTGTAATCGGGTTTTCGGGTCAAATCCGTGGCGATAAAAGCCAAGTCGGTGGCGCTATCATACGCGACGAGTTTGCCGCGATTGTACCGCTTGGCGCCGGGCATTGAGATACGCAGGGTGCCCCCGGCTTTGGCGGTATCGAGCTCGCTGTGTTTGGTGACCACCAGTCCCTCGTCATTGACGAGCGTGCCGATGGCGACCTTGTAGCCGGTCCCATAGATAATTTGAACGGTGCAACTGCGCGCGATTTTTTCCACATCGCCAAAGGCGGCCACAACGGTTTTGCCGTCGGTGCGCAAGGCCGAGGGGAGGCTGGAGGCGGCCGGGGCATTCAGCGCGCCGAGGGCGAGGAACAGGATGAGAAATTTTTTCATAATAAATTCTAATTAAAAATTACTTGCGGGGTGGAAGACCAAAGGGCAGCCGGGGCTGGGCGGCGGGACGGCTGCCGAGGGTGACTTCGATTTCCATTTCTTTTTTGTCGCGCAACAGAGTGAGCTTCGTCTTGGCACCGGGGCGGAATTTGCCGATGAGGGTGGTGAGGTCGCGAGAGGCTTTCACGTCTTTGTCGTCCACTTGGGTGATAATGTCGCCCACTTTGAGGCCGGCCTTTTTGGCGGGGGAATTGTCGCGCACAACCTCAAGTTCCGCGCCTTCGAGGTTGTCTTTTTTGTAATCCACGGCGGTGACGCCGAGGAAGCCGGGCAGCTTGGGATCGCTGAGATTTTCCCAATCGCTGTGAAAGGCGGGCATTGAGACGTGGTAATTCTGATCCGGCTCGCCGGAGATGCGGCTGTGGATGCCAATGACTGTGCCATCGAGATTAAAGAGCGGGCCGCCCGAATCGCCGCCAAGCAATTTGCAATCGCTGCGGAGGGTGGCTGCGCGCGCCCAAACGATGCGGCCGAGGCGCACCACCGCGCCGCGCTTGGCGTCCAACCCGCCGGGGTTGCCAACGGATACGACCCATTGGCCGACCTTCGGAAGATTGGTTTTGTGCGTCTCGTAATGCGAGGTCGGCAAATCCTTCGGTTTGAGGATTTGCACCATGCCGGCGTCGGCCTTATTTTTGCCGAGCGCCTTGGCTTCAAATTTCCGGCCATCGGCGAGCACCACGGTGACCTTGCGCCCGGGCGTGCCGGAGACGTGCCCGGCGGTAAGAATGAGGCCGTCGTCGCTGATGATCACGCCGCTGCCAGAGGAGCCGCCCATTTGCAGGGTGACCGTCGCGGCCATGGCATCGTCCAGCATGGCCTGGACTTTTCCCTGAATGGCGAGGAGATCGGTGATGGACTCAGGCGCGGTTTTTTCCCACGGAGCCAAATCGGCCGCGGGAGCCATCATCGTCACCAGTCCGGCGGTTAAAAGTAGGTTTTTAAACATGTGCATTAGATTGTTCTGTCATGACTGACGTATTTTAGACGTTTCGGTTACGCAAAGCAATGCAAGGAAAGCGTTTTCAAAATGATTTTTTGCCTATGAATAATCATTTTTTGCGGTGGTTGAGGTGTTTATCGGCAAATTTGAGGTATGCTGCCCAGTCGAATTTCGTGACATCGTGCCGGCCGGATCGGATGTGGTAGCCGATGGAGCCCATGGATGGGGTGTCCAACGGCGGTTGTTTTTTGGCCGGTAACCCCGGCAAACCGTATAGTTGATAAACCGGATTGGCGTGGAGACCGGAGAGGAATTCGCCTTTGGGATCGGCCCAGCGATCGTCCACGGCGCTGGCGATGTACACGGGGCGCGGGGCGATCAGCGCGATGAGTTGATGCTGGTCGACGGGGCATTTATTTTCGTTGGCGTTGTATTTTACAAAGTTGTCGCAAAACCAATGCGGGAAGGAGGTGTTGATGCGCTGGACGGTTTCGCCAAAGGCCCGGCGCGAAAGGGCCGCGCCGCCGCAGCCGGAGTTATTGGAAATGACCAACGCGAAACGTGGATCCGATGCGCCGGCCCAGAGGGAAGTTTTGCCGAGGCGCGAATGGCCCATCACCGCCACGCGTTGGTGATCGATTTCGCGGTCGGTTTCCAAGTAATCCATCGCGCGGCTCAAGCCCCACGCCCACGTGGCGATACTGCCCCATTCTTCGGGTTTGCGTTTGTGGGTCGCGGGATATAATGCGTGCACGCCGTTTTTCCAGCCGTCATCGAAATCCGGATCGATGTCTCCATAATAAATCGCGGCCAGCGCGTACCCACGCGCGAGGATGGTTTCCACCGGCCAACGGCTCTTCGCGAGGCCGCGGCCTTTTTCGGTGGCGCGATTGTTTTCCGTTTCGCCTTTCACCTTCGCCGCGCACCCACGAGTGCGGCAGCCGGATGGCGGGGTCCGGATGGAGGGTGTGGTTGCCGCGAAAGTTCAGTGTAAGAAACGTCGGCACCGGCCCCTTGGCGCGCGCGGGCAAATATATCAAAATCGTCATTCGCGGGCCCTCGCCCGTGCCGGCAAAGCGCACCTCCACCTGCTTACGATCGGCCTTGCCGCCGAGCACGTTTTTGTGATGCGAGAGCACAAAGTAACTTTGCTTTGCGGGCTTGCCCGGCGCGCGGCCGTACATTTCTTTTTTGAACAACTCCAGAATTTCAGGCCGGCGTTTGCTTTCCCAAGCCTTCACTGATTTCACCGGCGCGCCGTCGGCCATCATCAATGGATCGGGCAAAGTGAACTTGGGCACCTTCGCCTCGTCGTAGTTGAAGTTTTTGGGTTGGGCGATGAGCGTGTTCATGGAAACAAACAGGCTGACAGCCAGCCATAGCGTGAAGTTCATGGGGGAAGTTTGGCGGAAAATTTTCCCACACGCAAGCTTGCGAAAAGGGCGTATCGGGTGCACATTACTCCTATGAACGGTACGACGCGCACGCTCATTCTCGGCCTCGGCCTTCTTGGCGCCGGCCACGCTGCCGCGCAATTTTCCAGCGCAAACCTCACCGTACTGCCTTATGTGCAGCCCAACGGCACGATCCATTTGGGGCTCAATGCGAACTGGCAATTTGCCCAGCCGGGCTACGGCCCCTCGCGCGTGGCGATCAACACGCAGTACCTCGCCGCCAATGGCATGCCGATCACCGTGGGCAGTTACTCACGCAGTTGCGCACGTTCAATAATCAAAACGTGCCGTACCTTGGGCGCGCACCATTCGTCGGCGGACTATTCCGGAACCGCGCGCAGTTCAGCCAAATGTCCTACGGCTACATGGCGCCGCAAGTCACCATCACCCGCGTGGATCCCGCAGGCAATCCCGGTGCAACCGCACGCACCGCTTTTTTACGGCCGCGTGCCCGCGCCGCGTATGACGGGATTCATCCAGCCATGACCGGCTGGCGCGCGCTTCCCGTCTTGGCACTTCTGTTTGCCGCCGCTTGCAACGGCAAAGACGAAGCCGCACCGAAACCCAAATCCACCGGCCCCATCGAGGAACGCGACGGGTTGTGGTACGCCACCGGCACCTCCAATCTTTTTTCCGGCACGCTCACCCATCAATTTCCCGGCGGCATTCAAAGCGCGGAGAGTGTTTATACAAATGGACTCAAACTATCGCAGCGCGGATGGCACACCAACGGCGTACTGAAATCCGAGTTTATATTCCACGAGGGACAGCTGGCCGTGCGCCGCAGTTGGGATATCGTCAGCAAACGCCTCGACTGGAAGCACAATAAAATCGCAAACGCGCAGGTGCAACGCGGATTTGATTTGCTCAATGCGGGGAAATTTGTCGAAGGCTACGTGTGGGTTCATCTCGCCGCCGCCAATGGCCAGCCGGACGCCAAGAAAGCGCTCCAGCAATTTCCACCCACCATGACCGAAGAACAAAAAGCCGAGGCCCAAGCAGTTGCAGATCAATTGCTCGGGCGCAGGGAAGAGGGAAAAGAAAAGTAAAAATTTGCGAAGACGTTCGCGTTTTCGTGCCCCTCAATCACACTTTTACTTCCCCCCCATCCGCGTTTCCACGGAAGGGGGTAACAACGAAAATAAATAGTTTGAAACCTCTCTCAGCCAATGTCGTCTATAAAATTGTTCGCCCCCGTATGGAGGAGCATTGGGGGACTGAACAGGTTGGGTAGCCCGTCGGACCACAGGTTCGGCGGGCTTTTTTATGGCGCTTTTTCTGGGCGTACTGAAGGGGTTTGACAAAAATGAATGCCCTGCCAGATTTGACATCATGAAAACCTTTATCACCACCCTCTCCCTGTGCCTCGCCACCAGCCTGTTTGCCGGTGACAAAGAAGCGGAACTCAAGAAACGCATCGCCGGATACGACGCATCAATCGCCTCCGCCCGCAAGAATCTTAGCGATCTGTACGCCAAACAAGGCGCATTGCGGAAGGATGACCTCGCGATCAAGCGCAAATAAATTGAGGCAAAAAAAGCCGAAATCGCCAAACGCCGCATCACTCTCGAAGCCAAGAAAAAGCCACCGCTGAAGCCGCAAAGAAAAAAGCGGGCCCAAAAAAGCCCTCGGCAAAAAAGCCAATAAGCAAAGTAGAATATCTCAAGCTCGCCGCCAAGAAAAAGGCTGCCGCCCAAAAGAAACGGATGAGCAAAGAGGAATACTACAAACTTGCCGCCAAGAAAAAAGCTGTGGCTGCTGGAAAAACTGGTGCTTCATCCAAGGCCACCAAGGAATTGATCATCGCTAAAAAAGAATACCAAGCCGCCCAAGCGCGCCTGAAGAAAGCCATCGAAGCCTACAAAAAATCCAGCGGCGGAAAAAAGAAATAATGGCGTCATGGACACGCGAAGCGTGTCCCTACCCCAGCACCTTCAGTTTGCCGAACTTCCCGCCCACCGCGGCCTCGGCGGGCCAATCGAGCCAATCTTCCAATAGCGTGGTGTAAACGCTGCGGAAATCGGTGTGGTGCTTGAGATCGCCTTGATCGAGGTCGGTGAGGCTCGGATGCTTTCCGTGCACGCCGGCTTTCACTGCGTCGCCGATGAAAAACATGGGGCCAGCCGCGCCGTGGTCGGTGCCGAGGCTGCCGTTTTCTTTCACGCGTCGGCCAAATTCCGAAAACGTCGCCGTGAGCACGCGCTTGGACAGGCCGTGTCCCTTGAGGTCAGCGTGGAATGCGGCCAACGCGGAAGAGAGTTCCTGCATCAATCCCGCGTGCGCGCCTTCTTGTTCGGCGTGCGTATCGAAGCCGCCGAGCGACACAAAATAAACACTCGCGCCGAGATCCGCCGTGATGAGCTGCGCCACGCTCTTGAGCCGCTGGCCGAGGCCGTTTTGCGGATAGGGCTTCGCCGGTTTGTAATCGGACATCACCTCGGCAATTTTCGCCGAAGTATCCAACGCCGTCGTTGCCGTGCGTCGCAGGAAATCCAAATCACTGTTGCCCGCGCTGCCGCCTTCAGCCAGTTGGCGCATCCGCGCGCGGTGCGCGGCTTGCTCGGCTTTGGAGCCGCGCAGTTGCAATTGGTAATCACGCAAACTGCGCACCGTGGGCACCGTGAATTTCGTGGACACCAAACTCAACGGCAACCGATCCGTGCCCAGTGCCACCGCCGGCACCTTGCCGGCGAGCCCGCCCCGCACGTGATCAAACGCGCGCCCAATCCAACCATCGCGCTTGTCCTCGATGCCCGGCTTGGCCGTGTGCCAAATATCCATACTGCGAAAATGCGAGCGGTTCGGATTCGGATAACCAACGCCCTGTACGATGCCCAACGCACCATCATCGAACAATTCCTTAAAGCCCTGCATTTGCGGATGCAGTCCCAGCGCGCCCTCAAGCTTGAGGGCCGCGCCTTTTCCAATGCCGAGGCTGGGGCGCAGCTTACGATAATTATCCTCCTCGAACGGCACCACCGTGTTGAGCCCGTCATTGCCGCCAGCGAGTTGCACCAGCACGAGGATGCGTCCATCCGGATTCGCCTTGCCCCCATCGGCCGCGCGCGCAAACGCCGGATGCGGTCGTGTGCCCAAAGACACCAAGCCGGAGGCGCCAAGCGTTTTCAAAAAAGTGCGTCGTGTGTTCATTGTTTTAGGTGAGTTGAAATTCCGGCAGCGTCATCATTAGGTGCACCAGTTTGCGCGGTTCATCTTTTGCCTTTGCCATTCCACGCACTTCGCGCGAAAGCAGCAGCTCGCGATAATGATCACGGCTCTTTTTCGGCTCGGCTATTTGCCCCATTTGTCCATCCAACAATGCCATCGCAAAATTATTGCGCTGCAGCAGCGAGGCCGAAGTAATCCACAGGCGACCGCCTTCCCAGCCTTTCACCGTGGCCGGTTCGAAAACCGATTGGCCGAGCTGGCCGGACACACGGTTGATCGCCTGCAAATTGGGCCGCACCCCCAGCGCGCGACACGCGCCCAGCGTGAGTTCCAGCGGTTCCTTAATGCGCGCGTGACGCGCGGCGGCGCTGAAAAATAACTTGGATCCCAACAGTTCGCGCATCACCGGACGCATCGCGAAATCGTGCGCGCGCAAGCGCGCGGCCAGCGCGGTGATGTGGGCGTCGGTGGGTTGATCGAGCACAAACGCGCGCAGTAATTTAAACGCAATGAACCGCGCGCACGCCTTGTGCGCGAGGCACAAGATCGATCACCTCGCCGCCATCGAGGTTGGCGGTTTTGCCAAACAGCGATTTGCTTCGTGACGTCGTGCTGGCGTGTGGTTGAACCAAAATTTATCATCGCGCACGTGCCAGCCGGTGAAGGCGCGCGCGGCTTGTTTGATGTCGTCCTCGGTGTAATTGCCCTCGCCGAGGCTGAAGAGCTCCATTACCTCGCGCGCGAAATTTTCATTTGCGTGGCGCTTCCGATTGGCGTTGCTGTCCAGCCAAATGAGCATCGCCACATCCTTCGCCATCGCGTGCAGCAGCTCGCGGAAGCTGCCGAGTGCCTCGGCGCGAAAGCGGTCGTTCTGCGCGGCCATATGCGGCACGCTTTGCACTTTGGAAAATGAAGTGGCAAAATGATTGTGCCAAAAGAGTGTGAGCTTTTCCGTGAGTGGATTAGCGGTGTAATGCATCCGATGCAGCCACCACGCCTGAAGATCGCCCACCGCGCCGGTGTCGTAAGCCGCTTCGCGCAAAAGCGATTCGGTGTCCGCAAAATCCGCCGTCTCCTTTTGCGGCGTGAGCAGCTGCTCCAAAGCCGCCTCAAGCCCCGCCTTGTGAGTCGCCGCAATCTCGGCCGCGGTGGCGCCGAACTGCCCGCGCCAAAGCAAATGCGTGGCGTCGCGCCGAGTCCATTGGCGCGCGTCGTGCGGGGCGAGGATTCCCGGCGGTTGCTTTATTCGGCCCATTTGCCTTCGAGTTGAATTTGGAAACCCTTTGTCTTTCACGCTGGTGCTGAAGCGCAGAATTTCAACCGCTTTCAATAAGCGCTCGGCCAAGTTGGATTTCCGCGCGCGCTTGTTCGGCGGGTTTGCCGGTTTGGATATTCTTGGCCACGAGCGTGCGGCGGTTGGCCGCCACCAAACCAGCCAACGCCGGCGGGTGCAGTTCGAAATTGAAATTGCGGTTCACGCGCTTGGGGTTCTGCGGTTTTTTCAATTCCGTGACCAACGATTTCAAAAGCTCCAGCGAAGTGCAAAACACAAAGCGACCGTTCACCGTGGCGGCGCACGGCATGAAGTTGTACGAGATGTCCAGCCGCTCGCCCTGTGGTGGGCGCAGATATTGGATGGTGTTGATGGCGACGCCTTCGTGCACCACAGCGGTCATCACCGAAGGCTCGCGCCCGCCCTGCTCGGCGGCGGCGAGGTTGGTGATGGTGACGATGGTTTGAAAAACAAGCTGGAACAAATTGCCATCTTGCGGGCGGTTGAGATCAAAGAGCAACGCAAAGCCCGGCAGCTTGATGCCCGGCTCGCCCTTGAAATGTTTGAACGATTGCTTGGCGGCGAGGAAGGTGATGGTGGAGCCAAAGGCCGGCATAATGTCATCGCCAATGTCGCGCCCGGGAAAGATGTTTCCAATGTCACTCTCGAATTTATCGAAGCCCGCTTGCAGTCGCTCGTCCATCAACTCCTCGCGTTTGCCGTACCAGCCGCTGAGGTTGCGGTGGATGGAAAGTCCACCCATCAGCCCGGGCACAGTTGGCACATCGCGCGTGCCGGGCGTGTCGGCCTTGGAAAAAAACCACCCGAATTTTTCACCCAACGCCTTGGGATCGCCCTCGATGCCGGCGGCGAACTTGAGGCCGGCTTTGTCAGCATCAAGCGTGAGCCCCAAATAATCACTTTGCATGGCCAGCTCGATGATGCCGGAAAACATGAGCGACACAAAACCGTCTTCATATTTTTCCGGCAGACTGAAGCGCTTGCCGGCGAGTTTGCGGAAGAACCCAAGATCGGCCCACGCGCGCACGAAGTGTTTGGCGCCCATGTCGCGCTCCATTTTTTTGAAGGCGGGATGGTGCGCCACGGCTACCTTCGCGTCCCCGCGCAGACCGGCGATGGATTGATCGAGCAAGGCAGCGGTGCTGGCGGCGGCGATCCAGTTTTTGTGAAGGGCAAGGAAGGCCTTCCCTTCAATAGTGAGCAACTCCAACTCGCCGCGCATTTCGCGCTTCACTGTGTCCTCAGCCAGCGTAATGAGCGGCTCGATCCGTTCGCGCACATGCGCCCACGCGGCGGGATCGGTCACGCGGATCATCACTGCCAAGTCGGGTTGTTCGACCTCTGCTTTCGGGTAAACGCCAACCGCGATTTCGCCAAAAAGTTTTTCGGCAGCCGTCCAGAGATTCATGCCAAGGTACGCCTCCGCCACTTTACGCCCGGCGGCAAATTTTTCATATTGCGGCTGCTGCATGGCCTGTTTGATTTGGGGCGAATCGAGGGCATCTGAATAATACGCCGAGTCGCGCAACTGAATGAGGCGCTGGCCAAGGCCATTGATTTCCACATAGCCCACAGCACTCCTTGGCATGGCGGCAGAAAGCGGCGCAGCGTTCGTGGTGAACACAGCGTAAGAAAATACGAGGGCAAGCAGCAATAATGGGGTTCGCATGAGGTTAGTGTACGGAGTTGGGGTTGGAAGGCAACACGTTTTCTGTGGCTTTTCAGTGAATACGCACGGGAAAAGTGTGGTTACAACGCCGCTTGTCGCAGCGGACGCAGTGTGGTTTAATCAGTGCATGAGCAGTCACCTCGATTCCCTTCGGCAATTCACAACCATTGTCGCCGACACCGGCGATTTTGGATCCATCCGCGAATACACTCCTCAGGATGCCACCACCAATCCCAGCCTCATTCTCAAGGCCGCGCAGATGCCCGAGTACGCTGAGCTGCGTCGATAAAGTTCTCGCCGAAGCGCGCAGATGCCGATGGATGTGCTTGGCGAGGCACTGGATAAACTCGCCGTGTTTTTTGGGTTAGAGATTTTGAAAATCGTGCCGGGCCGCGTAAGTACCGAGGTGGACGCGCGACTGAGCTTCGACACCACCGCCACCCTTGCCAAGGCGCGGTCGTTGATTGCGCGTTACGAAAAGAATGGTATCGAGCGCGAACCGCATCCTCATCAAAATCGCCGCCACATGGGAAGGCATTCGCGCCGCCGAGGAATTGGAAAAAGAAGGCATCCACTGCAACCTCACGTTGCTCTTCTCGCTTCCCCCAAGCCGTCGCCTGCGCCGAGGCCGGCGTGCAGCTCATCTCCCCCTTCGTCGGCCGCATCATGGACTGGCACAAAGCCAAGACCGGCAACGACTACGCTCCCGCCGAAGACCCCGGCGTGCAATCGGTCACCGCAATTTACAACTACTACAAAAAATTCGATTATGCCACCGAGGTCATGGGCGCGAGCTTCCGCAACACCGGCGAAATCACCGAACTCGCCGGCTGTGATCTTCTTAACCATCAGCCCCAACCTCCTCGAGGAACTCCAAGCCACCGAAGGCGACCTCCCCCGCAAGCTCACCGAAGAAACCGCCAACGCCAGCAACGCGGAAAAAATTTCCCTCAACGAAACCGCCTTCCGCTGGGCGTTAAACGAAGACCCCTGCGCCACCGAAAAACTCGCCGACGGAATCCGCCGCTTCGCCGCCGACACCGTGAAGCTGGAAGAATTCCTTGCCGACAAATTGCAACTGCAGCCCGCCTAACTATTCCTTTGGCAACGGCACTTGTCGACTGCCGCGAAGGTAAGCGATGAGGTCACGCAGTTCATCCTCCTTCAGCGCCAGCACGAGCCCTTCGGGCATCATCGAAAAATTCTGCGGATCAATCGCCGCCACATCGCGCTTGGCCACGGTCACCACCTCGGCCGGCGTGGCGATGGTCACCGACTGCCCTTCACTGCGGCGGATGACGCCGACCAAAACGCGGTTGTCTTTTGTGCGCAGAATTGTCGTGCGATAGTCGTTGGGAATCTCCGCATTCGGGTCAAGCATGTTGGTCAGCAGATAATCGAGGTTGTTGCGATTGGATCCCGTGATGTCCGGCCCTATCTCGCCGCCTTCGCCGTAGAGCTTGTGGCACTGCCCGCAGGTGCGTTGGAAGAGCGCCCGCCCGCGCGGCAAGTTGGCCGGCCGATTCACCTTGGCTTGCAGCAATTTTTTATATTTCGCAATCTCCTTCAGCTTCGCCGCCGGCGTGGATCGGCTCACGCCCCAAACCTTGTCGAGCGTTGCCGTTGATCTCCTTCACGCCATGCGCGCGCAACTGCCGCACGATGTCCGCCGGCAACTCATTCGCCTTCACCGTCCCGCGAGTCACCGCCGCCATCAGCGCCTTGGCAAAAATCACTCGCGAGGCCAGCGTGGTCAGCGCGTCGCGCTTGCCCGCCGTATCCAGCTTCGAATAAATCTTTAAAATTGCCGGCGGCGTCTTAGCATCCTCAAACGCCCCCAGCCCGCGCAACGCCTCCCGGCGCAGCGCTTCGTTTTGAAGAAGCCCCCGCAAGCACCTCCGGCAACCTCGGATCCCGCGCTGCCACCAACGCCGCCAGCGCCTTCTTGCCGATCCGCCAGCTTTGCCTTCCCATCCACCAACACCTTCGCGCAAAGCATCCAGCGCCGCCTTGCTCCCGAAGGTGAGCGAAAGCGTCTGCGCCAAGCTGCCGCACTTCCGCGTTCGGGCTCTTGGCCAGCTTGGGTGCGATTTCCTTCCAGCCTTTCGGTATCTTGATATTGCGCTGCCCCTTCAACGCCGCGCTGATGCCCTTGAGAATATCCAGATGGAACGCCGGATCATCCACCTCCTTGAGTACCCCAACCAATGCGTCGAGCGCCTCGACATCCTGTGCGCGCAGTTGGCCCGGCAGCCACAACACAATAGCGAGCAACAAAAAGAGAAGCCGTTTCATGCGCCGCGATTATTCCTTTTTGCCTGCGTCCCGTCCAGTTGCCATCCGGCGCGTGATGAATTGACGCACCTTGGGGATTTGGCAGGCGGTCAGCAGTTTCACCGCAGCGACTCGGTCGGCGTCCACCACCGGCTCGGTGGCGTACCAATACATGAGTGGTAGATTTTGATCGTTCTTGTCCTCCACGTGGGCGAGCAAATGTGTGAGCACCGGCAAACGCTGCTTCAGCGGCAAACGCTGCATCGCACTGGCGAGATACAAGCGTACGAGCGGCGACTTATCCTCCTTGGCCATCCGCGCAAATTCCGCGCGCGCTGCCTCCGATGGTTTTCTGTTTTCACACAGCAACTGAATGGCCCATGCGCGAAGGTGTTCGCTTGAGTCCTGTAGCAATCCTTCGAGTTTCTTCTCATTCAAATTACCAGTCACGCGCAAGGCCCATAAGGCCCGCAAGCGCAGCGGCACGGATCGGCTGGACTTCAGAGGTTTTGCCTAGCACCGACGTGTTGGCCTGCCGCTCCTGCAATACCCGCCGTGCGTGACGCACAAACCAGTCGTTCTGGTGAGACTGCAGTTTCAGCAGTTCCTTATCGGACAGCTTGTCGATGTCGCCCTTCCACGGTTTCGGCTTGCCATAGAGCGATCTTGTAAATCCGCCCGGTGTGCTTGCGGGTGTTGCGGGTGTGATGGCATTCGCCGGTGTCGGAAAAGTCGCTGACGTACACGCCGCCGTCGGGGCCGTACGCCAGTGTCACGCCCACGAACCACGGGTCGGCCGCGCGCATCACGTCCGGCGCGTGCGTGGCGGTGTAGCCGCTGCCCTTGCGCGCGAGGCGGTCGTGGTTGATGCGCCGCCCGTGGATGTTATTCATAAAAACATCGCCGCGATATTTGGCCGGCCAATTGTCGCCCAGATAAATCATCGTGCCGCTGTGCGCGTGGCCGCCGCCGGCCACATCCTCCTCCGGCGTGCCGATCCCTGCACGAATGGTTTTCGTGTTCGTAAAATGCAAATGATCGGCAATGGTGGCAATGCGTTCATAGGAATACTTGCCGGCCGGCCGGTTGCGCTGGGGATCGTAAAACGCGCCTTGGATGATGTGAAAGAGATGCGGGTTCACGCAGTTGCACACGAAGGCGTGGCCGAAATCGTTCCAGTCGATGCCCCACGGGTTGGTGGTGCCAACGGCGAAGGACTCCCACACATGCCGCACCGGATGATACCGCCACACGCCGCCCTCGAACCGCCGCCGTTTGGCCTCCGGCGTGCCGGGCTTGCCGAGCAACGACCAGTTCGTAATCCCGTGCGTGCCGTACAACCAACCATCCGGCCCCCACGCAAACCCATTGGCGATGGTGTGCGAATTGGCATGCGTGCCAAAGCCGTCGAGCAACACCACCGGTTCACCATCAGGCACGCCGTCGTAATCCTTGTCCGGGATGAAATAAAAATTCGGAATCGACATCACCCACACCCCGCCGAACCCCACCTCAATCCCGCTCACGTACTCGAGCTTGTCGTAAAAAACAATCCGCTTGTCGTGCCGCCCATCGCCATCGGTGTCCTCGAGAATGATGATGCGATCCTTCTTCCCCGCCTTTTTGTCCGGATAATTATTCGCCTCCGCCACCCACAACCTGCCACGGTCATCAATGCAGAAACCAATCGGCTGTTTGATATCCGGTTCACCGGCAAAAAGGGTCACGTTGAATCCCTTGGGCACCTGCATGGTTTTAGCCGCTTCCAATGGAGGGAAGGGTTTCTCGACGACCGGTTGCGCATTCTTCTTGGCACCCCAAAGATGAGGAGTGCAAAAAACGGCAAGTAGAAATCCGATGGTAAGGTGCTTCATTACTTCTTGAGTAAACGAGGCGAAGCTTCATCAACCCAGCCGGCTTTGCGTTGACCTTTACCGGGGCGGTTTGTGTCCCCTAAGTCTTTACGGGCGGCCTCGGCATGAGCAAGAAGTTGCTTCACCACCTTAGGATTGGCGGCGGCCACGTCGTTGTCCTCGTGAATGTCTTTGGCTAGATTGTAGAGCTTGAGTTCCATCTTACCCTCGGGCTTGCCCCAGTTGCGTTTTTTGGAGTCCATGGCGACGAAGAGTTTCCAGTCGCCCGAACGCACGGCCTGCAGCTGGTCCATCTGGTAATAGTAATAAGCCTCGCGGGGATGGGCCTTGGATTTGCCGCTTAGGATGGGCCATATATTTTTGCCGTCGATGATGCGGTCGGTGGGTGTTTTGCCGCCGGCGATTGCGGCGAGGGTGGGCAGGATGTCCAGCGTACTGGTGAGCGCGCCGCTGCTGGTGCCGGCGGGGATTTTGCCGGGCCAACGCACCACGCAGGGTACGCGCATGCCGCCTTCATCGGTGCGGCCTTTGCGACCGCGCAGGGGGAGGTTGCTGCCCTGCTTCTCGCGGAAGGAACCGTTGTCGGACGTAAAGAGAACAAACGTATTTTCATCGATGCCTTCGGCTTTCAGCGCCTTGAAAAGTTCGCCCATGGACCAGTCGATCTCCTGCACCCAATCGCCGTAGGGGCCGTCCTTGCTGGTGCCCTTGAATTTTTTGCCGGGCACGAGCGGCAGATGCACGGCGGTGTGCGGCAGGTAAAGGAAGAAGGGCTTTTTGCTGTTGGCCTTGATGAATTTTACCGCTTCTTCGGTGTACTGCGTGGTGATGGTGGTATCGCGCTGCACGCTATCCTCAATTACCTCAAGATCGCGCACCAACGGCAGCGGCACCTGCTTGCGGTTCATGTCGTTGCTGTAGGGGATGCCAAAGTAATGATCGAAGCCTTGAGAAGTGGGCATGAAATCGGGGTGATCGCCCAGATGCCATTTGCCGATGCACATGGTGGCGTAGCCCTGCTCTTTTAACACCTCGGCTACGGTGATCTCGCTGGGGTTGAGGCCCTTGCGGGCGGCAGGGAAAAGTACGCACAGGTTCTTTTCATCCACGTGCATGTTCACGCGGCGCGGATAACAGCCGGTCATGAGGCTGGAACGCGAGGGCGTGCAGACCGGGCAGGTGGAATAGAAGTCGGTGAGCTTCATGCCTTCCTTGGCCATCTTGTCCAATACCGGCGTGGCGTGTTTCGTGGAGCCGAAGGGCCCGATATCGCCGTAGCCAAGATCATCACAGAAAACGACGATGAAATTGGGCTTGGCGGCCTGCGCTGATGGCAGGGCGAGCAGAAGTGCTACGAGGGCAAAGAGGATTTGTTTTTTCATTTTAAATTATTTCTTCGGTCGCACGCCCCGTGTGCTGGGGGTTCTGCCCACGCATCGGCCACGGGCTTTTGGCGGGGCCTTTGGAATCGGTCTTGATGGCATAGAGCTTTTTGTCACACTGACCCGACGTAAACCGTGCCATCAGATCCGATGGCGGGGGAGGATTGCACATAACTCTCCCGTTTCAAATTCCCATAGCTTGACCCCACTCTTGCCATTGATGGCATAGAGCTTGTTGTCCTGTGACCCGACGTAAACCGTGCCATCAGATCCGATGGCGGGGGAGGAGTGCACATCACTTCCCGTTTCAAATTCCCATAGCTTGACCCCACTCTTGCCATTGATGGCATAGAGCTTTTTGTCAGTGACCCGACGTAAACCGTGCCATCAGAACCGATGGCGGGGGAGGAGGCACACCACCTCCCGTTTCAAATTCCCAATTGACCCGATTTTGACCTTTGGCAGGTTTTTGTCACTGAGCGTGTCTCAGTGTCGGGGACGGTTCCGTTTTGCAGAACCGTGCGTTGCTTCTTCTCCACAGCCAGCAAGACACAAACACAAAGCCAACAAAGCTATAAAGGTGGGTTTCATTGATTACTCCTTAATGAATCCGCTTGGGCTGCGCCGCCTGCCACTTCTTTTTGCTGACCTTCTTGACCGAGTGCAGATGAACGAAGGCGCCTTTCTTGTTGCCCACCACGATATCAAGAAGCCCGTCCCCATTCACATCGCCTGCGGCCACCTGTGTGCCCACGCCTGAATTGTCATCAATCTGGTGCGGGATGTATTCGGCCTTGCCGCCCTTTCGGGTGAGCTCAAACCAATAGAGCACCGCCGGCGCGCCCGGTTCCTGATCCCCCTTGGGGCCATGGGCCCAGAAGCGTTTGCCGGTGATGATGTCGAGCAGGCCATCGCCATCAATATCGGCCAGGTCAATGGCGTGCAACTGACTGAACTTCACACCGAAGGGGCTCTCCTCAGGCTTGCTATTGATGATGGTGTTTTGTTTCCACTTGCCGGGGGCGGTTTGTTCGATCCATGCAAGGCCATAGCCGTGCGCGGCGAGACTGGTGATGACGTCGTTATCGCCGTCACCATCAACATCATAAGTGTACATCTGCGCGCCACCCGCCCCAAAGGGAGCCGCATGAAATTTCCACGGGGTGGTGCCGTCGACTTTCTTGGGCTGCTCCCACCAGCCGGCCGCTTCCAAAATATCCTTACGGCCATCGCCATTCACATCGCCCGCGCCATAGCCGTGGGAGTAGCGCTGCCACTTGCCCTTGGTGGAGATGGAGACAAATTTCCATTCCTTGGCGGGGTCAGACCAGTCCGCCTCGCCATAGCCAAGGTGGCCGCCCTGGAAGGCGAGCAGCTCGGGCTTGCCGTCGCCGGTGACATCCTCCAGCCGCGGCGATTCGCCGTCGGTGACCTTGAAAATGACATTGGCTTTCCAGAGGCCGGATTTGTTTTTCGGGTTCTCGTACCAAATGGTTTCCTTGCCGGGCCAGCCGAACACGAGCACATCCTTCCAGCCGTCGGAATTGAAGTCGTAGGTGTAAGTGAGGAAGTTGTTGGAGTAACCATTGGTGCCGCTCAACTCGCCCTTGAACCCTGGCACCTTGACCTTCTCGCCGTCCTTGGCGGTCTCGAAGGTGTCTTTATCAGAATAAATGGTGTGGCGCTTCTTGAAGTCCGGCCCGGCATACCAGTAGGGACCGACAACGACATCGCCTTTGCCGTCATGATTGAAATCCCCAAAGTGCCCGCCCTCAGACCAGAAATGCGGAGTGATGTGATGCTTTTTCCATGTGTGGATTTTAAATTCAGCCGCGGATAGGGAAATGGTCAACAAGCTGATGGCCAAAAGGATGTACTTGAGCATCCGGAGAGGATGTGGCGACAAGTGGATAGGGTCAAGCAACCAAAAGGCGTGACACCGCAGGAAAAGGGAGTATTTTGACCTCTTGAAACGTCTATTACTCATGAGAAAAATGCTATTTGTTTCCTTGTTGGCCTTTGTGGCCTTGGCACCTTCTTTCCAATCCCATGCAGGCGGGTTGATTGTCTGTCACGATGTGCGCATTTTGCCACATCCGCATCCGCCGATTATTAAGCCGCCCCGCCCCTGGCCTCGGCCGATTCCGCATCCGGTGTTTGCACCGTTGGAGTTGCGGTCACAAAAGGTGGATGTGAAGATCGAAAACCAAGTGGCCCACACCACGGTGGAGCAGGTTTTTTACAACCCCAATCCACGACGACAGGAAGGCACGTTTTTGTTTCCGGTGCCCAAGGGCGCGGCGATTGAGAAATTTCAAATGGAGATCAACGGCAAACTGCAGAAGGCCGAATTGCTCGATGCCAAAAAGGCGCGCAAGATTTACACGGACATCGTGCGCTCGATGAAAGACCCCGCGCTGCTGGAATTCGTGGAGCAGGATTTATTTAAAGTGCGGATTTTCCCCTTCGACGCGCACGGCACCAAGCGAATCAAACTCACTTACAATCAGGTTTTGAAAAATGACGCCGGCCTCGTGGGCTACACTTTTCCGCTGAGCACCGCCAAGTATTCTGCCAAACCGATTCAGAATCTTTCCATCAACGTGCAGTTGAATTCCAAAGTACCCGTGAAGGCCATTTACTCGCCCACGCACGATGTGGAAGTAAAACGCACCGGCTCCAAAAAAGCGGCCATCGGCTTCGAAGGCAAAGGCGTGCGGCCCAACAGCAACTTCACGCTCTACTATTCGCCCAAGCAAAAAGACATCAACGTGAACATCATCGCCCATCGCGAAGGCAATGAGGGCTACTTCCTGATGCTCGCCGCGCCGGGCGTGGATGCCGCCAAAGGTAAGGTGACAGAAAAGGACATCGCGTTCGTCATCGACACTTCCGGCTCGATGGCCGGCAACAAACTGGAGCAGGCGAAGAAGGCATTTCAGTTTTGCGTGGCGAATCTCAATGACGGCGATCGCTTCGAGGTGGTGCGCTTTCTCCACCGAGACGGAGTCGCTCTTTGGCGGCCTCAAAAAAGCCAGCTCCGGCAATCGCAAACAAGCGCTGGATTTCATCCGCGACCTCAAGCCCATCGGCGGCACGGCCATCAACGCCGCCCTCACCGAGGCCCTTGACCTCAAGCCGGAGAAAAGCGAACGGCCGTTCCTTGTGATTTTCCTCACCGATGGCCGTCCCACCATCGGCATCACCGGCGAAGGCCAAATCGTGAAGAATGTCGGGAATGCCGCCGGCAAGACCCGCGTGTTTTGCTTCGGCATCGGCACGGATGTGAACGCGCATTTGCTCGATAAAATTACCGAGGAAACCCGCGCCAGTTCCACCTACGTCACACCCAACGAAGACATCGAGGTGAAGGTCTCCAGTTTTTATACAAAAATCAAAGAGCCCGTGCTGGCCAATCCGAAGCTGAAATTCCCCGAGGGCATTCGCGTGAGCAAGCTGTACCCCAACCCGCTGCCCGATTTGTTTAAGGGCGAAGAGCTCGTGCTCGTTGGTCGTTACAAAGGCAAAGGCAAAGGCGACGTGCTGCTCGAAGGCACGTTGGCCGGCAAGAAAATGCAATTTGAATTTCCCATCACCTTTCCCGCCAAGGCGGATCATTCGTTCATCCCGCGCCTTTGGGCCACACGGCGGGTCGGATATTTGCTCGATGAAATCCGGCTGCACGGTGAGAACAAAGAAATCAAGGAAGAGGTCACCCAACTCGCGCGCCAATACGGCATCGTGACTCCGTACACCGCGTACCTCATCATAGAGGACGAAAAACAACGCGGCGTACCTGTCGCCCAGCGCACGCTACGCAACTTCGAAGCCGACCGCCAAGTGCTCGCGCAAGCGAAGGCTCAGTACGATGCATTTAAGGCGGACAAGAGCGGCGACCAAGCCGTCGGCAGTGCCCGTGCCAATAAATTATTAAAAGAAGCCAAAAGCTACGCAGCCAGCGCCCAAAGCAACCGCGAAGCGCAACAGGCCAACTTTGGTTTCCGCGGCGAAGGCAGCGCCGGAGGAATCCCTGCCGCCAGTGCACCTGCCCTTGGCGGTGGAGGCGCACAGTTGTTTGCGCCCGGACGCAAGGACGCCAACGGCCAAACCGGCCGAACTCGCACCGTGTCACAGCCGATGCGGTATGCCGCCGGCAAAAACTTCACGCAGAACGAACGCTATTGGATCGACAGCACCGTGCAAACCGCCGAGGTCGCCAAGGCCAAGCGCACGCGCGTCGAGTTCAACAGCGACGCCTACTTCGCGCTGCTCGTCAAGGAACCCAAGGCCGCCCAATGGCTGGCGCTGGGCCGCAACGTGCAGTTTGTTTTGAACGGAACCATTTACGACATCTTTGAAGACACCAAAAATGAAAAAAACTAACCTGCTCCTAGCCGTCGCACTGGCGGTGTTTACCCTCAACGCTTGGGCCGATCTTTGTCCCAAGTGCAACAAACTGGCGTTTATCTCCAGCATTGGCAAATGCTCGAAATGCGAAAACCACACTAGCAGCGGCGCGTTCAAGCTCTGCAAACAATGCAGCGCCAAAACCGACCAATGTGCCCATTGCGAAAAACCGGTGGTGGCCAAGCCCATCGCCGCTCCGCCCGCGGGACGCAAGCCTTACCCCAAACATTGGGGGAATCCACCGCTCCGCCAGACCAAAGATCTGCGCGCGCTACCCGGAGGCTATGGAGCCGGCAGCAGCACTTTGGCTTCGTGGATCCAAAAAAAACTAGCTAATGACGCCAGGAACGGGATTCCTGCCCCTCCGGTCCTGACACCGGGTTTTAATCCGTTACTCAAGCCCGAGGTAGCTCCTCCGGACCCGGTTGCCCCACCATTCGATCCAGCTGCAGAAGCCAATAAGAATGCCAAGGCGGATTTGGCCAAGGTACAGGCAGGGATAAAGGCATGGGAAGTAGCCAAGGCCAAGTGCAAGGGCAATTACAGCTATAAGATTGGCTTTGAGAGCTGGGTTGGGTTTGGTCACGAAACCACAATTGTGGTGGGCAATAACAAGGTAACCGAACGCCGCTATCGCACATTCAATCGCCGGCGTCCCGTTGCGCCACCCCGCCCCGGTTTGCAGGCCCCGCAGAAAGCTGAAGGCACGAGTTGGGTGGAACAGGGAAAAGCCATCGGCAACAACAAACGAGGCGCCCCGGCCAAGACACTTGATGAACTTTACGTGATGGCCTTGGAAACCGCCAAAAAACGTCTGCGCCATTTCGAGCGCCGCCACGTTCGTTCCGACAAACAGGGGTTGCTTATCTCCTGTTATATCATGGACCGAACCATCGCTGATGACGCCCCGCGCAAGGGCTTGGTCATTTCCAAAATCACACTCGGTAAATCCGTGGCTAACCCCGAAACGGGTCAAGTGCGTCCGCCACCGCGCAACGTGGGCCGTCCCGCACACACACCCAATCGCGAGCAACTCGCTGGCGACTGTGCCCTGTGCCGTACCGAGGCGCATCAACTGCATCTTGGCTTGGCCGAGAATGGCGGAACCATCACCGTCAAGCTCGGCAGTGTTGTGCGCGTGAAACTGCGCGGCAATCTCACCACTGGGTTCACCTGGAACAACGCCACGAAATCGAACGGGGTAAAATTGAACGGCAAAATCACCCATCAAGCTGGCGGTCGCCCGGGCGTGCTCGGAGCGGGTGGTATGTCCACAGCCACTTTTCAGGCGACCAAGCTTGGCAAAAGCACAATCATTCTCCATTACAAACGGGTTTGGGAAAAGATCGCTCCGGCCAACACGGTAAAGATCAATATCGCAGTGACTCAGGATGGCCGGTTCAAGCCGCAACCCGCCGGCAACAACGCCGCGCGCATCGCCGAGCTGGAACAGGAAATTGCGAAGATGAAAGACTTCGCCCGACGCGCGCGCTTCTCGCGCGAGGGCTTGATCAAATTCCAAGCCAAGTTGGCCAAGCTTGAAAAAGAATTGGCCGACTTGAAAGCCGGCGGAGCCAAGCCCGTGGCCGCGGGTGCGTTGCCCGCGAAGGTTACGCTCAAGGACGCGCAAGGTGGCGTGGTTGGTTTTACTGGCTGGATTACCACCGTGAACACGGATGGCTCGTGGACGCGCAGCCAGTTCATCAACCAAAACGTGCGCCCCGCCTCGCAGCGCGGCCAGCTCTCCGCCGCCCAAATCAAATCGCTGGCCGAGACATTGAAAACTGCCAACGTGCAAAAGCTCCCCGCGCGGATGGGAAAATTTCACGGCGCGAATCCGCACGTCATCACCCTCACCTGCGGCGATCACCAATCCGTGTTCACCCTGCCCACCGGCAGCAAGCTGCCCAAAGGCGAACCCAACGCCGGCCCGAATGAAGCCGCCAACCGGTTCATCCTCGTGGCCAGTCAATTGGCCGGATTAAAAGCGGGCGCACCCAAGCCGCCGCAAAAAATTTATCGCTCCCCCAACGGCAAGGCATTCCCCGCGCATTGGGGCGCGCCGCCGCGCATTCAAACCCGCGACCTGCGCCCCTTCCCCGGCGGCTACGGACGAGGCAGCGGCACGCTGGCAAGATGGATTCAAAAAAATATGGATGCCGATAAAGCCAAAGCGGGCGGCAAACCGCAGATCGACCAACCCACGTTTGAAGAGTGGGTGAAAGGCGGCATGAAAATTCCCGCCGGACGCGTCTTCCTCGGCGGCACGCCGTGGTTCGACGAACGCAAGGGCGAACGCCGCACCCCGCGCGAGGTTTACGGAATGTTATTTGGCAAACCGAAGACGCGCCGGTAGCACTTTGGCGCTAATGCGGTTTCCGCCCCTGACCTTTGGCGGGTTTTGATTGCAGGTTTTTGCGGTTGGCCATCATTTTGGCCAAGTCAGTGGCGAAGTCGTCCACATCTTCCTGCGTGGTGTCCCACGAGCACATTAGGCGCGCGCCGCCTGCGCCGATGAAGGTATAAAAATGCCAACCGCGCGCGTGCAGCGCGTCAATCACCGGCAACGGCAATTCCACAAACACGCCGTTGGCTTGGCGCGGCATCAGCAGTTCGACGCCCTTGATTTTTTTCAACGCGCGCGCGAGGCGTGCGGCCATTTGGTTGGCGTGCGCGGCGTGCCGCAGCCACGCGCCGTCGCGCAACAAATGCACCCACGGCGCGGCGATATAACGCATTTTGGAGGCGAGCTGGCCGGCTTGTTTACAGCGCCATTCAAATTCGTGCGCGAGGTCGCGATTAAAAAAAACCACTGCATCGCCCACCGGCGTGCCGTTCTTGGTCGCGCCGAGGCTGAGGATGTCCACGCCGGCTTTCCACGTGATGTCTTTCGGCTTCACGCCGAGCTGCGCGACGGCGTTGGCGAAGCGCGCGCCGTCCATATGAATTTTTAGATCGTGCTTCTTCGCCGCCTTGCGAATGGCCTTGAGGTGGTCGGGCGTGTACACCGTGCCCAGCTCGGTGGCCTGCGTGACGGTGACGGCGCGCGGCTTGGGGTAATGCAAATCCGTGCGCTTGAGCACTGCGTGCTCGATGCCCGCGGGCGTGAGGCGTCCTTGTTTGCCGGGCAAAAGCTGCACTTTGGTGCCGTTGGAAAAAAACTCCGGCGCGCCGCACTCGTCGTTTTCCACGTGGGCGAATTCGTGGCAGAGGATGCTGTGATAACTTTGGCAGGTGGACGCCAGCGCAAGCGAATTCGCCGCCGTGCCGTTGAACACAAAATACACTTCGCATTTGGTTTCAAACAAATCGCGGATGAGATTGGCCGCCTTGCGGGTCCACGGATCCTCGCCGTAGCCGGGGGTGTGGCCGTGGTTGGCTTCCTCCAGCGCGGCCCAAGCTTCGGGGCAGATGCCGGAATTATTGTCGCTGGCAAAATGGCGCGCGCGTTTCATCGGCGCGTTGTACGCGAAGGGCTAATCTTTGCCGAGCAAATGCTTTCGGAAAAATTCCATCGTGGCGAGGTGCTGGTAGTCGCGATTGACCTTTTTGCGAAAGCCGTGGCCTTCGTCCTTGGCGAGCAGGTACCAAACCGTTTGGCCCTTGGCGCGCAAGGCGGCTTCCATTTGGGCGCTTTCGCTGGCGGGCACGCGCGGGTCATTCGCGCCCTGCACGATGAGCAGCGGACTGAATTGGAAATCCGGTTCTTTCATTTGCCTTTGCATTTGGTTGAGCGGGGAAATTTCCTCGAGCACTTTGCGCATTTTGGGATCACGCTCGTCGCCGTATTCCGCGCGGCGAAGATCGCGCCGATAGTCGCTGGTGTTTTTCAAGAACGTGACGAAGCTCGAAATTCCCACGCGATCGATGCCGCACTTGAAAAAGCCCGGCATATGCGTGAGCGAGGCCAACGCCATATAACCGCCATAGCTGCCGCCCATCACGGCGAGCCGATTGCCGTCGATGTTGGGCATTTCGTTGAGGCCGTTGCGGAGGGTTTCGACGTCCAGCATCACGCCCACACGCTTCGCGCCGTTGTCGGCGGCGAGGAATTTTTTACCGTACCCGCGCGAGCCACGCACGTTGGGGCACACGAGCACGACGTTCATTTCGCCGGGCAAATAATTGTACGCGCCCATAAAGCGCGGACGAAACTGGCTCTCGGGCCCGCCGTGATAAGAGATCACCGCCGGTAGTCCGCCGGTTACGACCAATCGTGAAAACTGGGTATGCCGGCCTTTATCAAAATAATTTCCGGGATAATAAAACCACGCGTCAAATTTAGTGCCGTCGCGGCTAGTGAACGTACTTCGCACCGGGATGGGCAGCTTGGAAGGATCCAGCCCGTCAAGCCCCGCCGATTGCCAACGCACGCTGCTCACCGGCGCTAGATCGAGCACGTGCACCTCGCCGGGCGAATGTGCCCACTCGTGGTCAAACGCCAGCAATCCGTCCGGTCGCCAAGCGATTGAGTGGATGACTCCTGAATTCAACTTGGGTGCGTACAGCAGGCGCTGCGTTTTCACATCCACCAGTTGCAATCGGCTCACGCCACTTTCGTTGTGCACCACCGCCAGCGTTTTGCCGTCTCCGGAAATTTCCAAGTCCTCCACGTCCCAGCGAGTTTCCGTGAGCAACCGCGTGCGGCGGCCGTCCTTGAAATCCACGCGCACGATGTGTTGAAAATCAAAGGACTCGTCGCAAGTGTAATACACCGCGCGCATGAGCGGATCGAACCGCGCGCGGCCGTGGCTCACGTTGGCTTTGGTCTCGGGCGAAAATAACGAGCGCTCGCCGGTGGCCGCGTCGATGATGTGGATTTTACTGTGATTGATTGAGAGGTATTCAATGACCAAAAGTAACCGCCCATCGGGAGACCAATCGGAAATCCACCACCCGCCGCCGGTCAGCTTGGCCAGCAGCTTTTCGCTGGCGGGCTTCGTGGGATCCATCGTGTATAAATCATTGTCGCGCCCGTTGCGTTTCGGCGAAAAATAGGCGATGCGCCGGCCCTCGGGCGACCAGTGCGCGCCGGTGTGCCGGTGTTTGCCGTCGGTGACCATCGTGGTTTTTTTCTCGGCCACATCGAGATGGAAGACCTGATATGTTTCGCTGCCGCCCGCCCCCACATTCCGCAAAAACAAAATGCGGTTTCCATCCTTCGGATGATACTTTGCCGACCGCACCGGCTCGGTGCCATTGGTCAAAGCCACCGGCTTGCCTTGCGGTTTGTTGACCTCGTGCAGCTGGGTGACTTGCCCGCGGGCGGGGCGGCGGGTGATGAGCATCGCGTGCGCGGTGGGATGCCAATCCTGAAACCGCAGCGGCCGCACTTTTAAATAAGGCGCGAGCTTGGCAGCACGTTCGGCGGAAAGCGCCGGCATACCGCGTGTGACAATATTGGTGGGCGTCGCGCCCAACCCCGGGATGGCGGAAATCATCAGTGCAAAAAAAAGTCTCATCGGAGCCGCCAATCTCCCTCGACCCGCGCGCCGTGGCAAGCGCAAAGGCTGGCATCCGCTCCCCGTTCCTGCGATGCTCCGCCCATGCCGATTGTGACCCAACTGCTGCACACCCGTTACCGCGTAGATGACCTCGATCGCTCGGTGAAGTTTTACACAGAAATTCTCGGGCTCACCGAGACGCGTCGGCACACCTCGCCGCGCGGCTCCACGCTCGTTTTTCTCGCCACGCCCAATAGCGCCGAGGAAATCGAGCTGTGCTCGTACCCGAGTAGCGGCGGCGTGCAAGTACAGGAAGATCTCACCCACCTTGCCTTTCTCGTCGACAGCTTGGAGGCGTTTGAAAAACACATCCAATCGCATGGCATCGAGTATTCCGACGGCCCGCATCTCAAGGAAGACGGCGGCGGCTTCGCCTTTATCGACGCGCCCGAGGGCTACGAGATCGAACTCATCCAGCGCGGCCCTAGCCCGGGCGATGGGGGTTACTAGCTTCATTGCATGATTTGGCAAACGGGAGACATCACGTGGCAATTCCCCCGCCCCACGCTGGTGATGGGGATTGTGAATGTCACGCCCGATTCGTTTTCCGATGGCGGCAAATTTATTGATGCCGATGCCGCCACCGCGCACGCGCTGCAACTTGCCGCCGATGGCGCGGAGCTGCTCGATGTCGGCGGCGAATCCACCCGCCCCGGCGCGCCAACTGTCGACGAAGCCGAGGAACTGCGCCGCGTTATTCCCGTCATCGAAAACCTCACCGGCAAAACCGACGCCCTCATTTCCATCGACACCCAAAAACCCGCCGTAGCCGAAGCCGCCGTGGCCGCCGGCGCGCGGGTTATCAACGACATCGCAGCCAACCGCGCGGATGACACGATGTGGCACATCGCCGCCCAAACCGGCGCGGGCTACATCGCCATGCATATGCAGGGCACGCCGCAAACGATGCAGAACGCCCCCGAATACGACGACGTGGTCGCAACGGTGGCGGCCTTTTTTGCCGAGCGACTGGAGGCCATGGCCGCCGCCGAATTGCCCGCTGAACAGGTGGCGCTGGATCCCGGAATCGGGTTTGGCAAAACGGCGGGGCATAATTTGGCGTTGCTCGCGGGGCTCGCTCGTTTTACAAGATTCCAACGGCCACTGATGGTCGGCGCATCGCGCAAATCGTTTCTCGGCGGAGAAGTCGCGGAACGGCTCGGGGGCAGCATCGCCTGCGCCTGTCGCGCCGCGGCTGGCGGGGCGGGCATTGTGCGGGTGCACGATGTGCGCGAAACCACGCAAGCCCTGCGCGCGTGGGAGGCCATCGACCAAGCATAAATATGGAGGCATTTTTTCTAGCACAGGCGAATTGGCCGCCGTTCATTGAGCAAATCTGGGAATGGATAAAGCTCGATTGGACGTGGATTCTCCGTGGCATGGTGGAAATCGCCGCGCTGGCGGTGGGCATATATTATATGTTCACTTTTTTGCAACGCTCACGCGGTTGGCCCGTGGTGGTCGGCTTCCTCGTGCTCATTGGCCTCACTACGATGATTGCAATGCTCAAGCTGCAAGTCCTTCGCTGGCTGTTGCAACAACTCTTCCTGTTTACCACCGTGGCCATCCTCATTATTTTCCAGCCCGAACTGCGCCGACTGCTCGCTGAGCTGGGCAATCTCCCACTCTTTTCCACCGACGAAGATAGCCCCCTCGATGTGGATGCGGTCGCACAAGCCACCGACCGCCTCGCGCGCCATCGTATCGGCGCCATTATGGCCATCGAGCAAACGGTCGACATCCATCAGGAAACTCAAAGCGGCGTTCTGCTCGATAGCGCTCTCACGCCCGAGATGCTCGACTCCATTTTTTTCCCCAACTCCCCATTGCACGACGGCGGCGTTGTCATTCGCGCGGACCGCATTATGTATGCTTCCTGTATTTTCCCACTCACACGTCGGCTGGACGTGAACCGCACGCTTGGCACTCGCCACCGCGCCGCGATTGGATTGAGCGAGGAAACCGATGCCATCGTCGTGATTGTCTCCGAAGAAACTGGCGACATTTCATACTGCCACGCCGGCGCACTGCACAGCAACGTATCGGTGAAACAGCTCAAGAATTTTCTCACCGAGAAACTCAAGACCCACACCGCGCCTGTGGAGAAACTGACCTTCACCGCGCGCGTCAAGGATTCGCTGCGCGACCTCAGCCAAATCATCAACAAAAAGCTCCGCCCGGAGGATCGCCCGTGACCGAACAACCCCAACGCGACGAGCGCGATCTCAACGAATTCTGGTGGAAAATAGGCTCCGTGGCCATCGCCGTGATGGTTTGGTTCATCATCACCACCGTGGCCGGCCTCTCCTACACCAACCGCGGCCGCGGCAACGAACAACCCAAACCCAAGCCGCCCACCACCAATGCGCCTTCCTTGGCCAATCCCGAACTGAACGGAGGCAATAATGAACCCGACGATGAATCAGACGAATAAAATTTTTGGCACCGACGGCGTCCGTGGGCGCGCCAACATCGAGCCGGTCACCGCCGAGACTGCCCTCAAGCTTGGCCGCGCCGCCGCGCACGTTTTCAAAAACCTCAACCCCGAATCACGCAGCCGCCGCCGCCACCAAATTGTCATCGGCAAAGACACGCGCCTCTCCGGCTACATGCTCGAGAGCGCGCTCGCCAGCGGCATCCTCTCGATGGGCGTCGATGTCCTGTTCATCGGCCCGTTGCCCACGCCCGGCGTGGCGCGCATCACCCACAGCCTGCGCGCGGATGCGGGCATTGTCATCACCGCCTCGCATAATCCGTACGACGACAACGGCCTAAAATTTTTCAGCCACGACGGCTACAAACTCGATGACGCCATCGAGGCCCAAATCGAAAACCTCGTCTTCAGCGGCGACATCGACGACGTGCGCCCCACCGCCGGCGAGATCGGCAAAGCCGTCCGCATCGACGACGCACTCGGCCGCTACGTCGAGTTTGCCAAACGCTCCTTCCCCCGCGGCCAAACCCTCGAAGGCGTCACCATCGTCGTCGACTGCGCCCACGGTGCCGCCTACAAGACCACCCCCTGCGTGCTTCGTGAACTTGGCGCGAACGTCATCGTTTATGGTAACCGCCCCAACGGCACCAACATCAACGCCGGCTGCGGGTCAATGCACCCCGAGCAAATGTGCCATTGGGTGCAGGAACATAATGCAAACCTCGGCATCGCCCATGACGGCGACGCCGATCGCGTGCTCCTCTGCGACGAAACCGGTACGCTCATCGACGGCGACGACATTATGGCCATCGCCGCGCTCGAAATGCTTGCCGAAGGATCACTCGCCAACAACACGTTGGTGTCTACCGTGATGAGCAACGCCGGCCTCGATGCCGCCATCGAAACTGCTGGCGGCAAAGTCATCCGCACCGATGTGGGTGACAAAAACGTCATCGATGAAATGCTGAAGCGCGGCCACAACTTCGGCGGCGAACAAAGTGGCCACCTCATCTTCAGCGACCACGGCACCACCGGCGATGGCCTCGTCGCCGCCCTGCAAATCCTCCGCATTATGGCCGCCAAACAAAAGCCGCTCAGCGAGTTGGCAAAATGCTGGAGCCGGTTTCCTCAACAACTCACCAATATCCGCGTCACCGAAAAAAAACCCTTCGAAGAACTAGAAGACGTCCTCGACTTCGTCGCCCAAGCCGAAGCCCAATTGGAAAAAGAAGGCGGCCGCATCCTCCTCCGCTACTCCGGCACCGAACCCAAAGCCCGCTTATTGCTGGAAGGCAAAGACGCCGCGATGCTCGAACAATGGAGCAAAAAAATCAGCGGATCCATCACCGCCCAAATCGGTGAATAATGGGACAAGGTGAAACTGGCCCTTCCCTCAAGCCTTGAGTCGAAACTCAGCATCCGCCTTTTCATTCGCCTGCGCAACGTTCACGGCGAACACAATCGCCATCGTGAATAACGCGCCGGAGGCAATCGTGTTCTTCAGGAAAACAATCGGGGGTGGAAAGCCTGTCTGACCGATGGTGAACGATTGCACCAACCCCGCCCAAGTCTTTGCGTAAACTGGATTGCTTAACCACGCGATTGAGTTGGCGACCAGAAAAAACGCGCACGCGCCGAGTGCGCCGCCCGCGATCAATGCTGCCGGCCGAACCTTTTCGGTCATACACCAGCCAAACGCCACCAGTCCGAGGTAAAGCGCGTAGGTCCCCCACATATGCGGGGTGAAGGTTGAGAAACCCAAATGCCGCCAATGAAAATAATTCATTAACACATCGCTCACGAATATGAACGCCACCGGCACAAGCCACGCACGACGACCCTTGAAATAAACGCCCGCGCAAAAACAAATGGCGTACACGGGACTGAAGTTCCACGGCAACAATCCCGGCCAGCGCATCAGCGTGAACAGCGCTAGCAAGCCGAGCAGTAGTGGGATGTGTCGGGGAGTTTTCATTGTTGCACGCCGAGGAGTTTTAACTGCCCTGCCTCGTCTTCGGCCAGATAAAACCAATGCTCCGCCGCGGGCGAACAAGTTACCGCCACGCTCAAATACTCGCCGCGCCACGAGACTTCCTTGAGTTTCACGGTGTCGGCTTGGGTGAGTTGCTGTGCAAATTGCAGAAGCTTTTGCCGCGCGATGGGCGGGGCATCGGCGCTCAAGTTGGCTGCGAGATGGTTGGTCGATTCAGCTAGCTTTTCAAAAATCGCAAGCGCGGTCTTAGCTTCGCTGGAATCGAGAGCCACTTCGTGATCGGCAAACTCATTGTCTTCCGATCCCGTGAACACGGAAACGCCAACCGCGATCACGCCCACGAAGATGATGATGGATTGCGTGCGGCTCATTTTATTTCTCCAGCTTGAAATACTTGTCATCAAGCCCGCAAATGTAGCCCAAGTTGTGGCGGTTGAGCGGCCACTTGCCGTACGGCAGCAACGCCTCCACGTGGCCATCGCCCCACAAAATGGTGCATTTGCCTTGGTGGCGGAAATGGGCATAAGCCGTTTCCCAGCCGGGCCAGGCGCGCGCTTGAGAGGGCGGCGTCCAAAACCAATTTTCCTCCAGCGGCCCCATCCAGTTGCGGGCGGAATCGCCAAAGAGCACCGTCTCCACTGGGCGCTGCATTTGCTGGGAATCGATGCCGCGCCATCGGTAACTGTAGTTGGGATCCCACCAGTTTCCGGATTGTTCCAGATTATTTAAATAATGGTGATTGTAACCGTAGCTGCAAGTGTGGCCTTTAGCGCGGCGACTATACGATCGGAAGCCGGGATCTTTCCACACGCGCGCGGAGTTGTCCAGATAGGGACTGAGATGACCGCCGGCAAAATCCACCGGCTTGCCCGGGCCCAAGTAGCGACCGAAAAACTGTACACCGGTGGAGTCCGCCACGCCGGCCAGTTCGCCGTCGTGATCATCTTCGTACATCGTTGAAGCTTGGCCGATTTGCAGCAGGTTGTTACGGCTTTGGGCGATCATCCCGCGCTGTTTGGCCTTGGCCAATGTGGGCAGTAACAGGCTTGCCAATATGCCAATGATGGCGATGACGACCAGCAACTCGATGAGCGTAAATGCGCGCGTGTGTTTCATTTTTTTCTCCGTCTATTCTTCATCATAACCCAAATGCGGGCGCAGCCATTTTTCGGCATCGGCTTGGGAAATATTTTTACGTGCGGCGTAGTCGGCCACTTGATCTTCGCCGATGCGGCCGAGATTAAAATATTTTGCATCGGAATGGTTCAGATAAAAACCACTCACGCTCGAAGGCGGATTCATCGCATAACTCGTGGTGAGCGTGGCGCCGGTGCGTTGCTCTGCTTCGAGCAGTTTCCAAAGGGTCGCCTTTTCGCTGTGGTCGGGGCAGGAGGGGTAACCCGATGCGGGCCGAATGCCGCGGTATTTTTCTTTAATCAAAAATTTTGCCTGCTCTTCATCGAGTTTGGTTTCCGCTGCAAACCCTTCGTCCTGTCCGATGCCGCATTGGTGGCGCAGGGTTTTGTGGAGATACTCGGCGGACGCTTCGGCAAAGCGATCGCCGAGCGATTGCACGATGATGGCGGTGTAATCATCGCCTGCGTCGCGGAAGGTGGCGGCGTAATCATCGACCTCCTGCCCCATCGTCACCGCGAAACCGCCAAAGTAATCAATGCGGCCGGTGTCCTTGGGAGCGACGTTGTCGGACAGGCTGCGGCAAATTTGACCATCTTTTTTCTGCCGTTGTTGGCGCAGGAAATGGAAGGATGCGAGTTGTTCCGCGCGCGTTTTATCGCTGTAAATCTCCACATCATCGCCCACGGAATTGGCCGGCCAAAAGCCCGCCACGGCTTGGGCGGTGAATCGCTGCTTGGCGATGATGTCCTCGAGCATTTTATTGCCATCGGCAAATAGTTTCTTTGCCTCGGTGCCGACTTCCGGTTTGTTGAAAATCGTTGGGTACACGCCGTGCAATTGCCACGCCCAAAAGAAAGGCGACCAATCAATGTACGTGGCCAGCACGTCCAGCGGAATGGATTCAAAATGTTGCAGGCCGAGAACTTCCGGCTTGCGAATTTCCTCGGCCGCCCAGTCGAACGACGGCGCGGCGGCGCGGGCGCGGGCGAGCGGCACAATGTCCTTGCGGCCGTCGTCGCCAGCGGCGAATTTCTCGCGCAGGCGTTCGTGTTCCACTTCAAGTTCCTGCTGAAAATCCGCGCGCCGTTTTTCGCTCAGTAAATCGTTGCACACGCCGACCACGAGCGAAGCGTCGAGCACGTGGCAAATCGATCCCTCGTATGCGGGCGCGATTTTCACTGCCGTGTGCATTTTGCTGGTGGTCGCGCCGCCGATGAGTAGCGGTGTTTTCAAGCCGCGCCGTTGCATTTCCTTGGCGTTGAAAATCATTTCGTCGAGCGACGGCGTGATGAGTCCGCTCATGCCGATGATATCCGCTTTGTGTTCTTCGGCGGCTTTCAAAATTGTGTCGCAATCCACCATCACGCCGAGGTCCACCACATTATAGCCATTGCAAGCGAGCACGACGCCCACGATGTTTTTGCCAATGTCGTGCACGTCGCCCTTCACGGTGGCGATCACCATCGTAGTGGCCGAACCCTCTTCGCCCTCTTGCTTTTCCGCTTCCATAAATGGCGTGAGATAAGCCACGGCCTTTTTCATTACGCGCGCGCTTTTAACCACTTGCGGCAGAAACATTTTGCCCGCGCCGAAAAGTTTACCCACCACTTTCATGCCATCCATCAGCGGCCCCTCGATGACCTCCAACGGCCGAGCGGTAGCGGCACGCGCTTCTTCGGTATCGGCCTCAATGAATTCGGTGATGCCATTCACCAACGCGTGGCTCAGGCGTGCGCCCACGGGTTCATCGCGCCATTTTTGCTCGATGGCGGCGCGTTCTTTTTTGACACCCTTGAATTTCTCCGCGTAATCAATGAGCCGATCAGTCGCATCCGCGCGGCGATTAAGCAGCACGTCTTCCACGCGCTCGAGCAATTCTTTGTCGATTTGCTCGTACACCTCGAGCATCCCGGCATTCACGATGCCCATATCCAATCCGGCCTCCACGGCGTGAAACAGAAATGCCGAGTGCATCGCCTCGCGCACGGTGTTGTTGCCGCGAAATGAAAACGAAATATTGCTCACGCCGCCGCTCGTCCGCGCGCCGGGGCACACCTCTTTCACTCGTCGCACGCCTTCGATGAAGTTCACCGCGTAATTGTTGTGCTCGTCCATGCCGGTGGCGACGGTGAGAATGTTGAGGTCAAAAATAATGTCCTCCGGCGTGAAATCCAGTTTCTCGGTGAGCAGTTTGTATGCGCGCTGGGCAACGGCCACTTTGTCCTCCACCGTTGCGGCTTGGCCTTTCTCATCGAACGCCATCACCACCGCGGCCGCGCCGTAGCGTTGGCACAATGCCGCTTGGCGCAGGAATTCTTCCTCGCCGCCTTTGAGGCTGATGGAGTTTACGATGCCTTTGCCTTGCAGGCATTTGAGGCCGGTTTCGAGCACGCTCCATTTGGAGCTGTCCACCATAATCGGCACGCGCGAAATATCCGGATCGGAGCCTAGCAAATTCAGGAAGCGATGCATGCACGCCTCCGCATCGAGTAAGCCTTCGTCGAAACAAATATCGATGACATTCGCGCCGTTTTCAACTTGTTGCCGCGCGAGGGCCAGAGCGCCTTCGAAGTCGTCTTTCTTGATTAGTTTTTTGAACTTCGGCGAGCCCATCACGTTGGTGCGTTCGCCGATCATTGCGAGTTGTCCCGGTGAATCGCCAATCTCTTGCGGTTCCAAACCGCTGAGGCGCAACGTCGCCTTGCGGGTTTGCGGCACGCGCGGCTTCACGTCCGCGAGCGATTCGATGATCGCCTTCAAATGCGCCGGCGTGGTGCCACAGCAACCGCCCGCCACATTCAGCAAACCTTGCTCCGCCAAATCGAGCAACGCCTCCGCGGTATCGGCAGGCCGTTCGTCGTAGCCCGTTTCCGCAAGCGGATTGGGCAAGCCGGCGTTTGGATAACAATGCACAAACGTATCCGCGATGCGCGAGAGCTCGCGGATGTACGGCGCCATTTCCTTCGCGCCAAGCGCGCAGTTGATGCCCACGGTGAAGGGCTTTGCGTGCGCGATGGAATTCCAAAATGCCTCGGTAGTCTGCCCCGAAAGCGTGCGACCGGAAGCATCGGTGATCGTCACCGAAACCATCACCGGCAACCGCTCGCCGGTGTCTTCAAAAACCTGTTCAATCGCAAACAACGCCGCCTTGAGATTGAGCGTGTCGAAGGTCGTCTCCGGCAACAAAATATCCACGCCGCCTTCGATGAGCCCTTCGGTTTGCTCGCGATACGTTGCCACGAGATCATCAAACGTCACCGCGCGATATGCCGGATCGTTCACATCGGGCGAAAGCGACGCCGTGCGATTGGTCGGCCCAATCGCGCCCGCCACGTAACAGCGACGCGACGCATCCTTCGCCATCATGGCCTCCACCGCCTCGCGTGCCAGCTTCGCGCTCGCCACATTCAACTCACGCGCAATTGACTCCAACGAATAATCCGCCATCCCAATGCGCGTGGCGCTGAAGGTGTTGGTCTCGATGATGTCCGAACCGGCCTCCAGAAATTCCGTGTGAATGCCGCGAATGATTTCCGGCCGCGTCAGCGACAGCAAATCGTTGTTGCCTTTTAAGTCGCCCGAATGGCCGGCAAACCGGTCCCCGCGAAAGTCCGCCTCCTCCAACGCATGCCGCTGCACCATCGTGCCCATCGCACCATCCAAAAACAGAATGCGCGAGGCCAACCGCTCCCGCAGTTCCTCAATGATGGGCGACAATCTCATTCGGGGAACACCTTAACCCGCAACCCAATTCCGTCAACAGTAAAATCATCATATCCGGATATGTTGATATGTTTTTGCATTGAGTCAGTCGATGGTGGCTGCGGGCGAATCAATTTGCCCCAAATGGGGAGGGTTCGGTATGCTGGCGGTATGGAATGGATGTGCTTTTTCTCAACGGTATTGCTGGTGGTTGGATTGATTGCCATTGCGGTGCGGTCTACGAGCGCGAACTCCGTCAGGCATTTGAGTCAACGCGTGGTTACTTTGGAAACCCAAACCCGCGCGCAGGCGCAGCAAATTGAAGGGCTTCGCCAGCAAATGGGCGGAACCGAAGGCTCCGCCCACGCAACTTCCCAAATCGGCTCAATTGCTCCGGCCAAGGCGGAGCCTTCGGATTTACCTCCCATCTTGGAGCCGACCGCATCGGCAACACCGGAACAATCCCCCGCGCCGGTCGTGCCTTCGCCTACGCCCGATCCGATTGCTTCGACGGTGCAACCTAAAAAACCGCTGCCCACGTTGCCGAAAATTGATCCTGCTCCTGAACCCATTCCGCAACCTGCAATCGAACCCATTCCCGTTCCTCCTGCGGCTCCGGACAAAGGCTCATTTGAATTGCAAATCGGCAAGGTGTGGCTGGTGCGGTTGGGTGTGTTGATGGTGCTTACCGGCTTGGTGTATCTCGCGCGCATGGGCTACGAGGGCATCAGCGACTCGGTGCGTCCTTACGTTAATGCGTCGTTATTATATGCGGTCAGCTTTGGAATGCTGACGGCTGGGCTTTGGCTGCATCGGCGGTTTGAGTCTTTGAAAAATTATTCGGAAGTGCTGACCGGCGGCGGATTTGCTGCTGTTTATTTTTCAACTTACGCGCTGTATTTTGTGGAGCGCCCTTACTTGGGCCTCATCGGAAGCCCCGTGTTGGCGGGCGTGCTGCTTGCGGCGTGGGCAATTTTCATCATCGCCGTAGCCACACGGCGACGCTCGGAAGTGATGGCGATGTTCGCCATCGCGGGTGCGTATTATGCCTCGTACGTACCGCTCATCCACGATGCCACGGGCGCGCACGCGGGCTTCACGCTGCTCTCCACCGTGGCGCTCGCCATCGCGGCCAC
>CALKBX010000018.1 GCA_937775205.1 uncultured Verrucomicrobiae bacterium | reverse complement strand
ATGAGTGCAACCACTTGGATCGCCCGACATTGGGTGGCCTTTGTGAGCAGTTTATTGAAGAGGCCGTCAAACGAAGTAACGGCAGGTGGACGGAGGGCAATAGCCGCACTTGGCAGTCCGGAATCGCCGAGCGGGTTTTCCTCGAAATGCTGAAGAAAGCCGGTGTGGAGGTGCGATACGAGCAGCTGCTCGATCAGGTAGGGAAAGACGGTACCCGAATCACTGAGCTTCGCGTGCAGGGCGGTGAGATCTACCGGGCGAAGGTCTTCATCGACGCCACCTACGAAGGCGACTTGATGGCGAAGGCCGGAGTGTCCTACAGCGTCGGGCGCGAGTCTGCGGAGCAATATGGCGAATCGATTGCCGGCGTTCGCTACCTCGACGACAAGGTCGCCATCTCGCCTTTCGATGACGAGGGGAAACTGCTCTTTGGCGTGATGCCAGGCAAGCCGCCTGTAGCCGGTTCTGCGAGCAAGGTGCCGATCTGCTACAACGTCCGCCTGAATCTTACCACAGATGAGGCCAATAGGGTCCCGATCGAGAAACCGAGCAGCTACGACCCGATGCAGCACGAATTGTTGGCACGCGCTCTCGAGGCGGGCCTGCTGAAAAATCTCACGCTCCATTATCGGTATCTACCCAATGGGCGAAAGCAGTAAGCGGGAGCTGAACAATCGCCAGTTTTCAATCGTGTCCATGAGCATCCCGGGCGCACAAACCTCATGGGCCGAGGCCAGTTTCGAAGAGCGGGAAGCGATTCACCAAAAATACCGGGACTATACCCACGGCATGCTCTGGTTCCTGAAAACGGATCCCCGGGTACCCGAGCGCATTCGCGACGAGATGGCACCCTACGGGTTTTGCAAAGACGAGTGGGCCGACAACGACCATTGGCCCCACTATCTCTACATCCGCGCAGCCCGTCGCATGCAGGGAGAGATCATCCTCACCGAAGCGGACGTCATCGAAGACGTGGACAAGGAAGATGTGATCCATGTCGGCTCTCACTTCATCGACTGCCACCACGCGGCACGCTACGTTTCCGACTCGGGCCACATCATCAACGAGGGACGGATCTGGAAAGTGGGGACGCGGTTCGACATTCCCTATCGCGCCATTACACCAAAGGCTGGCGAGTGTTCCAACTTGTTAGTACCGGTATGCGCCTCTGCCAGTCACGTCGCCTTCTGCACCATCCGGTTGGAACCCACCTGGATGCACCTGGGCGAGGCGGCCGGGATCGCTGCGGTCATGGCCGGCAAGTCAGGGAAATCGGTGCAGGCGGTTGACGTCAAATCACTGCAGGCTCGCTTGCTGGAGTTAGGCATTCCACTTGAGCATCCTGTAGGTCCGATGGCCTATGAAAAGAAGCGCGGCAAACCCAGAACGTTCTCGCCTGACGATGTGGTGAAGGAATTCTTCGCCAGTGCCGATAAGAATGGAGATGGAATGGCATCCCGGTCCGAATGGAATGCGGCGAGACCCACGTGGGAGTGGCTCTTTGACCACATGGACAAAGACAAGAACGGACAACTCGACCGGGCTGAGTACAAGGCCTGGCAAACCTACAAGAAGGAACATCCGGACTGGCACAAGTCCCTGCGGGATAGTCTCAACCAAGGCGGTGTGAAGCAGCGCAACTGACGCCTTTTTGTTGTCCATGAAGAGACTGATGAAACTCACTACGCACAACGCAAAATCAATTTACACCGAAGCTAATAACATGAACATCCTGAAACTAAACGTGGCGGTCTTCTCGTCGCTTCTCTTTCTTCTTTTCGTAGGCGTCGATACGGCTGGAGGAGGCGACTACGCTGATGGCAAACTCGGCAAGGCGTTGATCCTCGACGGTAGTTCGCACACCGTCAAAATCCCGCACTACGCCGAACTCAAACCGGGCAAGGCGATTACGATCTCCGCGTGGATCAAGCCGGAAAGAGTCGGCAAAGGCGGCTGGCAGTGGCAGCAGATTTACAGAAAAGAAGATGGCAACGCCCGAGCCCTCATGGCGATTGGCGAGTACGAGAAGAAGCACAGCCTCTGCTTCGGACTGGGGATCAATGGGAAGTTCGTCGAACATGGCGTGCCGCTCGCGCCTGCCAAGTTGCTCGACGGGAAATGGCACTTGGTCTGCGTGACGTTTGACGGCAAGACGATAAAATTCTACGCAGACGGTCAGGAAATCGGCGCTAGCACCAAGGCCCGCGGGGCGATCGATACAGGCGGCGACGCCCCGGCCTATATCGGCTCGTACAAAGGTACTGGCGAGTTCTTCAAGGGCGGGATCGATGATGTGCGACTCTATAACCGCGCCTTGTCCGCAGGCGAAATCAAGACGATGGCCGCGGCGCATTTAGCTCAGACAGCGAAACCTTTCACCCTCGCGGTTTTGCCTGACACCCAATTCTACTGCGACACTCGACTCAAGCTATCTGCCAAGTGGGGCAATGGAGACTTACGGCGCTACTTCTTTGCGCAAACGAAATGGGTCCGCGACAATCAGAAGCGACTCAATATCGCTTTTCTCGTCCACGAAGGAGATATCGTGCAGGCGGACGCCCCTGAGGAATGGGCCATCGCCAAGAAAGCAATGTCTGTGTTGGACGGGAAAGTGCCCTATTGCATGTGCCTAGGAAACCATGACATGGGTTTTGAGAAGGCGGACAATAAGTACGGCGGCAATATCGGCGTCAACCGGACCACTCATTTCAACACATACTTTCCTCGCGAGAAATTCGCCGAGCGCGCCGAGTTCGGAGGCACCTTCCCTCCGGATCGCCATGACAATTCCTGGTACCACTTCGAGGCCGCAGGGATGAAATTCCTTATTGTTGCTCTTGAATGCAAACCGCGCGATGAAGTGCTGGCGTGGGCTAACAAGGTGGTCGCCAAGCACCCTGACCACCGTGTCATTGTCCTGACGCACGCCTATATGACCGCGAGCAAGTCGAGAAACACCGGGGGAATGAAGGCCAAAGGCAACATAGGCGAGCAGATCTGGCAAAAGTTCGTCAAGAAGCACAAGAACATCTTCATGGTTCTCTGCGGTCACCACGCTGGAGAGGCGGTTCTTACCTCCGCCGGAGATCATGGCAACAAGGTTCACCAGGTTCTGAGCGACTATCAGCACCTGAATAACGGGGGAGAATCATGGCTGCGTTACATGGTCTTCAAACCGGGGGCGAACAAGATCAGTATCCACACCTACAACCCCGCACTCGACAAATTCAAAAACGGTCCTTCCAGCAGGTTCGACCTGGACTATCCAATGGCACAGCCCCCCGTTATTGCTCCGGGAATCACGCGACCTGGTGCTGCCAATGACGTGAATAAGGAGGCCGTCGACGGCATCGTCGGCTGGTGGAAGCTCGATGGAGACTTGAAAAACAGCGCCACCAAGACGGCCACCGGATCGGTGGCCCAGTTTCGCGGTGTCGACAGGAAGTGGAAGGCGACGCCCTTCAGCCTTGCCGCGGCGCAGCTCGATATCCGTGCCGCTGGTGAAGCGGCGGTTCGCGTCACGATTCGGCCGATCGATTCTAAACAGGAGTTTCCTTACACGCCTGCTTTGATTGGGCGGGAATATCCCAAGCCGGTCATCACGCTACGAAAACTCGATTCAAACTTTAAACCACTCAAAACAAAGGTGGGCCATTTAACCGTCGAGGTGACAGCCAAGCCACTTACCGTGCTGGTGACCACGTCGGACAACAAGCCCGTGCAGAAAATCACCTTTACGGCCGATGGAAAAATGTCCTTCGTCCTCGACGGCCATCCGGTTCTGGGTTTGGGCGAAGGCGGCCCGAAGCAGAGCGACAAGTGGCAGGACGACAAAGTTGAGTTCGATCGACGCGGTCGGGCGCACGTTCTGCAACCTCGTTATGACACCAAGGCCTATGGCTCTCGAAGTCCCGTGGCGCTGCTCGCCGGCACTGGCGGCTGGGGATTGTTTGTTGCCACGCCGTGGGGCGACATTGATCTGACTTCCAAAGAAACTGGAACCTTTACACCCGCCGTCCCCATTGAACCGGGCACCGTGGTTTCTCGTCGGCAGCAGCGGCAGGGTCGCATCGGCTTGCCTCCACCCGGTTGGAAAACGGACGTCTACGACGTATTTGTCTTTGATGCGCACGAACCGGCCAAGTTCATGAAAGACGTTTCAACGATCTCGGGACCGGCCGTCCTGCCGCCCCGTTGGGCGATGGGTTACATGCAGTCGCACCGGACGCTGGAAGATGACGCGCAGATCGTCAGCATCGTCGACATCTTTCGCAAAAAACAGATCCCGGTCGACGCCGTGATCTACCTCGGCACCGGCTTCACGCCACGCGGCTGGAATACATCGCAACCTTCGTTCAAATTCAATCGAAGTGTTTTCAAACGCGAACCCAAAGAAGTGCTCTCCGATCTGCACGCACGCAATGTCAAAGTCGTCGTTCACATGATTCCATGGGATCGCGGCCGCCTGGAAACACTGCACGGTTCCATTCCGCCCAAATCCGGCGAGACAGTCGACAGTCACCACATCGATTCTTATTGGAAAGAGCACAACGCGCTGGTCGACACCGGCGTCGATGCGTGGTGGCCCGACGAGGGCGACTGGTTCAGCTTCCACGAACGTATGAAGCGCCATCAGCTCTATTACGAAGGCCCACTCTCCAAAACACCGAATGTTCGACCCTGGTCTCTGCATCGCAACGGCCATCTGGGCGTGGCGCGTTACGGCGGGTGGATATGGTCGGGCGATACGCACGCTTCGTTCAAAACCCTCGAAGCGCAGATCGCCGTGGGCATCAACCACTCGCTGAGCCTTTCACCTTTCTGGGGTTCGGACATCGGCGGCTTCTATCCCACGCCGGATCTGACGGGTGAGCTCTACGCCCGTTGGTTTCAGTTCGCCGCCTTTACCTCCTCGTTCCGCGGACACGGCCGAACCTGGCAGATGCGACTGCCGTGGGGCTGGGGCTTGGACAAAATGGGGCCGAAAGAAAGTGGCACTCCTCCACTCGACTCGGAGCTTAACAATCCTAAGATCGAACCGATCGCCAAAAAGTACGCTGAACTGCGCTATCAACTGCTGAGCTACAACTACACGCTGGCTTGGGAAGCGCGGGCGACGGGGATGCCCATGATGCGATCGATGTGGCTGCACCACCCCACCGATCCCAAGGTTCGAAGCATCGGCGATCAATACCTCTGGGGCCGCGACCTGCTCATCGCACCGGTGTACAAAAAAGGCGCGACGACCCGAGACGTCTATCTGCCCGCAGGCAAATGGTACGACTGGTGGACCGGCAAGCTCGAGACCGGCGGCCGCAGCGTGCAGCGCGCTGTGGATCTGGCCACGATGCCGATCTATGTCCGCGCCGGCGCAATCGTGCCGGTCGACCCCATCCGTCAATACACCGGACAAAAGGTCGACGAGCCCACGACACTCAAGATCTACCGAGGCGCCAACGGCAACTACACGCTGTACGACGACGACGGCATTAGCCTTGATTACCTGAAGGGCGATTCAGTCCAGACACTGATCAAGTGGGACGACGCGACCAAACAGCTGAGCCTCGAGCCGGCGTCAAAGAAGACGGTCACGCGCACGTTCCAGGTGGAACTTGTTCCTGATGGCGTGACCAGACTGATCCAATACAGTGGCCGGCCGCTGGAGCTGAAGTTCTAGGATGCGTTCTGAGAATAAAAAATTAATCAGCTTGCAGAATCTCGCGATCCCCGGTCGAATAGGATCAATGAGCGGGTTTTGTAAAATTCCTTCTCCTCCAAACCCGTCCGACAGGCAACGGCGGCGCCGGGCAAAGATAAGCAATCCCCTAGCAACTGCCACATTCATTTTATTCGCAGCTTTGGCATGCTCGTCTCCGGTCAAAGCTCAAGATTCTTCTGCAAGAGCGAATGACTTTGGCAAGGGCATTGGGCCCATTCTCCAAGAATATTGCTACGACTGCCATGGGCGAAAAAAAACCAAGGGCAAGGTCAAGCTAACCGACTACGGATCATGGGCGGATCTCGAGAAGAATCCAGCGCTCATTGAAAAGATGATCGAGGTATTGGGGAAAAACGAAATGCCTCCCGAAGAGGAGAAACAGCCCAGCGGCGACCAACGCGAACTCATGTTATTGGAGCTGGAAAAAGCATTTAAGAATGCCATGGCACATAGTCAGCCCGTGGTCCCGCTACGCCTTCGGCGGATGAACCGTTTTGAATATGGCAATGCGGTAAAAGACTTGTTCGATCTTAAGTCGTGGGTTTACTCGATCAACGACCGCATCATTCGAGACCACAATAATTATTTCAGACCCGAAACAGGCAAGATGCCCAAAGTTGCAAGAGTGGGTAATCGAATCATGGGGCTGCAGCAGTTGTTGGAGAATCGGTTGCTGGGCGTGATGGCTTTCCCCAAAGATCCTCCCGCAGAAAACGGGTTCAACAATCGCGGGGATCACCTAAGTTTGACGCCAACGCTCATGGAGTCCTTCCTGGAGCTCAGCCGATCGGTTGTGAATGCAGAGAATTTCGATAAAAACTGTCAGACTTGGAATGATCTATTTCAAGATCCATTACAGAAGCCATCGACCATGGGATTTGGCTCCATTACGGCAGATAAATCTGTCGCGACGCGCAGCACGGGATTGACTCTTAGCGCCTGGATCCGCCCATCCAAAGTGACCAAAAAGTGGCAGACCATTGTTCGCCGTGAGGATTCGTGGAGGCGCCAGTTGTTGGCCATTGGCGACACGGGTGGAATCTGGGGGATTTGGATGGGTGCGGGCATCGAAGGCCGCTATGTGGAATTCGGCGCGCCGGTGGAACCAAATGCTCTTGGAGACGGCAAGTGGCATCACGTTGCCGGCACCTTCGATGGTAAGCAAATGAATCTCTACGTGGACGGAAAGCAGGTCGGTCGCAAGTCGGTTGTGGGCAAGCTCTACACCCAGAGTAAGGAGCCGATGCAGATTGGCTCATATAAGAACGAGCCTTTCCACGGAGATCTTAATGACGTTCGCTTGTTTCGATCTGGGTTGAGCAAGCTCCAGATTCGAGAAATTGCGGATGGCAAACAAGATGTCGCCAAAGAGGAAATGGTAGGTAGCTGGAAGCGGGATGATGATGTCAAACCGGCACTGAAGCAGCCGATTGAAATAATAGCGCACGAACGTATTCGGAAACTCCTTCTCAGGGCATTCAGATCTCCAGCTGACGCAAAAACCCTGAAGTTGTACACGGAGTATTTTGATAAGCAGTATAAGGAAAGCGGCGATTTCACCAAGAGTATGAAGGATGTCGTATCAGGCGCGTTAGCTTCTCCGCGATTTATTATGGTTCACAATAAGGCAAGTGATGCCTCGCCGAATCACGCCTCATTTAATTTGGCGACCCGTCTGTCCTTTTTCCTGTGGAGCTCGATCCCTGATGATGAATTATTGGCATTGGCGGGGGAAGGGAAGCTTCAGGATCCAGAGGTTCTAGAAGGGCAGCTCAATAGAATGCTCAACGATCGTCGCGTAAAAAACTTCTGCGACAGTTTTGCGCCTCAATGGCTAAAGATTAACAATTTGGTTTCCGCATCACCTGATTTTAAAACACATCGAGATTACTACTTCGGTGGCGACGACAAAATATCATACAAGAGAGGGATGCATATGATGTTGGAACCGCTTCTGAATTTTGAAACAGTTTTTATTGAGAACAGGCCAATTATGGAATTGGTCGATTCCGACTTCACCTACCGCAGTCACTTGCTGGAAGAATGGTATCAAGGCAGAGCCGCCACCTATGGAATCAACGTCAACCTCCGCGATATTGAGTTCACCCGGACGCCACTGAAGGACAGAAGATTTGGTGGAGTGATTACAACAGCGGGCGTGATGGTAATGACATCGGGGCCGTTTCGATCACTGCCCATCACGCGGGGGTCTTGGGTCTCTTCGGTCATTTTCAATGATCCCCCCGAGCCTCCGCCAGACAATGTGCCCGACTTGAAAGCGGACGACAGCACACTCCAAAAAGAAGGTCTGACCATAAGGCAAAAGCTAAATCAGCACAGTGAAGACTCCCGATGCGCGGGCTGCCATCAAAAGATTGACCCATTGGGGTTTGCTTTGGAGAATTATGATTTACTGGGGCGCTGGCGAGACAAGTATCGAACTGGCTTGAAGGTGGACGCCAGTGGTGTATTGTTTGGTAAACATGATTTCAAAGACGTTGTCGGATTTAAGGATGCCGTGCTCGCTGAAAAGGACTTGTTTGCCAAGGCCTTCATCAAGCATTTGCTTTCCTATGGCTTGGGGCGAGAGTTGACCGTGGTAGATCGAATTGCGGTAGATGAAATTGCGAAAGCGAGCGAGAAGGATAATTACAAATTGAGAGACCTTATCAAACATACGGTGATCCACCCAATATTTAACCAAAAGATAAAACGATGAAACATATTGATAGACGCAAGTTCTTGTTGGGTACGGGGGGCGGCATGATGGCTCTTCCTTGGTTGGAGATGTATGCAGAGGAGGCAGCAACCAAGAAATTAAAGGAGCCTTCCCTGCGTTTTGCTTCGTTTTATTCGCCGATGGGTTTTGTGAGGGATCATTTTTTCCCCCGGGAGGGCAACCAAGATTTTTTGGCGATGCCCACTTTGAGTCCGCTAAAGAACGTGGGCGGGAAAATCACGCTGATCACGGGCTTGTCCCGGGTTAACGTGAGAGGGATCGATGTACACAATCAATGCAGTTCATGTTACCTGTCGTCGGCCGATCCTCATGGCGAGCTCAAATCGCCTTATCCGATGGCCAGGACCTTGGACCACCTAATTGCAGATAAGGTAAGCCAGCGGACACCCATTCGATCCTTGGAGCTGAATTGCAATACGTTTAAAGATCTCAAAGAATCGATCTATTTGGATAACATCTCCTGGTACGGGCCGGAGCATGTAGCGACGTCGATGAAAGATCCGCGGCAGGTCTATCAGCGTCTGTTTAAGACTGGAAAATCCGACAAGGATATTACGGACTTGATTTTGAAGGATGCTGCCAATTTTGAAAAGAATCTGAGTAGTCATGACAAAGACAAGCTGGATGAGTACTTCACTTCCGTCAGGGAAATCGAGAAACAGATTGAGAAGCTAAGTAAGTACTACGCCACGCACGAGAGGGCGGATATGAAAGAACCGGATGAAACGCCCATGACGCGTGGAGAGTACATAAGGATGATGGGTAAATTGCTTGTGCTGGCATTTCAAGGAGACCTTACACATGTTGCCACGTTCATGCTCGCACCCGAAAGGTGGGGAACGCCGCAGCTATTCCATGAATTGAATTTCACAAAATCACATCATGGACTCACGCATGCCCAAGGCCAGGACCGTGTGAAAAAGATGCTGGTTCAAGTGGACCGTTTCTATGTCGAGCTGTTTGCCGAAGTACTCGAACAGCTCGATGCGATCAAGGAGGGGGAGGGCACGCTGTTGGATCACTCCATGATCACGTTGGGTTCGGGATTGGGAGATGGAAAAGACCATACAATGGATGAGCTTCCGATAATTGTAGCAGGTTCTGCCAACGGCAGAATCAAGACAGGCCGCATCCTTAATTGTCCTGAAAAAACACCACTGGCCAATTTGTGGCTCTCGCAAGCTCAGTTAATGGGTACAGGTATGGAGCGATTTGCTGATAGTACTGGACCTTTGAAAGGCTTGCTCGCCTAAGCGATAGGAGTTTCCTGAATTCGCGGAATACTTGATTCGAACCGGGAAACAGATTGAAGCCAGCCTCGCGGGTTGAGCCTTGGCCATGGAAAGTTGATTAGGTCCTTCGGATTACGTTTTTTGGGTTAATAGGCCTGCCGGTATTTAAAGGGCGTCGTTCCCATTCGTTCTCTAAACTGAGTGGTGAAAGCGCTCTGGTCGCAGAAACCAATTTCGAGGGCGATGTCTGAAATGTTTTTTTCTCTTTCACTGCGGAGCAATTGACAGGCTAGCTGTATTCGGCACCGTCCTAGAAACTGACTTGGCGTCAGACTGGTTTCTTCTTTAAAGCGCCGGTTAAAATGACGGTGCGACATCCCTGCTTCCCTAGCCAGCTCGGAGACTGAGGAAAAGGTTTCCGGGCGGCTCAAAAGTTTTTCCACAGCTTTCGCTATTGCCGGGTCGGCAGACTTCAGGGCTTTCTCCTGATTGTAATGTTCCACGGTCCCCATGATGCCGATGGTCTGACCTGTGGAATCACGAACAGGCATTTTGTGAGTCATAAACCAATCCGGTAATCCGTGCCGATTGAGGAACATCTCAACCAACTGCGGCATGGCCGTTCCGGTTGCCAGTACCCTTTCGTCATCTTTTCGAAACTTTGTCGCCAAAGGCTTCGGAAAGAGTTCATAATCTTCTTTCCCAATGATCTTTGATTCCTCATCGAATCCGAGCCGGGCAAAGAAATTCCGATTGGCAGCAACGATCTGAAAACTGGCATTCTTAATAAAAAACGAGACGTTGCTAAGATGATTGAATAGCTCGAGAAAATCCTCGCAATTCGCGGATTTCGCAAAAAACTCAGCTTTGAGCGATTTAGGCATTGATGGCTAGATTCTACAATTTTTTGGCCAGTCTGCTCAAGACCCAAATGTTGATTTACCGCCGCCGAAGCGACCGAGCAACTCATGCACTTCGAATACATGAAATTTCAACAACGCCCTCACATTTCAAGCCCTTAACCCTGCCTCCCGGGAACCGTCACAATAACCCCACTCTCTGCGTTAAAAATGCGCAATCCGTCAATTAATCACGCGATCACAATGAGGTCTTTTCAGCCTTTCCCCTATAGATGGCCAGATTCTACAATTTTTCGGCCAGCCTGCACAAGAAATGAGCCTAAATCAAGTTGGCACAGGACTTGCGAAACAATGCTTGAACGGAGCCGTCGTATGGCGGTTCTGCCGCGCTAGAGCAATGCGAAGGCGTGTAACCCAGAACAAAAAACAAACCATGAAAAAACAAATCAACAAGGGATTTACCCTCATCGAGTTGCTAGTGGTCATAGCCATTATTGGCATCTTGGCCAGCATGCTCCTTCCAGTCTTGGCTAAAGCCAAGAAAAAGGCCAACCGCCTCAAATGTTCCAACAATATCGGCCAAATGACTAAGGCTTACATCGGCTTAGCGGGTGATGCCGGAGCATTCCCCTGGTTGTTGCAGGATGTCGAGTGCTGGGACTTGTATGCTGCTGATTACAGAGGCACAACAACGGCGCATCTTTCTGGTCGAGGTGGGCACGATATTCGCTTCATCCTCTGCGGAGCATCAATCCGCCGCGATTTGGATAGCTCCAAGATGATTGCCTCCCCTTCCGATCCAAAGGTGAAATCCGCCAATCAAAAGGATCACACCCAAGGCAAACTCGATGGCGGCAAATGGGGGTCTCTTACGCTCTCCAAGCAATTTGGCGCCACCGAAGGAATGCACTATGTGCGGAATACCGCCGGCAGTTACGGTCATCACTTGATGGGTGACGACCAAACTCCCGAAACGCTCCTGCACTTCACCCGCAACGTGAACGGTGATGGGCATCAGTACGCTATAATGCCCCGTGGGAAACTTCGAGGCGTTTTCAGCAGAGTTGGTAAATCATTGTATCTCACCGGCAATAACAGTGTATTCAACGGCCCGACTACCGGCTGGAAAGAGTGCCGGATAAGCGGTCTCGATGCAGGTACCGGTAACTGGTCCACCTCAGGCGGAGCCGTTGTGCAGGGTGATGGTGCCCAGTGGGAGAAAGCCAAAGTCACCACCAGTCAACAAACTGGTGGCCACTTGACTTCCCCGAATAAACAGATTAGCCGTTTCTACAATTAGAATCAACCCAATCATAAGCCCTCCCGGAAACGGGAGGGCTTATGAGATTGGGGGCAAATCCGCTTCGACTGAACCCAAAAAAGCCCCCCGTTTCCGGGGGGCTTTCTTAATGTGTTTTTATTTGTTTGGATTCGACTTAGGTGCCGTCTTCTTCACCTTCTTCATCGGCATCTCCATCTTCGCTTTGGTCAGGATCACTAGGACCCTCCAACTCTTCGTCGCTCAGACCGTCTCCTCCACAGCCAATCATGAATGTGGAGAGGGAAGCCACAGCAAACGCGGTGGCCACATATTTTGTATATTTCTTTAGCATTTTTTATTTGGGTTTTCTTTGACAGGATCGATTAATCGGCCCCGCCGCCGAAGGCGACCGAGCGGGCACAAGTTGCAGGAAAGGAGGGGGCAAGGATCGTCAGAATGAGCAGGATGGTGATTGTCATTTCGTATCCATGCTGTGTTGGCTCGGCCGATTTATTTCCGGCGGATTACTTCGCTGATGGCTTGGTGGACTTTGGGTTGCCAGAGTTGACCCATGTGGCCGCCTTTTTTATTGTAGGTGATTTGGTTGGGGAAGTTTTTTTGGAACCAATCTAAATGTTCTTGGCTGAGGAGGAAGTCGTTGCTGGTGAGGACGAGGTGGAGGCTTTTGGCGGCGGTGAGGGCGGCTTGACGTTGGCGGAGGTCGCTGGCGTTTGTGAGGGTGGTGGCGGGGATGGATTGGGCGGCGAGATGGGGGGTGAGGATTTTTGTGAAATAATCTTCCCAGCTGAGGGCGTTTACGCGGTTATATAAACGGCGGCGGGCGGGGAGGTCGCGTCCATCGAGATTGAGGTGGCCGGAGAGGATGGCTTGGCGGAGAGTGATGCGGTAGCTGAGGCCGATGAGATACGATGCTTCGGCGTCGGTGAAGGGCATGTCGGCGCCTTGCTCGGCGGTTTGCTTTTGGTTAACGGCGATCTTGAGCAGTGCGATTTGGCGGAGGGCGACGGTGTCTTTGCCGGGGGTGCGGTAAAGGCGGTCGAGTGCTTTGAGGCCGTGCACGAGGTCGAGCGGCGGGTTGATGGCGACGGCGTGTTCGTAGGTTTCGGGTGGGCTGGTGGCGGCGAGGTTTAGGGTGTACCAGCCGCCCATTGAGAATCCGAGCAGCGACTGGCCGGTGATGTGGCCCGCGCTGTGTTTGGCGGTGAGGGCGGTGGTGACGGTTTTTTGGATGGCGCGGATGGCGTCAAGATCGTGCGGCATATAGCCGGGCAAATAATCGGCGGGGGCGCTGCGGATGAATTCCCAATTAAAATTATTGCTGATGCAGATGACATGGTAGCCTTCGGTGTGCGCTTGTTCGGCGAGGGCGAGGGCGCGTGTGCTGAGGCGGTGGCCGCCGAGGCCGGGGAGGATCCACGCGATGGGCGCGGGCCTTTTTTGTAGCCATAGTGAAACGGGGAGGGGGCGGAGGAATTCAGTGGGTTTTACTTCCAATTCATCGGCGAGCTTGGCGAAGTCTGAGTTTTTTGGGCGCGAATAAATCGCCATCAGCGTTTGTGTTTGGCCGGTGTCTTCGCTGGAGCCGCCGAGTTGGAGGTCGCGCACTTGGGCATCGCGCTTGAGGGTATAATTCATCTTGGCGAGTTCATACGGGTCGTACTCAGTCTTGAGCATTTGGCGTAGGGTGCGGCTGCTAAAAGAGATGTGGTTGAAGCCCATGCCAATCCGGGCGGCGGGTGCCAGTGAGGCGGGGTCGAGCCCCAATCCGGTAAAGCTGCCGAGCGCATCACGCTCAGAGGAGGCGCCCAGCAGAGGAACATACAAATACATTTTCGATTCCCAACCCCAATGGCCGAACACTTGGCCGAGGTCTTCGCCGGTGGAGGCGAGCTTGTACTTGTGCCTGGCGGGATCGCCGAGGCCGGCCACGCCGAGGGTGGTGTTAATGAGGAACCGTTTGGTCTCCGTGCCCGCGCCGCTCCATTTGCCCTGCAATAAATTACTGAAGAGCCGCAGCGGATAAAACAGGTTGTTACGAAAATTGCGGATGCCCGTGCGGGCGGGCTCGGGCACGATGGTGTTGTAAACACCGGTGGCGGGCTCCACGGCCACGGCAAACAAAAATTCATTGAGCGCGAAGGCCGCGCGGTTCACCGGCTCGATGGGATCGGCGATGGTGGGTGCCATCAGCAGGGCATCGCTGGGCTCGGAAGGGTCTGGCAAATTAAAGGCGCGCGGCGCAGCGCATCCCGTGCCGAGCAGGCCAAGGCAAAAAACCAGCAGGGCGAGGGTTGGGAAAATAATACGCATAAGCAAACTGTAACGACAACGGAACTCGCAAATAATTGTCCGAGCGTATCATAGATTGCAAGCTTCGCCTGCGGGATCATCCTTCATCATATTTCCCTCCGGCCCGGGATTCCGTGCGCAGCGATTTCCAGGTGGCTTCGCCCACGTAAAGCAGCAGCCAGCCGAGCGCCGCGAAAATCACATCACGCCCGCGCCGCACCACCGCGTATTGTGCGCCCAGCTCGTGCCCGTAGCCGAACAGGGTGAAGAGCCCCACCACGCTAAATTCCTGCACGCCCAGTGCGCCGGGCACCACTGTGTTAAACCCACGCGCCACGCTGATGAAGGCCTCGATGGCGAAGGCGTCGGCCCACGTCACTTGCGCGCCGAGCAGATGCGCCACCACCATAATTTCCACGGTATCAAACATCCAACCGGCGAGATACGTGAGCGTGCACCAGCGGAAATATTTTTTGTCCCGATTATAAAAAACATAAATCTCATCATCCAACTCGCGGATTTTCTGCTCCTTGGGCGCCAGTGATTTCAGCCGAAACCCCAGCCGCCGTACCCAACCGATAAGCGTGGTGCACAGCCCGTGGCGTTGGATGCGGAAGAGCAGCGCCATACACGTGAACGCCAACAGCGCAATGGCGGCGAAGGCCCATTTAATTTCTGTGTGTTCCGTGGGCAGTGCCATCGCCGCCACCGTCGCGCCCATGGCGATGAAGGTGGATTGCGCGACCGACTACGCCGTCTTCGACCGCACCGCTGCCGAGGCCGCCGTGACGACCGGCACGCCGCGGCGCTTGAGCAGCCCCACTTTCACCGTCTCGCCGCCCACGTACATGCTGGGGATCACATTGTTAATCGCCTCGCCAATGAGCCGAATGCTCCACACCACGCGGAAGGGAATGCCCTTCCGCGCGGTGGGGCCGAAGGTGAAACGCCAGCCCACGCAATCGATGGTGAACACGACGGCGCAGGGAACGAGCGCCACCAACATCCACGGGCCGAGCTTTGCAAACGTGTTGCGAATATCCGCCCAGCCGGTGCGTTGGATGAACCACGCAAACAACGCGAGGCCGACGGCGAGCAAACCGATGCGCCACCATTTTTTCACGCGACCGCCTCCGCGTCATCGCGCTGCTGCACCCATAGCGCCCACAACGCCGCCATCCAAAACAAATGCACGCCGATTGCCGCCAGCCACAGAAACCAATCGACTCGTTGCGCGATGGCCAGCGCGAGTAGTAGCACGGAGAAATCGCGGTTGGCGGTTTTGTTGATGAACGGTTGGAGCCGGAGGTGGGCGCGCAGCATCACCACAAAGAAAATCACCGTGCCCGCCGCCGCCGAAAGCCCCAGCCACAACGCGGGGCTGTTGTTGTCGTTTAGTTTGTAAACCCCCGCGCCGATGCCGGCAAACAGGCACAGTCGAACCATTTGGTTGCCACCGAATTCAATCCACTTGCCGGCCGCGGTTTCCTTGAAACCCATCCGCGCAAGGTCGCCGTCGATACAGCCAATCACCGCCGAGAGTTGCAGCAGCACCGCGCCGAGAATCATCCATTTCGGCAAACCGAGAGTGAAACAATATGCTGCGAACACGCCCAGCAAGATACCGAAAATGGAAACTTGATTGGGCGTGATGCGCGTGTGAATGAGCAGCCGCGACAACGGCCGGCCCAGCGGGCGGTTGAAATGCGTGTCCACAAGGCCGTCGCTCGGGCTGCCCATCGTGTCCCACAGCGCGTCCTCCGCCTGCGCGGCGCTGAGGCCATCCTTCACCACGCGCGCCACGCCTTGGGCGAAAACACGCGGGCGATCCGGCAACGAATCCTCCAGTGAAAATTTCCATCGCGCCGCGATGCCGCACGGCAGTGGCTCGCGGGCTTCGGAATATAACCGGCCGCCTTCGGTCAGCACTTTTTTGAAATCCGGCAATTGCACGACCAATTGGCCGAAGGCAACGAGTGTGTTTTCCTCCAGCGACGGTGCCTCCTTCGCCCAGTTCACGACAATGCCCAGAGCCTCGGCGCGCGTGAGCTTGGGGCGTTCGCCCGCGCACAAAATCGTGATGCCCTCCGCGCCCGCGCGATGAGCGGTAATCACCAACCGATCGAGCACCGAAAGCCCCGTAATCGTACGGTGACACGCGGGGTCTTCGGCAATCAACAAGACAGGAAAACTCACAGCAAATTCCCGCGTACCCAACAACTCCCCCGCCTGCAAGGCAAGGGAATTTACTGGGACTGCCTATGTCCCAGCGCGTGTGTATCCTTGGCGTGATGAATTTTTTACAGTATTTATGAAGCCCATGGCCGACCGACCGGAAATGATAAATTTGCATTGGAACCAACCGCTGCTGACAACTGCGGTGGATTGGCTGTTGGCTGATGATGGCGAAGGCGTGCCAGATTTACGTGATCGGCTGCTGCTTTTGCCCACGCGGCAGGCGGGGCGGCGGTTGCGTGAGGCATTGGCAGGCGAAATGGAAAGGCGCGGCAGAGCGTTGTTTCCGCCGATGACCGTCACGCCGTGGCATCTTGTGCGGCCATGTGAAAATGCAGCTACTGAGCTGGCGTGTCTGTGGATTTGGAACCGCGTGTTAGGCGAAGCGAACCTGAAAAACTACAAACACCTTTTTCCGCTTCCTCCCGAAATGGTGGATTTCACTTGGCGCCGGCAAATGGCGCGGGCATTGCACGACCTTCGCGGCGCGCTGGCCGAGGGCGGGCTCGATTGCGCCGCCGTTGCCGAGGTCGAGGACTGCCCGGAAGCGGCGCGCTGGCGCGAATTGAAACAACTTGAGGCCGCCTATCGCAAGGCGTTGGGCGGGCAGTTGGATTTGCACGACGCCAAGCGCCAAGCTGCGGCGTCACCGGTGTTGCGGGAAGGCATCCAGCGCGTGTCCGTGCTCGGCGTTCCAGATCTGCCCGTGCTGGGGCAAAGGGCGCTGAACAATCTGGCGGCCGCCGGCGTGCCGGTGGAGGTGGTGGTGTTCGGTCCGGAAAATGGCGAAGCGCTTTTTGATGACTGGGGAAGTCCGCGCCCCGAAGAGTGGGCGAACCGCGAGTTGCCGCTGGTAGATTCTCAAATGATTTCCAAGCTGGACGAAGCTGCGCAGGCGGCGGAGGTGTCGGTGCGATTGCAGGCGTTCGGAGAAAATCGTGCGTGCCGTGTGGCGGTGGGCGTGGCCGACCCCAGCGTAACGCCGCGTCTGGAGCGGACTCTGGCCGACACCGGCGTGCCGTGTTTCAATCCCGATGGTCGGCCTCTGCGGCGCGCGCCGTTGGTGGCATTTTTGCGGTCGGTGGAGGAGGTGCTGCGGCAGCCGAGCTTCACCCACGCCGATGCGCTGTTGCGGATGCCTGATGCTTGGGGCTGGGCGTCAACCGTGGTGGAAAATTTTGCGCCCGAGCAATTGTTGTGTGGGCTGGATGAAATGCGCACCGAGCATTTGCCCACGCGGCTGGACACGGCAGCGCGGCTGCATTTTGAGGGTGACAACTTGGGCAACCGAATCCTTGCGCGTACGGTTTTGGTCGAGTTGGAAAAGGTGCTGGAGCGGTTGGACGCCACGTCGTTAACTGATGGGCTTTTGGGGTTTCTGCAGGCGGCATTTGGCGGACGCGATTTCATCGAGGGTCGGGAAAGTGATGCGGCGGATTTGGAATCGGCACGGCTGTTCATGGAACGCCTTGGTGAATGGGAAGCGGCCTCGGGCTCAGGCAAACGTCCCCCCGCTGCCGAGGCGCTGGCGTTGCTGCTTGATGCCGTCGGACGCGAGGCAGTGTTTCCCGAGCGCATGGCGGAGGCGGTGGATATCCAAGGGTGGCTGGAATTGGCGTGGGAGGATGCGCCGTACTTGATTGTGGCCGGTGTGAATGAGGAGCACTTGCCCGAGTCCATTCGTGGTGATTTATTTTTGCCCGATACACTGCGCGCACAACTCGGGCTGTGCACCAATGCCGATCGCTTCGCGCGCGACGCGTGGCTGATGGAGCTGCTGTTGAGTTCGCGCGCCGGAAACGGGCGTGTGGATTATCTTGTGGGCCGTCAACGCGCCAGTGGCGAACCGCTCAAGCCTTCGCGGCTGCTGTTTCGTTGCGCGGACCAAGAATTGCCTGCGCGCGTGGAGCGTTTGTTCGCCCAGCTCCCACCCGGGGCGCAGCCACCCGCGTGGGAAACCCCATGGCAGCTAACCGCAATCGGGGCCGGGACGGTGGAGCATTTGAGCAACTCTTCCATTTGCAATTATCTTCAGTGTCCGTATCGGTTTTATTTACGCCAGGTTTTGAAGATGGCCCCGAAGGATTTTGATTTGCGCGAGATGGATGCCAAGGGGTTTGGCGGGTTGGTGCATGATGTGCTTGATGCTTTTGGGAAGGCCCCGAAGGCTCGGGAGTTGAACGACGCCGGGGCGATTTATAAATTTTTCTCCGAGGAACTGGCGCGGCAGGTGGAGGCGCGGTTTGGCCGGCGGCCGCCGCTGGCATTGCGAGTGCAGCAGGAAATTGCCGGGCGCCGACTGCGGCACGCGGCGCACGTGCAGGCGGCGGAACGCGAGGCGGGCTGGGAGATTGTCGGTTCGGAGGAAAAATTTGAAAAGGAGCTCAATGGCATGAAGATTGTCGGGCGCATCGACCGTATTGAGCGGAACAAAAAAACGGGCGCGGTGCGGGTGCTGGATTACAAGTCCTCTAACAAAGGCGAGTTGCCGGCGAAAAAGCACTGGCAGCGTTTCAAGGCCGGCCGGGACGATGCTGTGCCGGATTACGCGCGGTTTGATCTTGCCGGGAAGGAACACGTTTGGCTGGACCTGCAGTTGTTCCTGTACGCGTGGGCGTTGGAGGAGGATCACGGCACGGATCTCGAGTTGGGATATTTCAATTTGCCCCAAGTGGGGGCGGGCACGGGCGTGTTGCTGCTCACACCGGCCGACGCGGATGTGCGGTTGGCAGCGGTGGATTGCGCGCGGGGTGTGGTGGCGGATGTTTGCGCGCGACGTTTTTGGCCGCCGGCGCCGAAATTGAAGTATGACGACTTCAAGGACATCCTTTTTAGCCAGCCAGAATTATGCGCTGTCGAGCCGAAAGGAGTGGCGGTATGAAGAGGATTCAAAATCAAATGATTCGAGCCTCGGCGGGCACAGGTAAAACCTACCAGCTCACCAATCGCTTCATCCGGCTGCTGTTGTGCGGGCTGTCGCCGGATCGGATTATCGCGCTGACTTTCACACGAAAGGCGGCCGGAGAATTTTTTGAGGGCATCCTTACCAAGCTCGCGACGGCGGCCGTCGATCCCGGGCAGGCCAAAAAACTTGCCCGGGAAATCGATCTACAAACCGCCAAGCCTGAACAATTTCGCGAAGCTCTGCGGCAGTTGGTGGAGGCAATGGGGCAGCTTTCGCTGGGTACCATTGACGGTTTTTTTCACCGCGTCATCGCGATGTTCTCGCTGGAGTTCGGCTTGGGCGGCGAGTTCAAGATGATGAGCGAATTTGAAAAACAACAGGCCCGTATGCGCGTGCTGGAAAATCTGTTGGATGAAAATGAAGCACGCGCGGAGGACCGCGAAAGCCTTATCGAGATCTACCGGCTTTCCACTGCGGGCAAGGACAACCGCAACTTTGTTGGCTCGTTTGAAAAACATCTCGAAGAATGCCATGAGTTGTTGATGCGTGTTCCCGACGGCTCATTCTGGGGCGATCCTGCCCGTATCTGGCCCGGTGGCAACCTGTGGAAATCCCAGCCCACGAACCGGCCAGCGCAGGTGGCGGAATGGCGCGAACTGCTGGATGCGGATCAGGGTTTCGGTGCGGGTTTGCAAAAAAGCTTCAACACCATGGCCGATCACTTGGCCGACTGGGCACCGGGCAAGGATTTGTTTGGCCGAGCCAAGACGCTGATGGCGCGCGCGCTGGAGGATATCGACGCGCTGGATCGGGGCGATTGGGAATTCAAATACGGCCGAGCCAAGGCGCTAAACCAGCCCTCGCCGGATTTCAGCCGCAAGCTGGGGATGATCTTGCGGCAGTGTGTGGCCGAGGAGCTGGACGCGCGGCTGAAGCGCACGCAGGGCGTGCTTGGATTGCTGGCGGTTTTTGAGCAGCGATACAATGCACAGGTGCGACGGGCGGGGCGGCTGACTTTTGCTGACCTGCCCGTGCTGCTGAATTCGCGCGAGGACAAGCTCGACATCGAGTACCGGCTGGATGGCGCATTCGACCATTGGTTGCTCGACGAGTTTCAGGACACCAGCGGCGTGCAGTGGAGTGCGATGGCCAATCTCATCGACGAGGTGCTGCAGGATCCCGACGATGCCCGCGGCTTCTTCTGCGTTGGCGATCAAAAACAATCGCTCTACCAATGGCGCGGCGGCGACCCGCGGTTGTTTGATCGTGTGGAGGGAAAATACACTGGCGGCATCCTTTCCACTTCGCTCAACGAATCTTGGCGGTCGGTGCCGGACGTGCTCGATCTCATCAACGCCGTCTTTGGGGCCGCAGAGGTCATCGCCAGCGAAACTTTCAATGAAACCGCCGGGCAGCGCTGGAACGCGGGGTGGGAGAATCACACCTGCGCGGAGCCGCTCAGAGAATTGAAGGGCCATTCGATGTACTTGACCGTCGACGACGAGGACGATCGGTGGGAGGTGATGCGATATTTGCTGGAGCAATTGCAGCCCATCGAAAACCGTATCGAGTGCGCCATTCTCGTGCAGAAAAATGAAACCGTGCGCGAGGTGGTGAATTTTCTGCGCGGTGCTATGCCGGGCATGCCCGTGGTCGGAGAGTCTGCCACTAATCCGGGCGCGGACAATCCACTCGGCGCCGCGCTGCTGTCGCTCTTTCGCGCCGCAGCGCATCCGGCGGATCGTTTCAGTCTCGGCCACCTCGGATTGACGCCCTTGGCCAAGCTTTTGCCGGAGGATCGCAACGGGCAACAAAAGGCGCTGCGGAAACTCCAACGCGAACTTCACCAAAACGGCTTCGAGTTCACGGCTCGTGTGTGGATCGGCAAACTTGACAATGAACTCAATGGCTTTGCCCGCTGGCGTGCAGCGCAGTTTCTCGAGCTGGCGCGGCAGTTTGATGAGAACGGTAGTCGTGACATCGACGCCTTTCTGCGCTTCATGCCCGTGCAGGAGTCCAGCGATGCCTCCGGCGCTAACGTTGTGCAGGTGATGACCATCCACAAGGCTAAGGGACTCACCTTCGACGTCACGCTCGTGCCCGATCTCGAGGCCAAGAACAAGCGCCTGGACACCGCCCGCAAGGATTCGCTTCACACCCAGATCAATCCCAATGGCGACCCGGAGTGGATTCTCGACCTGCCGGCCAGGGAAATCTGCGAGGTTGTGGAACCACTTGGCGAAGCCGGCGAACAGGCCCGCGCCGAGGCGTGTTATGAAAATCTGTGCAAATTATACGTGGCTCTCACCCGCCCGCGTCGGGGGTTATACATTATCACCACTCGCCCATCGGACAAATCTGGCTACTTTCCACGGCTGCTGACAGATGCCTTGGCCCAGGATGACGGTCGCGACCTCGAGGGCTGTTCTGCTCCCGCCAAGGTGATGTTCGAATCTGGCAGTTTTAAGTGGCTGGAAACGTGGGACAAAAAACAAGCCGCCGAAGAAGCTGAAACAGAATTTGAACCCATCACCAGTGAACGCCGCCATCGTCGGCTGGCCCGGCGACGCCCATCCGCTCACGGCGGCACGGTCTTTGGTGGCGCTACCCTCTTCGAGCCCAATGGCACCGATGCGGCTGCGTTCGGACAGGCGGTGCATGCCATCTTTGAAGAAATTGAGTGGCGCGATGATTCCACCGCGGCGATTCTGCAAACGCATGCTGTGGCCAACCCCGCTGCGGCCATCGAGGTGGAGCGTTGCTTTGAGAACGGGGAGGTGGCAGCAATGTTTGAACCGATTGATGGTGCGGAGGTGTGGCTTGAGCGGGCGTTCGAACTGGTCATTGACGGTGAGTTTTGCTCGGGCGTGTTCGACCGCGTCGTGCTGCACGACGGCACCGCGCAAATCATCGATTTCAAAACCGACCGCGTGGATGACGACACGATTGCCGCCGCGGTCAAGCGCCATCAACCCCAGCTCGAGCTTTACCGCCGCGTTCTCGCACGGCTCACCGGATTGGAAGAGGAAGCCATCACCTGCCAACTCGTTTTCACCCGTCCCGCTCGCGTGATGGAGGTATAAAAAACCCCCGCGAGCGGGGGTGTGCAAATGGGTTGAGGGAAACCTACTTGAGGTTTTTCTCGTACTTCGCGGGGTTTGACTTGAAGCGGGTCAGGGCGCGCTCTTTGGAGAAGTAGATTTTTTTGCCTTTGTATTCCATGGTCGGGCTCTTGGGATGCACGCGGGTGTCGCTGTACACGGGGCAGAAGCGCTGTGCCATCGGCTTGATGGTCTTGGAGGCCACGGCTTTGAGTTGCGGGGCTTGCTCCACGCTCACCACGGCGTAGTAATCTGGATTTTGACTCCAGAGTTTTTTGCATGTGCCGCAGCAGGTGTAAACCTTGATGCCTTTGTAGACGACGAATTCTTCTTCATCGATTTCGTCCTCAATCATCAATGGACATATCTTTTGCGCGGGGGCGGCTTGTGAGGTCACGGCGATGCCCATCAAAAAGGCGGCCACTATTAATGTTTTTGTGAAAACGTGTTTTAGCATGGTTTTATTATAGTTATGTTTTCTCTAAATCAACTGCGGGAGAGATAAGACGCCACAAAGGGTGGCCTTCATTCAATACAATTTTTTCGTAAACAGGCGATCCCCTAGCTTTTTCTTGTCATAAATAGGCGATGGGTCGGGGACCACATTCGATTACACGTCCTTCCAAGCCCGATCCTTCGCGGAGGCAAGGACAGCGTCGCATACTTGTGCGGTCTCCAATGCGTCACGGAATGTGGGGGCACAGGGTTTGCCGTTATCGAGGCTAGCGAGGAAGTCGGCAACATGGTGGACGAAGGTGTGCTCGTAGCCGATGCAGAGGCCGGGGACCCACCACTTGTCCATGTAGGGCATGTCGCCGTCGGTGATGTGTACGCTGCGCCAGCCGCGGGTGTTGGGGTCGTCGCTGTGGTCGAAAAACTCGAGGCGGTTGAGGTCGTGCAAATCCCAACGGATGGAGGCGTCGGCACCGTTGATTTCAAAAGTGTACAGCGCCTTGTGGCCGCGCGCGTATCGGGTGGATTCAAACAGGCCCAGCGAACCATTCTTAAAATGGCAGTGAAAAAGACAGGCATCATCGATGGTGACTGCCTGTTTTTCACCAGTGGCGGTGTGGACGCGCTCTTTGATGAACGTCTCGGTAACGGCGGACACGTCGGCGATGCTGCCATTGAGCCAAAGGGCGGTGTCGATGCAGTGTGCGAGTAAGTCGCCGGTCACACCACTGCCGGCGGCGGCCGCGTCCAAGCGCCAGAGGCCTTCGCCGCCTTGCGGGAGATCTGCACTGATGGTCCAGTCCTGCAGGAAGTTGGCGCGGTAATGAAAAATTTGGCCGAGCTTGCCGGAGTCGATGATTTGTTTGGCAAGCGTGACGGCGGGCACGCGGCGGTAATTATACCAAACCGTATTCGGCACGCCGGCTTTCTCGACAGCGTCGACCATCGGTAAACTTTCGTCGGCAGTGCGGGCGAGGGGTTTTTCGCAGAGCACCATCTTGCCTGCTTCTGCTGCGGCAATGGCCACCTCAGCGTGTTGATCGTTGGGCGTGCAAATGTCAATCGCGTCGATATCATCGCGCTTGAGTAGCTCGCGCCAATCGGTTTCGAAACTCTCATAGCCCCACTGCTCGGCGAAAGCCTTGGTGCGGTCCTCCGTGCGGCCGCACACCGCTTTGAGCACGGGCCGATGGCCGAGGTCCGGAAAAAAGTCGCTAACGCGCTTGTACCCATTCGTGTGAGTGCGGCCCATAAAGCCGTAGCCGACGAGCCCGATATTGAGGGATTTCTTTTCGCTCATGATTATTAAAAAATTACTCCCAGCCGTGGGCATCTCGGACGTCGATCATGGCCTTGAGGATTGTGTTCCACGTTTCGGGATTTTCGAGTGTGGCGTTGGGGAACATGCAGCCGTCCCAGCAGATGTGTTTGATGCCACGGTTGCTGGCGTCCTTGAGCCAGTATCCGGAGCATTTTGTGATGTCGAGTTTGCCGTTCGGGTCATCGGCGGGGCAATGTTTGCCGGTCTTGTCGTGGTCGCCGGCGCCGTGCACTTCGCCGTCGTTTTGGGCGACATGGAAGTCGATGGTCCACGGGCGGAGCTTGTCGGTCATCTGCTCGTAAGCGGCCCAGAATTCCTCGTCGCTGTAGCCTTCCTGCAACAGCGCGTGCTCGGGCGCGTTGTAGCCGAGGGTATAAAGATAGGTGTGCGCGAGGTCGGCTTGGAAGCCGAGGGCCTCGGGCATGCCGACGCCTTCAAGCACGTCGAGCATGTCCTTCCAGCTGTGCATTCCGGCCCAGCAAATTTCGCCTTCGGCGGCGAGGCGTTCGCCGTGGCCGGCGGCGATGGTCGCGGCTTCCTTGAAGGTCTCCACGATTTGGGCGGTGTTGGCGGCGGAATCTTCGCCCCATTTTTCTACGCCAAATTCGGCCGAATCGATGCGGATGACGCCGTACTTGCGTGCGCCGTGTTCGTTGAAAATTTTCGCAATACGACAGGCCATCTTCACTGCATCAAGAAACTTGCCGCGTTGCTCGGCCGTGCCCATCGCCGAATCGCCCACCGTGCCCGGCCAAATGGGCGCGACCAGCGAGCCGATGTCGAAGCCTTTGCTGACGATGAGGTCCGCAATGCCTTTTAGTTCACCATCGGTAGCCTCGGGATTGGTGTGCGGCAGAAAAAGAAAGTAATCGATGCCATCAAATTTCTGGCCATCCACCTCGGCGGCGGCGGTGAGATCGAGCATATGCTCGAGGCTGATCGGCGGTTCCTGGCCTTCGTCGTCGCCTTTACCGACAAGTCCGGGCCACATGGCATTGTGAAGTTTGGGGGATTGGCTCATAATTAGTTGGATAGATTAAACACGTGGAAACGGCGGCCAAGGTAACAACCCAGCGGGAGTGTTCAACTCTAAAACGCTTGCGAGCACCGAGTTTTGCGGTTGGTTTAGAGCTATGGCACGCAACATCAGTGACATTGCAGAGGAAGCCCTCGCCCTGCCGGAGGCTTCGCGGGTTTTTCTAACAGAAAAACTACTCGAGACTTTGTCGGCCGATGCACCGCTTTCTGATGTATGGCGGACGGAGGTGCAGCGGCGTTGTGCTGAACTGGACGCCGGTGCGGAAACTTACCCTGCCGAGCAAGTACTCGCCGAGCTGCGGGGCGAGGCGGGATGAAACCAATTCGTTTCCACGCCGAAGCCCGCGCCGAGGTGTTGGCGGCTGGTGATTGGTACGAAAATAAAGAGTCTGGCTTGCGAGAGAATTCGCTGGCGAAGTTGCTCTTGCCCTCAAGCGTGTTCAAGCCCAACCGGAATTGCATCGGGTAGTAGAGGGGAGCGTTCGGGAGTTCCGTATTACTCGATTTCCGTTTGCACTTTTGTATTGCGTGGGCGAATCTGAAATCAAAATTGTCGCCGTGATGCATTTGCGCCGCGAGCCGGGTTACTGGCGGGTACGGTTGTGAATCACACGCTCAAGCCACTTGCAGCGAGCGTTGTTTCTCGGAGCGTTTGCGGTCGTGTTCGTTGAGAATTTTTTTGCGGAGACGGAGGGTGCTCGGGGTGGCCTCGACGTATTCGTCGGGGGCGATGTACTCGAGGGCGCGCTCGAGGCTGAGGGTCATCGGGGCATTTAAAATAATCCCTTTGCCGTCGCCTTGGGAGCGGAAGTTGTTGAGATGCTTGGGGCGGATGGGGTTCACGGGGAGGTCGTTGTCGCGGGCGTTTTCGCCAATAATCATTCCTTTGTAAACTTTGTCGCCGGGGACGACGAGCATCCGACCGCGGCTTTGGAGGGTGTCGAGCGCGTAAGCGGTCACGGTGCCGTCTTCCATGCTGACGAGTGCGCCGGTGCGGCGGGCGGGGATTTCGCCGGTGTCGGGCGCGTATTCGTGAAAGAGATGGCTCATGATGCCTTCGCCGCGTGTGAAGTTGAGCAGCTCGACCTCGAAGCCGATGAGCCCGCGCGTGGGCACGAACGCCTCGAGAGTCATGCGATCGCCGGCGGGAGCCATATCGGTGACGTTACCCTTGCGCATTGCGAGCGCCTCCATCACATCGCCCACGGCGTCCTTCGGCACCTCGAGAAAAACTTTTTCAATCGGCTCGAGCCACTGACCGTTTTCGTCCTGATGCTTCAGCACCTCGGGTCGGCTCACAAGAACCTCGTATCCTTCGCGCCGCATTTGCTCGATGAGTACGGCAATCTGCATTCCGCCCCGACCAGTAACGTGGAAAATTTTGCTGTTATCCGTCTGCGCAACTTGCAGCGAAACATTCGCTCGCCCTTCGCGTTCGAGCCGGTCCCAAATGCTGCGGGCGGTAACTTTCTTGCCGTCCAATCCCGCGAGCGGGCCGTCATTCACCGCGAAGGCCATCTTGATGGTCGGCGGATCGATGGGCTTGAAGGGCAACGCCGGACGGTCGAGGCTGTCCACGAGTGTTTCGCCGATGAGAATATCCGGCAAGCCCGCCACGCCCACAATGTCGCCCGCGTGGGCTTCCTCGATTTGGATTTGCTTCAGTCCCTCAAAATGAAACAGCGCCGTCACCTTGCCGGACACCGGCTCCGCATCGCCTCGCAAACCGAAAAGCGGATCGCCCATGCGAATGGTGCCCGTGCGAATTTTTCCAAACCCAATTCGGCCGAGATAATCCGAGTAGCTCACATTGGCAACCGCGATTCGATAGCCCTCGCCCTCGTCACTGCTCGGCGCGGGCACACGTTCGAGAATCATATCAAACAACGGCGTCATATCGCCGCCGAGTTTTGTGTGGTCCGTCGTCGCGTAGCCGTCCTTCGCGCTGGCGTAAATATACGGAAAGTCCAGCTGCCCATCCGTCGCGCCCAACGCGATGAACAACTCAAACACCTGATCCAAAACCCAATCCGGCCGCGCGTGATCGCGGTCGATTTTATTGATCACCACAATCGGCTGCGCGCCCGCCTCCAACGCCTTGCGCAGCACAAACCGCGTCTGCGCTTGCGGCCCCTCCTTCGCATCCACGAGCAGCAACACGCCATCGATCATGCTCAACGACCGCTCCACTTCGCCGCCAAAATCCGCGTGGCCCGGCGTGTCCACGATATTCACGTGATGCCCGCGATACTCAAACGCGGCGTTCTTCGCCTTAATTGTGATGCCCTTTTCGCGCTCGAGGTCCATCGAATCCATGATCCGCTCCTCCTGCGCAATCGCCTGATTGGCACGGAACGTGCCCGTTTGCTTGAGAAAACAATCCACCAAAGTGGTCTTCCCATGGTCAACGTGCGCAATAATTGCAATATTTCGGATTAATTCCATGATTTCCTCTCCCGGAGAGCCGAGGACTATGCCTGCGACGGAAGTACTACGCAAGAAAAACCGGAGGAAATTTGGAGTGTGGTGGCGGTCACGATGCACGTCGAAAACACCTTACTCTGTTGCATATCAATAATTCCAATGAATTTGAAGACGAAAGGGAATTCCTGTGAAGCACTGAGTTTAATTCGTGGCACCCCAGAAACTGGCCGATGAAAAGCATCGCTCTTAGGCGGGTGTACGAAATGAAAAAAGAAAAAGTTTTTTGGCGGTGGATTCCCGCTTCCATCCGGATTTCACAAGCCAAGAACGATGTTGATGCCGAAATCGTCGCAGTGTTATCCGAAGGGGCCACGGAAAGATGGAACCAACGGGTACAAGAAATGACAGGCGAAAGCACCCGCGTCGCTATGGCAAAGAATATCCCAATCTTGCTGGTTTCGCAGGCATACATTATTGAAGATGTGAATGAAGGCAGGCGTCTCGAAGGTAATGGTCTAGAAAAAATCGCGGAAGATCACGTGACCAATGGAGTGTTTCATTTATCGATGAAGCAAGTTTTAGAAAACTTGGAATTTGAACCCCTGTATGCCGATCGCAGTCATCTTCGAGCTGAAGGTCATGAGGTAATGGCCAAAGCGATCGTGCGGAAACTCATCGACTCCGGAATCGTATCCCTCAAGAAATAGTAGCCTCCAAGTGGCTCAATTAAATTCTTGGCTTCGGTAATCGCTCATCTTCGGCTTGTCCATATTCATATGGGGGTCGGAGTAGCGGAGGAGGGGCTAGGGGTTACTACAAGTCAGAGGGCGGCTTGTTTGTTCATATCGAACTTGTTGGCGCAGTTATTCCTCCGTATCCAGTCGCCCTGCCGCCCAGAGCAGACCTCGAGAGACATAGCCTATGAACACCGGGTCTTTGAAGGTGGCGTCCGAATGGCCGTAGGTGGTTCCAAAAACACGAGCTTTGCCATACTGATGTGTCCAGATCACTGCATGCTCTTTCTTGTCACGTTCACTTACGGAGGTGGCCAGCGCCTTGGCGTTAGGCCAAAGTTTTTCAATTACATAAAGTTCATCCTTAGGCGTCTTCCAGTCGTCCGGCATGCCCTTGAGGATGGGGTGATTCTTGATCACTTTCTTCACTGAATACGTGCTCTGATGCTCATGACGCTTGCTGGTCACACCTAAAAATTTTCGCCAATCATCAAAACTTGACGCCCTATAAGTGTGCATCGCGCAGTGGATGACCACGGCCGGCACCCCGGCTTCATGTGCCTTGGTAACCGACTGCACGTAGGCCTTGTCGCTGGTGTTGGCAAAACACTCATTATGCACCACCACGTCGTACCCCTTTGCCCAGTTTGGGTTCTTGTAGAGCGGGATCATCGCCTTGGTGCCCTTGCCTCCCTCATTGATGACTGTCCAGTCCACTTTCGCATGTTTCGCCACGCCATCAATCAGGGCCTTGCTTTGAAAAATGTAATTGTGGCAGCAACCACCGGTGATCAGCAAAGCCCGTAGCGGTTTTTGTTTTTTGTCTTCAGCAACACCGACTTGCGCAATCAAAAGCGTGAAGGCAGTGACAAATAAGCGGCGAGTAATGATTTTAAGTTTCATGTTTTGATTAATTGAATTTCCGATTGCGGTAGGCGCCCATTTCGGGAGCGTCCTTGTTTACTTCCGGCCCGAAGTAGCGAAGCAGCACCATTGGCTCGGTGTCGCTTGTGTTTTCAAAAGTCACGCCAGCTTTTGCCCCAGCTTCGGTGCAGAAGTATTCATCCTCAGTCAGCTCGTGGAAGCGGATGAGTTTCGGGCTGTTCAGAGGCTGGCCGTTGATGGTGCCTTTGCCTTGGACGCAGATGCCGCTCCAGGCGCCTTTGTCTTTGATGGTGCATTTCACGCCGGGGTCGACGGTGAGTTCTTTGGCGGTGAAGAGCTGCTCGCGCTTGATTCGGCCATAGACGATCCAGCGGTCGACGTACCCTTCGTTGCGGGTGTCGGCCACTGGGATGGGCTCGAGGTAATGGCTGTCCTTGAAATTCTCGTTCGTGTTCCCGGCCCAATCGAGTTGGTTGACGATGAAATCGAGGTCGCGGTGCTTGCTCTTGGGCATGTCTTTCACCAGCAAACTCCACGGGACCTCCCGGCCTTCGACGAGGTTTTGGTACATCCCAAAAACGTCGCTGCCCCATTGCGGCTCGTAAGTGCAGAGGCTGCCGGGCGCGTGGAGGATGCACGGCGGGATGAGCCAGCCGGTGCCGGGCTTGAGGCGGTACGCGCGGCTGAGGTCGAGGATGCCGTTGTCGCCCTTGTTCCAATCCGCGAGGCACTGCCGCACTTGCGCCTTCGTGGTGCCCGGCTCGAGGCCCATGAAGGTGTACGGGAAATTGTTGCCGACATTGTTGTGTTGCGGCGGGAAATAATAACTCTCCGGCTTGCCTTCCTGCCCGACCAATTTCGCCTGCGACGCGCTTTGGTGCATGTGATGCGGGATGGGGCCCATGTTATCAAAAAACTTTGAGTACACCGGCCACTTGCCATACTTGTTCCAAATGCGTTTGCCGATGATGTCCGCGCCGCACTCGGCCACCACATCGCGCAGCGTAAACCGATTGCGTTCGTGGACCACGTAGCTCAGGCCCTCGTCGGGTACACGACCCTCATTGGCGGCCTCGGTGGTGGATCCAAACCAGCGCTCGTCAATGCCGCCACGGTTGAGGCCATAGGCATAGGTGTCATCGGGGTGCAGCTTTAACCGCAAACCCGGCTGTAGAAAAGAGCGCGGTACCCACGCGGGCGCAAGGCGCAGCAATCCGCCGGTTGCCTCCAGCGCCGCGTCCACGTGTTTGCGGACATTCTTTTTAACAGTCTTGAGTTGCTTAACGGATTTCGGAGCAATAGCCATGGTTTAGTCTTGGATTGATAACGGGCCGCAGTGGTTAGCCCAATTATGTCATTGGTTCAATGCTATAGAACCTACTTCACATGCAGAACTCCCCACATGGTGAGGCCGTGGCCGGGATAGGTGCAAATGTACTCGTACTTGCCGGGGTTGGTGGGGGCCTTGAAGTACAGCTTGTAGGTGTTTCCGGTGAGGACCAGCGGTGTATAAGCGATCACCTTGTCACTCTTGGGCACGAAGCTATTGGCCATGCCAGCCGCGCCCATGAGCGCGGCTGCGGTGACAATCTCCAGCCGCGCACCCGGCTTCACCAGCACTAGGTTGTGCATCATGGGCATGGGATCATTGTTAGTGAAGGCTAGCTCCACGGCCGCGCCGGGCTTTACGACGAGTTCAGCCTTGTCGAATTTCATCATCGGCTTCACGCCGAGGACGAGCCTGGTGTCTATCTCGAAGGGGGGACCGTCATTAGCCGGCTCCTGCTTGATTTTTTCAATGGCGGGCAACATTGCCTCGGGCACATTGGCCAGAGCTTCTTTTCGGAAATTGTTGAGGAAGCCGGCAAAGCTATTGCCACCCTTGAAGCTTTCGGCCTTGCGATACCAGCGGAAGTACTCAAGGCGCTGGGCATCGGTCCAGTGCGTCTTCAGGTTACGCAGTTCCTTCGCGTAATGAATCTGGTCACGCTGCGGGGAACTGGCGGCAGTGGCGGCAAAGGCACGGGCATAACCGGAGTTGCGCGCGAGCAACTCGGGGCTCCAGTCGTATTTTGATTGATCGCTGCTTTGGGACATAAGAGCGAGTGTCTTACTTGCCGCGTTGGGGGATTCCAGATAAACGAGTAGTGTGCAGAGTTCAAGATTGAGCGCGGCCACCGGTGCCGGATAGAGTACATCGAGTTTCTTTTCGACCGCCGCGGCATCCTTTTCACTGGGTTGCCCCATGCGGATAAACGCAAGCTGGTAGACGCGCAAGAGCTCAGCCTGTTGTGGAATGCTTAGTTTGTTCCAGTCCAGATGATTGAGCGCGGCGAGTAGCTTGGGTTGTAGCTCTTTGTCGCCATGCCGTGCTAGGGCACACAGGGCAGTGAGGGAGGCTTGCGGATCTTCCTCCGCCAGCGCCTCATCCTGCCACTCGGCCACCGGTTGATGCTCGATGGACACACGCGCGGCCCAGCGGATGTGGCGGTCGGCATGGCCAATGTGTTTCCACGCATTCACCACGGCACCGGCTTGTGGTTTGTGCAAGGCCTCCAGTTCGTGGCGCAGTTTACGGACATCGGCATGGGGCGACTTTGCCTTTACGGACTGGGTGCTTTCCTTGCCGGTATAGGTCACGCGATAAAGCGCGCTTTGGCCGCCTCGACCGCCGACAGTAAAATACATGGCCCCATCAATGCAGTTGATGGCGGAGTCGGTCATGCGCAGTTTGGAGCTGGCGACAAATTCCTCACGCTCGGCGGTATAGGACGATCCATTGGCAGTCAAGTGCATGGCCGACATGGTGCCATAGGTCCAGTCCAGGCAATAGATGGCCTTTTGATACTTGGCAGGGAATTTGGCTCCCAAACCGGAGGTGACTCCCACAGGGGAACCAGGGCCAACCCCGTAGGCCCCAGGCAGGCAGTCCGGATACCACTGCGGCCATTTGCCGGTGCCGGTACGCCAGCCAAAGTCAGCACCACTGGTCACATGGTAGAAGCGCGTGGGGCGGTACCATGGTGTGCCTGCATCCCATTCCATGTCCGAATCATAAGCAAAGAGTTCGCCGTCAACGTTGAATGCCATGTCATAGGTATTCCGGAATCCCATAGCGAAGGTTTCCCAGTTTTTACCATCCTTATCAAAGCGGGCAATCCATCCGCCTGGCGCCCGAATGTTGGAGGCGTGGCCGCGGGCATCAGGTAGACGCTTGAGTAGATGATCCTCACCCCAGTTGGTGGGCACGCGCGAGTGGGCGAATTTCTCCTTGGGCATGGGAGTCATGTTGCCGGCAACCATGTATATATGCTTTTGATCCGGGCTCAGCACGAGGGCGTGTGGACCGTGTTCACCGCCAGCGCGCAGGGGCATAACATGTTCATCCTTGTCATACTGGCCGTCTCCGTTGGTATCGGTAAGACGATGGACGCCGGAAGCGCCGCCGCCATTGATATTTACCCACAGAGCACCGTGGGCGTAGAGCAGGCCTTGGGCACTGGAGATATTTATGTTTAGTTTCTCGACCTTCGGATCTTCACCACTCACGTCGATTCGATATAGACCCTTGTTGCCCTGGTCACTGGCAATCAGTCGGCCCTTGTCATCCGCACAGATGGCCACCCACGTGCCCTGCTCACCCTTGGGTACAGTGTAGAGAAGATCGGCCTTGAAACCTTTTGCGACCTTGATTGCGCCGCCATCGCCGGGTGCGCTGCTGCCACGGGCCGCGCCGTTGAAAACATTGCCCCACGGTCCATCGCCCATCTTCCCGGTGGATATCGTTTTGGCCCAATCCTTGCCTTTGCCACTCTTCCATTGGCCGTAGAATGTGCGGGTTGCCGTCCAGGAGGTGTCCGTAACAATGGTGGTTTTCTTGCCATCAAGCGCGATCTCGAGTTGTGCCACAAACCCGGCGATGCCGCCCTGGTTGCGGCCTTCCACGGCGATGACATTGGGGCCGGCGGTGAGCAGCTTGGCAATGTCAGCGCTGTAATTGCTGTTCCAGTTGTCTCCGGCGAGCGCGGGTTTGCCATTCACGAACAGGGAGAAGCCGTTATCACAGGTGGCTTGCAGCTTGGCCGACTTAATTTTGCCAGCAGGCAGTTCCACAACTTTGCGGAAATACACGGTTTCATTTTTCTCCGCGCGATCCGGCCAAATCCAAAGCGGTGTCTGTGCGGACAAAACAAAGGGGCCGATAAAAAGGAGAGTGGATAAAATATGTTTCATAAAATGCCTAAATGGGTGAACTGGGAAAATGAGGCAGCCGTGCGACGCGGGCAAGGTTTTTCAGTCGCCCGATAAAGCGGCATCAACGGCGGGAGGGAAGAGGTCCTCCACATTTCCGGTGAGCCGAAGGACAACTTGGGGAATGCCGTCATGATCAGTTTCGTCACGGTTGATGATGAGATAAGGCGCACCATCTTGGGCGGCCGCCAGCGGGATGGCGTTGGCGGGGCTGACGGAGAGGGTGGAGCCGAGCGCAATCACAAGGTCGCAGGCGGCGGCGGCAGCAAAGGCACTCTGGAGATCAGCTTCACGCAGATTTTGGCCGAAGCTGATGGTGGCAGGTTTCAAAAAACCACCGCATCCGCAGAGAGGCGGCTGATGGTTTTGCTTGAAGGATTTGAAACTGGCCTCCACCGGATTGCGTTGGCCGCAGGTTTGGCATTCAGCGAGCGAGCCGGTGCCGTGGATCTCGACCAGCATTTCCTCGCTCGTGCCGGCGGCGCGGTGGAGGCCGTCGATATTTTGGGTGACGACTAATTCCACTTTCCCAGATTGCTCAAGGCGCACGATGCTTTCGTGAATGATGTTGGGCTTCGCGTTGCCGTGTTCCTCCCACATTTCGAGTTTGTATTCCCAATACTCTATGCGCGATTCCTCGTGCGCCATGAAATCCTGATAATAAACCGGCTGGCGCGTGGTCCAAATGCCGCCCTTGCCGCGAAATGCGGGGATGCCGCTCGGCGTGGAAATACCCGCGCCGGTGAACACTAAAATGCGTTCCGATTCGCGCAAACAGTCGGTGAGGTTTTTGGGCATACGATGAGTTTAACATATTAGTGGCGCGTTGTCATTATATGAGGCTTGGATTCGGAGCTTCAATGGGGCAGCCTGCGCGCGTTGTTTGCGCGCAACTTTTGGCCATGGACGGCATACTCTCGACAACTGATTTCGTGGTATTTTTCGGCTCGCTATTGGCGGTGATGGCCGTGGGGCTGTGGGCTGGGCGCGGGTCGGGCAAAACCGCGCAGAGCTATTTCCTCGCCGACAAGGACATCCCGTGGTGGGGCGTGGCCGGTTCGGTGTTCGGCACAAACGTTTCGGCCAACCACATGGTGGGTTTCATGGCCATCGGCTTCACGCTCGGCTTTGTGGAAAGCCAATTCGAAATCACCGCCATCGCGGGCCTGTTGATGCTCTGTTATTTTTTCCTGCCGATGTACCGCAAGCTTCACGTGTACACGCTGTCCGATTACCTCGCGCGGCGCTTCGATGACCGCAGCCGCATGGCGTATGCGCTGATTATGTTGGTCATCATTGTGTTGATAATGATTCTCCCCGCATTTTATGTGGGCTCGCGCGCGGTGAATATTTTACTGGCCGATCCCGTGCAAATGAAAGCCGCAGTGCAGGCCGGGCAAAGCATCCAAATCGATCAAGGCTATTACATCGCCGGCGTGGTGATCATGGCGGTGGTGGCCGGGGTGTACACGGTGGTGGGCGGGCTGCGCGCGGTGATTATCACCGACGCGATTCAGTCGGTCTTTATTTTGCTGGGGATGTTGATCGTGGCGTGGTGTACGTTTAATCACGATCTCATCGGCGGCTGGGCCACGATGGTGAAATTTGACGAAGGCCGCGAGTTGGACAAAGTGGTGCAGGGCAAAGACATGTTGCATTTGTATTTGCCGAGCGATCATCCGCAACGGCCGTGGACCGGCATGCTCTCGGGATTGATGGTGCTGCATATGTATTATTGGGGCGCCAACCAATTCGTGGTGCAGCGCGCGCTGGCGGCGCGGTCGCTCAAGGACGCGCGCGCGGGCATTATTACGGCGGGATTTTTCAAGCTGCTGATTCCGTTTGTATCCATCGGCACGGGCATCGCGGCGTATTATTTATTCAAGCAAACCATGCCGGGCGTCACGCTCGATGGCGACACGGCGTTCCCCATGCTGCTGCGCGAAGTGGTGGCTCCGCTGGCCGTTCCGGGCTTGGTGGGACTGGTGGCCGCCGGGCTGATTGGCGCCATCCTTTCCAGCGTGGATTCCATGCTCAACTCGGCCTCCACATTAATCACGTTTGATTTATACAAAAAATTCATCAACCCCAAAGCCAACGATAAAGAACTCGTGCGTATGGGCCGCTGGTTAATCGTGGCCATGGTGGTGGGCGCGGCGATTTTGACAATTCTGGTGTTCGATCCGAATTCCAAGGAGCCTTTCTTTACTTATGTGGCCAAGCATCAGAGCCGGTTGGTGGCCGGCATTGTAGCGGCATTTTTGCTGGGTATGTTGTGGCGCGGGGCCACGGCGGCGGGCGGGTTTGCATCCATCATCACTGGCGTGGTGGTGTCTTACGGACTGCCGCCGCTGTATGTGGCGGTGTGGTCCGACAACCCGGAAATCGTCCGCTTCTTTGGCTACGAACTTAATTTTTTCCACAGCGTGTTCGTGGCCTTCATCTTCGCCTTGCTCGCCAATGCAGCCATCAGCAACTTGGCGCGCGCGAGTGACTTCCAGCGAAAAGCCGGCACTCTAATCTTGGCTGGAGTATTGTCCACGTTTTGCATTTTCCTGTATTCCTCGGCGATGACTGATTGGATGGGCGGGCATTATTTCATGATGTCGGGCGCTATGCTCTGTCTCATTTGTGCGCTATGTGGGGCAGGATTTTACTGGATGTTTGCCAAAAACGAAGAGCCGGATGAGGCTAAAAGCAAGATGACGTGGACGGGGCTAAACATTATCAAGCCGGCGGATCTGCAGCATTTTGGGATGAAGCTGCTGGGGTCGCTGCTGGTGTACGCGATGCTGGGGGTGCTGATGACCGGCCAATTGATTTCGCCCATGGCCGCGGGCATGGCGGCGGGGGTGTGGACGTTTATGATGTTTTTGGATTCGCTTTTCAAAGTGGTGCTCACCGCTGCGGCAAAAGGACGCGCGTACAGCTTGCTGCGTGAAGATCGCTTCTGGGCCGGGCTGTTGGCGGCGAGTGCGGTGTTTATGATGTACTATTTTAAGTAGCCGCCCAAAGCGCCTGCATTCGTTCCAAACCAATCGTAATCACCTCCAACGGATCTTCCTCCCACAACTCCGCGTTGAACAATTCGAGACTCATCGTTTTGTCGTAGCCAATTTCCTTTAACACGGCAATTTCTGTTGCGAGATCGATTTGACCTTCGCCGAGCATGACCCGATCGGGATCAGTTTGAGTGCCCGCGGCTTTGTCGGGATGCGCGTCATCAATGTGATAATGGCTGATTTTTCCTGCGGGGATATCGCGCAGCAACTCCAAATCCGAGTTGCTGTTCCACGTGTGGAACGCATCGAGGATGAGCGTAGCATCTTCATCATCGGTTTCCTGCACGATGCGCCAGGCATCGGTGAGGTTGTAAACACTTTTGAAAAAACTGATGTATTCGAACGTCGGCCGGATGCCTTCCTCGCGGCCGATTTGCAATAGGTCGCGGTAGCGTGCGGGCAGATGATCCTGCCGTGTCAATTCAAGCGGCGGCGTGGCTACGATAAACGGCGCGCCCAATCGCGCGGCCAGCGCAAACCGCCGCCGGGCTTCGTCGCGTACCAGTTCATATTCCCAGCCGTCTTGATCGCCCCATTGGCGGATGGCGATGACACTGGGCACGATCAGCCCGTGATCGGCCAGCGCCTTTTCCACATCGCTCACCTCGCCGCCTCGGCCAATGTGGTCGTAAATGTCATTGAGCCAAAGCTCGATGCCGTCGTATCCGGCGGCACCCGCCAACTCGATTTTTTTCAACAACGGCTGCGGCTTAATGGTGCTGGTGTTCAGGCAAAATTGCATCGGCGCGAATGGTAAAGAATTGGCTGTAAATTTCAAGGTAGGGACACGCTGCGCGGATCCCTATCGTCCATTTGATCATTGGTTAATGGGCGTTGGTCATATACCCTCCCTTTATGTCTCAACCGGACAACTCACTGATTTGGCGGCCGTGGTATCGAATGATCCAATGGAGCGCGGTGTTGGCTTTGCTGCTGCTGTTGCTGGGCGGTTTTGTGCTGGGGCGGTTTCAAACGCCTATGGGTCAGCTGGCGTTTTGCGCGTTTGGCGTGCTGACGGGCGCGGCGTTCGCGCGCATGGCGCATCCGCTGGACGGGCGACTCACGCGGCTCGGCTTGGTGGCGCTGGGGTTCGTGGCGGCGTCGGAAGTTTTTTTCCAACTACTCGTGTGGAGCGAAAGCTGGCGGGTGCAACCCTCGGTGATCGGCTGGCGGCTGTGGTGGGGCACGGTGGTGACGGCGGTGGGGCTGGGGTGGTTGCAAGTGTTGTGGCGCGCGGGCGCGCGGTGGGAATGGAACTCCGGCCGCACGACACTGGGCTTTACGGCGGGGCTGGGGGCATTGTTGGTCGGGCTGGCGTTTCGGGTTAGTCCATTTTCAACGCTGCCCGCTTGGTGGCATTGGGTGGCCACCGCGCTGGCGTTGGGAGCGACAGGGGGGTCGCTGGTCATCATCGGCCGGTGGCTAAAAAAACGCCCCAAGAATACCCGCCCGCTGCCGCGCTGGATGCGGCCGGTGCTGATCACGGCGGGCTTGGGCGTGCTCTGCGCGGGGAGTTTTTATTTTGGCCGACTGACAATGCCGCCGCCCAGTCCTTTCGACAACGCGCACTCGATGTTGGCGGACATCCCCGCCGCGGAGTTGGAACAGCAATTGAACCGCGATTCGTTGCGGCTCAAAAAACTCGCCGAGGGAATGGATCATCTGCAGCAGAAATCCGCTAAGCTGCACCAAGACATTGCCGATCGCATGGAGCAGGAGGGCACGGAGGATTATCAACCGGAGGAAAGCCGGAAAATTCGGCATCTCTTCATCCGCTACATTGGCTATCGCAAGGAGCTGATTCATCTGGCGCGGGTTTATATCGGCTTCAAAAAAGTACAGGACGAACCCCTGCGCGACCGCTGCTTCCTCACCGGCTACGGCGCGGCAGCCGTGGCGCTGGAGGCGGGCCGGGAGTTTGTGGCGAAGTATCGCGACAACGATCACGCACGCGCCAAGCTCAACGAAGGCGAACCCGGCTGGCTCAAGCCTGGCCAATTCGAGATCGTTTACCACAGCGTAACCGACCGCCATCACCTGAAATTATTTGCAACCTACGGCGCGCATTTTGAAACACATCGCCTGCGATGGAAGCGCGAAGGCTTGCCGGGCACGGATGTTAAATGGCTGGAGGGCCGCATCCAGCTCGGACAGGACGCGGTGGGAAAGATCGATCTCGATCCAGTGCGCGCGTGGTTTTCGCGCATCGGGCGGCAGCTTGAGCAGGACGTGAACGTCCCGTTTTACGAAGCACAAAAAATGATGGCCACTTTTATGGGTGATACCCGCATCGTCCGGCGCGAGCCATTCATCTCCGAGCATCTCATTCAGATGACGCTTAAAGATCCCAAAACCAAACTGCAGCCGGGCGACATCATTCTCGAGCGGCGCAACTGGTATTTATCCAACGCATTTTTGCCCGGTTTTTGGCCGCACTGCGCGCTGTACGTGGGCACACCCGAGGAATTGGAAGCGATTGGTATCAAATATTCCGAGCTGGATGCCGAAGCGCGCGCGGCGCATCAACGCCCCGAGCACGGCCACCCGCGCGTGATCATCGAGGCCATGAGTGAGGGCGTCGTGTTCACCAGCGCTGAGCATTCGATGCACGCGGATTACGTGGCCGTGCTGCGCCCGATCTTTGAACCTGAGCAAAAACCTGAGCAAAGGGCTGCTGCCATCCGTGAAGTCGTCCATAAAGCTTTTGGCTACCACGGTCGCGCCTATGATTTTGGATTTGATTTTACCGATGAAAGTAAGTTGGTGTGCAGCGAGTTGTTGTATTATTCCTTTGGCGGATTGCTGGAGTTCAAACTGGAATCAGTGCTCGGTAAAAATGTGGTAACGCCGAACGGCATTATGGATAAGTTCGTGAACGAACGCGGCGCGGCGGCACAGTTGGAGTTCGTGTGGTTCCTCGACACCCCGCCCGGCAAAGACCACGCTCGCAGAGCTGATGAAAAAGACTGCCGCGAATCCGCGACGCGGCCGAAAATATTTAACGAGTGAATCTGCGTGCGCAGGTCACACGTTGAACTTAAACAAAATCACATCGCCGTCCTGCACGACGTAATCTTTGCCTTCCTGCCGATACAATCCCTTCTCCTTAGCGGCCAAGATGGAGCCGTGGGAAATGAGGTCGTCATAGGCGACGGTTTCAGCTTTGATGAAGCCGCGCTCAAAATCAGTGTGAATGACGCCGGCGGCTTTGGGTGCGGTGTCGCCAATGCGGATGGTCCATGCGCGCGTTTCCTTGGGGCCGCAGGTGAAATAAGTGCGTAAGCCGAGCAACTGATAGGCGGCGCGGATGAGTTGGCCCACGCCACTTTCGGCCACGCCGAGGTCGGCCAGAAATTCGGTGGCTTCCGTTTCGTCGAGGTCGGCCAACTCACTTTCAATTTGGGCGCTAATCACCACCGTGTCACAGCCGTGATGTTCGCGGCCGTAAGCGCGCACTTGTTTCACGAAGGGATTCGCTTCGGAATCGGCGAGGTCGTTATCCTTCACGTTGGCGGCGAGGATAGTGGGTTTGGCGCTTAGCAAAAACAATCCGCGCGCGGTGGCCTGTTCCTCGGGTTCCAGCTCCAGAGTGATCGCGGGTTTCCCCGCATCCAAATGCGGCTCAAGTTTTTTGGCCAAGGCAACTTTCGCGGCGGCATCACTATCGCCACGCTTCGCGTCCTTTTCAATTTTTGGCAGTTGCCGGCGTAAGCTTTCGAGATCGGCAAGGATGAGCTCGGTGTAAATAGTTTCAATATCGCGCACCGGATCTACGCTGCCGGTGACGTGATGAATATCCTCATCTTCAAAACACCGGATCACCTGCACCACCGCATCCACCTCGCGGATGTGGCTGAGAAACTGATTGCCCATGCCCTCACCCTGCGACGCACCGGCCACCAACCCGGCGATGTCCACAAACTCAACTGCCGCGGGCAAAATTTCGGCGGAGTTTTCAATCTTCGATAAAGGCACCAGCCGCGCATCGGGCACAGTGACGACCCCCACGTTGGGGTCGATTGTGCAGAAGGGGTAATTCGCCGCCTCCGCATTGCGCGTGCGGGTTAGCGCGTTAAATAGTGTGGACTTGCCAACATTAGGCAGTCCGACGATTCCAGCTCGTAACATGGGGCGCGGAGGTTAGGGGAAATGAGTGCGGGGTGAAAGCGATTTACAATCGAGCCGCTTCGCGGAAGCGTTCCATTAATTCCGGCACGCCTTCGTCGATGGCGGCCATGATTTCGAGGACTTCGATTTTTGGGAAACGTTTGCGGAATTCATCGAGGTATTCGGTGGAGGCGTCTTCGTCCATTTTGTTGGCGGCCACGAGGTGCGGGACGGCGAGCATCGCCACGTCGTATAGCTCCAGCTCGCGCAGGATTTTTTCGTAATCATCGCACGGATTGCGGTCGTCCGTGCCGGCCATGTCGAGGATGACGCACAGCGTTTGGCAGCGGCGGATGTGGCGCAGGAAGGCGTGACCGAGGCCGACGTTGTTGTGGGCGCCCTCGATGATGCCGGGGATATCGCACACGGTGTAGCGTTCCCAGCCGTCCATTTCCACCACGCCGATTTGCGGGTGCAACGTGGTGAATGGATACGCGGCGATCTTCGGCTTGGCGTGGGAAATGGCGTTGAGCAACGTGCTTTTGCCGGCGTTCGGATAACCCACGAGGCCGATGTCGGCCATCAGTCGCAGCTCGAAATGATAATGGCCTTCGCCGCCGGGTTCGCCGGGTTGAAAGTGGCGTGGGGCTTGGTTGCGCGGCGTGGCGAAGTGATGATTGCCCTGCCCGCCGCGTCCGCTGGTGCAAAGGATGAATTGCTCGCCATGTTTGGTGAGGTCCACCACGAGTTCCGCTTCCTCGCCGATGGCCAGTTCGGGCGCAGGCGGAGACTCTTCCGCGGCGAGGTCAACGACCATCGCCTGTTCGCCTTCGACGTTTTCCACCCGTTCGCCTTCCGGTTCAGCTTTGGTGGGCGTGGGGTCGGATAGTTTCCAAACCACCGTTCCGCAGGGCACTTTGATGATTATATCTTTTCCGGATTTGCCGGTCTTCTTTGCGCCTTCGCCGGGGTTGCCGTTTTTGGCGATGAGCCGCGGCACAAAAAATTGGGCGATCAAATTATTGAGATCGTGGCTGGCTTCAAGAATCACACTGCCGCCGCGACCGCCATCGCCGCCATCAGGGCCGCCCATGGGCTCGAAGGCTTCGCGTCGGAAAGACACACACCCGCTTCCGCCGTGCCCGGCGCGGGCGTAAACTTTTACTTGATCGATGAACATTGCGGGATGATTGGCGGGGCAAAAAAAAGCGAGGCGCAGGGCCTCGCCGTGAAATTGTTTTTGTTGGCGACTAGTTTTGCACGGTGGCCACTGGCTCGATGTTCACGCGGCTTTTGCCGCGCGTTTTGTCGAACATCACGCGGCCGGTCTCCAGCGCGAAAAGTGTGTGGTCGCGGCCGATGCCCACGTTGGCGCCCTTGTGCCATTTGGTGCCGCGTTGGCGGATGAGAATGGTGCCGGCGTTCACTAGCTGTTGATTACCCACCTTGAGCCCGAGGCTTTTGGCGTTGCTGTCGCGGCCGTTCTTGACCGAGCCCTGTCCTTTTTTATGTGCCATTGTTCTTCGGGGTTAAACTTTGATGTCAGTGATTTTCACAATCGAATGGCGTTGGCGATGGCCGTTTTTGTTGCGATAGCCCTTGCGGCGTTTCATTTTGAAAATGATAACCTTTTTGTCTTTGCGCTCCGCTTCCACCACTTCGGCGGTGACGGTCGCGTTCTCCACGGTCGGCGCACCGATGGTTACTTTGCCATCGTTGTTCACGAGTAACACGCGGTCAAACGTCACGGTCGTGCCATTGTCGCTGCCGAGCAACTCCACTTTTAGGAGGTCGCCAGCCGAGGCGCGGTACTGTTTGCCGCCGGTTTCAAATACTGCATACATAAGCTTAAAAATTGTGCAAAAACTGCGAAAAGGGACGGGGAATAAACCAGAAACAGGGGGCCGTGTCAACAGGTCTTTCGCGGAAATTTAGTTGTCGGAATCAACCTCCGTTTCGCCGCTTTCCGCCTCGTCCTGCAGATATTCCTTGGGTTTGTACGCCATCGCAACGGGGATGAATACGAGCGCCGCCAGCAACATTAAACCCGCAAAAAGTAGGTAATATGTGGCTCCTGTGAGCTTGCTGGTGGGGCCGGAAAACTGGCTGCCGCTGATGGATTCCGCCGTGAGAGCGCTGCCCTCGGGTACGGAAACGAAGCTCCATTCGTAAGTGAGCGCGTCGCCATTGGGGTCAAAAGTGTCCGCGCCGCTTAACGCGATGGCTTGGTTTGGCGGCCGCGTTTGGTTGCTGTCGACCATCATCACGGGCGGGAGATTTTCGGCGGTTGCTTGAACGGTCACCGAATTGGTGGCCACGGCTTCGGCGGCGTCACCCACCTTCACCACAAACTGCAGATCGTAGGCGCCATCGACATCCGGCGTGAAATTCGGATTGCGCGTGTTGGCCTTTGCCAGCGCGGCATTATTCAGGGCGCTGCCTTCGGGCACGGCGGCGAAGGTCCACGCGTAATCAAACGCCCCGTTGTAATCGCCTTTGCTCGCGGTGCCGTACAGGCGCGCCAGTTTGCCTGCGGGCACGGCCCGCAAATGGCCGGCGTTGGCGGTGGGTAGGCTTTTTGCATTCGCCGTGGCGGGAGGCGCGGCCTCTTCTTCTTTCGGTTGCAGCACGTGAATGGTCACGTTGGTCACCGAGCTGGCTTTTCCATCATTCGCCTTGAAGGCCAGCACGTAAGTGCCTTCCACATCCGGCGTAAACGACGGCGCGGGGTTTTGAATGAAATGATTCACGCCCGCGGTGAAGAGGTTGCCGAGAGAGACGGACATCAAAAAGAAACCGAGGATGAGCGACTTCATTTTTTGCGGCGCTTGGGTGTACGAAAACTCGAGCGCGGTGATGGAGATGAAAACTTCCGCCGCCGTGAGCACGACGTACGCTGCGATTTGCCAGATGATGTTCGGCAGTTCGCCGCCGGCGATTTGGGTTTCGATCCAAGCGGGAATGAGGAAGGACGGCACGGCCACAAAAAATCCAATCGCGATTTTTCGCAACGGCGTTAGCGGGAACACGCGGTTGAGCGCCGGATAAATCAGCCAAGTGAAAATCGGGATGAAGGTCATAATCATCACCGGATTGATCGCGCCAATTTGCGAGGGCAACCATTCGAGGCCGAGGAGGTTGCGGTCCATTTTGTCCGCCTGCAAAACCCACGCGGAGCTAGATTGATCGAACAACGCCCAAAACATCGCCACGAAAATGTAAATCACACACAGCCGCCCGATGATTTTCAGGCCGGTTTTGCTGAAGGTTTCCTTGATGAACCCCATCCCGCCCGCGGGAATGTGAACGAACTGACTTCGGCCCAACCAAAACACAAACGTGGCCAGCAACATCAACCCGCCCGGCACGCCGAAGGCCACGTGCGGCCCGTAGCGATCCAGCAAAACTGGCGTCATGATTTGCGAAAGGAACGCCCCGAAGTTGATGGCGAAATAAAACCACGCGAAAATTTTCGAAAGCAAATGCCCGTTGGTTTTGCCAAACTGATCGCCCACGTGCGCCGACACACACGGCTTGATGCCGCCCGCGCCAATGGCGATCAACGTGAGCCCGATGGACAAGCCCAGCCGCGAGTCGTCCAGCGCCAACGCGAAATGCCCGGCGCAGTACACCAACGAGAGGCTGATGATGGTTTTGTATTTGCCGAGAAACGCATCGGCGAGGATGGCCCCCAACAACGGCGTGAAATAAACCGCGCTGTTAAAAAGATGATACCAAACCTTCGCATCCCCCGCCGCCATCGGCGCGACCTCGCCGTTGCTATCCATCAGATATTTGGTCATGAAAATGACCAAGATGGCTTTCATTCCATAAAAGGAATAACGCTCCGCAGTCTCGTTGCCGATGATGTACGGGATGCCCTTGGGCATGCCCGTGCTTTTCACCGGCGCGGTCAGATAAGGCGAATCGGCCATGGCGGCGGATGGTGGCGGAGCGCGCTCGCGATGGCGAGGGAAAATCTACGTCCCGCAGAGGAGGATGGACGGGAAGGAGATTCGATGGTAGCGTCATCGCTGCTCGGCGCGCGCCCAGCAAAAACTTGGAGGAATTATTATGATGCGATCCGGAAACCCCGTTCTCAACGACAGAACATTTGCCCGCCACGTCGACCTCACCGGCGAGGATCGGATGACGCTAATGGGCACCGTGCACAAGACGGCGTTTCTGCTGATCCTGCTGGTGGCTACTGCATCGGCCACCTGGAAAATGGTGATGACCGTGAATGCCGAAGGGCAGCTCGTGGCGGCTCCCGGACTCTACGGCTATATGATTGGCGGCGCGATTGGCGGATTGATTTTTGCGCTGATCACCGCGTTCAAACCCAAATGGGCTCCGGTCACCGCGCCGATTTATGCCGCGTTGCAAGGCCTGTTCATTGGAGCCATCTCCGCCTTCGCCGAGTCGCGGTTCCCGGGCATCGTGCTGCAGGCGGTGGGGTTAACCTTCGGTACGCTCTTCGCCTTGCTCGGCGCGTATCGCAGCGGGCTCATCAAAGCCACCGAGAATTTTAAACTCGGCGTGTGCGCCGCGACCGGCGGAATCATGTTGATCTACATGGCCACATTTATCCTGGGAATGTTTGGCGTGCAAATTCCTTTCATCCACGGCTCGGGACTCTTTGGCATCGGCTTCAGCGCATTTGTGGTGGTCATCGCCGCGCTCAACCTCGTGCTGGATTTTGATTTCATCGAAAACGGCGCTGACAATGGCGCGCCCAAGTACATGGAATGGGTCGGGGCCTTCGGCCTGATGGTCACGCTCGTGTGGCTCTATATCGAGATTCTGCATTTGCTGATGAAGCTCCGCAGCCGCTAAGCCATCGTAATTTTCTAACACAGATATTCAGGATTCAATTTTATCCTGTCCATCGTGAATATCTGTGTTCATTCAAAAGCCCCCCTGTCAATCAGACCCGTTTCCGGCATTGCTTTTTTTGCGGGGATTGGGTAAACAAAACCCATCCCTATGCTGAATTCACTCAGTCTTTTTTGGCGTCGCTTTTGCGCGGCGAGTCTCTTGGCCACGCTATCTTTGTCGGCCGCGCCCAAGGATCCTTTCAAACAGCTCGATGATCTGTGGCCCACGCCGGATGCGGCGCGCCGGGCTTCGGGCGCGCCGGGGCCGGGCTATTGGCAGCAGCGGGCGGATTATGTCATCGATGTGGAGCTCGATGAAGCGAAGCATCGCATCATCGGCCGCGAGACGATCACGTATCACAATCGCTCGCAGGACACGCTGGATTATTTGTGGCTGCAGTTGGATCAAAATTTGTTGGATCCCAAGATGATCGCCGCGCAGTCACGCACGGCACCGGGGTTTTCCGGACTGTCTTTTAAGAAACTCGACGCGATGCTGTTGCGGCGCAAGTTTGATGGTGGGCATAAAATCACCGCCGTCAAGGATGCCGCCGGCAAACCGCTCAAGCACGTGGTGGTGCAGACGATGATGCGCGTGATCCCGCCCTCGCCGCTCAAGCCGGGCAAGTCGATCACGTTTTCAGTGGAGTGGAATTACAACATCAACGATACCGCCAAGATTAGCGGTCGCACGGGGTACGAATATTTCAAGGAAGATAAAAATCATCTTTACGCCATCGCGCAGTGGTTCCCGCGGATGTGCGCGTACACGGATGTGGCGGGCTGGCAAAATAAACAGTACCTCGGCACGGGCGAGTTTGCGCTGGAGTTTGGCAATTACCTCGTGCGCATCACCGCGCCGGCCGATCACGTGGTGGCTTCCACGGGCGTGCTGCAAAATGCCGATAAAATTTTAACCAAAACCCAACGCGCCCGCCTCGCCAAAGCGCGCACTTCGAAGAAGCCAGTGTTCATCATCAACCTCGCCGAGGCCAAGGCCAACGAAAAGGAAAAGGCCAAAGGCAAAAAGACATGGGTGTTCAAAGCCGACAACGTGCGCGATTTTGCGTTCGCCAGTTCGCGGAAATTTTTGTGGGACGCAATGGGCGTCAATTTGAATGGCAAAACAATTATGGCGATGAGCTATTGGCCGCAAGCGAAGGCGAGCCGCTTTGGAGCCGTTACAGCACGCACGCCGTGGCGCACACGCTGGAGTTGTACTCGCGCTACACGTTCGACTATCCGTACCCCGTCGCCATCTCCGTGAACGCGCCGGTGGGCGGGATGGAGTACCCAATGATTTGCTGGCAACGGCCGCGCCCGGAAAAGGACGGCACCTATTCCAAGCGCACCAAGTACGGACTCATCTCGGTCATCATCCACGAGGTGGGCCACAATTGGTTCCCGATGATTGTCAACTCCGACGAGCGCCAGTGGATGTGGATGGATGAGGGCCTCAACTCCTTCCTGCAATTTCTCACCGAACAGGAATGGGAAGCCGATTATCCCTCGCGCATTATGCCCGAGCGCATGGGCGGTCTGCTCAGTTACCTGAAGTCCCCCAACAAAATGCCAATCATGACCGGCGCCGATTCACTGCAAAGCACCGGCTACAACGCCTACACCAAACCGACTCTCGCACTCAACATCCTGCGCGAAAGCGTGCTCGGACGTGAGCAGTTCGACTACGCCTTCAAACAATACGCCCGTCGTTGGATGTTCAAGAGCCCCACGCCCACGGATTTTTTCCGCACTATGGAAGACGCCAGCGGACAGGATCTCGATTGGTTTTGGCGCGGCTGGTTTTACGGCATCGAGCACACCGATATTTCCATCGAAAACGTCCACCACTACAAAATGGACTCGCGCGATCCGTACAAAGACAAGACCGCCAAAAAAGACAAACGCGCCGCCGAACCCGATCGCCTCTTTCAAAAACTCAACAAGCCGCTGCCCAAACGCGTGGACGCCTTTCCGGAATTGAAAGATTTCTATAATGAATTCGACGAACTGGACGTCACCGACAAAGACGGCGCCAGTTACGAAAAACTCATCAAAGGCCTCAGCGAAAAAGAAAAAGCGATGCTCAAAAGCAAAGGCCAGTTTTATGTTGTGGACTTAAAAAACCTCGGTGGCCTCGTGATGCCCGTGGTGCTCAAAGTCACTTACGAAGACAAGAGCACTGAGGAAATCCGGTTGCCCGCGCAAATCTGGCGCCGCAATCCCGAGTCCATCTCAAAAATGATTGTCGCCGACAAAAAAATCACCCGCATCGAAGTCGACCCCCATCGCGAAACCGCCGATGTGGACATCGAAAACAACTACTTCCCCCGTCGTATGCGCGAGCACACCTTTGGCATTTCGAAATCCAAAAAACCCTCCGGCAACAACCCCCTCCGCGACAAACAAAAAGCCGAAGAAAAAGCCCGCAAAGAAGCCGAAGAAAAAAAGAAAAAAGAAGCCGAAAAGGAAGAGAATAAAAAGCCCGCTCCGAAAAAGAAATAATCGTTTGCCAATCGTCGCCGGCATGAATCCCATTCACGATCACAACCGCGCCGCGTGGGATGCGCGGGTGCAGCAGGGGCAGCGATTCACCGTGGCGGCCACGGATGATGAGATGTCGCGGCCTTTGGAGATTCTCGATCCGCTCGGCTGGCTTGGCGGCGCGGTGACGGACCAACGCATCCTGTGCCTCGGCGCGGGCGGCGGGCGGCATGGGCCGATGTTGGCCAACGCGGGCGCGCGCGTGACGGTGGTAGACATTAGCCCCGAGATGCTGCGGCTGGACAACGAACTGGCCGAGGCGCGCGGGCTGCCGGTGGAAACAGTGGCGACTTCCATCGACGATTTATCGATGCTGCCTGCTGCTGAGTATGATGCGGTGATGCAACCGGTGAGCACTTGTTACGTGCCAGACATTCGCATCGCCTATCGCGAACTGGCGCGGGTGATGAAACCCGGCGGCGTTTACATCAGCCGCCACAAGCAACCTACCAGTTTGCAAATGGACCTCGCGCCGGGGCCCAATGGGTTTGTGATTGAAGAGCCGTATTTTCTCGATGGCCCGCTCTCGCCCGCCAAGCGTTCGGGGCCGCATCGCGAACAAGGCACAATGGAATTTCTCCATCGTTGGGGCGATTTGCTGGGCGGGCTGTGCGAGGCGGGGTTTGTGATTGAAGCCGTCACCGAGCCCAAGTTTGGCGATGCCTCCGCCGCGCCCGGCACATTCGAATACCGCAGCCACTTCATCGCACCCTACATCCAACTCCGCGCACGCCGCACCAAACAGCCGGCTGCCGGCGATGCTTTGTGGGTTCCTGAGAGAAAAGAATAGCGGCGGAACCGAACGCGGGACAAACTTAGGAGCTGCGCGAGAAATTAGAGCTTCTCGCCCTGGGAGGACCCCTCGGGGCCGGGCTCCTGGTGTTCGATTCCACCGCCACCGACGAGCGCGAATGAAAGGACGCAACCGCGCCCGCCGGCCTGGTGTCTATGTCTGTGTCTCGTCAACTTGGTCAGCTAGGTCCTGTCCACACTAACCACGATAAGATAGCACTGGTTCACTCAAAAATCAAATTGAGGGCGCAAATTTTTTGGGAAGAGAAACAGCGGCTTAAGAGTGGGATTATTTTTGCTACTTGAGCCACCCCGCGTCGTGCGTTTGCAGCAGTGCCGCGAGCAGCGCTTGAAAATCCTTGGCGGATCCATCCAATTCGCGCCGCACCCAGAAGCCGAGCGCCACGTTGATTTCGAAATAATCGTGCCCCACTTTGACCGCCCGTTCAGCTTCGGGCCGAAAAAATTCCTGCAACCAATCGCTTGCGTTTTCCTCGGCGGCGATTTTTTCCACATACCCATCGCGTGCTTTCGCCGCGCGTTTGGGCATTGCCTGAAGCAGTTGATGGGCGCGGAAAAAATTGCGGGCCGTACGTTGCAGGTGCTTGTCGTACACCGGCTGCAATTCTTTGCGTAGCTTGGCATCATGTTGGCCTGGGATTCCATTTTGCAGTGCCCATTTGAGAAACGCAGGATTGTAATGGCCGAAATCGCCTTTTGCTTTTAAGTCCAGCTTACCGCCTAGATGCGGCCCCGCGCGGAAAATTTTATGCCCCGAAAGTTTTTCCAGCTGCGCCAAGTTCAGTGCGAACTGTGCCTTGGCGTACAGCCCGCGCAAGCCGCGATGAGGCAGCCACGTGTGCAGATCACGGTAAGCCTTGTCTGGCGTATCCTTGGCCAGCTTTGGCAACTGTCGCCAAAGAGCCAGCACTTCTTTCGGCGGTTTATTCGCTGCCTCTGCAAGCAACGGAAAAATCAAAAGCAACATCCAGCGCATGCCGCATGTTAGATAGTTTTGCGCGCTAAAAAAGGAAGAGTTATTGACGCGCTGGCATAGCTGGCAAATTATGCGCGGATGCGACGACGCTTGGCGATTGGGTTGATGATGTTCATCGTGCTGTTTGGTGCGATGGGTGCGGTGTCCACGGGCGTGATCGCCGAGGGCACTCGATGGGAGATGGCGTGGCGCGTGTACGACAGCGGCCAGCCGGGGCCGACGGTGTTGGTGGTGGGCGGCGTGCATGGCAACGAACCGGCGGGTGCCAGCGCAGCGGGGCAGATTCAGCATTGGCCGGTAAAACGTGGACGGCTCATCGTGGTGCCGCGCGCCAATGGGCCGGGGCTTGCGGCTGGCACACGCTTTTTGCCGGGCGTGTCTTTGAAGACGCGCGACTTGAATCGCGATTTTCAAAAGACGGATTCCAAGGACAGCCCCATCGGCGAACCGGCGCAGGCGTTGTGGGAATTTGTTAGCGGCCACAAGCCGGATTGGTTGATTGATTTGCACGAGGGTACAGACTTTCACCAAATCAATGGCAAGTCCGTTGGCTCCTCCATCATCGACGTGCATTCGAAAGCCACCGATGCCGCCGTGCCGTTGATGCTCAAGGCGGTGAACGCCGCGGTGAGTGAGCCCAAGAAAAAATTCGTGCGGCTGCGCTATCCCGTGGACGGCTCGCTGGCGCGTGCGGCGCATGAACGGCTGGGCGCGCATGCGATGATTTGCGAGACCACTTCCAAAAACCAACCGCGCAGCCAACGCGCGCGCCAGCACCGACTGATGGTGCACGCGCTGCTCACGCATTTGAAAATGGCGCAAGCGGGGCCGCACGTGCTGGTTGGCAAAGAAAATTTCCGTGTGGCGATTTACGATGCCGGCGGCGTGGGCGGTAATGGGCCGCGCAATGTGGATCGCGTGCTAGCGGGGCACGCGTTGGTGCGGCGCGTTGGTGCGGCGGATGTGCGCGATGGCGTGCTGGGGCAGTTTCACCTCGCGGTGTTCCCCGGCGGCAGCGGCAGCAAACAAGCCAAGGCACTGGCCCCGGCCGGACGCAAGGCGGTGCAAGATTTCGTGCGCAGTGGCGGCGGGTTTGCAGGTATTTGCGCGGGCTCGTATTTGGCGGCGGCCAATTACGAATGGTCGCTGGGCTTGAGCAATCACAAAACGTTTTGCAAAAGCGTGGACATCCCAGAGGTGGGCCGCAAAAGCATGTGGTACCGTGGTCCCTCCGCCATGGTGCAAATGGAGTTAACCGATGCGGGCCGAAAAATCCTTGGTAACAAAAAAGGCGCGTTCGACGTGCGCTATCACAACGGCCCCATAATGTCTCCAATGGGCAAAGCGGACCTCGGCGCATTCCAACCGCTGGCGCATTTCCGCAGCGAAGTTTCGCGTTACGAACCCCAAAAAGGCACGATGACCGGCACCCCTGCCATCATCGCCGGCCAATACGGCAAAGGTCGCGTCCTCTGCATCAGCCCGCACCCGGAGTCCACCCCCGTCCTGCACGAATTGGTGCGGCGCGGATTATTTTGGGCGGGCGATAAAAAGTAGAGCGCTAAAAAAAGGCGGCCCGGAGGTCGCCTTTGGGGGAAACAAATGGGGGTGATTATTTTTTCTCGCGCGGTTGGATGCGCCGGGGTTTTACCTCGCGGAGTTGGCCGCCACCGGGGACGGCTCGGATGCGGAGTTGCCCGCCGGCGGGGAGGGGGCGTATTGCGGGAAAGATTCGGACGCCACCGGCGTTCAAAAGTTCGTGCATTTTCTTTTGCTTCGCCTTTTGCTCATCAGTGAGGATTGAATTGTAGTCTTTTTGATATTGTTGGGAGAGCTTTTGGTAAGCGGCCTGCCGCTCGTCTTGCGGGAGTTCGCGGGCGGCATTGAAACCCTCCCGGCGCTTGGCGTTTAGCTTTTGCCGTTTCGTCTTTTGATCTTCAGTGAGCACGATGCGAAGTTTTTTCATCTGCTCCATGCGTTCGGCCTGCGCTTTTTTGGCCTTGGCGATTTCGGCTTTTTGCTCAGCGGTGTAGATATCTTCAATTTGTTGTTGAAACCCTTCGCGCAGGTCGTTCATTTGATCGCGCTTATCCTGTGGGGTGAGATCCTTGTTTTGGGAAATCTCGCGATTGGCTTCGTTTTGGGCCTTGCGAATTTTCGCCATCATTTTCTGCTGCTCTTCGGTGAGCTTGATCTGTGCGCCATGCGGGAAAATCGCGGGACGGATGAGCCCGCCACCGGCGGCAAAGGGTGCCACTTGGAGTTGGAGGCGTTTGATGTTGGGCTTGGGGTTATCCTGAGCAGTGGCTGAAAGGGTGGTGACGCTTGCCAAAGCCAAGGCGGTGATGATCTGGGTCTGTTTCATGATTTGTGGTTTGGATTGTTGCGGCTGATTAGACGGTAAAAGGGCAGTGTTGCACTAATCTTTTCTGCCAAAAAACGGGATTAAATGGTCAATTCAGCAAGATTTCACACGAAATTAAAAAAAGCGGCCCGAAGGCCGCTTGAGTTGGTTTGTGATTGTTGCGGATTTTATGCGTCCGAACGGCCGGGGCGTTGTTTGCCCTTGCCTTCACCGCCGGGGCGGCCTTGGGGGCGCGTGGGGCGTTGGGATTGCATTTCCTTGAACTTCTTTTTCTGTTCGTCGGTGAGGATGGCCTCGATGTTTTTGTTGGTCTTCTCGCGCATCGCGGTCATTTTTTCGCGCATGCCTTCGCGATTGCCGCCACTGAAGAGTGCCCGCCTTTCCGCGCTCTCTGCGGCTTGGATTGCAGTGACCTTTTTCTTTTGGTCATCGGTAAGGTTAAGCGCGGCATATGGATCACGCCGGCCGGCACCTCCACCGGGGCGCTCGGGCTGCTGCGGGCCTTTGGCGCGGATCTCAGCCAGTTTCTTTTTCTGCGCATCGGTGAGGATGGCCTCAGATTGTTTTCCCAAACTTTTTGCGCATTTCTTCAAACTTGGCTCTCATGGCTTCGCGGTCGCCTCCACCTCCGCGCAAATCCTCAAATGCCTTGCGCATCGCGGCGCTTTGTTCCTGTTGCACTGCTTGCATTTTCTTCTGCTGATCCTCTGTGAGATTCAGCTGAGCATACGGGTTAAAACGGCTGAAACCGCCACCGCGTTGAGGCCGTTGTCCTTGCCCTGGACGGGCTTCTCCTTGGCCTGGACGGGTCTTACCTTGTCCGGGCCTGCCTTTGCCGGGCTCTTGTTGCGCTTGGCTGGTGGTGGCATAGGTTAGTCCACCAGCAATGATTGCTGTTGCCAGCATGATTTGGTTAGTTTTCATGTATTTTTAGTTAAAAAAAGGTTCTGAATTAGTAGACGCATCCCAAGCTAATAGGATACAAAAAAGCGACCCGAAGGCCGCTGTGTGAATTGATAACAGGAAAAGGTCTTACTCCTTTTTCTCCCTGGCTGCTTTCTGCTTGGCTTGGAACTGATACCAAGTCTTCCGTTGCTCCTGTGTAAAGAGCTCTTTCAGCTTTGTTTGGCGTTCCTTGTAGAAGGGCTTGCCAGCTGCTTTTTTTTCATCTGCAGAACGCTCCTTCTGCTCAGCCATGAATTTACCGTGCTCTTTTTGGAGAGCTTGGAATTTTGGCTTTTGCTCGTCTGTCAGCTTGAGATCAGCGATTAGCTTGGTGTAGGCAGGATTGCCTTTAGGCTTCTTGGCTTTCTCGTCTGCGGCCTGCGCGTTGAAGCTGAAGACTGCAGCCAGAAGTAGGATCCAGATTTTATTCATAATGTATGTATTTGGGGATTAGGTTACTTACTCTCAGCCTTCTTCTTCCGGTCTGCCCGGGCTTTGGCTTGCAGTTCTTTAAGCTTCGCGGCCTGTTCCTCGGTGAGGATTTCCTTGAGCTTCGCGTTGCGGGCTTCAGCAATTTTCTTCATTGCTGCCTTACGCTCCTCGCCTTCGAGCTTGCGCGCTTCAGCACCCTTTTCCTTGTTTTCCTTGTTGAATGTGGCCAGTGCCTTCTTTTGGTCGGCAGTCAGGTCCAGTTGCTTGAACATGGCTTGAAGACCAGCACCACGGCCCTTTTTAGAAGGTTTCTTATCGTCGTCAGCAGCAGACACATTGAATGCGAGCATAGCCGCAACGGCGAACATAATGAGTTTTTTCATAATACTTGTTTTCTGTGTTTTTTATTTTCTATATTTTTTGTTTCTGTTTCCAGTAGGGGGGCGCGGACTTTGCGCTGCGCGAGAAAGACGTGCAACTCTAAAATGGGTTACATTCAGACAACCAGAACAGGGTTTTCCAGCGTGCCGATCCCGGAAATGTCGATGCGAATGAGGTCGCCCGCCGCTAGTGTGAAATCGTCTGGCGGCACTACGCCCGTGCCGGTGAGCAGGATTGCGCCATGGGCGAAGGTTTGCGAGCGGCACAGATAGCCGGCTAATTCATCGAACGAGCGCTTGAGATTGCTGAGGGAAGTTTCGCCGGCGAACACCGTTTCGTTGGCACGGATGATTTTCACACCGATGATCCACGCGCGGATGGCCTCTTCACTTGCGCCGAGGATCAACCACGGGCCGATGGCGCAGGAGCGGTCGTACACTTTGGCTTGGGGGAGGTAGAGGAGATTTTCGCCTTCGATGTCGCGCGAGCTCATGTCGTTGCCGATCGTGCAGCCGACGACTTGCCCGCGCGAGTTGAGCACCAACGCGAGTTCCGGCTCGGGCACGCTCCACTTCGCATCGCCGCGAATGCCCACGGGCTCATTCGGGGCGACTACTTTTTCGGGGAGTGACTTGAAAAAAATCTCTGGGCGGTCTGCCTCGTAAACCAAGTCGTACGCGCTGGCACTGAAATCGCTTTCCTCCATGCGCGCCGTTTTGCTGCGTAGATAAGTGACGCCCGCGGCCCATACTTCCTGTCGCTCCACGGGCGCAAGAAACGTCACCTCCGCCAGCGGGAGAGTGGGCAAATCAGTCAACACCTCCACGCGCGCCACGGCGTTGTCGTCCTCCAGCAATTCGGTGATGGATTCAATGCCGCCGGCGGTGAGGTCGGCAAGCGTCATTTCATCAACCGCAAGGCCAATGCGGATGGCGTCGCCATCGGCGTCTTTTTGGAATCTGCAGAGTTTCATTTTTTTACCACAGAGGCACAGAGATTTTGTTGAGTAATGCTTCTGTGTTCTCTGTGCCTCAATTCTTTACGCCGAGTAATCCAAATAAACCGACTTCACGCGGGTGTAAAAGTCGATGGCGGTTTGGCCCTGTTCCTTGAAGTTGTTAGTGCTGGAATGTTTCACGCCGCCGAAGGGGGCTTGCAGCGCGAGGCCGGTGGAGATTTGATTTATCTTCACCACGCCCGCCTCGATTTGGTCGGTGTAGCGCATGGCCTTGTTGATGTCGCGCGTGATGATGGACGCGCTCAAGCCGTACTCGATGTCGTTCGCCAGAGCGATGGCCTCGTCGAAATCGCCGCACTTCACCACGCCGACCACTGGGCCGAAGACTTCTTCCTGCGCGATGCGCATGTCGTTCTTAACATTGGCAATCACCGCCGGGCTCATGAAATGGCCGTGCTCGAGCTCGCCTTCGCCAAGGCGTTCGCCGCCCCAAACGCATTCCGCGCCTTCGTCGTTGGCGATTTTTATGTAATCAAGATTGCCGTCTAATTCGCCGGCGCTCACGGCGGGGCCCATGTTGACGCCGTCATTCATCCCGTTGCCCACGTTGCGGGCCTTGGCTTGTTCCACCAATTTTTCGGTAAACTCGTCGGCTACCTTTTCGTTTACAATCACGCGACTAGTGGCGGTGCAAACTTGGCCGGTTTGGCCAAATCCGGCGAGGCCGACAATCTTGGCGGCGAAATCCAGATCGGCGTCGGCCAGCACGATGGTGGGATTTTTGCCGCCCATTTCCATTTGCGCACGCGTCATGCGCGGAGCGAGTTGCTGATAAATCCCGTGGCCCACGCCGTGCGAACCAGTGAAGGACAGCGCTTGCACGGCTTCGTGATTGGCCAGTTCATCGCCCACTTCTTTGCCGCTGCCGACGACGACATTCAGCACGCCCGCGGGCAAACCGGCTTCGTCAAAGGCGCGCGCGAGCTCGAGCGCCATCGCGGGCGCTTGGGTGGCGGGCTTGAGCACGACGGTGTTGCCGCTCACCAACGCGGGCGCGAGCTTCCACGCGGGGAGCGCGATGGGGAAATTCCACGGGGTGATCAACGCCACCACGCCGAGCGGCTCGCGTTTGGTGAAGAGCATGTTGTTGGGCAAATCATGCGGCATCACGCTGCCGCCGATGGTGTAGCTGAGCCCCGCCATGAACCGAAAAATATCGACCGTGCGGCCGACTTCCATTCCGGCTTCCACTTTGGTTTTGCCTTCTTCGCGACATAGAATTTCCGCCAGCTCATCTTTGCGAGCGGCGATGATGTTGGCTGCCGCGCTGAGAATTTTCCCGCGAGCGGGCGCCGTGGTGGCGCGCCAAGCGGGGAAGGCCGCCTGCGCGGCCTCGATGGCGGCTTGCGCCTCGGCGCGTCCGCCCAGTGCATATTCGGTGACCACCTCGCGGGTGTCAGCGGGGTTGTGATTGGTAAACGTGTCGCCCGAAACGGCCGACACCCATTCGCCATTGATGAAATTTTTGTACTGCTTCATAAATCCGGAAGCGGTGAGTGTGCCGCAACGCGATGGGAGGGGCAAGTTCCACCTTGCCCGAAAATTTACCACAGAGGCACAGAGAACACAGAGTGTTGCTACAGGAATCCTCTGTGCCTCTGTGGTGGAACTCGTCCCTCCCTTTACACCAACGCATCCGCCTTGGCGGCGAAGATGAAGTCGGCTTCGTTGAGGCCGTCGATTTTGTGGGTCCAGATTGTGATTTTCACTTTGCCCCACGCGAGGAAGATGTCGGGGTGATGGAAAATTTCTTCGGCCAACGCACCGACTTGATTGGTGAAGGCCAGGGCCTCGGCGAAGTTTTTGAAGCTGTATTCCTTCTCAAGATGATGGCCGTCGATGACTTGCCAGTTGTTGCCGAGTTCGTCGGCAAGTTTTTCCAATGCTTCGCCCGCGAGCGGGGGCACGCCGCCTTGGCAGGGTTTGCATTCGCGTTGGGAGAGGCTGCAGGGTTCTTTGCTCATAATGGGTTAACGGCTTGATTTGTGGTGCAGGAATCTTAAGCTGTTGGACGCGCATGACCGAGCAGAAAAAACATTCCATTCTCTACGACGACGAATGCTGGATGTGCACTTTCCAAATGCGGCTGCTCACGTGGCTGGATTGGTGCGACGTGGCGCGGTTGGTGCCGGCATCGGATCCGCAGTGCCTGCAACTCGCGCCGGGGCTTACGCGGGAGGGGTTGATGGAGGCGATCCATTGCGTGAGCACGGGCGGCGAAGTGCTGCGCGGCGCGCGGGCGTTGCGGTTCATTGGGCTGCGGATGCCGCTGCTGCTGCCGATGGCTTTAGTGCTTTGGGTGCCGGGAATTATCTGGATTGCCGAGGCAATTTACGCGGGTGTGAGCCGCAATCGGCACCTCATCAGCAAGGTTTTTGGCTGCAAAGGCGCGTGCGATATTTTGCCTCAACGCCAGCGCGAAGGGGAATCCACCACAAAACCACCGGAAAAATGACCGAAATTCGCGCTTGCCAAGTTTCCTGTGGCTGTTAGATTCCCCGCCCCGATTTATGAAGACGGACATTCATCCTGATAAATACCGCCCGGTGGTTTTTCGTGACACGAGCAATGGTGACGAATTTCTCACGCGCTCCTGCGCGCCCACGAGGGAAACGACCACTTTCGAAGGTGAGGACTACCCACTATATCAAATGGGTATTAGCAGTTCCTCGCATCCGTTTTACACCGGCCAACAAAAATTTGTGGATACCGCCGGCCGCGTGGACAAATTCCAGCAACGCGCCGCCAAAGCCAAAGCCATCGCCGAGGCCCGCGCCGCTAAGACGAAAAAGTAGCGAACCCTTTTTTACCGCCCGCCCGGTTAGCGCCGTGGCGGGCGGTTTCTTTTCCCCACCCTCCCCCCAATCTTTTTCGGATGGACCTGCAACCGCACATCGAAAAATTCGCCGCCCGAATGGCCGAGGTGGAGATTGAACTGGGCGACCCCAAAGTATTTGAAAACAACCGGCGCGCGCAGGAACTTGGCCGCGAATATTCGCGCCTGAAAAATTTGGTGGTCAAAGGCGAACAATATCTGAAAGCGCGCGAGGAATTGGCAGAAAATCAGGAACTGGTCAATGGCGGTGATGAGATGGCCGAGATGGCTGCCGAAGAAGTTCTTCGATTGGAAGCTGAAATCCCCGTGCTCGAAAAGGAAGTGGAACTAGGCCTCGTGCCGCCCGACCCTGCCGATTCGCGCAATACGATTATCGAAATCCGCGCCGGCGCCGGAGGCGATGAAGCCGCGCTTTTCGCCGGCGATCTCTTTCGGATGTACACCCACTACGCCTCCGCTCAAGGCTGGAAGCACGAATCGATGAGCAGCAGCGGCGCGGATATGGGCGGCTACAAGGAAATCATTTTCAGTCTCTCCGGCGAAGAGGTTTACAAACAAATGAAATTTGAGAGCGGCGTGCATCGCGTTCAGCGCGTGCCGGCCACCGAAGCGAGTGGGCGCATTCACACCAGCACGGTTACCGTGGCGGTGCTGCCCGAGGCGGAGGAAGTGGACATCGAAATTAAACCGGAAGAACTGGAAATCTCGGCCACGCGCGCCAGCGGCCCCGGCGGACAAGGCGTGAACACCACGGATTCTGCCGTGCAAATTGTCCACAAACCGACGGGCCTCATCGTGCGTTGCTCGGATGAACGCAGCCAAATCAAGAACCGCGCCAAGGCGATGAAAGTGCTGCGCTCGCGTTTGCTCGATCAAAAGCTCGCCGAGGAAAACGCCAAGTACGCCGCCGAACGCAAGGCGCAAGTGGGCACTGGCGAACGCAACGAACGCATCCGCACTTATAATTTCCCGCAAAGCCGCGTGACCGACCATCGCATCGATCTTACGATGCACAGTCTGTCCACATTCATCGAGGGCGACATCGGCGAGATGATCGCGCCCCTCATCCAAAATAACTTGGAGGAAAAACTCGCCGCCCTCCAAGCCTGATGCAACCGCGCGCCCTCATCTTCGACTGCGACGGCACTCTCGCCGACAGCATGCCGCTGCATTGGCGCGCGTGGAACGCCGTCTGCCAACGCAACGGCATTGAGCTTTCCGAGGCGCGCTTTTACAAACTCGGCGGCGTGCCTTCGCAAAAAATTCTTGCGATGCTCAAACAGGAACAAGGTCTCGACGTTGATCCTGCGGAAATTTCCCGCCAAAAAGAAGAGGCCTACTTACCGCTGATGGCGGAGGTGAAATTGATTGAACCCATCGCTGCCATCGCCCGCACGCACGTCGGCCAACTTCCGATGGCCATCGCCACCGGCGGCCGCGCGAAATACATTCGTCCGCTGCTTGAGCGCCTCGGCGTGGCGGATTGGTTTCAGGCAATCGTCACCAGTGATGATGTGAAGAACCACAAGCCCGCGCCCGATACTTTTCTGAAAGCCGCCGCGTTGCTCGGTGTGCCGCCGGAAGATTGCCGCGCGTTTGAGGATACCGATTTGGGCATGGAAGCCATCCGTGCCGCTGGAATGGATGCCGTGGATGTGCGAACGATTGCCGGCGTGCTGCCGCAAAACATCGCCAGTTAAAGCGCTTCCATTTGCGTGGCCTTCTCCGGCATTTGCCGCCGCACCCACACATAACGGAACAACACTGTGCGCAGCGCCATCGCCACCGGAATGGCCAGCAAACCGCCAATCACTCCGCCCACCAGCGTGGCGCCCATCAGCACCGAAATGATGACCGCCACCGGATGCATGCCCACGCGGTCGCCGATGATTTTCGGCTGGATGACTGTTTTCTCCAAAAACAAAACCAGCGCGCAAATGCCCAGTGCCAACACCGGTGCCCCCGCACCATCCACAATCATTTGGTCGCCGTACGCCAGCGAAAGTAGCAGCACCGGAATGGCGGAGGCAATCACGCCGAAGTATGGAATGATGCCAAGCAGTCCCGCCGCCAGTCCGATGAGAATGGCGTATGGCAGCCCGATGATGGAAAATCCAATCGCCAAACAAACGCCTACGCAAAAGGCCACCAACACTTGGCCGCGAAAAAATACAACGAGACAATCGTTGAACGACGACAGAACAAACACCGCCTCTTCCTTGAAACGCGATTCCTTGAGCGGCAGATAATCGCTCCATTTCATTTCAATCGTGCGCGCTTCCAGCAGGAAATAAAAAACATAAACCGGCACCAACGCCAGCCCCGCCAACAGCCCAATCAACGCGATGGCTTCGGAAACGCCTTTCTCGGACAACGCCGAGAGCTGCTTTTTGCCGGCGATCATCAGAGCGCTGAGGTCGATGGTTTCCAGCTTTTCCACCTGCATAAATGCACCCCAATCAGAGGCCTTATTTTCGGCGGCCCAGTTGCGGATGTTTTGCTGCACGTATTCCACTTTGGTTTCCTCGGCCAACTTGACCATCTCCGGCACCACGGTGGTAAGCGTCGCCAACGTGAGCGCGGTGATAATGCAAAACCCAATCATTAAAACCAACAGGATCGCCTTCACTCGTTTTGGGTTTCGGATTTTTGCAAACAGGAAGCTCACTTTGGCGGACATTTTAGGCTCGAAAAAATCCACCAATGGATTGAGCAGAAACGCAAGAATACCCGCAATCGCCAAGGGCAAGAGCACGGGCGAGAGGCGATCAAGCACCCAACCCACGCCGTAAAACATCAGCGCCAGCAGCGCGAGGAACACAGCGATGGACAGCGCTGTGAGGGAGAACCACAGCACTTTCGCCTGCTTATCTGATGGCGAAGGGAAAGGCATTTTACTTTTTTTGTTAATTCCCGAGCGCGTCCGCTTTGTCCGCCGAGGCGCGCACGGCATTGATTAGTGCGCTGCGCACGCCCGCCGCTTCCATTTCGTGGAGGCCCTCAATGGTAGTGCCGCCGGGGCTAGCCACGCGGTCTTTGAGTGTGCCGGGGTGTTCGCCGGTTTCCAACACCATTTTTGCCGCACCAAGCATCGTCTGCGCCGCCAGTTGCGTGGAAAGCTCGCGCGGCAAACCCGCCGCCACACCGCCATCGCTCAGCGCCTCAATGATTTGAAATCCGTAAGCCGGGCCGCTGCCGCTCAAGCCGGTGACCGCATTGATCAACCGTTCCGGCACTTCCACCGCCAAACCCACCGCGCCCAACATCCGCGCCGCTAGTTTCGCATCCGCCGCCGTGGCGCGCGTGCCACGGGCAAATCCCGCTGCGCCTTCGCCCACCAACGCTGGCGTGTTCGGCATCACGCGAATTACTCGCGCCTTGCCACCGAGCGCAGTTTCCAATTGCGCGATCGTCACGCCGGCTGCGATGGAAATAAAAAGATGTTTGGGAGTGACGTCATTCGCGAGTGAGCCGAGCAACTCCTCCACTTGATGCGGCTTCACGGCGATGACGATAACCGTTGCTTTTTGCAGCACCTCGGAATTTTTCTTGAACGTCTTGCCGCCCGTGGCCTTGGCGAACGCCTTCGCGGCAGCGGGAAACACATCCGCGGCAAACAGCGCGCGCGGGGTGATCAGCTTTGCCTTCACCATGCCTCCCGCCAACGCCGTGGCCATTCGCCCTGCGCCGAGGAAACCAAATGTTTGTTTAGCGGCCATGCGATTTCCTTAACAGAAAACCGCGCACGTCACGAGCCAAAAGCCCGCGCCTTCGCTCAGTGTTTGAGAAAATAACCGCGCTGTTTGTCGCTAATCGGCAAGCCGGTTTTCTCCATCACCGCCAACAGATCTTCCCACACGGCGCGTTTGTTTTGCATGGTTTCTTTATGCAACAAATACGCCGGATGAAACGTGGGCATCAGTGGGATGCCGCGATAGGTGTGCCACGTGCCGCGCATTTTTGTGATGGGCGCGTTCTCCATTTCCAACAAACCACCCACGGCAACCTTGCCGAGCGCGACGATGACTTTGGGCTGGATGAAATCAATCTGCCGATGCAACCAATCGGAGCACGCCGTCATTTCATCGGCGGTAGGCGCGCGGTGGTCGTTGCGTTGATTGGGCGTGTCCGGCCGGCACTTGAGAATGTTGGTGATGTAAACCTCCTCGCGCGCCAAGTCCATCGCCTTGAGCATTCGGGTGAGCAGTTCGCCCGCCGCGTCGACGAACGGTTCTCCCCGTGCATCCTCATCCGCGCCCGGCGCTTCGCCCACAAACAAAATATCCGCCGCCTCATTGCCCACGCCAAACACCACTTGCTTTCGCGAAGCCACCAAGTGCTCGCACCGCGTGCACGCCAACGCTTGCGCGCGCAGCTCGGGCATGGATTGGCATTCCGCGGGGGCAATCGGGTTCACGGGCATAGGCGGCAATGGCCGGAACAGCACCGACAATTTTGCCGGATCCACATTCACATGCCGCCGTCCGTGCGCCCGCTCGCCTTCCAGATAATTTACTGTGGCATTGAGCAGTTGGTGGTAAGCCATCACGCACCGAATTTAAATGCAACGCCAGCGCGTGCACGGAAAACTTGTCCAGAGTTACTCACGCGATTACTCTCAACCGATGACGCGGCATTGTTTCAAGTGCGGGAAAGACTGGGTGCTGTCCAACGCGCCCGGCCGGCGCGATGTGTGCGAGGCGTGCAACACGGATTTGCGGTGCTGCCGCAATTGCGTTCACTTCGACGTCGCCGTGGCGCATCAATGCCGCGAACGCCGCGCCGAGCCGGTGGATGAAAAAGACCGCGCCAACTATTGCGAGTACTTTGATTTTGCCCGGCGCAATTTCAAAAAAATCGACCCCTCCAAAGGCGAAATCAGTCGAGAAGAAGCCGCCAAAGACACGCTTCGCAAACTACTGGGTGACTAGCAAACCCACAGGATTTTGTGCTGTGTGAATTTGACCACGCAACCGGTTGTGGTTTTCTTGTTCATGGAGCTTGACATTTTCGTGAATATGTGGTCTTTTCCCTCCAGCGCTGCTGCCAAGGGGCGGCGCAAAAAAAAAACGAACTCACACAATAATTTCGATTCCTTCCCAGTACAGTTGGAATCCAAAATCCTACAGTAGCCTACTTTGTACTGTTTCTGAGTTCACCGGACCAGGAAGGCTCTCTTCAGGCCACCTGGTCCGGCTTTTTTTTGGCTGAAATATTCAACGCCCGCGCGGTCGCACGGGCTGCACCCAGGCGGATTGAAACTCCGGATAGCCGCGCGGATTGCGCACGCGTTTGGATGCGGTGACCTTGGCGCGCACATAAATTTCGTCGCCCTTCAAACGATACTCCGCGCGATTACCTTTCACCGTAGCAAACACAGTGCCGATGTCGTCGCTGTATTGATGCGTGACGCGCAACTTAGCGCCACTGGCCAGCGCGTACGGTTTGTGCGCTTTATCATAACCCTTGCGCGTGCCGATAAATTGCGTGGTGTATTCCACGCCCGGCTCGGCGGCGATGGTGAGCGACAACATTTCCGGCGAGCGTTTTACTTCCTTCAACGTGACTCCCGTACTCGAGTAAAAATCGCCAGCTTCCAAAGCGGCCACCAACGCGTTGGGCTCCAACTTTTCCGCGCGCACCATCACCCAGCCGCGGCCGGCGTTGCTGCGGTTGGGGTTGATGCCGTGGTAGTTGTGCGCATCATCCGTGGCAAGGCCGTACAAAATGCCGAGGTTGAGTTCCGCGAAGCGGCGGGTGAGGATGATATCCCACATACGCTCGGTGCTGGCGTGCAGTTTGTCGCCGCGGTCGCGCACGGAGGGGTGGCCGTTGTACACTTCAAAAAATCGTTGACCCTTCACGCGCATGATTTCCTCGGCGGTGACGCCCCAGCCGAAGTTAGGATGATTGAGATGCAGGATCATCGGCTGGCCGGTGGCTTTGCGCTGGGCGAGCAGCGCGTTCATATTGCGCTGCATTACTTCATACACGCTATTGCCGCCGCTGGGTTTGATGAGCGTTTTGAGGTTGGTGGCGTTCATATGCACCGGCGCGGTTTTCCAACGATCCGTGATTTCTTCGCCTTGAATCATTAGGAATTTTCCGGGCACTTCCAGTCGGCCACGAAATTCCGGTAGTGTTTTCAAGCGCGCCTCGAGCCGGCCATTGCGTTCGCGGGTTTGCACCCATTTTCCCCAGGCGGCTTGGTACTTAGTCAATGCCGGCGGGCCGCCCTTGCTTTTCATCACATCGATCCACCGCTCGCCGGTTTGCAATGTGTTATGGTCGGTGAGCGTGAGAAAATGATACCCGTGATCCTTGTACCACTTGGCGATTTGCTCGGGGTAATCATCGCCATCGCTCCACAGCGTGTGTGTGTGGAGGTTGCCCTTCCACCATTGAGACTCGGCAAAGGTGGAACCCGCCAGCATCAAGCCGGCCCAGCAAACAAAAAATGTGGCTTTCATGCGCGAACGGTAGCGGTGTCCGACAGCGCGTCAAGCTTGAGCTAGGGAAATCGCGCGCCTTGTTTTTTTCCGTGATCGGTTTTTTGGTCGTACTCCTGGTCCATCGCGCGATGGAGTTTCAGGATTTCCTGCGCCTTGAGTCGCACGGCTTCCTTGAGTTTTGCGCTTGAGGGATACACCTTGATATTCGCGAAGGCTTTGTTCGCCGCATCGCCCGCGAGCTCGGCCAGTTTGGCGTGGCCGTTTTCGTGCAGCTTGAGTCGCGCCAAATAAATCTTCCAACGGCGTTGCTCCAACGGGTTTGCCTCATCGAGCTCAACCCAGCGCGGAAAAATGATCGTGGACTTCACGTCCACCGTCCATTCACTGAGCCGATAAAGCCCCGCCTGCTTTGCGGGTTTGCCGTCCCATTTGTACGTCCACTGCAAGGTCCAGTCCGTGCGACCATCAAACCGTGTCTTGCCGTCTGAATTCAGCGGCCCCTGCGTGGCCATTGCTTTGCGCAGGTCATTGAGTGTGCGGCCACGGATGTCGTAAAACTGAATTTCCCGTTTAACAGTCAACTTGCCGCCCGCTCGATCAGCTGCCGGAAGTGTCCAGCCGACGAGCAAGGCAAAGAGGATCAAAGTCGATTTCATGCCCTCACGGTTTGCCGCGTTTTGTTTTTTTAGTTTGTACACCGCCGGTGTCCAAATGACGATTCACCGCATTCAAATAAGCGCGCGCGCTGGCCTCGATGATGTCCGTGCTGGCGCCGCGGCCGGCTACCAGTTTGCGATCGCCGAAATCCACCTTCACCGATACCTCGCCCATCGCGTCCTTGCCTTGCGACACCGAGCGCAGCGCGTAATCCATCAACTTGCCCTTCGTGTGCGTGATACGGTCAATCGCCTTGAGCGCGGCGTCCACCGGCCCATCGCCGATGCCGGCGTCTTGTTCGGACTCGCGATTTTTTCCGTTGGTTTTCAGCAAGCGCACCGTGGCCGTGGGCACGGTTTGGTTGCCGGTGGAGACGTTCAAATAATCGAGCGTCCACGTCTCCGGCACCATCGTGAGGATGTCCTCCACCAGCGCGGTTAAGTCCTCGTCGTACACAAATTTTTTCTTGTCGCCGATCTCTTTGAAATGATCAAACAAAGCGGCAACGTCTGAAGTAGACAGCTTAAAACCCAAATGCTTCAAACGCGCCGCCACCGCCGCGCGGCCGCTGTGCTTGGTGAGCGGCAGCTCGGTTTTGCCCCACCCCACCGCGCGCGGATCCATAATTTCGTACGTCTCTCGCTTCTTCAAAATGCCATCCTGATGAATGCCGCTCGAATGGGCAAACGCATTCTCGCCCACAATCGCCTTACTACGTTGCACCGGCAAACCACTCATCCGCGCAACCAGTTTTGAAGCTTTCACAATCTCTTTGGAATTGATTCCGCACGAAAAACCGCGGAACACATCCTTGCGCGTTTGGAGTGCCATCACGATTTCTTCCAACGCGGCGTTGCCCGCGCGTTCGCCGATGCCGTTCACCGTGCACTCCACCTGCCGCGCGCCGGCCTTCACCGCCGCCAACGAATTGGCCACCGCAAGCCCGAGGTCATTATGGCAATGCACGCTGATGATCGCTTCGCCGGTTTGAAATTCCGAAACGTTGTCATGCAAGTGTGCAATGAGCGCGCCGTATTGTTCGGGCACCGCCCAGCCGACGGTGTCTGGAATATTGACCGTCGTCGCCCCGGCCTTCACCACGGCGCGACAAATCTCCACCAAAAAATCCGGCTCAGTGCGCGAGCCATCTTCCGGAGAAAATTCTACGTCTTTTACATATTTACATGCGCGCTTCACGCCGTCCACCGCTAGTTTCAAAATTTGATCCTGCGCTTTGCCGAGTTTATGTTCGCGATGGATTTTTGAGGTCGCCAAAAAAACGTGAATGCGTCCGCGCTTGCCGGCGGGTTTCAACGCCGCACCGGCGGCGTCAATGTCCTTGTTCACGCAACGCGCGAGGCCGGCGATTTGTGCGTTCTTGATTTGCTTGGAAATGGTTTGCACGGCGGTGAAGTCGCCTTCGCTAATCACGGGAAAGCCCGCCTCAATGACATCCACCTTCAACCGGCTCAGCTGCCGTGCCACCGCGAGCTTTTCGCGCAGGTTCATCGAGGCCCCTGGGCATTGCTCGCCATCGCGCAGCGTGGTGTCGAAAATTAAAACTTTGTTTTTGCTCATTCGCTCTCTTTCAAAGATGTCCTTCGCAGGAACGTGTTTACCAAAAAACGGTGCCGACTGCGAGTCACGATATGCGATGCGGCAGAGGTTGAATGTTCTGCCGGTTGCGCGTTATACTGCACCACCCCGTGGAAACTGATTCATTAAAACTTTGGGCGCGCTATAAGGAGCGCGCTACTTTTCATCCCGAGATCGGCCTCTCGCTTGACCTCAGTCGCGTGGACTTCGCCGATGATTTTTTCGAGACGATGCAGCCCGCGATTGATCGGGCCTTTACGGCGATGACCGAGCTCGAAAACGGCGCGATTGCCAATCCGGACGAAAACCGAATGGTCGGCCACTATTGGTTGCGGAACGCATCGCTTGCGCCCACCGAAGAAATCACAGGCCAAATCGAATCCGCACTGGACGACATCAAAACTTTCGCCGCCGATGTGCACGAGGGCAAAATTGCAGGCCCCGATGGCCCATTTGAAAACCTCCTCTTAATAGGCATCGGCGGCTCCGCGCTCGGCCCGCAATTCGTCTCCCACGCCCTCGGCCAACCCAGCTTGGACCGAATGCGATTATGGTTTTTTGACAACACAGACCCAAACGGTATCGATAAAGATATCGAAGAAATAGGGGAAAACATGTCAAAAACGCTTGTAATCGTCATTTCAAAATCCGGCGGAACGAAGGAAACCCGCAACGGAATGCTGGAGGCAAAAGCGGCTTTCGGTCGCAAAGGATTGGATTTTGCCAAACACGCCTGCGCGGTGACCGGCGAAGGCAGCAAGCTGGACAAAATCGCGGAAGCCGATGGATGGCTGAAACGTTTCCCGATGTGGGATTGGGTGGGCGGTCGTTCCAGCGAAACTGCCACGGTTGGCTTACTGCCCGCCGCGCTTCAAGGAATTGACATTGACCAACTCTTGGCCGGAGCCGCGGCTTGTGATGAATTGACCCGCCAACCAGACGTGAACACCAATCCAGCCGCTCGCTTAGCGCTAGCATTGTATCATTGCTGTAACGGTAAAGGTGAAAAAGATATGGTTATATTGCCGTATAAAGATAGATTGGAGTTACTTTCACGTTACCTTCAGCAATTAATAATGGAGTCGTTGGGCAAGGAAAAAGACCTTGATGGAGTGGTGGTGAATCAGGGGATTGCGGTTTATGGCAACAAGGGATCAACTGATCAGCACGCGTACATTCAGCAGTTGCGCGATGGGGTGCCCAATTTTTTTGCTACATTTATCGAGGTGCTGGAAGAGCGGAAAGGTGAATTGTTCCACGTGGAACAAGAGATGATTACTTCGGGCGATTATCTCAGCGGGTTTTTCCAGGGCACGCGTAAGGCGCTTTATGAGAGTGGGCGTGAGTCGATCACGTTGACGATTCCAGATGTTTCGCCGTTTTCGATTGGTGTTTTGATCGCGCTTTATGAGCGTGCTGTTGGGTTTTATGCGTCGTTGATTAACGTGAATGCGTATCATCAGCCAGGCGTTGAGGCTGGTAAAAAGGCAGCAGAACGAGTGATTGAGGTGCAATTGGCCGTTTTTGAGTGCTTGATGCGGCGCGACGGGAGTCCGATGTCCGTGGAGGATTTGGCAATTGAAACGCTATCGGTCGACGACACGGAAACGGTTTATAAAATTTGCGAGCATTTGGCTGCGAATGGTCGGATGGATAAAATTGGCGGGGAAGGGCAGTTTGATGCTCTGTACGGTTTGCCACGTTCTGAAGAAAATGAGTTTTCGCTATCCTAAAGATTTTGACGTTATCGTCGTAGGCGCCGGCCACGCAGGCGTGGAGGCCGCGCTGGCGGCGGCGCGGATGGGTTGTGAGGTGCTGATGCTAACTACTAATGTGGATACCATTGGCCAAATGAGCTGCAATCCTGCGATTGGCGGTTTGGCAAAGGGGCATTTAGCGAGGGAAATTGACGCGCTTGGCGGTGAAATGGGCAAGTGCACCGATATGACGGGGCTGCAGTTTCGGATGCTTAATAAGAAAAAAGGCCCAGCCGTGTGGGGGCCGCGGGCGCAATGTGACAAAAAAGCTTATCAATTCCGGATGAAATGGGTGTGCGAACGCGAGCCCAACCTGACAATTCAGCAAGGGCAAGTTTCCAAGCTGATCCATAAAGATCGCGAAGTGCTCGGCGTGGAGACGGCGATGGGGGTGCATTATTTTGCCAAGACAACCGTCATCACCACGGGCACATTTTTGCGCGGGCTGATGCACGTGGGAGACGCGAAGCAAAAAGGCGGCCGCTCCGGCGAAGCGGCCGAAACGGGATTATCTGGTTCGCTGCAGGAAGTGGGCTTGGAACTGGGTCGGTTGAAGACTGGGACGCCGCCGCGATTGCTCAAGCGTTCGATTGATTTTTCCCAACTCGAGGAACAGCCCGGTGATGAGCCGGTGCCGTATTTTTCCTTTTGGAAAGATGCTGAACAGGACGAAGAGTTCCACGTGGAACAATCTGGCAATCCCTATCCGAAGGGGTCCATTTTAGACCAAATCGACGGCCAGTTAAAATGCTGGATTACGTGGACATCGAGCAAAACAGCCACAATTATCAGGGAAAACCTGCATAAATCACCGATGTATTCGGGCGTGATCGAAGGCGTGGGGCCGCGTTATTGTCCTTCGATTGAGGACAAAATTGTGCGGTTTGAGGACAAAGAGACCCATCAAATTTTTCTGGAACCGGAAGGCATCGCCACGGATGAAATTTATGTGAACGGGTTTTCGACTTGTTTGCCCTTTGAGGTGCAGATCGAAATGGTGCGCACGATCAAGGGTTGCGAGAATGCCGAAATCCTTCGGCCGGCTTATGCGGTGGAATACGATTTCGCATCGCCGCGCCAGCTCCACCCTTCCCTTGAATGCAAGCCGTGCCGCAACCTGTTTTTGGCCGGTCAAATCAATGGCACTTCCGGCTACGAAGAAGCCGGCGCCCAAGGGCTAATGGCCGGGATCAATGCCGCGCTTCGCGTTCAGGCAAAGGAACCATTGGTGCTGCGGCGCGATCAAGCGTACATTGGCGTGCTCATTGACGACCTCATCACCAAAGGCACGCAGGAGCCATATCGGATGTTTACCAGCCGCGCCGAGTACCGGTTGCTGTTGCGCCAAGACAACGCTGATTTGCGACTTTCTGCAATCGGTAACGATAAAGGAGTGCTTTCTGGCCGTTGTTTTGATGTTTTTTGCAGAAAAAAAGTTGCGGTTGAAAATGAGATTGAGCGGCTGGAGAAGACTTTTGAGGGGTCGACTTCATTGGCGCAGGTGTTGCGGCGGAATGAGGTGAATTATGAAAACCTCCCGCAGCGCGATGAAACGCTACCGGAAGAGGTGCGGCAGCAAGTGGAGATCACGGTGAAATATGCCGGCTACGTGGAACGGCAGGAAGCCGAAGTGGCTCGCTTCCGCACGATGGAGGACAAGCAGATCCCGGCTTGGCTGGACTACGCCGGAATCGTGGGCCTGCGCAATGAGGCGCGGCAAAAGCTCATCGATCATCAACCCGCCACGCTCGGTCAAGCCTCTCGTATTTCCGGCGTATCGCCCTCGGACATCAGTCTCGTGATGGTCTACATGAAACGCGGGCCAAAAGAGGCCGACGCGGCGGGTGTGAGTGAGTGAAGGGTCGGGAAATCTCAATGACCAAATCCCCAAGGCCCAACGAAGCTCCAATCCGTAATTGAAAAGAAAAGTGAGGCAACCCCTTTAGCGATTGATCGTCGCATGCGGCATGGACTCGATGAGTTCGGCGACCATTCGGTCGGTCATGAAATTGCCTTTTATATTTAGATACTTCAGGAAGTCGTAGCCCTTGAGCCATTTGCCGCCTTCATCGGAGATGTGGTTATAATTGAGCGTGAGGGTTTCGAGGTTCACCAGTTTGGCGAGATGCTCCACGCCGTCGTCGCGGATGTTGTTTTCGGCGAGGTCGAGGTGCGTGAGGTTGTAGAGATTCTTCAAATGCCGCAGTCCGCGATGGGTTACGCTTGTATTGGAAAGGTTGAGTGACTGCAGGCTGTGCATATCGCTGAGATGCTGCAGGCCGATATCCGTCACGCGCGTGGCCGAGAGCGACAGGCGGTTGAGACATTCCATTTTCGAGAGATGCGCCAGGCCGTCATCGCCCACCTCGGTGATATCGAGAATCAACTCGCGCAGTCGCGGGAGTTCGCCAATCGATTTGAGGCCCTTGTTGGTGAGCGCGCAATCCGTGGCATCGAGCACCTCCAAATGCTCCAACTGCCCCAGCAATTCAAACCCCTCATCACCCACGCGCACATTGTAATGGACAAACAACAACTTCGTCTCGCCGTCTTCATTCGTATCAATTCGCCGCGAAATCGCCCGCACGCCCATCCCCAAATTCCCATCATGCTCCGCCACCGCCACGACCAAAGGATCGGGTGGCGCTTTTTTTTCCTGTTCGTTATTGGACATAAAATTGCGGCTCCTCAAACTGCCCCTTTGAGCGGCAATCAGAGAGCAAAAGAAAAATGGTGGGAGGAACAGGATTCGAATCGGTAGCGCGGGTGTTCCCCTGTGTTCTTTTCATGTCTCTCGGCGTCTGTATAGCAGTCTTAAGGGTGCCCTTTCAAGGGTATATTCATTTTTGGGTTTGAAGTTGCTCAGAGGAACAAAATGGAACGAAAAAGTATGCGTAAAGTATGCGCGGATATTTACATTTTGGCAGGGTGGGGCTACACTCACTGTTGGTATGGCAGCAAGAAAACGATTCGACGTGCCGCGTATGCGGCGGGACTTCCTCAACAGCGACATCACCTTGCGTGACCTCGCCAAGCGTCACGGGTGCAGCTACCGCTACGTAAGCGGCCTCAGCAGCCAAGAGCGATGGTATCCCCAGCGGCGCGAGTTGCAGGCGCAGCAAGAGAGTGCTGTCACCGAGGCACTGGTGGAGCGGGTGGCGGCGAAGTCGGCTGAACTGGCCCAGCTCAAGGCGTTAACGGCTGAGGAGCATGTGGGCCGGTCGTTGCAAGTGGGCGAGCAGCTGCATGTGCTGTTGCAGCAAGCGTTGGCAGCGTTGGAGGCGCAAGATGTGCGGCAGCTCAAGACGGCCATTGAGGCGTGGTCTACGTGGGATAAGCAGATGCGGGCCAATCACCAGATTGAGAGTGAAAAGGTGCAGAAGCCGTTAATTGACATCAACGTGATGGCCGCACTGCCGAGTCGGGCAGAACTGGAGCGGCAGCAGAAAGAGGGGAAGACGGTCATTGAGTTGAAGGCGGCATAAGCATGCTTTTTTCGTAGCTGGGTCGGGCTGAGAAAGCGACCCCATCACCCCCTTCGGACGGGGGCTGTTGTATTCTTATGGGGCTGTGAGAATTTTTTGGGTGGTTGCGGATTGCATCGGTGGTTGGCTTTAGTAGGGTGGCGGCAGATGAAACCCACACTGATTGCTTTATTGGCTTTGTGTTTGGTGGGGTGCAAGATGGGGCGGGAGAGTGAATCGCCCAGACATGGTACCAATGGGTTCGGGGTATTCTGAAAATTTTCTGTCCAGATCGCCTGCCGGCGGTAGTTAAGGGTATAATGGATCAATCTGCAGGAAAACGATCCGCTTCGGACGACGACGAGCGTTACGAAGCTTTTGTGCGACTCCTGGTGGAACACGAGCCGCGGGTTCGCTCGTTTCTGCGCGGATTGTTGCCGACGTGGTATGAGGTCGAAGAGGTCACTCAGGAGGCGAGCTTGGTTGCGTGGCGGAAGTTCGATGATTTTGAAGAGGGCACTTCGTTTGGGGGGTGGTTGCTCACGATCGCTCGGTTTGAGGCCTTGAAATATCGACGTCGAGTGGCTCGAAGCCGGTTGGTCTTTGTCGACGAGGTTTGGGATCTGCTGGCAGAAGAAGCCAGTGGAGAGGAGCTTCAGCAGATTCGTCGGCAACACTTGGAGATCTGCCTTGAAAAATTGGGGTCTCCGAAACGGGATCTGCTGCTGCATGTCCACACACACGGTGTGGTCATGCGAAAAGCAGCGGAGGAATCGGGGAAAAGTGAGCAGGCCTTTTACAAGGTAATACAGCGTTTACGCTCCGTCGTGCTCGACTGCGTCTTAAAGGAAATTACAACGGAGGGGGCACGATGACCAACTCGGATCTTGAGAACCTGATCGCAGCTTGGCTCGATGGGCGTATCAGCGAAGCAGAGTCTGAATCGCTGCAGCAAGAATTACGTGAATCTGCCGAGGCGAGAGCGACTTTTAATACCTTCGCCCAGCTCGATGCGGTCATTCGTGAAGTGGCCGATACCGAGGGTGTTGGGGCGATTTCGCAAGCCAGTGGATCAAGTGTTTCGATCCCGAAACGGGCGACGACGCCCTACGCCAGAGCGCTACTGGCGATCGCTGCGGGAATCATCATTGCGTTGACGGCAGTCCTGTGGATCCAGCAGACCAACCCCAACCGTAAGATCGCACACGTGACAGGCCTGAATGGCGCATTGACCTGGATCGGTGACGGTGGCGAACTTGTCCAGGCTTCCGGCACATCGCAAGTGCCGACAGCGTGGGCGAATGTGTTGGGTGAGGACGGCGAGTTGTCCGGCGGGACCATCGAAGGGACGGCAGCAGACTCATGGTTCGAGCTGAAGTTTCATGATCGGCTCGACCGCCATGATTTTCGGCGAGTCGAACCTTACCTTTTCTGATCAGGGGCAGAAGGTCCTACATCTGAAGGAAGGCCGATTCTCAGCCACTGTGGTGCCTCAACCCGCCGGTAAACCGCTGGTGATCCAGACACCAGTGGCCGAACTGACGGTAGTCGGAACGCAGTTTGATGTTGAGGCAGGGCCCGAATCGACGAAGCTTTATGTGCGCGAAGGAAAGGTGCAAGTTCGTCGCCAGAGTGACGGCAAGACGGTTGGCGTGCCTGCAGGCCATCGCGTCGTCGTGAGCCGCGACAGTAACATGCGACCTTGGCTCGTCTCGCCTGACCGGAGCTGGGCACAAACCCCGTTCTGGGAGGATATCTCCAGCATCGACAACAACCCCGACTCGATTGTCACCCAGGAAAACCATTACTTTGACGGCACACGCAATCTCTTGTTATCGGAGGGGGGCGCAAGAATACCGGCACAGGATACCGGCTACATCATAGCTGGCGGCGACACATTCGAGGTCGAGTACGTTTGGCTAGGTGGCATGTGGTGGGGGGGCGAAGACAGGGTCGCCGTCAAGTTGTTCACGACCGACGATGACTTGATCAGCGGCAGTCCCCGCATTTTCGCGACGATATTATCCGGCCCGACGGCCCTTGGTGGCGCTTATCAAACCAGCTCGGGGCGTGCGACTGTCACGGCGAAGCAGTCGGGGAAGAGACTCTTCGTCATGATTGACACGGAAAATGGCGGCGGGGAGCTCGACGGGATTGCGTATTTAGACAACTTTCAGTTGCAGGTGACCCACTTCCGCGAGCCAGGAACGTGGAGCCTGACTGACTTCCAATTGCAGGGCACGGCCTTTCCCGACGCTCCCAAGCACCGAGCCCCGTGATTCTCATTGGTGGCCAAATCCGCAACGGCGATTTCAACGGCAATGACTCCGATTAGCGCAGTCCGGCGGCACTGAATTCCGAGATACGACTTGTGGCCGACCCGCACCGCCACTCAAGTTCCGGAATCGACACGGAATCACAAAAAAATGAAATTTACCTGTCCAGATATGTCATCATCGGGAGTGATTTTAGCGATGAACAACTATCACAACAAAGGAATTGGGACATGATTCGCTTGATTCCGTTATTTCTTATTTTGATGACCGCTATGTTGGCGTCCGGGCAGGGCTCTTCTAATGACTGGTTTGTCAAATCTGCTAAGGACAGAAAAGAACAGCTGCAGCAGGGTATCAAGGGCGGCGAGAAACGAGATATCATTCCTAGTGTGCCCGGTAGTCCGATCCCGCAGACAGACCGAATGAAGCCGCCGTCGCCTGATTTCCTTTTGGCGAAAGTGAAGTGGGGCAAGGCTGCGATTATCGGAGACGAGTTGACTCAGGATTGGAATCTCGCGCCCAATGATATGCTGGAGTTTCACAAAAAGGCACGCAGCAAAGGTTTTAAGTATATGCCGACCCAGACGGCCATACAGGATTTCAGTTTTGATCCGGCCCTGATGCCCTCCATTTTGTTGGGCGGTGTTCGTGAGCTGAATTTTTCGCCGGAAGCCATCAATCGGCTGCGCAAATACGTTCTGGATGGTGGGATGATTGTCTGTGATTCGGTGTACGGTTCGCCGTGGTTCTATGAGTCGGCGAAGAAGCTGTTTGATGATATGTTCCCTGAGTCACGTTTTAGAAAGCTACCGCCGGATCATCCGCTCTTTCATATGGTGGTTGATATTGATACGGCAAGCTATCGCTGCGGCGGCGAGAAAGAGGGTGGTAAGCCATTCATGGAAGGCCTTTACATCGGCAGTCGTATTGGCGTGTTGGTGTCGAAGTACGGTCTGGGCTGCGGTCTGGCCGGCGAGATGGATGTCTTTGCAAAGCTGGAAGCGAAAGGGCTTAAACCCAAGGCGTATAGCAAGGAGACTGCCCGGCTGATCGGCGAAAATCTGGCTCCGTACGTCATCGGCTACGGTCGCGTGGGTGAATCGGAGGGCAAGGCTGAGTTGTTCGGAAAGGCTGATAATAATGCTCCCACATCCGAATTCGTCTTTGCCCAGGTTAAGCACGAGGGGGCCTGGAATGCGCATCCGGGTGCGGCGCGTCAGTTGTTGTTGCGCCTGGAGAAGGATTCAGCTATTCCGGTCAACCTCAAGCGTGTGTCAATCGATCTTGAGCGCGACGACATCGCCGCCTATCCATTCTCTGTTTTTTACCGGGCTGGATGATTTTGTGCTGACCGCCAAGCAGATCGAGGCCTTGCAAAAACACGTCAACCGCGGCGGCACCCTGGTGGTCAATAATGCGCTTGGACTGGCCACCTTTCACCAAGCTGCGGTTCGTGAATTGGCTCGTGCATTCCCACATAACCGCCTGGCGCTGCTACCGCAAAAGCACGAGATATTCCGCAGTTTGCACACCATTTCCCGTGTCAAATACACCCCCACGTTGATGAAGGACAAGGGCAAGGAGTTGAACGGGCTCCCTGTTCTGTTTGGCGCCAAGGTGGGCGGTAGAACGGCGGTGCTATATAGCCCCTTCGATATCGAGGGCGGCTGGAATGAGGTCCGCTATCCCTTGTGCCGTGGGTATCAGTCAAAGTCGGCGAAACAGCTTGGCTGCAATATTATTATGTATGCAATGGAGCACTAATCTGTGGAACCTGAATATTGACAGATGGAGTATTTTCTCAACCGCGATGGCCAACAACGGGGGCCTTACGACGAGGCGACCCTACGCTCCATGCTCGCCGACCAGCAAGTCTTGCCCACCGACTTAATCTGGAACGAGCAAATGCCAGACTGGGCCACGGTCGAGTCCATCTTCCCAACGTTCACTCCCGCGCCCGCACCGATCCCAGTCCCCATTCCCATGCCTTCGCCAGTGACTGTGGATAAGAAAGTGACATTCCCTCTGGACCTCTCACCGGCGCCAGAGGCGGACAGCAGCGACTTCGAGGAGGGCTTGAGCGAGCGGACCTTGGAACTGGTGGCGGATCTTGCCGCAACACGCAAACGTCTGCGCGAAGAGGTTGGTCAGGGTGATTGTGGGGCAGGAGGAGGTGCTCGACCTGATCATGGTCTCTCTGTTCGCCGGGGGCCATTGTCTGATGACCGGTGTCCCGGGGCTTGCCAAGACGCTGATCGTCAGCAGCCTGGCCAAGACCCTGTCCCTGGATTATAAGCGCATCCAGTTTACACCGGATTTGATGCCGACGGATATTACCGGAACGATGGTGCTCGCGGAGGGCGATCAGAGACAGCGCTCATTTACCTTTAGAAGCGGCCCCATTTTCACGAACATGCTGCTTGCCGACGAGATTAATCGGACGCCGCCGAAGACACAGGCCGCGTTGCTGGAAGGCATGCAGGAGCGCCGCGTTACGGTTGGCGGCGTGACCCGCCCGCTGCCGGCGCCATTTGTGGTTTTGGCGACGCAGAATCCCTTGGAGCAAGAAGGAACCTACGCCCTGCCGGAAGCGCAACTGGATCGCTTTCTGTTCATGATAAATGTGGACTATCCGACACTGGCAGAGGAGGAGGATATCCTCCTCCGGACCACCTTGGATTCCATGCCCACTCTCGGCGCCATGATTAGCGGTGAGCAAATCATGCAGTTTCAGAAACTAGTGCGGCGTGTGCCGGTGAGCCGCCATGTAGCGAACTATGCGGCTCGCCTGGCGCGATCAACGCGGCCAAGCGACCCTATCGCCCCTGACTTTATTCCGAAATGGGTGCAATGGGGCTCCGGCCCGCGAGCCGGGCAGTCCTTACTGTTGGCGGCGAAAGCACATGTCTTGCTGAGTGGACGGTTCAATGTGTCCGTACGCGACGTTCGCAAGTTCGTGCATCCTGTTTTTCGGCATCGATTTGGTCTGAACTTTACCGCCGTCAGCGAGGGCTATGATACAGACACGATCGCCGACTGGCTCCTTGAGTCGGTGCCCGTGACCTATGGCGAGCAGCCAAAACGCAGTTTTTTCGGCACGCTCTTGGGCCGCAAAGCGAAGGTGAGCTAATATGGCGAAGACTTTCAATTCTTATAAATATCTACCGTCGCAGACGGCGGACCATCTGCGAAATCTACGCCTTGGCGTTAGCAAGCGCATGGACAGTGGCTTGCAGGGGCAACACCGATCGTCGACCTTCGGATCGTCGGTGGAGTTTGCTGAGTATCGGGAATATATGCAGGGTGATCCGATCGAGCGGATCGACTGGAACGTCTACGCCCGCACCGATAAGTACGTCATTCGCCGTTTCCACGACGAAGTCAATATCCGGGCCAACATCCTCTTGGACGTATCCGAAAGCATGTCCTTCAAGGATATGGGGGCGATGTCCAAGATAGACTACGGCAGCCACTTGGCTGCGGCGCTGATGTATGTGATGGTTAATCAGGGTGATTCCACCAGCCTGGTCACCTTTGATGATGATCTACGCGACATCTACGAACCGGCTGCAACGCTGGGCGGTCTGCGGCCGATGCTTGAGGGGCTCGAAGAGATCGTGCCAAAGGGCGAGAGCAATATTCAGCAGGCGCTGGCCAAGGCGACCGAGTTTTTCAAGGGGCGGTCGATGGTGGTCGTCATTTCCGATCTGTTGCAGGACCCGCGCGAAACGCTCAAGGGCATTGGAAGTCTCTCCTACGCGGGCCACGACGTGACCGTGTTTCACGTGCTCGACCCTGCGGAAATCCGCCTGCCTCAGGAAGGCTTGATAGAGGTGGAGTTCCTAGAATCTGGCCGAAAAATGAACATCGACCTCACCGACTTTCGCGATCTGTACCTGCAGCGAATTCGCGAGTATCTGGACGAGGTCCGCATCGGCTGCGTCAATGAGGGGGCCAATTACATACTGGTCGATACCTCTACTGATTTGCATGACGCACTACTGAAAAGGGCGACAAGCTGATGACGGTAGGTACTTCAATGTTTCTGTTTCTGCTGCCGCTGGTTGCGGCACCCGTGGCGTTTCATCTGTTGATGCGCCGTCAGCGCAAGACGGTGATGTTCTCCACAGATCTGTTTTTCGACAGCATGAAACCGCGCTTGTCTTTTCATCGCAAGTTTCGCGAACCGCTTCTGCTAGTGGCCCGGACGCTGCTGCTCTTGTTCCTCCTGCTCGCTCTGGCGCGTCTGGCGTTTCCAGGCATGGGAAACATGTTGGGCTTGGGCGGCACGCAGGCAGTCGTGGTGGTTATTGACAACTCCAGTTCCATGCAGGGTCGCGCCGAGGGTAGTGACCGCAGCAAACTGACTGTGGCGCTGGAGGGGGCACGAGCATTGCTGAAAAATATGGATGAGCGCGGCCAGGCCACGGTGGTTCTGCTGGTCTCTGATTCGTCGGCCGCCGGCTTAGGCGGGATGACCTCGGACAAGGGAGGGCTGCTGAGTTTTCTCGAGTCGATTCGTGCGACCGAGGCGACGGGTGATCCAGGCAAGGCGCTGCTGCGTGGCATGGCCTTGCTAAGGAATGCATCTTCGGGTGGCGGCGGCTCGCTCCATGTCTTTACAGACTTACAGGAGTCGGAATGGAAAGATACCGCGCTGGCGGGCGACGATGTCGGAGCGGCTGACAAAATTTTTCTCCATCGCATCCCGAGCGATAAACCGGACCTGCCGAATATCTGCCTGGTGCGGGCCGAGCTGTCTATGCGCAGAATCCTCCCCAATCAACCGTATTTCCTGGAAGTTCTCCTGCGCAACGACGGTGAGCAGGACTTGCAGGTTCGTGTTAACCGCACAGACTCTGAGCACAGCGTGGCTGAGACTGTCACTGTTGATGTCGGCGCGGGTAGTCAGCAGTTGCTCAAGCTGCCTGTCCAGCCAAAGGCGCCGGGCCGTCACTGGATCCGCGTATGGTTTGAAGGGGATGGTTTTGATGGCGATAACCGGGTTTTTGTCCCCTACATTTGCGAGCAGAAAGGCGACATCTACTTCCTCGACAAGGCCTCAGGCACCTTTGGGCTGTTGCCGCTCGCCTTGTCGCCCGGTGGCGATGGTCGACATACATCCTTGGTGCCCGCGTTCCTGTCGCCGGCTGACTTGTCCGCTCGGATCAAGCAGAAGACACCCATGATGGTCGTCCTGACTTGGGCGACCGCGTCGGCCCTGGATGCACCAACAAGTGCCTTGCTGGATCAATACACGCAACAAGGCGGAAACCTGCTGCTGTTGCCAGCCGTAAATGCTGGCGAATCAGTCGGGAAAGCCCCGGCTTGGCTCGGGGCCAAACAAGAGCCCTTGACACGTACCCCTGTGAGTCTGCCTCTGCAAGTTGCCGACCGCAAGTCGCCCTTCTGGTCCGAGCTCCGCGGCCTTGATGGGCAGGTGCGTATTGGCTCCGCGTTTGCCAAGAAGCATTACCCACTGTCATTCCAGGAAGAGGCCGGTTATGTGCCGCTGCTCGAGACTGGTGAGGCGCAGACGGTGTTGGCGATACGCAAACACGGCGACGGCCAAGTTGTGGTGAGCGGCATAGCCTTCGGTCGCTCAGGGGCCTGGAGCTCGCTACCACGGAAAAAGACCTTTCTGGTTATGGTGCAACCGATGGCCCTGGGCGCTGTTGCCAACTTGGGCAATAGCTCTCACTCAATTGTTGCGGGGCAGACCCCGCGCTTGATGCCTGGGAAAGGGAACGAGATGTCGATCACCACCCTGTTGGGCGACCAGGTAGACTGGTTCGGGCTCAGGGATCAGGCGCCCGAACTGGTGCGTTGCGGTGCTTACATCGTCAGCATCGATGGGCGAGAGACCTGCCTGACCGTTCTGCCGTCTGAGCAGGAAGGGCACAGCGCGTTCATCGAGGAATCCGAAGTCGGCGCCTTGGACGGTATCTCCTACGGACTGCAGACACTTGCCAACGAAGATGACTTCCGCGACGAGCTGCAGCAATCACTTGCTGGGACGGGGCTATTCCTTCCCTTGCTATTAATAGCCCTCGTATTTTTAATCGTTGAGGGGCTGCTGGGCTCGCCGCCGGCCAAATTGAGAGCGCGTGCGACTGACGATGATAACAAGGAACCCTGGGTCGCAACGCCCATGGACAGGGAGAACGAGTAATGCTTGTATGGAAACCGCATCTTGGCACTCTGGCCAATAGTATCATTATCTTAGCGGTAATGGGCTGGCTATGCCTCCTGTGGTATCGCTACCGCTCGCGCTACACCATACGAAAAACGTTGCTGCTCCTGGCACCGAAGTTGGTCTGCACGCTGCTCATACTGGTCGCCTTAATGGACCCGGCATGGCGGGACTCAAGGCCCTCGGATGACTCCCAGAAAGTGGCTGTCATCAGCGACATCTCTACGTCGATGGATGTGGTCGACAATGCCTCCGCATCACGGGCTGAACGCGCCAAGGAGATTGCCGATGATATCATCGGCGAGTTGCGTGGCACGGCCAGCGTCGAGAACTATCGCTTTGATGTCGACGTCCTGGCGCCAGACGACACGCCGGCGACGGCAACCCGCAATACGGACCTGGGCCGCACGATTGTGTCGCTTTCCCAGCGGCCGGACCTGGCCGACTGCAAGGCGGTTGTCCTGTTGACTGATGGGGGTGACGAAACCATTCGTAGCGAACGCCTGCCTGATGTGCCGATCTATATCATCGGCATCGGCACGGATCCGAAAAGCTGGGATGACCTCGAGATTGGCAATGCCGTTATTCCGGAAGAGGTTGAATTGAAGACACCCTTCAAGGTTTCCGCAGAGATTGTCGTGCATGCTGCCTCGGGAGACTTCGCCGCCGAAGCCGAATCGGTCGACGTGCAGATCGAGAAACAGATCGACGGTGTTTACCAGCGACTGGCATCCGTCAAGGTTGACCCACGCAAAAACAATGGGCTGGCGGACTTCGATCTTCCTGGAGAGGCGATCCCGGGCCTTTACCAATACCGTCTGTCGGTACCGGGCATCAAAGGCGAAATAACCGAGTTGAATAATGCGCGAGAATTTGCCGTGCAGGTGCGCGAGAAGAGCATCAATGTGCTTCTCTACGGCAATTTGTTTGATGTGAATTTCGCCCTATTGAGGCGACAGTTTGCCGATGACGAGACGATAAAACTAACCACAGTGTACCGCAAGAACGCCGATGTGTTCCGTATTGATGGCAATCGCCAGGAGGGGGACCAAGTGTTTGCCAGAGGCTTCCCAAGAGATGAGGAAGTCCTGGCCTGTATACCATCATTATCCTCGGGTCATTCCCTGCCAATCTTATTCCCTCCGCGTCCCACACTGCGCTGAAGAACTATGTAGAGGGCGGTGGCAACCTGGTCCTGCTCGGCGGCCCAAAGTCCTTTGATAAGGGGGGCTATTATAGCAGCGCCATCGCTCCCCTCTTGCCCTGGAAGGCAAGCGGCGGTGCGCAGGGGATCAGCGCCGGGTTGTTCCCGGTTATGGTGCCTCCGGAGGGTACGGACCATCCATTGTCTTCGGCGACGGCGGCGCTTCTGAAGGGCGTGGCAAGCCCGGTGTTTTATTCGATCAACAAGGTGGGGAAACGCCGCAGTGGTGCCCTGAGCCTGATGAACGCCTCGGTCGGCAGCGAAGTGGTGCCCATTGTGGCGCTGCAGCCCTATGGCAAGGGACAGGTACTGGGCGTGGCCACCGATACGATTTGGCGATGGGGGCGGATGGATGGCGACATCGCCGGCGCCTGTCATCAGTTCTGGCGCGATACCATTCGCTACTTGTCCGGCGAGATTGAAGGCGGCCGCTTCCTAACCGTGAAATGGGATCGTAAGCGCTACCGCTCCAGCGAGGAAGCCGTCGCCGAGATCGGCGTTGTCGGTCGCTATGCTGAGGGTGCGGTGCATCTCACGGGAACCGTTGAGCATGCCGGGACTACCGTGAGCCTGCCGATTGTGCTCAAAGAGGGCAGTGATTTTCAGACCCGCGTGTTCTTCCCGGAGCCTGGAGACTATACGATCACCGTGGAAGCGACCCTGGCCGGGGAGCCCCTGGATAACTACACGCGTATTATTCGCGTCGGCTCGAACGTTAGCGAGGCCGCCGATCTTGCTGTGGATCATCCTTTCCTTGAGAACCTGGCGGCGCGCAGTGGTGGGGCGTATAGCCGCGAGGGTGACCGCGAGGCGCTCATGCGCCGCCTGGAAGCGCTGCTGCTGACCAGTGCCGATCCCCATGACACGCCCTTGGTGAAAAAGGGAGCACTATTCGATCTGCTGCCGATCTATGTCATCCTGCTGATGGCAGCGATGTTGTGGGAGTGGATTCTACGCCGACGAATGAACATTGTTTGAGGAATGGAGAGTATGAAGAGAAAGACCAAAATAGGGTTGTTTCCCACCACGCAGAGCGCGTGCAGCGGGTTCGGACTGCTTGTCGCACTGCTGCTTGTTCTGCTGCCAACTGACCTGCACGCACAGATAACCAAGAGTCCTCTCAAGCGGAAAGCCATCCTGCATATGTCGGATGGCGAGCAGCGCGAAGGGATCATCGAGCTGTCGCGTGGCACGGAATTTCAACTGACGAACTTGAAACGGGTGGACACGGGTACCGATGCCTCAGTGGAGTCAGAGAAGTTTTCTGGGGGGAAGAGCAAAATCTACACTTTTAATTTCAATGTGGTCAAAGAGATGAGGTTTTCGCCCCTTAGCGAGGCGTACCTGAAGAAGTTCAAAATGCTCAATGTCAGTTTTCTGGACGAAGTGGATGAAGACGGCAAATCTCTGGTGAAGAAAGTGAGGGTTGGCCAACCGTATCCGGTCATCAAGCCCAAGTGTACCGTTGTCTTTAATAGTGGTGAGGTCGTGACCGGAGTCCTCAACACGCGCGTTGTGTATCTGACGACGATGGACCCCGACACCGGTTTCACAATAAAAACCTCTAAGATCATCGTGAAGTCGAAGTATTCAGGTGAGCCGGGTCAGTCGTATGAGGATCTCCTGCGGGTCAAGCGTATCCAGATGCTGGATGAAGGGACTCAGTTTGCGCGCAGCATGCCGATCACGTTCAACGCCTTTGACTTTGATTCAATTGATACCAACTACGTTCGTATCAAGAATGCCGGTAATGCTAATCTCCTCGCCCACGGGGTGGTCACTGAAGAAGCGTTTCTCAAGGAAAATATACGGGTGGCCGCCACCAACGGCACGCCGGCTACGGCCGAGCCCAGCCTTATACGCATGACCGGACTGACTCACGACACCTTGTCGAAGGTGCGTGTTCAGCAGGAGGCCGATGGCACCGTCAAGGTTCATTCAACCCTCGGCGAGAATGTGTTTCTGGCTGCGCAAATCAACGGCAAGTGGGTGGCCAGCTGGCCGGCCGAGGGCACGGTGCGCACGGACTTATTCAAGTCGGTCGAAAAAGAATTCAAGAAAACGTTGGATTATTATAATGAACGAAAACTCATTGGGATTATCCCGAAGAAAAACGGTCGGGAAATTCTCGCCCTGGTACGGCTTCGCCGAGATATCCCGGACCCGGAGCATGCCCTGGCGTGGGCGATGAGTACTCGGTGGGGGTCGGCGGGAAGTTTCGAGATGGGTGCGGACGGTAAGTTGTTGGAGTACTACCGCTTGAGCATTTTGAAGTATGTGCGCGACCCCAAGACCGGCCAGATGAGTTTGGAGGATCGCGGTTCCTTTTGTCGGGTGCGTATAGATCTTGAAGATGAAACACCGCAGGTGGGGGTTTCACCGGAGCTATGGCCGGTTGTTATGAAGGGCGGCAAATTGATTGTCGGTCCAAAAGAATAGGGAGATAGACTATGATCCAGAATAAGACATTAGATTTCAGGACGGTCGTCGAAGGGGCGAACCGCAGTATGCATCGGACCTCAGTGATCCTCGGGTTCCTGACCTGCTTTGCCATAATCGCCATGATGTGGCTGAGCCTCTTTGCCCTCGACAACCTGCTCAACCTGCCCACTTCCTTGCGCTTTCCGCTTTCCATTGCAGGCGTGATTATCACCATCGCTTCCTTTGTCAAGTATGCCCTCGGCGCCCTATTTGAACGGCGAAGTGACGAGGAAGTGGCCTTGATGCTGGAGGACCAATTCGGTATCGAGGAAAACGTGCTGATCAACAGCATGCAGTTCGAGGACATGGGCTACAGCGATAAGCAAAAAGCGTTTATCACGGCCACCGCCACTGCCGCCACGACAGGTTGGAGTCACATATCACTGCGCGAACTGTGGCAGGTGGTCCGCGTGACAAAATGGGCCGCTGCATTCGTCGTCTTGATAGGGCTGTGGATTGCCTACACCGTCATCGCACCGGATTATCTCAACAGTGCATTCAACCGATACGCGTTCAGCTTCTCCGATAGACCACCTGCTGCCGCATCTTTACTAACAATCACGCCATCGGAAGATTTGACCATTGCTGAATACGACAGTTTGGAAATTGACTTGGATGCAAGCCGCTTGATCAAGGGCAAAGAATTGGCGATTTATCCATCCATCAGGTACAAGGAGGGGGTTGGCATCCTTGATAGCCAGAGCATGGTCGGTGGGGAAGTCAAGATGCGGCCCGTAGTCGGCAACCCGAACCTGTACAAATACACCTTTGAGACCGTTCGTCGGAGTTTCTCCTTCCGCATCTACGTGGGCAGCACCTATACCCACAATGTGCAGGTCACCGTGACTCCCGCCGCCAAGATCATAGAATCGGTCGTCACCATTACGCCACCTGCCTATGTGGCCATGCCAGAACGGACGCAAAGCGGGCCGCCGACCCCGGTCAAATGCCTGCCCGCCGCCACGTTGGACCTGCGCATCAAAGTGGATCAAGCCATTGAATCGCTGCGCTGGGAATGGCCGGCCGGTCCGATTATTTTTCAGGATGCGGGCCAGCAGGTCTGGAAGGCCAGCGTCGACGTCGGCGAGTCTGGCGGTAACTATGACTTGGTCGCTAAGATCAAGAATATGCCCGAGGACATCACCTTGAGCAGCGGCAGCGTACTGCTGATAACAGACCGCAAACCTGAAGTGCGCTATGTGGACACCGAAATGAGTCATGTCGTGGCGCCTGGCGCCACGCTGCCCTTGAAATTTGAAGCCAAGGATGACTATGGAATGAAGGATATGAAGCTGACCTTTCGCCGCGCCCAGGCCGGCAGTCAGCCCGAGGTCCTTAAGGACTGGGCCTTCTCGTCGCCCGGGGAAGGGGGGCTGGTTGAAAAGAGCGTTCGCTTGAAAATCGATGCCAGCCAGTTTGAGCCGGGCAATAAGTACTTTCTCGAAGTGCACGGCAATGACTTCTGTCCCGGCACGGACGCCGGAATATCGGATCCGCTACTGCTTACGGTGAAGACGCTGGATGCCAACCTTGCCCACGGCAGCGAGTCAAATCTGAAGGATCTCTACGCCGTGCTGGAGCGGGCCATCCAACTCCAGAAGCAGGCGCTCGATGGGACCGAGGGTCTGCTGGCCAACAGTGATGGTGTCTGGCTTGACTTGAATCGTAAACGGCGCGACGACAAGGCGATCCAGGGGGATCTCGATAAATACCACCAGCGAATTCTCGGTCAGCAGAAGGGGGTGCAGAAAACGCTTCTCGACGGTCTTAAGACGGTGCCGGACAAGGGGGTAGCCATGGCCGCTCGCATGAAGAGCATTGCCGATGTTGAAGCGGTGGAAGCCAATACTCGCGCATTTGCGGCCGGCCGAGTTCGCCTTGATGCTGGCGCACTAAAGCGCGCCAACGGCTATGGCCCGGGATCCTCATTCAAACGCACCGCCACCCAGGTTGTCCGATTCAAAGAGACGCCGGCACGCTATGTTGGGCTGGTTGTCTATTCGACTCATAACTGGTCGGGCAAGGCATGGCTCGATGCTTTGGCCTTCGTGGGTGAGAAAAATGCCTACCTTGACAGTTCGAGTTGGAAGCTTGTGTCATCAAGCGTCAAGGATGCCCAAAAGGCCCTGGTTGTGCCTAAGGGACAGCCAGCGACTGGCGGGGTATTGCTGCCTTCTTTGCCCGCAACTTTTGTCTTCGATATGGGAACCGAGCAGGCGGTCTCCGGGGTAGCTTGTTTCGGTAAAGGTCGTGGGAATGAGGCGGCGCCTAAGGGTGTTTCCGTTTACCTGAGTACTGCAAAGGCGCCCGCGATCGGGCCGATGCCGCTTGAACAGGCACGTGTCGACGGCGAGTTCAATCACCTGCGAACCGTGCAGCAGATCATCTATAACGAGCTGCTGGCCTTGAAAGGTGCTGAATTTGAAGCCTTGGCGAAGGAGTCCGAGCTTGAGCTTGCGGACTTGCTTGGCGAGGAGGCCTCCGCTTCGGTCGATGCGGCTTTGGATGACACCGAGGAAAAATTCAAAACCTGGCTGGAAGAGAATGAGGAAAACGAGGATCTGCGGAATATCATCGCCGTTAAAGCGCCGGAAGATTTGACCGAAGACGATGAGAAGAAATTGGCGGATCTGGATCTGAAGAAGGAAGAGTTGAGGCGTGAACTTATGGACATGGCGGCGGACCACGCCGAATATGGCTGGGACTTTGCGGATAAGACCGACATCGAGACCTTCGAGGAGACGATGCACAATATCCAGGAGGCGAAGGAAGAACTCGAACTCGGAGCGATGGCCGCGAAGGATCGTGACAAGGAGCGGGGCGACATGTCGCGCAATATGGACAACAGCAAAGAGCAGGATGGGGCGATGGAACTGGAGTCGGGACAGATGTTCTCGCAGTCCGGTGCCATGAAAGAGCCCGGGCATATGGAGAACCCGGAAGATGAAGGCATGGTTCCAGACCTGGGCGAGCTGCCGGCGCAACTTCCGATTCAGATCTCTGAGCTGACCAAGGGACTTGACGAACTGGGGGAACCGATACCCGAGTCCGGTAGCGAGATCATGGATATGAAAGATCCGGCAGGATCGCCGGTTTCGGATAACCTTGACTCTGCGTCCGCGGCCGGGCAGATGACCGACGAAACGCCGAACCCGATGGCCAAAGCGAAGGGGCGTGGGAACGTCGGGCGCGCCGGACAAGCGGATGGCCAGATGGTGGCCGACAAGGCACCCGCCATTCCAGATAACGAGGTGGCGATGCCGTCTCGCGTGTCTGATAGTCAGGCGGAAGATGGCCAGATTCAGGATGAAGACACTGCATCAGCAACCTCTGTGGGGGTGGGCAAGGGAACCGGCAAGACGACAGACTTTGAGAAAAGCGGCAAGCTCCCGCCGGATGCCTTGAACAAGCTCAAGGAATTGATGGGTGCTGCGAAGGACGACAGCCAGGAGAACAACCATGGGCTGTTATTGGCGCTCAATCGTCACCACTTGCCCACAACCGACCTTAAGAAAGCCCTCAATCAGCTCGAACAGGTGCTCCGACGTGATAAGCAGGGCGTCGACGTCAGGCAGGCACTGGTCAATGCCAAGAGAAATCTGAGCGCCGCCCAAACATCTCTGGCCGGCGCTATCGAGCGGCGGGCACTGAAACAAGCCAATGGCAACAACAAGGCCTTTGATGCCGACACCACCAGCGGGACCGTTCCTGCCGGCTACGAAACAATTGTAAGCAGCTACTTCAAAGCTGTTGCTGAAGAATCAAATAAGGAGAAATAAGACATGGAACCAACAAAAATATCAATTCCCGAAACCGCTACTGATGCCGAAGCCATCGCCGCGCTTGCCAAGGCAGGTGACGCGATCCGCGCCGAAGTCGCCAAGATCATCGTCGGCCAGGTCGACGTCATCAACGAAGTTCTGACCGCGTTTTTCGCCAAGGGTCATTGCGTAATCGAGGGCGTGCCGGGTCTTGCCAAAACGCTGATGATCAGCAGCCTGACAGAGACCATGTCGCTGGATTTCACCCGCGTGCAGTTCACCCCGGACCTGATGCCGACGGACATCACCGGCACGACACTCTTGAACGAGGACGAACACGGCAAGCGGCACTTCGCTTTTTCTAAGGGACCCGTTTTTACCAACATTCTCTTGGCCGACGAAATCAATCGTACCCCACCGAAAACGCAGGCCGCGTTACTCGAAGCGATGGCGGAGCGCAATGTGAGTGTCGGCGGCGAGACCTACAAACTGCCCGAGCCCTTCCTCGTGCTGGCGACGCAGAATCCCATCGAGCAGGAAGGCACATATAACCTACCCGAAGCGCAATTGGACCGCTTCCTTTTCCTGGTGCGGATCGATTATCCGTCGCTCAGCGAAGAAGAACAGATTCTCTTGTCGACCACGCTGGATGGGCTGCCGAAGCTCGATCAGATTATTGACGGGCCAACCATCGTCCGCATGCAGAACGCCGTGCGCCGCGTCGCCGTGAGTCGTGAGGTGGCCAACTATGCCGCCCGCCTCGCTCGCGCAACCCGACCCGGCCTCGACGAAGCGCCGGACTTTGTTAATCAGTGGGTTCGCTGGGGCTGTGGCCCCAGAGCCGGACAGTCCCTGCTGCTGGCAGCCAAGTCACATGCCGGACTAACCGGGCGCAATGAAGCCACCTTCGACGACGTGCGAAAATTCGTGCACCCCGTGCTCCGACATCGCATGGGCTTGAACTTTGCAGCTGTCAGCGAAGGCCAGAGCACCGATGATGTGGTCGATATGCTGGTGAAGCACGTCCCTGAAAAAGTGTCCGCCGCAACGCTACGAAAGGTGGCATAGGGCCAATGAAACGATACCTGTCAATCTGCCTGCTGGTGGCGGCGGCTCTCTGTGGGACCTTCCCCGCCCAGGCCGGCGTCATAGGCTTGGTCAAGAACGTCGTGCCGTCGACGATCTGGGTCAGCCCCAACGGCGATCACGTGATCTGTGTGACCGTTGACCCGCAGACAAAGAAGCGTCAAGTTAACCTCGACGGGCAGCTCTTGCCGGGGGCCTATGACGCGATCGCCAAAGATACGCCCTTTTTTAGTGCGGATGGAAAGCACCATGCGTTCGTCGCCACAAGCGGCAGTAAATGCATGGCGGTGATTGACGGGGTGGCACAACCCGCCTATGAGGTCGGCAAAGATCGCTGGCCCATTACGGGGTTAATGTTCGGGGCGGACGGCGGCAAGACTCACGTGGCCTACCAGGTGTCAGAGAAGGATAAGCATGCTGTGGTGGTGAATGGCAAAAAACTGGGCGCTTACGATAGTATCAAAGGCGGACTGCCCGGGATCTGGGATTTCTATTTCGAGGGAAGCTATTTCGCCTATCGCGCCAAAGTCGGCGACAAGATGGTGGCCTGCCGAGGTCACATCGACGGTGACGAGGTGCGTCTCGTCCAGAGCAAGCCATACCTTTCCATCGGATCCGGATCGCCCGTGTGGATGGGGGGCGCATCTGATGAAAAGAGCGGCGAACTCTTCGCCTTCATCGCCAAGGATGCACCGGGAAAGGAACGGATTCTCACACTGCCCGGCGACAAGCCGATCACCAAGAAGAGCTGGAAATTTATTGCCCGAAATATGTTGCAGGCATCGTCCGCCAAAAAGGGCGAAATGGTCTATGTCGCTGGAGATAAGCAGTGGCGCGTCGTTGTCGGTGACAAGCAATGGCCAAGCTGCCAAACCTTGGGCCGGCTGCTGTCGTCCCCGTCCGGCAAGACCTGGGCCAGTACGGCGAAGGTTGACGGCAAGTTCGTCATGATGGTGAATGGCGTAGCCAGCCAAGCGTATGCAGAAATTCAGCATGGAGAAAGCCTCTTCCCCGCTGGTGATGAGCGTGTCGTTTTTGCCGCAACAACGCTTGCTGACTCCAAGACCCCCGCCCGTGTGATTGTTGACGGCAAAGAAGGAAAGGCCTATGCGCAAGTGCGCGGCGACAGCATTCTCTTTAGTCCCAACAAGACGGCCATGGCCTACGTTGCCGGGGATGGAAATAAGAATTTTGTCGTCGTCGACGGCAAAGAAGGATCCGCTTTTGACGGAGTCGACGATTTACGTTTTTCGTCTAAGTCGGTGTTGGCTTACCGCGCCAGACGCGGGACGGAATACTTTGTCGTGGTGGGCGATAAAACCTGGGGGCCGTATGCAGACGTCAAACCCAAATCGCTGGTATTCAGCCCCGACGGTAAGGTGGCGGCTTGGGCGGCTTTCGGAGCGGACGGCAATTGGCAGGTGCTCGCCGACGGCAAACCGATTGATAGCGGATGCGACCGTGTCGTCAGTCAACTGACCTTCGCCCCCGGCGCCTCGGTGCCGGCCTACGTCGGCCGCTTCATCTCCGACGGCAAGACAGCCTTTGCCCTGTCGTTCAACGGCAGGCTCAGCAGAGAATACAGATCGATCTGGATGGGGGATGGCGGCAAGCTCTTCGTTCGCGAAGACGGCGGCATCACCTACTTCGCCAAGAGCGGAGCCTTGTTGTACCGGTTGGTGGCGGAAGCGAAATGAGAAGTAGAGACAATAGTAAGAAAGCAGCCCCAGACCTCCAAGTCTGGGGAGAGCTCTCGGCAGCTACTAAGAAGGCGAAGTCTCACGTCCGAATGATCCGCGGAACGAACCACGGCGCCGCTGCTACGCTCAAGACTATTCTCGCCGCCGTCTTCATTCTCCTGAGCGCCCAGATTCAAGCGGCTGAGCCAACGCCGCCCGTGAAAGGGCTCAAGTGTGTGTTCCTCGCGCCGCGTGTTCCCGCTCCGTTTGAGTCGTCACTGGTGGGCAGTCAAAAACGCCTGCCGGCGATTGCTGAAAAAGCCGGAATTTCGGGTCATTCGCAGGTGGAATTGACGCTCGATCGGGATGACGTGAAACGAGCGGCCGAAATTAAAGCCGCGCTGTCAAGCGGGCCCATCGATTTACTCGCGCTCACCGTTTCCGCGAAAGAAACAAAGGACAAAGGTAAAACGATAATCCCGGGGATCCTGGGCGATGCATCGCAGTGTATCCCCATCATGGACCAGGCTTTGGCGATTAATCCGAAGATGCAGTTCCTTATTTTGGTGCCCGGTCCAGTCAACATCCCGGTGCGGAAAGTAAGCGAGCTCAGATTTCATGGTGATAGATATCATAAGATCGCCTTTGAGGCGATTGTGGAGAAGATGCGCGTTCGCTATCCGAGCAACCGCATACTCTGCGCTTATTATGGGCGCTCCGGCTCGGAGCTGAAAACACGCTTTGACGATGGGGACCTGCCGGGTATTACGGAGCTGGTCGGGGAGAAGGGTGTCTTCCGTGACGAGGCGGGAAATCCCGGGCCTGTGCTGGATGATTTCAATGCCATGATAACGGCCTCGATCATTTACGATGTCGATCTCACGCAGAAAGAGTTGGGTCTGGGATACAAGGCGAATCTGGGTCGGATGCTCAAGACCGTCCTGCGGTTCGAATCCAAGCATCGCGAACATGTTCCAGAGCCATTTGAAGGACCGGGACCGAATGTTTACACGCCTGAAACCTGGGATCCGCCCTGGGGCTATACGGTCGCACAGACCGACAAGAAGGCGGTCAAGGCCGTCTTGTGGGGGCACAAATTCTTCGCTCCGCTGGTTGAGGCGACAACTGCAATCGCGAAAGAAAGCGGGATTAACGACCAAACGATAAAGGCTCATGTGCACAAGCCTTTTCAAGGTGGGCCTGGTGTGGGTGCCATGAGTCTGATGCCGAATAAAAAGGGGAACTCATTACAACTCGAACTCGCCGCTAAAAAGTATGATCTCGTGTGCCTGACCTATCACATGGAGGATACGGGCAGGCTCCGACATTACAAAAGGTGGTTTGATTTTGTTCTGGCGCATAACCCGGAGGCGCGGCTCCTTATTCATCTGCCGGCTTCCTTCGACCCGGTCAGTCGTGATCTCCGCTTGTTCAACAAAACCGGCGATGCGATACGTGCCCGTTTCTACAAGGAGGTCGTGGTGCCCATGCGGGCGCTGTATCCGGATAACCAGATCATCTTCTGGTCTTCCGGGCGCGTGAACTCTGAGTTGCGGCGGCGCTACGAAGAAGGGAAGTTGCCTCAGGTTAAACAGCTGGTCGGCCCCAGGGGAATCTTTGCGGTAAAAGGCGGCTTGCCGGGTCCCTTGTTAAAGGACCTGGAAGGGCTGATCCTCTACTCACTCATCTACAAGGTCGACCTGCCGAAAAAGATGACGGGCCAAGCCGGCAAGCTGGACCTCAACGCACTCGCCGCCGAGATGATCGCCATGGAAAAAGCGAAGGGGCTATAAAATTACATAGTCGCCTTTTGCTCCGTGGTGGTGGCAAGACGAAGATGATCGAGATGAATTGTAAACGCTGCCTCAAACCACTTCTAATCATACTCTCGCTGTGCTGCGCGGCACCCGCTGCCAAGCCCGCCGCCAAACCCGTGCCCTGGCATCTCCCGACTGCTGAGATTCGCGTGCAGGTTAAGGTGATCGGTGGACGGCAAGCTGAGAAACGACGGGACCTACCCCGCCTTGTTGCGGATGCCGCCGCAGGTGTATCTCGCGGATCTGAAACCGCTCAAGGTCACGGGCGGACTGGCCTTTGATCCGAAGACCAAGAGCGCCATCAAGCATGACATCCGCAAGCCGAAAGAGAAAGCGGCGACGATTGCCAGGGAGAAGGAGCGCTACAAACAGGCGAAGACGAAGTGGGACCCTAAAGCCTACGGTCGACTGGCTGAAAAAGCAGGCGGCCCGATCATGCGCGTCAGCGGCTCGGCGACGTACGCCATTAAACCGGAGTACAAATACTTTTCCAACTGGTCAGTCGCCTACTACCCTGAAAACAAGATCTTGATCGATGGTAAGCCGGTTCCCTATCAGAGGGTAGTGACCATCCCCGCTGGCGCCAAGACGCTTACGATCGAGGTCCACGACCCGAATCTTCGTCAGGCAGGTTTTATTACCAGGGGCCCTGACGTCGCACGCGCGTCGATCTGTGTCCCCGGACGCGACCCGAGCCGCCTGGTCCCCATTGCGTATCGATTAGGTGGCGAGCGAGTCGGTTGCCAGACCGTCTGGGCAGAGGCGGGAAAACCGATGCGGATATTTTTCGACTCGTCCAGCGCCGACGAGGATTATTGGGTCTACCTGGTTGACAAGGCGAAGCAACCCGCGCCACTCGATTGGGAGCCGCAGGCGGAACTTTTTGAAGAGGTCCGCTCCCTCGATCGCTACGATCCCAAGCTTGAAACGCTCGACGGCTTTGAGAAGCTGTGGAAGGAAAGCGCTGCGATCATGGGAAGGGGTGTCCCGCTGAGGGGTCGGTCACGGTCGGGGCCGAACCTGGCGGCACGGGTGATCGTTCGTAGCAGTATGACGTTCCGATCGAAAGGCTCGGACCGGTTGAATGTCCCCGAAGCGCTGGCCTCCCGGCCCGCATGGTTTAGTCGACTCAGCGCTACCTTTCAGATTCCGGCAACCGATCAGTACCGTTTCTTTTGCCAGCTTGGACCTCAGGGCTATCTGCTCTTGGACGGCCAATTGGTCGCGCCGTTTCTGGGGAAAACAAATAGGCGATTCTTCGACATTGAAATCGAGAAAGGACGTCATCGCTTCGAGTTCCTGCAATATGCCCGCGCAGGGCAAAATTGCTAAGGCTGGGCTGTGGTGGAGGGATCCGACAAATAAGGATATTAATGGGGATTACAAGAAAGGCTGGTTGGCCTTTGGTCCATATTCCTGCACATAGGACTTATGTCGCGTTGGAACCCATGGCGGATGCGACAAGCGGGCCGCTGGAGAGGAGCGGTGCGCAAGCATCGTGGGCCTCGTTCAGTTGGCACCAAGGCGGCAATCTCGGGGCCGTGTATCCCGGGCATGATCTCAACTGGGTATCGCTTGAGCGCGCATGCCCCGGGGGGGTCGACCAACGCCGTCTACCGCTGGCGATTCGACGACGGCCGCACGGCCGAGGGCAAGCAGGTCACGAAGCTCTTCTTGCGGTCTGGCATGCGGAAGGTGCAGTTGGAGGTGCTCGATGCTCCGGGCGGCAAGGTGATCGCCCGCGCCGCCGGCGAGGTCAATGTTCAGATAAATCTGGCCTTTATGGGGGACCTTGGCGTCAAGCGGGATAGACGGAGTGGTAGCGATCGGGCCGCGATGATTTGGGAGTTTGGGGAGGAAGACACCCTCGCGCAGCTGCCGCTGGACGATCTGGTGAACCTCTACGAATGGTCGTATCCCTTGGAGCACTGGGGGGGGAGTAGCAAGGTGCACGACCGAGGTACTTGGCGAGAGTGGCGCGCGAGTGCCCAGGCAGTCAAAAAGGAAAAATCAAAAACAGCAGAAGAGATTGAGGAGGAACTATATTTAGCAGCTTGCTATGAAGCCCGTGAGCTCACTCGAAGACGGACCCGCGAAGCGCTGGGGCGGCGGGTCGATGAGGTGATCGCCGCGTATCCGTACAGCCAATTGCTGCAGATCGCGCAGAGTTTGAGTCGCAAGGCAAACAGTCCGACAGACGCTAGCTACGCCGCTGCCGAAAAGCTGCTGACCGTGGTGATGGACCGTTCGCCTGCCGGCAGCAGTCACTGGCGAGAAGCCGTGTTGGGGTTGGCCGATATCAAGCTGTTGATCCGCGGCGAAGCCGAGTTGGCGGTAGCGCTGCTCAAGAAACTCGAGCAGACCGATCCGGCCGTCGACATGCTTGAGTCCTGGCAATTTGCTGAAGCACGCGCGTATCACACTCTTTTGCCGCGCGATAAGCTCGCAGGGTTGACACAAGGGTTGGACTGGTCGCCGATCTTGTGGGAGTTCCGCACGGCACACAACTGGGGGCTGTCGTTCATTTACCCATTCGACAAGGGCCGCGGGTTCTGGATGGCCAAAACCTTCGACCTGCCCCCGGGCTGGAAGGGCAAGCAGCTGATATTCAAGTATGGGGTGACCGACGCTGGCAGCGCGAACGCTAGCAGCGCGAACGTTTGGATTAACGGCGAGCCGCTCGGTGGCATGTGGCAATGGCCCGACGGAAACATCATCATCCCGGAGAGAGTCCTGAAAAAAGGTGGAGAGAACCGCATCACGTGGCTGATTCAGCCCCCTCCAAGTCAGGAGTGGGGACAGCTAGCGACGTCTCCTAGTGTATCGGCCGACTTGAGTCGTAGCGCCTTTTCAGGTCACCAGGCTGAGCCGGGCACGTCTATTCTCATCAGAGACTTGGATCCCCTTGTCCGCCGCGGTGAGCGCAAAGCGCGCGGCCTGGGAAGAAAGACGGTGTTGGGAGGAGCGCTGTACGACATGGCGCGCTCGCTGGTCTTGTCACCTGACGGCCGGCGGCTCGCCGCGGGATACGAATTCGGAAGGGTCAGGGTGTGGGACGCTGACGCGATCTTAGAGGGGAAGAATAAGTTGGTAGTCCATATTGGACACGACGGACGGTAAAGACTACCTGGCACCCAGTGAAGCGCACACGATCAGAGTCGCTCCGGTCGGCGTCGTTTCACTGGCCTTTTCGCCGGACGGCAAGCGGCTGGCGACGGGCAGCGAGGACGCTCGCATCACGCTGTTGGATCCCGTCAGCGGGAAGGTGCTCCGCTCGTCCATCGGGCACGCCAGTACGGTGCTCGCGCTGGCCTTTTCGCCGGACGGTAAGCGACTGGCATCGGCCAGTCATGACCGGACGGTCAAGATCTGGGATACCGCCTCCGGTAAAGAACTGCTGACGCTCACCGGGCACGCCGGGCCCGTTCTATGCCGTGGTGTTCTCGCCGGACGGCAAGAGCGTGGCCACGGCGATCGATGACTCCCACATTCGGCTGTGGGACGCGACCACCGGTGCGGCGCTGCGCACGCTCAAGAAGGACAAGGGCGAGGTGTTGTCGCTGGCCTTCTCGCCGGATGGCAAACGGCTCGCTGCGGCGAAGTCGCGAGGGCTTCGTCAACCAATGGGACCTAGCGTCGGGAAAGAAACTGACGATGGTCCACCATAGCAAGGAAGAACACGCTGCCGCGCGTGCTGCTATGGTCACGAAAGTTCTCTACAGCCTCGATGGCAAACAGCTGTTTTCTCTCGGCATCGGTGTGGGTAGACAATGGGATAGTGAAACCGGGGCCGAGGCCGACGAGTTTGCTGATTTCGGCGTTTACGCCAGTCCTCGCCAGGCGGTGCTGAGGCGCAATGACAGAGGCGCAGACCAGCCGGCTAAGGGCTCTGAAAGCTTTCCGCTTGAGCTGTACACCTCCAAGGCCTGCGCCGAGAACGGAATGAACTACGCCAGCTACTACGGCAAGTGGGACACGTTGCCGGACTTCGATGAGCTCAAGCCGGTCAAGCAGGGAGTCCTGAGACACATCGACAGCGAGCATCTGTAAGGCATTATGCTTCCCTATCGCAAGTTCGTTAAAAAGGACGGCAAGACTCATCGGACACAGCACCCCTCGGCTCTAAAGCTCACTGGCTACCTGAAGGTCAAGAAAGCCGGTGACTACGCATTTTCGCTGAAGTCTGAATGGCCCGAGCCGGCTGGTGGTGGGTTCGAAAACAGTGATCGAGACCGACGGGCTCAAAGACAGGGAGGCAAGAGAGCGCGGCGGCGTACATCTCGAACCGGGCGTGCATGCGTTCGTGCTAAGCTATTCCGGCGCAGGGGACCCACATCACCGCTGGCTGGACGTCACCTTTCCCAGAGAGTTTGTCCGATCCTTGACGGTGGGGGACATCGATTCCAGCCGTCTGATGGCGGGTGCACTGTTGGCGCAGGGAAAGCCCGAGGAAGCGAAAGCGCTACTGATTAAGCTGCACCGCGGCGGATGGCCGCTGTCGGACGACGGAGCAAGGGTATGTGGAGCAGGCACGGATGCGGATTCGGCGACTGGCCGGGACTGAATCCCCCTCAGACCACGGGCATGCCTTGGAGCTGATTGATACCTCCCTGGCCACCTATCCGATGCTGCGCCTGGATCCGGAGTTCATGGTCAGCGCGATTGCCGTCTACGCCAGTATGGGCGACCCGAGAGCGGCCATACTCGCCGAGCAGATGCTCGAGGCAGAGATGAATGGAGGGCAGCGACGCCTGCTCATCATGACCCAGGTCAAAATCAAGCTCAACGCCGGCGACCTGCCCGGTGCCGGCAAGGTCTACCAGAAGCTGAAGAAACTCGCCCCGCAGAGTGAAGAAACGATTGCCGCACGCGAACTCATCAAGGCGGCGGTGATTAAGAAACAAGATTAACTCGTGAAACTGCCAAACAAAATCAAACCCTTCCTAATCACACTCTCACTGTGTTTAGCGGCACCACTCTTGCAGCCACTCTCGGCCGCCGAACCCGACCCGGCTCCTAAGCCCGTTGCCTGGCATCTGGAGAACGCGGAATTGCGCGCGCCGGTCAAGGTGGATGTTAAGGGCGCGCTGCTGCGGATGCCGCCGCAGGTGTATCTCGCCGATTTGAAGCCGCTCGAAACCACGGACGGGCTTGCCTTTGATCCGCTGAGTAAAAAGGCCATGCAGACCGACGTCCGCGATCCGAAAGAGAAGGCGGCGACGATCGCTAAGTTGAAGCAAGCAGAATTGAAGCCACAACATTTTCTCTCAGTGGCCGCATGGGAGGCGTACAAAAAGAAGTCCGCAAATGCCTACGGTGGACTGACGGAAAAGGAGGGCGGCCCGATATTGCGGCTCAAGGGCTCGGTGACCGTTGCCCTGAAACCGGAGTATCAATTTTTCACCTGGAGGGGGCGCTCGGGCACCAAGGTCTTCATCGACGGTAAGCCGGTCAGGCTAGAAAATAACCCCGCAAGGTACTGGCAAGAGGGGAAGATAGGCTGGCAAGACGGAAAGATAGACATTCAAGAGGGAGTTGAAGTTGTCGGTCACTAACGCGCAGTTCGCTGACCATCAATCCGCCTTGGTGTCCATCCCGTCCGGCGCCAAGACGCTCAAATTTGAAGTGACTCCTAGTCATCACACCAAAAACGTAGGTCAAGCGGGTTTCATTACCCGACACCCCAAGGTTGCACGCGCGACGATTTGTCTCCCCGGACTTGATCCCGGCCGGCTGATTCCCGTCGTGGTTCGAGCAAACGGCGAGCGGGTCGGTTGCCGCGTTGTCTGGGCGGGAAAATCGATACCGATGCCGATCATGTTCGACTCGTCCAGCGGCGACGAGGACTATTGGGTCTACCTGCTCGACGAGGCAAAGAAACCGGCGCCACTCGCTTGGATGGCGCAGGCGGAAATTATGGAAGAGGCCCGCCAGCTCGATCGTTACAATCCCGAGCTCGAAACACTCGCCGGCTTTGAAAAGCTGTGGGGATCCGCTGAAATCGTGGGAAGAGGCGTTCCGAAGTCGCGTGCTGTGGCGAGGCATGCCACTCGAACGGGGTGGCTCAGGCCGTCACGCGTCATGCATAGCTTCTCTCCTTCGTTTGGGAAAGAACGGCTCGGAGCCGGTCACCCTGCACGAGGTGGTGGGCTCCCAGTCGGCAACGCTTAGGCGAATCAGCGGCACCTTTCATATTCCGGCAACCGATTCTTACAAGTTCTTCTGCTTGGCCGGACCTGGAGGCTATGTGCTGCTGGACGGCCACTTGGTCGCCTCGTTTCGGGATGGAAGTTCGACGCCCGGGTCAGGATCGGGGCGACTTCTCAATTTAAAAATAGAAAAAGGACAACATCGTATCGAGCTCTTGCAATATGGCCCGACCGGGCATGCGGGTTGGGCCGGGCTGTGGTGGAAGAATCCGAGCCTGAAGGATCTTAACGGAGATAAATATTTAGGCTATCAGCTATTTGGCCAAACAAACGAAGGCACATCCGGGAACTACATGGTCTGGGAGCCGCTGGCGATTGCGACGACCGCGCCGCTGGAACATCGTGCGAAAGACTCGAGCGCCTCGTTCAATTGGTATCCGCTCGCCCATCAAGGTGGGCTCTATCCCAGCATTGGCTATCCCAAGTATGCCCTGAACTGGTATCGCTTCAGCGCCGATGCCCCGGGTGCTTCCGCCGACGCCGTCTATCGCTGGCGATTCGACGACGGCCGCACGGCCGAAGGCAAACAGATCCGCAAGCTCTTCTTGCGGGGCGGCATCAGGAAGGTGCAGCTCGAGGTCTTGGATGCCCCGGGCGGCAAGGTGCTCGCCCGCGCCGCCGGCGAGGTCGCGGTTCATATGAGTGTGGACGACTGGGCTGACGGTAATTTAATGAATCGATCGGGTCAGGATGTAATTACCGGTGCGTGGGCTCACGACGTAAAACAACCATCTTTTAATCCTCTGTTGGCGCAGGTTTGGGAATTTGCGGAGGAAGGCAGGCTTGAGCGGGTGCCGGTGGACGATCTGGTCAACTACTACGAGTGGTTGAATAACGCCAGTATTAGAAATGGCTTCGACGAGGGCTCCCTGGACTCTGCCACTTGGCAGCGTCCTACGACAGACGACCGAAACCTTCTTCTTATCTCACGCATCAAGATCTTTGATGATGCCGTTAAGAAGCATAGCCACGCCCGTAAACGCAGCGGCGATGTGCTGGCCGAACGGGCCGATGACTTGATCGCCGCGTATTCGTACAGCGAATTGCTGCGGATCGCGCAGAATTTGAGTCGCACGGAACGCGGGCCGAGCCGCGCTCACTACGCTGCCGCCGAAAAGCTCCTGGCCGCCGTGCTCGAGCGTGCTCCCGCCGGCAGCTCTCAGTGGAGAACGGCCGCGTTGGCGCTCTCGGATATTAAGCTGTCCGTCCGCGGCGACACGGAATCTGCGTTGGCGCTGCTCGAGAAATTTCAGCAGACCAAACCGGCCGTCGACATGGTCGACTCCTGGCAATTTGCCGAGGCCCGCGAGGGCCGTCCTATTGGAGACAGCGATAAGCTCGCCGCACTGACGGCTGAGTTGGAATGGTCGCCCATCGAGCGGCCGCGCCACCGGATCGGCTATGACCTTTATGACGACGATTATTCATACTCGCCTATCCGCGGGCGCACATCGCTGCAGAAAATGCTAAGCGACGGCTGGCATATCCCCTTCAAAAACAACCGGGGGTTCTGGTTGGCCCGGGACTTCGATCTGCCCGCGGACTGGGAGGGCAACCAGCTCATATTTAAGGCTGGCACGCCCATAAAAACCCAACATTGGCAAAAAGACCAGACCGACCACGTCTGGATTAACGGCGAGCCGCTCGGGCGCATGAGGCAATGGCCGGATGAAAACATCGTCATCCCGGCCAAGCTTCTGAAAAAAGGCGGCAAGAACCGCATCACCTGGTTGTTTCAGCCCAATCCCTGGTCGAATCTTGGGGCGCTGGCGTCTCCCGTCATTTTGGCGTCAGATTTGAGGTATAGCGTCGCCACCTACGGCGGGAGGCTCAAAATAGAGAAGGCCGGCAGCCCATTGGTCGTCACGAAACAATATGAGATTGTGTATCCCATTTACGATGCGGCGCGCTCGCTCGCCTTCTCACCTGACGGCAAGCAACTCGCATCGGGATACCAATACGGCAGCGTCCGCTTGTGGGACGTCGATAAGACAATAGCAGTAAAGGAGGTAAACACAGCCGATTCAGCGCAAACGATCCGCATCGGTGACGTTGCCCTCGTATCACTTGCCTATTCGCCAGACGGCAAGCGGCTCGCAGTGGGCAGCGCGGACTATCGTATTACGCTGCTGGATCTTATCAACAGGAAGGTGCTCCACTCATTCGTCGGGCACGACGGGGAAGTGACCGCGCTGGCCTTTTCGCCGGACGGCACACGGCTGGCGTCGGCCAGTCATGACCGGACGGTTAAGGTCTGGGATTCGTCCTCCGGTAAAAAACTACTGACGCTCGCCGGACATTCCGGGCCGGTAGAAGCTGTGGCCTACTCTGCGGACGGCAAGAGCATCGCCAGCGCAATCGACAAGACCCACATTCGGCTGTGGGACGCGAGCACCGGCAAGACGCTGCGCACGCTCGATTCCCGTGTCGCCCGCGCCGAAGATATCGTTGTAGAGACGCACAACTATATCCCCTATCTTGATGAGTTCTCCGAGGGCATGCCGGGCCGGGTCTTGTCGCTGGCCTTCTCGCCGGATGGCAAACGACTCGCTTCGGGAAGCCAGGAGGGTTTCATCAACCAATGGGACCTGGCGTCGGGAAAGAAACAGACGATGGTCCCGCGGCGGAGCGTGTACGACACCGATGATCGCGCGCTCAAGGTGATGTACAGCGGCGACGGCAAAGAGTTGGTTTCTGTCCACGCAGGCAAGGGGCATGCCCAAAAATGGGATAGTAAAACCGGCGAAGGCGGCGAGCGCTTTGCCCTTTTGGGTAACGGACGCTTCAAATCGGTCCCTTGGCTACCACCCGGGAAAGGCCCGAACCGCCCGGCGATTGGTTTTGAAAACTATCCGGTCGGGCTCTACACCACCAAGGCCTGCGAAGAGCCAGGAATGAAGGTTGCCAGTTACGATGGCCGGTGGGAGAAACTGCCGGACTTCGATGCGCTGAAACCGGCCAAGCAGGGGGTCATCAGGCACATTGACCAGGAGCATCTCAGTGGCACCACATGGCAGCTAAGCCCCCGAACGAGGATGGTATCCGCGTACTCGACGCACGTTTTCGAGGTGGACAGTCTCATCTCACTTCCATTGACGAGGCGTATCTCAGTGATGCTCTGCTTCCCTACTGGAAGTCTGCCAGAATGGAGGACGGCTCTGATCAGTGGACCGCTCACCCCTCTGGCGTGAAGGCCACCGGCTATCTGAAGGTCGAGAAGGCGGGTGATTACACGTTTTCGTTGCACTCGTACGAGAACATTAGCCAGCTGGTGGTCGGTTCGGAAATCGTGGTTCATAACGACGGGCAGGGAAAAGCCGCCAAGGAAGTGAAACACGGCACGGTGCATCTCGAACCGGGCGTGCATCCGGTGACGCTGACTTATCTCAACGCTCGACAGCGAAGAGACCCTCAGCGACTCGACGAGTCTGCCAGAGGGCTGCACGTCGGTTTCCCTAAAGAGTTCGTCCGCTCCTTGACCGCGGGCGACATCGCCAGCATCCGTCTCCAGGCAGGTGCCTTGTTGGCAGAAGGGAAGCGCGAGGAAGCGAAAGCCTTGCTGATCAAGCTGCACCGCGGCGGATGGCCCTTGTCGGAGTGGAACAAGAGTATGTCGAGCAGGCACGGATGCGGATTCGGCGAATGGCCAAAGCGTCCGCCAACGACCGCTCGCATGCCTTGGCTCTGATCGAGTCCTCGCTGGTCACCTGGCCGATGTTGCGTCTCGATCCGGAGTTCATGGTCAGCGTGATCGCCGTCTACGCCAATTTGGGCGACCCGAGAGCAGCCATACTCGCCGAGCAGATGCTCGAGGCAGACATGAATGACGGGCAGCGCCGCCTGCTGATCATGACCCAGGTCAAAGTCAAGCTCAACGAAGGCGACCTGCCCGCCGCCGGCAAGGTCTACCAGAAGCTGAAGAAGCTCGCCCCGCAGAGTGAAGAAGTGATAGAAGCCCGCGAACTGATTAAGGCGGCGGTGATTAAGAAACGAGATTAACTGTGAATCTACTACACGAAATTAAAGCACTTCTGATCGCACTCTTACTGTGCTGCACAACGCCACTCTGGGTGGCGGACGCTGCACCAGCCAGCAAGACCTACGACTATCAAGCAGATGTGCTTCCGAGTAATTAACACTTTTTTTCACCATGATGACACGTCTTCTCCCTCTATCGCTAACCCTGACGCTGTTCGCGACCACAAGCCCTCTCTTCGCCAAGGATGCCATACCGCTGATGATCTACGGCGTGAGCATCGGCGAGGAAAAGGCCGTGGTGGTCAAATTCCATGAGAAGGACGGCAAGCCCATCCTCGAAGTCGTGCAGTCGGAGCCGCTCGGTGCCCCGGCCGGCTCGATCACCCATCACCCCGACCACAACCTGCTCTACATCGGCGCCAAGGACGGCCGCGGGTTCGTGTATGCTGTGAACGATGACGGGAAGATCGAAAAGGTCCGGGAGATGCCGTTCAAGAGCGGCTACTGTTTCCTCAGCCTGGATCGCAGCGGGCGCTATCTGCTCGGGTCGTCGTACGAATCCGGCAATCTCGATGTCTACCGCCTGGACGCCGAAGGCCTTCCCGAGAAGCTGGTCGACTCGCGCAACGAGAAGAAAACCATGGCGCATTCGGTCGGCGTCAGCTCTGACAACCGCTCGGTCTACGTCCCCTATGTCAAAGAGGAGAACGCGCTCTACCAGTACCGCTTCGACCCGGAGACCGGCAAACTGAGCCCGGGTGCGCCGGCCAACATCGAAATACCGGATGCGGTCGGGCCGCGTCACCTGGCGTTCCACCCGACCAAGCCGTACGTCTATTTCAGCAACGAACAACAGCTCGGCGTCAGCGCTTACAAAATCGGCCCAAGGGGCGGCCTGCAACAGCTGCAGATCTGTGCGGCGTTGGAGACGCCGCCAGCGGAGGGGTTGGCTGCATCGGACATCGTCATCACTCCTGACGGGCGGTTTCTTTACGTCCCAGTGCGCGGTTTCGGCAAACCCCTGAACGCGGTGTTCGGCTATGCGATCGGGGAGGGCGGGCGGCTGAAATCACTCGGCATGACGGCAACCGACAGCATCCCCTGGGCGCTTGGGATGTCGCCGCACGGAGATCACCTGTTCGTCACCTCCTCCAAACAAGGTTCCCTCGCCGCGTATGCCATCGACAACAAAGGCGGCCTGAAGAAGGAGGCCTCCGTCAAGATCGGAGAGCGCTTCTGGGACATCCTCGTGCTCGGAGACACTTCAGAATGATTGCTCGTAAATTGCTTTTTCGAGCCGGGTTTCCTAGAGCCTACCGCGGCGATCATCATCGGGGGAAATATTCGCAACGGGAATTTTGATCGTCACTAATTTAAAAATTATTTGTCCAGATTCTGCATCGCCGGTAGTAGTAGCACGTATGAATGAGCACCCAACGCAAAGGAACCCTGCCCTGACTTCCGCGAGTCGCTCCCACCCGAAATCGTTTTCGTCTTTCCTGCTGACGGCAACCATCCTGACGGTTGCGCTGCTGGCTTTTGTGCCGGTAGCGTTCGGCCAAGCGGAAAAACTCGGCGGCGATACCGTCAGCAAAGATCTCAGCCTGGACCTTGGTAAGGGTGTATCGATGAAGCTCGTGCTCATTCCAGCCGGCAAGTTCAAGATGGGCAACCACGACACCCCGGCGGAAACGATCAAGAAGGTCGGGGGCGAGGAGGAGCACCTGTCAGATGAGTATCCTGCCCATGAGGTGACGATCAGCAAGCCCTTCTACATGGGCATCTACGAGCTGACGCAGGCCCAGTGGAAGGCCGTGATGGGCACTGAACCATGGATGACAGAGACGGGCGAGGGAGAAAAGATGGCGGCTGCACAACCGAGACCACAAGGCTTTGACGACTATCCCGCTGTCTGGATGAGCTCTTACGATGCAATCGAGTTCTGCCGCAAGCTCTCGAAGAAGACCGGCATGACCGTCTCCCTGCCGACCGAAGCGCAATGGGAGTATGCCTGCCGCGCGGGAACTACCACGACTTTTTCCTTCGGAGATGACCTGTCGAAACTCATCGACCACGGCTGGTACGGCGGGATAAACGCGGGGCAGAAGGAAGACTACGCCCACCGGGTCGGCCAGTTGAAGCCCAACGCCTGGGGCTTGTATGACATGCACGGTAACGTCTGGGAATTCTGTAGTGACTGGTATGACAAGGACTTCTACAGCAGGTCACCGAGTGTTGATCCGGAGAACACCAAGGAAACCGATCTGCGCTGTCTGCGCAGTGGGTCGTTTCACAGCGCTCCCATCCGTGTCCCGCTCCTCACAACGCGCCAGGTGGGTCGGTCCCAAGCAGGTCCGCTACAACTACGGTATCCGGGTCGTCGTTGCGACGGTCGCTAGCGCAAAAGACCAGTTAAAATCGCACTTCAAACCGATCTTTAAAAAATTCGGGCAGAACAGTACGACAAAAATAAAGGTGGTGTCCGGGCCCGAGGCCGTTCAAATGAGAAACGGTCGCGTCGCCGGCAAGCAGTGGGTCGCGACCTCCGGCGAGTATCGGTTCAAGCTGACCATTGAAGATGCGACCGGCGCCAAGCTCGAGCAACTGGTCGCACGTCTTGAGAAGCTTCCCAACTCCTACATGAGCGCGTGCGTGGCTGTGTCTGACAAGGGAGAAGACGGGATCGCGATCTATGCGGACCTCGGAGGAGCAAGAGCGCATGGCGGAAAAGGATATATCAATCTGGTTCCTCATGCCGACGCATTGGTAATCGCCCATGAAGCGGGTCACACGCTGGAGCAGGTCGCCACGCAGTCAGATCCCAAGATACTTGACAAGTGGGAAGAGGCCATCAAAGCGGATAAAATCTCCGTCTCCGACTATGGCGATAAAGTACGCCATGAAGATCTCGGCGAATTCGCCCAGGTATACGCCGTCTGTCTGGACGCGGGCCCCAAACATCTGGCGGAGTTGAAGAAACTCTCGCCCCAGCGGTTCTCGCTCTGGGAAAAAATATTGAATCCGTATAGCCCCGAGGCGCTACGAAAAACGCTCGACCCGTTTTACAAACAACACATCGTCGCCGATGGCCTCGTGGTCGCGGGTTCAGAGAAAGTTTCATTATACGCTCTGGGAGAAGCGGGATACCTGGCAAAGAAGATGCTCGCCAATCGGCCTGACCTGATAAGGGATCTTTGCGAAAAGCGAAAGATGTTCGTGGCTGTGATGGCTTACTGCGAACTGCAGACCGACCTGCCCGACTGCCGAAACATGTCGCTTTGGTGGGCCTATCGCGCGCGAGGCCTAGGGTCGAGGCCGGTCAGTTGTGCCGAAGAAAATTTGTTGAACCTCAAGGGAGATCCTTATCAGGGTGAAAACATCTTCGTTCACGAATTCGCCCACGGAATTCACAGTGTCCTTGGCAAGGAGTTCAACGTGCGACTTAGGGTGCTATTCGACCAAGCGAAGCAAAGTGGCCGCTTCGGTGGATACGCGATCGACGGTGGCATCGGGGAGTTCTGGGCCGAAGGCGTTCAGACATGGTTCGAGTGCAACGGAAGGAAGAGGCCCAAGTCTGGCAGAGGGTCGAACTCGTTCACAGTGCTCGGGCCCCAAGGAGAGCTCGTCTGCCACCTGACCACCCGCAAGCTGTTGAGAACACACTGTCCGGAATTCGCCAAACTGCTCGACAGTACGTTTCGACAAAATAAATGGGTCTATGTGCCCGTGGCGAAAAGACTGGACGAGCCACACTTAAGCGGCTTCGATCCGGCCGACGCGCCTGAGTTCCGCTGGCCGGCCGCGGTGATCAAGGCGTTCGATCGAATTGAAGCCGAGAGAGCCGAGAAGGAAAAGCAACGCAAGGCCAAATCTTCTGAAAAATGATCTGCTGGGAACCCAATTTCCGTTTACATCCACGAGCTGGCCTTGCGTTTACTCGTTTTGCGAAATGAATAAGAAGTACGCGTGTAACACACCCGAGGTAATAACATGAACATCCTGAAACTAAATTGAAAATCATCTGTCCAGATTCTGCATCGCCGAGAGTGGTAGTGCAGATGAATGAACATTTAATGCAAAGGAGTTTTACCATGACTTTTATGAGTCGATCTTATTTGAAGTTGTTTTCGTCTTTCCTGCTGATTGCAACCATCCTGTTGTTCGCCGGTTGTCTGGGAACCCCTAGTAAGGGTGTATCGAGGAAGTCGGACGGTGACACCAATCGGCCGGTTTCAGGCAAGAATGTGCAATCGATGTTCTACAAAGCACAACACCAAGAAACTGGAAACATGTGGGATGTTTGGCTCCACCATCATGAAGGAACATACTTCCTGTACTACCTCGCAAATATCACCAATCGCTGGCACTGGGACAATATTTCCATGGCCACGTCGCCTGATGGCGTACACTGGACTGAAAAGGGGCCGATCCTAAAAAAGACTCCGGGAGCCAAGGGGATGGGTACCGGTTCGACCTGGAAGTCACCTGCCTTCGAAAAGGACGGCAAATTCTATATGAATTTCTCCGAGCAGATGCCCGGGGAGCCTCAGAACATCTACTTTGCCGAATCTACGGACCTCCTTCACTGGACCCGCTTAAAGGGGGAAGAATACCGATTCGTACAGAACGAACAATGGTACAAGAAGAAGGGACGCTGGGACTGCATTTGGACCACTCCCAAGCCAGGTGGCGGACTCTACGGTTACTGGACCGCAGGTCCGGATCGCTCGAAGAAGGACGCCGCTGACGGAATATTCGGCTTCGGCGAGTCGCTCGATGGCGTGCACTGGAAAGCACTTGCGCCTCCCAGAGTTATCGATGATGAGAACAGTGGAGAGGTCGGCGCGGTGGAGAAGATCGGTGACAAGTACTACATGTTGTTCGGCCACTATCCCGCCATGACGACACTTGTTGCAGATCGACCCGAAGGCCCCTTTCGCAAGGCAAAGAAGAATTACAAGGTCTTAACAGGGCATACCTACTTCTCTCGCTTCTTCCGTCACCCCGAGGGCATGCTGGCCTGTCATTTCACCCAGGCTCGGGACGTACAGGTCTCATTCGCACCAATAAAGGACGTGCGTATCGATGACGAGGGAACGCTGCGGTTCGGGTGGTGGAAAGGAAACGAGAAGATGAAACACCGGACAATCGCCGTTGAAAAGCCGGTTGATTCCAACGCCGCGGTGGCCTTGCTCGGCAATTCCTTCGACACGAAACAGGGACTCATTATTGAGGGAAGCCTGCGGCTGCCGAAGGGAAAGGATTCGCCACGCTGCGGGGTGTACGTTGAATGCACGAATAATTTTGGAGCTGGCCTGTTGATCGACAGCAGTGGGGTCGCTGAGTTGGGCCTGATAAACGCGGACGGCACAGATTTCAAGATGGAGAAGCGCGTCGACCGGGAGATGACGTTCGGTAGCCCAGCATCATTTCGCTTACTTGTCAGAGGATCGTTAATGGAATTCTATCTTGACGATATCCTGATCGAAAGCTTCGCACTGCCAGCCAATGCGACCGGCCGTATTGGACTGATCAACGCCGAGGATACCATGGACACATTGAAATCGTGGAATTAGTTTCAAGTTCACTGTATAATAATACGAGGGGCCTGTCCCCCTGTACCTAGCAATCAATCAACTCATGGAAAATGAATTCTATCTACACAGCTAGGAAATAGATCAACCTCCCCTGAAACACTTATCACCGACTCAGTTGCCTACCCCTTACCAAACCGTTAGTATGCCTTCAGCCTTATGACCAATATAACCTGCACCTTCAGTAACTACCTGTTCATGGTTTCAATGATCGCGCCACTATGCCTCTCGGCTGAAGTGGAGGTCGGTCCGGCCACGCCGCCCGAAGTGCGCATGAAGTCGTGGGAGCAGCATGTGAAACTAAGAGAGGAGTCGATATTCAAGGATGTCGAGTGGACGGCTGTTGGTCCCAGGATCCAGGGCGGCAAGATCGAGAGCATTTGGTCGGTCAAAAAGCGGAAGTCGACCCTCTACTGCGGCTCCGGCTCCGGCAACCTCTGGAAGTCCGTCAACAACGGCACGACTTGGAAACCGATCTTTGAGAGCGAGTCGACTTCCTCGATCTCGGTCGTCACGGTATCCGACAAGGATCCGAACCTGGTCTGGGTCGGCACCGGCGAACCTCACATGGCGCGCAGTTCTATTGCCGGGACGGGCGTATTCAAGTCTACCGACGCGGGGGGCGCATGGCAGAACATGGGGCTCAACGACACGCACCACATCGGCCGCGTCATCATCGACCCAGAGAATAATGACGTCGTGTATGTCGCTGCCCTCGGCCACCAGTATACCTACAACAAGCAGCGCGGCGTCTTCAAGACCACCGACGGTGGCAAGACATGGAAGAAGATCCTCTATATCTCCGAGAAGATCGGCATCGTGGAAGTCGCCATGGACCCGTCCGACAACAAGACCCTGTATGCCGTTGCCTGGGAGCGTGACAGGAAGGCTTGGAATAATGTCGTCGCCGGTCCCGGCAGCGGAATCTACAAGTCGACCGATGCGGGCGAGACGTGGAAGCTTTTGACCAAGGGGCTTCCCACCGGTGAGAAGGTTGGCAGAATGGGCATCACCATCGCGCCCTCCAATCCGAAGGTTCTTTACCTCATCTGCGACCACCGTGGCATTGGGGGCGAAGTCTATCGTTCCGACAACAGGGGCGAGAGCTGGCGCAAAACCCATGAGGGCAATGTGAAGACTGGGATCGGTTATGATTTCTGCCTCATCAGGGTCATGCCGGACGACGAAGACGAGATTTTCATCGTGGGTTTCAACCTTCTCTATTCTCCCGACGCAGGGAAGACCCAGAGCATTATCTCCGAGCGCACCGTTCCCATGCTTTCCTACAAAGCCCGGCGCGCCACTCCCCATTGCGACAATCACGACTTGTTCATCGATCCCGACGATTCCGATCGACTCATGCTGGCTACCGATGGCGGGCTCTATATCTCGCACGATCGGGCCAAGACCTGGCTCCACGTCAACACGCTCCCCATCGCCGAGTTCTACGCCATCTCGGTGGACGCACGTGAGCCGTACAAGATATGGGGCGGCACCCAGGATAACGGCATACTTGGAGGTGAGGCGAAGCCGATGGTCCTCGGCGAGGAGCACTGGCAATGGGACCACGGCGGCGACAACTTCGTGACATTGATCGACCCAAACGATCTCGATACGATGTATCTTGAGGGAATGTTTGGATCGATGGCGCGAAAAAATCTAAAGACAGGTAAGGGTCGTGGCATCCGACCCGGCCCGGCGCCGGAGGGGAAGAAACTACGATTCAACTGGATGACTCCATTCATCCTCTCGCATTACGACTCCAAGACGCTCTACGCCGGTGCCAACTACGTATTCAAGAGCGAGAACAGGGGCGATCAGTGGACCTGCATCAGCCCCGACTTGTCAACCAATCCGGGTCCGGACAGGCAGGGAGATGTTCCCTTCGGAACAATCACCGACATCTCCGAATCCGCACTGAAGAAGGGCTTGCTCTACGCCGGCACGGATGACGGACAAGTGCATGTGACGAGGGACGACGGCGCTACTTGGACAAAGATCAACAAAGGCCTGCCGGACAGATGGGTCAGTCGCGTTGTCGCATCGAAGTATGATGAGGGTACGGTGTTTGTTTCGCTGACGGGATACCGTGAGGACGATTTTGAGGCATATCTGTATATGTCGACCGACTTCGGTGAGACATGGAAGTCAATCGTCAACAACATGCCCTCAGAATCAATCAACGTGATACGCGAAGACCCGACCGATAAGGACACTCTGTATGTCGGTACCGAGCTGGGTGCCTATTGTTCCATTGACAAGGGGAAGACCTGGCACTCGCTCTGCAAGACGCTGCCGACCTGCGCGGTGCATGATCTTGCAGTCCATGCGGGGACCGGCGACCTTGTAGCAGGCACTCATGGCCGAAGCGTTTTTGTTCTCCATGCAAAGGAGATTCAGAAGATGAAGCAGGAGATGGCGAAGTAGCCCTCACATGAAGCTCTCCAAGCTAAGCCGCGTGTGGCATCGGTGGGGATCCATCATTGCCCTGGTGCCGATCACGATCATCATCTTCTCCGGCATTGTCCTGCAATTGAAGAAAGTATCACCCTACGTCCAGCCGCCGAGCCAGCGCGGTGTCGGGACGGAGCCCTCAATCGGCTTTGAGCGTATTCTCGAGGTAGCGAGGACTGTCCCCGAGGCAGAGATTGGGTCTTGGGAAGATGTTGACCGGCTAGACGTAAGGCCCGGCGATGGCGTGGTCAAGGTGCGGTGCAAGAACCGCTATGAGGTCCAGATCGACACCGAGACGGCCGAGATCCTGCAGGTGGCCGTCCGCCGCTCAGATCTGATCGAGAGCATTCATGACGGGTCCTACTTCAACGATCATTTCAAGCTTTGGGTATTCCTACCCGCTGGCATCGTGCTCGCCATGTTGGTGATCACTGGTTTCTACCTCTTTCTCCTACCATATCTCGTCCGGCGTAAGCGAGTTCGCTGATGTTGGTGCTTTGACACCCAGCTTGGGTTGATTGAGTCGGCAGGAATAGAATGCTCTGGTTTTTTTGCAAATTGTATGTCCAAATTGTCGGACGTTGGGAGTGACAGGGTATGAAATTGAATCAAAAACTGAAATCGAATCAAAAACGGAAGGGTGCTCCTATGAATCGGCGAGATGTTTTGAAGTCAGCGGGTTGTTTATTGATGTTGCCTGCTTTGGAAAGCTTCGGGCAAGTGGCCAAGGGCGATGATTCTGTGAAGGCGAATCGATTGTTTTGTATGAATATCGGCAACGGCATGTGTTCTGACAACTTCCCGACGTCGACGGGCAATGACTATCAGAGCTCTTCTACATTCAAGCCGCTGGAAAGCTTAAAGGATGATTTCACTCTCTGTACGAATTTAAGAAACTACGGAAGTCATGAAAGCACGATGTACGCTTTTGCTGAATATGCTGACCACACAAATCCTCAGTTGATTAAAGACTCGGTTGACGAGGTCGCGGCATCTCACATCGGTAATGACACGCGCATTAGAAATTTGGTCGTTGAACAGAGGAATTCCTATGGCATCTCCTGGAAGGGCGGATTGCCCGTTTCCCCAATCGCGGACGTGCAGATTTTGTTCCAAACCATCTTCGGCAAAGTCGACAAGACAAAACGGGCCGAATTGCTGTCGCTCAAGAAATCGATGCTGGATGCAAGTAGAGATGACGCTAAGAGCATGATGCGTAAAGTTTCTGAGGAAGACCGGGTCAAATTGGATGAGTACTTTTCCAGTTTGCGTGAATCTGAAAAGTCTATCCAAAGAGCTGAACGCTGGTTGAGTCAAAAAGACGTAGAAGTACCATTCCCTGAAAACGTAAAGTTCAAAACGGACGGCCTCAGTGAGTATTCGCAAAAGATCTTGGTGTGCCCGCACTTCAATCAACGTTCAACTTATTTGGATTTGCTCTTTCTGGCATACAAATATGACGTCACCCGAGTGGCCAACGTGTATTCGGAATGGAATTGGCTTGGTCATCATACCGATTCCCACCAAGTCAAAACTGAAGAAGGATTTGTTAAGAACATCGAGGCGGACCAGGGCTATATGATGCAGGCGGCCCGTTTCCTGGAGAAGCTCAAATCGACTAAGACAAAAGCGGGCGGAACCTTACTGGATCAGACGGTTTGTTTGGTCACCAGTTCTCTGAGTATTAACAAAGAAGAAGGCCCTCACGGTATGAAGAATAACCCCGTGGTTGTCGCTGGCGGTGGCTTTGAGCATGGTAAACACATTAAGTTCAACGGGACAGACAACCGGAACAACGTCTACCTCGCAGCCTTGCAGCATCTGGGTGTCGAAATCGACAGCTTTGCCACCAGTAGCGAAAGCGCCAAGCTCTAAAGAACGCGGGAACAATCACTTCGTAATGAAAGCAGGATTGGCTCCATGAGATCCCATACCCCCCTCGCATTTCTAGTGGTCGTGGCTCTAGGGAGCGCTACTTCGGTTGGTGCTGAAAAACACCTTGCGGAGCTCGACCAAAGCAAAGCTTTCTTAACCGCCCATTGCATTAGCTGTCATGGCAATGAAAAGAGCAAGGGTGATCATAATTTTGAAATGTTCAATGGCAAGGATTGGGCCAATCACGAACTACTCAATGAGCTCTTGACGGTTTTAAAAGAAAAGGAAATGCCGCCCAAGAAAGCCAAGAACCAACCCTCGGCGAAGGAGTTGGCAGCCTTTGAAAAACTCTTGGCCAAACAGTATTTCTCAATCCAATCAAAGTTGCCCGGTGTACTCACGCGTTTGAATCGCGCGGAATATGAGAACACGATCAACGATGCTTTTTTTACCAAGTTAGAAGTCAAAAACCACTTGCCTGTCGACAACACCAGGGATGGCTTTGACAATGAAGGCGATAAACTTGTGATGTCACCCTTTGCTATGGATAGCTATTTCCGAGTTGGCTCTGGAATAGCTGAGAAGGTCGTGGGAGGCATGCCCGGGACTTCTACAACCCATCATAGTTATGATAATGGTCTAGGGCGCAGATTAGGTAGCGATGGGGTTGCGCCCTATGAACGGACCAATGACGGTATGACGACCGAAGGGTATCGTTACAATGATGCATCCGCTGGGCTTGGATTCAAATATGGTGACACAGTGCCAGGCCATTACGATGTGAAGGTCAATGGACATTTTACGTTTATTGATCCAACCGTTGGCGGCGCTTTTCTTAAGGAACGTGATTTATATTTCAAGGTTGACCTGGGTAAAGAAAATGAACGCTTGAGAATCACAACCAATATAGACCCTAAGCTCAGTAAAAAAGCACTCAGCACCCAGGATTTTTTATTAAGCGACAAAGTGCGGATCTATTTGGAGCCAGGACAGAATGCTGTTCTTTATAGTTACAATTATTTTTATCCATTGCCCAAGGATCTCAGTAAACTCAAGCCGATACCCCCGCTGCCGGTAGACAAGGCGTTCTCCAGACTGCCAAAAGCGTTATTGCACTTCATTTCGGCTGACGTGACCGGTCCCTATTATGACAGTTGGCCTCCAAAAAACGAGTTTTACAACACCTACTATGAAGACCTGAAGGACCACGACCCCCATAAGCAATATCAACAATTCATCAGAAAGCTGGCCGTTAAACTCTTTCGCCGACCGGTGAGTGACAGCGAGTTGACGCGATTTTTCGATGTGGCAAAAAAGAGATATGAAACGGATGAAAACGTCCTCGATGCCGTGCAGTCGGCCTTGACGATGATGCTCTGCTCACCCAAATTTTTGTATAAGTACGAAGGTGATTCTCTCAATCTCGATGATTATGCGATTGCGTCCAGGTTGTCTTACTTTCTGTGGAATTCACTTCCCGACGACCGTTTGATCAAGTTGGCTTCCGAAGGGAAGTTGAAGGATGCAAGCGTTCGTTCCGCGGAAGCCTTAAGGATGCTGCAAGACCCTAAAGCTCGGCGTTTTGTTGCTGATTTTACAGAGCAGTGGCTTGAGCTTCATAAAATAGACGTCGTTAATCCGCAGGCTGAGATCCTCGCGCATACGTTTAGGGACGGTCACGGTGAAAAACTTGCACGACTGAAACCCTTCATGATGCAGGAAAGCATAGAGTTTTTTAAGGTGATCTTGAATGAGAATTTAAGTCTTTTGAATTTCATTGATTCTGATTTTGTTGTGATCAACAGACCGTTGAATGACATTTATAAATTGGAACTCCCTGAAGAAGAGAAATTGCCAAAGGGATCTGATCTAAAAGAGCGTGACAGACATTCGCGGCGGCAAAGGGCCTTTCGGAAAGTCATGCTTGATAAAGAGTCGCTGCGTGGTGGCCTACTGACGCAGGCGGGCATTTTGATGATGAACACCAATGGCGAATTCACCAACCCGTTCTATCGGGGTGCCTGGGTGGCTCAAAGTATCTATGGTCTGGAGTTGAAACTTCCTGCCAATCTTAAAGTAGAAGCCCTGAACGCGCCTACGGAAACATTCACCATCAAAGACACGATCAATGAGCATCGTAACAACCCGATTTGCGCCTCCTGCCACAACAAGATGGATCCCTTTGGCCTGGCCTTGGAAAACTTTGATGTTTTGGGGCGATGGCGTGACAAGTATTCGAAATTTGTCGTAACCAAGACAACGATCGAAGTAACCGCCGAAGGAAAGACGAAGAAGACCGAGAAGACGGCGCGAAAGTTTGAACCCACGACGAAGGTGGACGCCTCTACCGTCCACCGAGACGGGCGGCCTATCGCGGGGATAGAAGGCTTAAAGAAGCTGATGCTGGAGGACCAAGATAAAATTGCCAGGAACGTCCTCACAAAGCTTTCTGAGTATGCGATGGGAAGAGAAATGCATTATGCCGATTCGGAGATGATTCATCGTCTTTTAGCAGCTTCAAGGAAGAATGATTACAAGTTGCGTGATTTGATGGTTAGTATCATTGCCGACGAATCATTCACAAAACGATAATTTAAGTCCCGCATCATCCATCGCAAAGGAACCAGTCATGACTCACCCGCGTATTCCGAGATTGAAACCGTTTTCGGCTGTCCTGCTAACAGCAATCCTCCTAACCGCTGCGCAGGTAGCCTTGGTGCCGGTAGCGTAGTCTTAGAAACAACAAACGAAACAATGCAAAAACCGATCTATAAGACCACCTGCGTGCCACTGGCGATTTTAACCGTATTTTTTGCAGGATTGCTTTCCGCTCAAGAGCCAGTTGAATATGACCGAACAGCCGTTCTCGCGAAAATCGATGAGGCGGCTGCAAAGGCCGACGATCCCGAAGTCAAACGTGCCCTGAAAAAGATGCGCGAATGCACTGAGCGTGGCAATAAATTACTGACCCTCAGTGGCCTCCGAACGCTCCCCCCTGAGATTGGACAGCTCACAAACCTGACCGGGTTGACCCTCCATGACAACCAATTCACCACGCTTCCGCCCGAGATACGTCAGCTCACGAAGCTGACGTATCTGGGACTCAAGCGTAACCGATTCACCACGTTCCCGCCCGAAATTGCGAAGCTCACGAAGCTGGAGCATCTGGACCTCGGAGAAAACCAACTCACCACGATCCCGCCCGAGATTGGGCAACTCACAACGCTAACGCAGTTGAGCTTCAATGGGAACGATCTCTCGACGCTCCCGCCCGGGATTGGGAAACTCACGAACCTGACGCATTTGAGGCTCTGGGATAACCAACTCACGAAGCTCCCCCCCGAGATCGGACAGCTCACGAAACTGACGAATTTGAGTCTTTGGGACAACCAACTTCCGACGCTCCCGCCCGAGATTGCACAGCTCACGAACCTGACCGGGTTGTCTCTCCACGACAACCAATTCACCACGCTTCCACCGGAGATTGGGAAACTCACGAAGCTGACGCATCTGGGGCTCGGAGAAAACCCATTCACCACGCTCCCGCCTGAGATTGGACAGCTCACGAACCTGCTGTGGTTGTATCTCGAAGGTAACCAACTCACCACGCTCCCGCCCGAGATTGGACAGCTCACCAAGCTGACGGGGTTGTCCCTCCATGGCGTCAAATTCACCACGCTCCCATCCGAGATTGGGAAACTCACGAAGCTAGTTTATCTGGGGCTCGGAGAAAACCAATTCACCACGCTCCCGCCTGAGATTGGACAGCTCGCGAACCTGACGTGGTTGTATCTCGAAGGCAACCAACTCACCACGCTTCCGCCCGAGATTGGGAAA
>CALKBX010000017.1 GCA_937775205.1 uncultured Verrucomicrobiae bacterium | reverse complement strand
GTGCAGCGGGAAATCGCGCTGGCAATCGCGGATGAATCGGTCATCGCGCGTCTCCACCTTCACCGTGGCACGCTTGTGTTCGTTGGTGTTCAGGTACGCCACCTTCGCTTCGCACATCAGCCCGCGAAACATCCCCGGAAAATCCGACAGCCACTGCACGTTTTTAATCCCCGAAATCTTGCGCACATCCTCCTTGCTGTGCTTGTAGCCCTCCCAAATTTGCAAATGCTCATTCGGCCTCCGCACAAACAAAATCTCGCGCTGCTTCGGCTCCGCCGCATCCGGAAACAGCAGCAGCACACTCTCCTCCTGCTCAATGCCCGTGAGATAAAACAAATCGGCATTCGGCTCCATCGGCAACGTGCCATCGGCATTCGTCGGCAGCACATCATTCGCATTCACCACCGCCAACGCCTTCGCCCCCATCAGATCGGCCACGCGCTTGCGGTTCTCGGAAAACAGTTTGGATTTAATCGGTTTGTGTCGCATATCAATCGTCGGCGACAGACTGCGCGAAAGCAGCCTCAGCGGCAATCGTATTTCGACTTGCGAAAAACCCATCTAAAATTGACGGTCACTTTTTGAATTGAATGTTCACTGGGTTGGCGTCCGGCTCGACGAAGTGCAGCAGATGCTCGCCCTCGTGTTTCAGTTCCGCCTTGGCTTTGGTGGGCAACGGGGCGAAGGGTTGGATGTTGAGGGTGGCGGATTTTTTGGTGCGTTCTATTTTCCAGATGCCGGCTACTCGGCCGTTTATTAAAAATGTGGCGGGGACGTGGAGATTTTTCGTGATGAGCGCGGGGCAGTGTTCGGCGGCGACGATGCGGGTGTGATCGGCGTAGGAAAGGATGAGGTTGTCGAATTCGGGAATGAACCGCACCGGCGCAGGAATGTTGGTCGACGGAAGCGGGGCGCGGTTGAGGTCGGCTTGGGTGAGGGGTTTTACTTCAAGCGCGGAGCTTTTTGGATTTGGCCATTTTGATGCAGCACGAGGCGGGAGATGTTTCCATCTTTGTCGCGTTCGAATTTCACGGTGGCTTCGACGACTTTCCAGAAAAACTTGTCGGGTGCCAGCGGGTAAATCTCGAAGCGCGGCTGCGGGCCGAGCTTGGCGAATAGCTGGTCGCTCTTGTGCGTGACAACCAATTTCGCTTTGCCAAAATCATAACTGCCCACGTAGTCGTCATAATTTTTGCCGATGAGTTTTTTGTTCACTGTGCGCACAGGAACTGGCGTCATATCTTTTTCGAGAAAAATATCCGCCAAGCTGCCGGTCATCCCGCCAGGGTTGTAGCCGGGGCCGGCGTTACAGAGGACGACCACCGTAACTTTTTGGTCGGGGGCACGCGCCAAGCTGCATTGGAATCCTTGAAGCCCGCCGCCGTGGCTGATAATCCGCACGCCGCGTTTTTCCCTGATGCCCCAGCCGTAGCCATAATTTTTCGTTGAGCCATCGGCCAACTTCACCGGCGTGAAGGCCGCGCGCAGGCTTTCTTTTTTCAAAACCTTGCCGCCGAAAACGCCTTCGTTCCAGCGATGCAAATCGCCGGTTGTGGAATACAACGCCCCCGCTCCGCCCGCCCAGGTCATATCCCAGTTGTTCGAGAGCTTGTAGCCGAGCAATCCCTTGGCGTAGCCGAGCGCCTCGCCTTTTGGCTCTTTGCCGGTCACGTGCACGCCGGTGCGGTTCATTTTAAGGGGATTAAAAAATTCAGTTTGCAAAAACTCGCCATAACTTTTGCCGGATACTTTTTCGATAATTAACCCCAGCAACAAATAACCGGAATTGCAGTATTCCCATTTTTCGCCCGGCGGGAAATTCACTTTCGCCTTTTGAATGGCCGGAATCAAGGTGGCGATATTCGCCGGCTTACTGACTTGCACGGCGAAAAATGGATTGCTCGTATAGCTGTACAAACCCGATGTATGCGTTAGCAAATGATGTAGCGTGATATTTTTTCCATTGGGCCATTCGGGATAATATTTTGCCAACGAATCTTGCACGCTCAACTTGCCGCGTTCCTGCAAAACAAGAATCGCCGCCGCGATAAATTGTTTGGTGACGGATCCAATCCGAAACGGTGTGTCCGGCACGTTAGCTCGTTTGCCCTTGGTTTCGGCCATGCCGTAAGCGCGGCTGAAAAGCACCTTGTCCCCGCGCGACACGAGCACGGCAAAGCCGGGATGGCTTTTCTTTTTCAACTGACTCGCCATCAGCGCATCGGCGCGCGTTTCAAATATCGAGGCGGAAGTGGGCTGGCCGGTATGCACGCAGCCAAGCGAAAACAATAAAAAACTGAGAATGATTATTTTTGGTTTCATAGTTTTGATTTGTTTTTCTGATTCACAGATTTTGCAACTTCTGCCGACAAAATGCCGCAGCACATAATCTACGCATTGACCGTGAAATTATTCCATCGATTCTGCCAGCCCTACTCACTGCGCCGCGTTTTTTAGAATGAAATCCACGATGGGTTTGGGGTCTTTTAGGCTGTGCGGGTGATGGCCGATGCTGGGTTTGTGGATGACTTGAATGGTGCCTCCGAGTTTTTTGTAGCGCGCTTCGAGGATGGCGGTGTTTTCAGCGACGGGCACTGCCGTGTCGGCGTCGCCCACTACGTGGAGCAGAGGAATGTTCGCCTTGGCCAACGGGGCGAGATGGTCGATGGGGTTGCTTTTGAAACGCAACGCCTCCTCGGAGGTGATGCCGTAGGCGTCGATGCATTTTTTCCAAACGGCCTTGCGGCTTTGGCCGGGCCAGCTTTTGATGACGCACACGGGGGCGTCGCCGTAGATGCACGAGACTTTTTCAGGATTGCCGGCGGCCCAGTTGTAAATGATGAGGCCGCCTCGGCTCATTCCCTCGAGCGCAGCTTTGGGGGCGAGGCGGTGGGTGGTGGTGAGGTAACGATAAAAATCATTCCAACGCGCGACTGCCTTCGGGCTGCCAAAGAGGTCGGCCACATCGCAATAAACCACGTGCCAGCCCTTGGCCAAAAGCGCGAGGTCGGTCTGCGGTTCGTGCCCCCAGAAACGCGCGCGCCAAATCCATGGACGGCCCGCCGCCGCTTTCTTGGGCGTCACCACTTTGCAATCCACTCCGCCACGCTGAAACTCGTGCAGGGTGAACCCGTGCCAATCGCTCGGCTTGCCGGGGAAGGCGGTCGCCTGTTTTGCTTTGGGCTTTAGCTTCGGCTTGGGCGCTTTGTAATCTGGATTGGCCACGGGCATTTTGGCGTTCATTTTTTTCTGCCACGCGGCGAGTTTGGCGCGGAGTTCGGTGGCTTTTTTGGGATTTGATGCCGCGAGGTTTTTGCGTTCGCCGGGATCGGTGGCGAGGTTGTAGAGCTCGAAGTTTTTGTAATGATAAAACTCGATGAGTTTCCAATCGCCATCGCGGATGGACGCGCCGGGTTTCCACGCGGAACCGTGGTAATGCGGGTAATGCCAGTAAAGCGCTCGCTGGCCGGAGTCGTTGCCTTTGAGTTGGGCGACGAGACTTTGGCCGTCGGCGTGGAGCTTGGGCTGCGCGGGAAGGTTGGCGAGGTCAAGCATAGTGGGAAAGAAATCCATGCTCACCATCGGCTTGCGCGAAACGCTGCCGGGCATGGTAACGCCGGGTGCGCGGATGATGGTCGGCTCGCGCACGCCACCCTCGTACAGCCAGCCTTTGCCCGCGCGTAGCGGGAGATTGCAGCCGGGGCCAGACCGTCCGCGTCCAAGCGTGCTGAGCCCGCCGTTGTCGCTGAAGAAAATGACGACGGTGTTTTGGTCGAGCTTGAGTTGCTTGAGCTTGGCTAAGAGCGTGCCGACGCTGTCGTCCACTGCGGCCACCATCGACGCCAACGCGGCGTTGTCTTGACGCATGTGACTAGTGCCTTCGTGCTCTCGGCTCGGTCGGCGTTTTGCCCTCGAACGATTTTGCCGCCTTCGCTTGGTAATGTTCGATGTATTTTTTGTAGGCCTGAATGGGCGTGTGAATGTTGTAGTACGAAAGGTACAGCAGAAACGGCTTTGACTCGTCGCGGTCTTCCAGAAATTTCACCGACTCCTCAGTGAGGCGTTCGGTCAAATACTCGCCTTTCTTATTGGACTTCAGCACGGGATTGGTCCACGGCGCGTAGTAACCGCCCGGAGGCGAGCCTCGATGATGGCCGCCGATGTTGATGTCAAAACCTTGGTCGGTCGGCCAATGGCCCTCGTGACCGAGATGCCATTTGCCGGCGAAAAAAGTTTGGTAACCGTGGCCCTTGAGCGACTCGGCAATCGTCACTTCTTTGTGCGCGAGGTTGGCGCGGTCGGCGGGGGTGATGAGTAGATTGCCGTTGGACTTACCGGATTGGCCAGGAATCCAATCGGTGATGTCCACGCGCACCGGATGTCGCCCCGTTAAAATACTCGCCCGTGTCGGGCTGCAAACCGGGCAAGCCGCGTAACCTTGCGTGAACCGCATCCCACTCTCGGCGAGCCGGTCGATGTTGGGCGTCTCGTGAAATTTACTGCCGTTTACGCCAATGTCCGCCCAGCCCATGTCATCGACGAGGAAGAAAAGAAAGTTCGTTTGCTTGGGCGCGGCTTGGGTATCTGAATAACCACAGAGAGCACAGAGGAGCACAGAGAGAAAACGCAGTGAATTCATAGCCGCCAACTTACCGCGAGCGGCAGTGGCAAGCAAGGACTCGGATGGGGGATGGAAGTGGGTTGCCGGTGAGCCATGGGGACACAGAAGATGGGGCAAAGATGAACCCAGTGATGGTCGCGGAGGGGCACCCAATGAGGAACATTTAATGACTTACGGCTGGGGCGACTAGTCCGAAATTTCCATTTTCGAAAAAATTTTGCCCGAAAAATTCTGGAGCCAGATACCCGACTTGAACGGGTGACCTGCAGGTTACAAAACTGCTGCTCTACCAACTGAGCTAATCTGGCACGCGGGAAGGATAGGTTGCGCCGACGGTTTTGTCGAGGGAGGGATTTTGCTTGGTTGAGGCACTCTCTCAACCCTCAACCACAGCCCAAGGCGGCTTACCCGTAGCGTTTTACTAACAACCGGCTGCGGGAGGCTTCGAGGGCCATTCGGAAATCTTCGAAACTGGCGTAGCGTTTCTCGGGGTCTTTGTGCATGGATCGCAGGATGGCGGCTTCGGTGTCTTTGCTGACGCTGCTGACGAGTTTGCGCGGCGGATGCAGGCGGGTTTTCACGTGCATCCACACGGTTTCCTCCACGGTGGGGGCATCGAAGGGGACGCGCCCGGTGAGGGCGTGGTACATGGTGGCGCCGAGGGAATACATGTCGGAGCGGAAATCCTGCCGGCCGAGGGCCACGCGTTCGGGGGCGATATAAAAGGGGGTGCCGACCAGGCCATCGGGGTTGCGGCCTTCGTCGGTGCGGCGGGCGATGCCGAAGTCAGTGAGCTTGGGTTCGCCGTCGATATTATAAAGAATGTTGTCGGGCTTGAGGTCGAGGTGGATCATTCCTTTTTTGGCAACCAACTCCAGCGCGGAGGAAATTTTCACGCCCACGTCGAGCACATACAGCTCGTCCACGCGTCCGTGTTTTTGGATAAGGGCATCGAGGTCGCCACGGTCGGCGACTTCCATGACGAGAAATTTCTGCCCGTTGTCTTCGCCGTAGTTGTAAACCTGTACGATGTGGGTGTGGTTCAGTGAAGCTTGGTAGCGCGCTTCCTTGAAAAAGCCGGCCATTGCGTTGGCGTCCTGCGTGAACTCTGGCTTCATCAGTTTCACCGCCACATCGCGGTCGAGAATCTCATCGCGCGCGCGGAAGACCGTGGCCATGCCGCCGGAGCCGATCACTGCCCGCAGTTCAAACTGCCGAAGCTTCACCGGCGTCATCACCGAGTGCCCGCAGTTTTTGCAGTTGGCATATTGAAACATGCCCGTATCAGACGGGATAAACGTCTGCGTGTTGCAGCGTTCACACGGCACCATGCGCATGGCGCGTCTGGGTGGGGTTGTATTCGTTTGGCTCATTTAACACATTCGAACTCAAAAATAGATGGGTCTGACGGCCGCCGGATGGGCCGGATTCATTTCCCATTGCTGGCCGGATTGTACCGGTTTGGTCGGGGGTTGCAATGGCAAACAAACCGATTTACGTTGCCAAGCCCGTCATTTTTTGCTAGTTAATAATCCGATTTATTGCGGCTATTTAATGGTCGCATTTGCCATGAAAAACCTGACGCTTTGGATGCGCGGGCTGGGGCTACTGCTCCTGCTCGCGGGTGTGGCGGACCTCGCGGCCGCCGAAACCGAGGGAGCTCACGACGGGCATCACGCACACGGCGTGGATGGCGGCGGGCTGGGCGTGGTGTGGGTATTGCCCTTTGCCGGCATGCTACTCTCCATCGCGCTGGGACCGCTGGTGGTTCCGAATTTCTGGCATCATCACTACGGCAAAGTGGCTGCGGGCTGGATAGCCGTGTTTGCCGTGCCCTTTCTTGCGTCCTTCGGTGGCGATGCCTTTTATGAAATCCTCCACATTGTGCTGCTGGATTACGTGCCTTTTATTATTTTGCTGGCGGCATTGTTCACCGCCGCGGGCGGCATTTGCCTCAAAGGTTCCCTGCGAGGATCGCCGATGGTGAACACGGCCATTCTCTTAATCGGTACTGTGCTGGCCAGTTGGATGGGCACGACGGGGGCGGCGATGCTGCTTATCCGGCCCATCCTGCGCGCCAACGCCTGGCGCAAGCACCGCGTTCATGTGGTGGTGTTTTTCATTTTCCTCGTGGCAAATATCGGCGGCTCGCTGACGCCGCTGGGCGATCCGCCGTTATTCCTAGGTTTCCTCAAGGGCGTGGACTTTTTCTGGACCATGAAACTGCTGCCGGTGATGGCACCGGTGTCAGTGGCGTTGCTGATTATTTTCTTCATCGTGGACACACTGATGTTCCGCAAGGAAGGCGAAGCCCCCGATGACGGCGAGAAAGTGCCGCTCAAACTCGAAGGCGCTCTGAACTTCGCAATGGTGGGCCTCATCATCGGCGCGATTTTGTTTTCCAAATCACTCGGCGACGGCAAATTCAAGGATGCTTCCGTGGCAGAGAAAATGAGCCCAAAAATCGAAGCAGCCGAACTGATGATGGACGAAAAGAAAGCTACGCTCGTGGCCTTTGTGAAGGCTCACGAAGGCGAAACCTTCGATGAATCCAACCCGGCCTATCACACCGCGCGCGTGGAGCATTTGCATTCGATCGCCGATGTAAACCAGTTGCGCGCAAAGAAATCGCACGACGAGGCAACGGGAGTGCACGTCTTCGGTGTCACGGTGCCGTACTCGAATTTAGTGCGCGATGGGTTGCTGATATTGATCGCGTTCATCAGCCTGCGCATCACGCCGATGTATCGCGTGAAAAAAGATGAGCACGGCCACGAAGTCGCGGCCGAAGGCGAGGAGGAAACCAACGTGCGCGCGGCCAATGGCTTTACGTGGGAACCCATTCTCGAGGTGGCCAAACTCTTCGTTGCCATCTTTGTGTGTATGATTCCGGCGCTGTTAATTCTGAAAGCCGGCGTGGACGGCAGCCTCAAGGGTCTAATCCTGATGGTTCAGACGAGCACCAATGACCCCATCAACGCGATGTATTTCTGGCTCACCGGCGTGCTATCGAGCTTCCTCGATAATGCGCCGACGTATGTCGTATTTTTCAATACCGCCGGCGGCGATCCCTCTTCGCTCATGGGCGAAGGCGGAATGTTCGATCTATCCGTCGGCACCACGCTGCTGGCCATCAGTTGCGGCGCGGTGTTCATGGGCGCCAACACGTACATCGGCAACGCGCCCAACTTCATGGTGAAAGCCATTGCGGAAGAAAACGGAGTGAAGATGCCCAGCTTCTTCGGCTACATGGCCTGGAGCGCGGCGATTTTGATTCCGGTCTTCATCGTCGTGTCGCTGCTCTACTTTTAAGGGGACGGTTGGGGACGAGCTTCGCGCGTCCCAACCCTCGACCTCGCGCTCGCTTTGTGGCAAAACGCCACGGCGCATGCGGCTGCTTTATAACATCCTTTTCCCTGTTTTCTTCCTGCTCAGCGCGCCGTATTATTTTTGGAAACTCGTGCGCCGGGGGAATTGGCGCGAAGGCTTTGGTCAACGCTTTGGCGGATATGGCCCGATTGCTGAGAAATTGCGCGGCAAAAAGGTGCTGTGGTTGCACGCGGTTTCGGTGGGCGAGGCGAATCTTTCGGTGCAACTCGTCGAGAAACTGCGCGCTTCACTGGAGGGCTGGACGTTTGTGGTGTCCACCACCACCACCACGGGCATGGGCGAGCTGGCGCGTAAATTGCCAGCCGACGTGCATCGAGTTTATTATCCGGTGGATTGGATGCCCTTTGTGCGGCGGGCCTTCCGCGCGCTGAACCCGGCGACCATCGTATTGGTGGAGGCGGAAATTTGGCCCAATCTTTTTTGGCAGGCACGCAGTGCGGGCGTGCCAATGCATTTGGTGAACGCGCGCCTCTCGGAAAAATCCTTTCGCGGTTATCGGCGCTTTGGGTTTTTGTTCCGGCCACTCTTTGCCTCACTGAAAACTGCCGGCGTTCACAATGAAGCCGACGCCCAGCGATTGGCGAAACTGGGCACGGATGCAAACAATATTTCAGTAACCGGAAATATGAAATTCGATGGTGCGTTTGAAGCGGGCGCGGATGCGATTGATGCGTGTGCGTTGCTGCGCAAACTGGGCGTGGCCGATGACGCGCCGGTGTTAGTGGCAGGCAGCACGTTTGACGGCGAAGAAATTTTATTGGCGGAATTATTGTCGCAATGGCGCGAGAAATTTCCAGATTTATTTTTGGTTTTAGTGCCACGCCATTTTGAAAGGGCGGGCGCGGTATTGGAACAATTGAAATCCACCGGCTTAAATGTCGCGCGCCGCACGGCGATGGAGGCCGCGCCGGCGACGCCCGATGTGTTGCTGGTGGATAGCACGGGCGAATTGAAGTCGTTCTTCAAAGTGGCCACGGTGGTGTTTATGGGCAAGAGCCTCACTGCGCAGGGCGGGCAGAATCCGATCGAGCCAGCGGCGGCGGGACGGGCGATTGTGTTCGGACCGTTTATGCAAAATTTCCGCGCGGTGGTAGGTGAATTGCTGGCGGCAAAGGGCGCGATGCAAGTGGGGGATGAAAGGGAGTTGGCCGAAAAAATCCCTGTTTTACTGGGGGATTTTGAGCAACGCGAAGCTTTGGGGGCCGCCGCGCTTGGGGTGGTATTGGCAAACAAAGGCGCCACGCAGCGGACGGCCGATTGGCTCGGGCAAACGCTGCGGGCGTTGGCTAAGTAGTTGCCTCCGGACTAAAAGCTGGGCTCGGGCTTGCGCTTCAAGAGTTTCTTGATTTGATCGCGCTTGCCTTCCTGCATCATACGCCACATTTGAATGACACGTTCGTGTGTTACTAGCTTCCCAACTACGCGCTTGTCGTATTGGTCGTCATAGAATTCCACGAAGCCATTCTCGTAGACGTCGAGTTTCCATCCTTCGTCGTCGTGCAGAGTTATATTCAGATACTCCGTGCCGGGTGTCTCGAGTTCTTCGAGTATGGATAAAACCTCCCCAGTGCTCGGATCCTTGAATTCCACTCCCTCCTTTTTCAGGTAAGTCGTCAAGTGTTCCACCTCCCTTCGCTCCCAAAGGAGCATTCCTCCTGTCGCGATGGAATGCTTTTTTGCCTTCGTGGTCAAGCAAAAAGCCGGTCAAGTTGTTGACCGGCTTTTTGGAAAAACGAAAAATAAAACGAAGTGAGTTTTATACGATGCCGGTGTTGATTTGAATTCCCTGAAACCACATCTCCAATTGTTGCGGGCTGGTGGCGTTGGCCAGCGCGACCTCTTTGGTAATCTTGCCTTCCTCCACGAGATTGAACATACAACGGTTGAAGCTGAACATGCCGTCATCCTCCGAGGCATCGATGCACGCGGGGAGTCGGTTAAGCTCGCCATCAAAAATTTTCTGCTTCACCAACGGCGTGCCGATCATCACTTCCTGCGCCGGACACATGCCACCATCAATGGTGGGGCACATCCGTTGGGCGACAGCACCCACGATGACTTCCGCGTATTTTTTGCGCTGCATCTCGCGTTCTTCCTCTGGAAAAAAGTCCAGCAAGCGGCCCGGCACCGAAGCTGCCGTGCGGGTGTGCACGGTGGAGAGCACCATCGCGCCGGTATCCGCCGCGCGCAAGGCGGCGCCGATGGAGGTGGCGTCGCGCATCTCGCCCACCAGCACCATATCGGGATCTTCGCGCAGAGCGCTCTTGAGGGCGCGTTGGAAGCTCATGGTATCGAGGCCCACTTCGCGTTGCTCGATGACGCATTGTTCATCTTCAAACACCATTTCCACGGGGTCTTCAATGGTGATGATGTGTTTGCGGAAATTTTTGTTCAGATGCATCACCATCGCGGCCATGGTGGTGGATTTTCCGGAACCGGTGATACCCGCCAACAGCGTGAGCCCACGCTTGGCCTCGGCGAGTTGAAGGCAGATCGGATGGATGCCCAGCTTTTCGATCGGCGGCAGATTGTTTTTGACGTACCGCATCGCGATCGCCCATTTGCTGCACTGGGAAAAAACGTTGACGCGGAAGCGACCAAACTTGGGGTCGAAATAGGAAAAATCCGCCTCGCGGTCTTCCTTGAATTTCTCCACGAAATGCTCGGGACACATGTGGAAAATAATTTTTTCGATCCATTTGCGGGTGGGCTTGGGCCAATCCCGATCGCGCAGGCCGCGGCTCATGCGGAAGTGGATGTAGTGATCTTCCTTGATGTGGAGGTCGGCCACATCTTCGTTGATGGCATCCTGCAAAATTAAATCGAAGAGCCGAAGGTCATCATTCTTGATGGACATATCCTCCTCGAGTCCATTCCAGCATTCAGAATTTTCGTCGGATTTCAGGAGCATGCCGGCGGGATAACGCAGGCTGATGTCCTCATCCTCGGTGAGCAGGATGCCGCCTTTGGAATCGCGTTCGCGTTCGCTCAACGGCACGACTTGGACTGAAAGCTGTTCGGGGTTTGGCTCAGGTTCGGCAGGGATTTCTTCGATCGCCGGGGCGGGTTCGGGCTGGGCAACTTCAATTGCGAGAGCGGGGGGAGCCATTTCCGTAGCGGTAGGGTCAACCGGTGGCGGGGCAATTTCCACTACTGGCGCGGGCGGCGGCACGGCGGTGGGCTCAGCGATAACCGGTGCGGGCGGTGGCGCGACTTCTTCAACGGGTGCGGGTGCAGGCGGTGGGACGGCAATTTGCATTCCCGGCGGCGGCGGCGGCGCGGCCGCCTCGGGTGCGGCAGGGACGGGGGGAGCCGCCGGTGCGGCTTCGGCGGGTGGCGGCGGTGCTGGCGGCATCGTTTCCATGTCTCCCAAAGCTTACCGCCCAAACAAGGAAAAAGCAACTATTGGGAGATGGTTTCGGGTAGGGACGCGCTTTGCACGTCCGTGGACACGCGGAAACGTGTCCCTACCAGATCACCACTCTAAAACGGTGGCGCCCCACGTTAATCCGGCACCGAAGGCGATGATTAGGATTTTGTCGCCGCGTTTTATTTTTCCGGTTTGCAGGGCTTCGTCCAGCGCCACGGCGACGCTGGCGGCGGAGGTGTTGCCGTATTTTTGAAGGTTTACAAAAACTTGATCCTCGCGCGCGCCGAGGCGGCTGCCGATGGCGCTGATGATGCGTTGATTGGCTTGGTGCGGGATGATGCACTGGATGTCCTCAATGGACAGGCCGCTGGTTTCGAGCACTTCCTTGGCGGCAGCGGTCATGGCGTTGACGGCGGCTTTGTAAACTTCCCTGCCTTCCATTTTGAGGAAGTGGATGCGCTCGTTCACTGAATCGACGGTGGCGGGTTGGCGGCAACCGCCGCCGGGCATGGCTAAGATGTCGGCTTTGTTGCCGTCGCTGCCGAGGCGAGTGGCGAGCACGCCGCGCGCGCCGTCGCGGCGTTGGAGCACGGCGGCGCCGGCGCCATCGCCGAAGAGGACGCAGGTGTTGCGGTCTTCCCAGTCGATGATGGAGGAAAGTTTTTCCGCGCCAATAATTAGAACATTTTTATAAATGCCGCTGGCGATAAAAGCGCGGCCCACTTCGAGGGCGTAAATAAATCCGGAACAGGCGGCTTCCAAATCAAATGCGGCTGCCTTGGTGGCCCCGAGTTCTTTTTGCACAAGACAGGCGGTGGCGGGGAAGGGCATGTCGGGCGTGATGGTGGCCACGATGATGAGGTCGAGTTCGGCGGCATCCAGTCCCGCTTGGGCGAGGGCTCTGCGCGAAGCGTGCGTGGCGAGGGTGGAGGTGTGCTCGCCTTCGGCGGCGATGCGGCGTTGCTTGATGCCGGTGCGGGAGGTGATCCATTCGTCGGTGGTGTCGACCATCGACTCCAGCTCGGCGTTGGCGAGAATGCGTTCGGGGACGTATGAGCCAACGCCGGTAATGGCGCAGCCTTGCAGCTTGTTTTCTTCGCTCATCAATGAACGGCCGTTGCCGGCGGGAAACGGTTAGCTTTGGCCCTTGATGGTGAGCACTTGGCGGCCTTTGTAAAAGCCACAGCTCGGGCACACGCGGTGCGCTTGGGTGGCCTCGCTGCACTGCGGGCAGTGCTGGATTTGGGGCAGCGTGAGCGCGCTATTGGAGGCCAAGCGCTTGCGGCGCCGGCTGCGTGAGGTTCTGCGTTTTGGTACGGCCATCGGTTTTCCTAACTCTTTGGTTGCTTCCAGTCATCCAGCTTGCTCCAGTCTTCGGAGGGTTCCTCAACGGCTGGGGGCGGGGTTTCCTGTTTGAAAACCAGCCCTTCACACGCGGAACCACACAGCGGATGCTGTGGAAGGCCGAGAAGAATATCTTCACGCAGCCACGGAGTCAAGTCCACGCTGCCGTCGTTTTGCTCGATGGCATCGTCGCCTGTGAGGGGCAGGGCGATGGCCCATTGGGGTAAATCTATGGGGAACGTAAACGGCTTGAGGCAGCGCCCGCATTCGGCGGTGAAGTCCATTTGCAACCGGCCAAAGACAATTAGCGTGTCATCCGACTCGCTGGCGGTGAGCGCATACGCGAGCGTCCCGTCCGGCTGCATCAGCGCCTCGGCCTCGGCCAGCGCCAGCGCCAGCTCGGTGGGCGTGAGTTCACCTTCGAGGTGCAGTTGCTCATTATGGAGTTCGTCCAAAAAAATCTTAATGGCCATGGCTGCTTCCTTATTTGCGGCAATCCGCGAGTGCTCGCTCCACGTGCGGCGACACAAACGCGCTCACATCGCCGCCAAGCTGCGCGATTTCTTTCACCAGTTTGCTGCTGAGAAAAGTGTACGTTTCGCGCGGCATCATAAAAATGGTTTCGATGTCCGGCTCCAACTTGCGGTTCATCAGTGCGAGTTGAAATTCAAATTCAAAATCTGAGACCGCCCGCAGCCCGCGGATGATCGCCTGCGCTTTTTGGTCACGCCCGAAATCCACCAGTAACCGTCAAAAGCATTCACCTCCACATTGCCCAGCGCCGCCACCGCCTCGGTGATCTGCGCCTGCCGTTGGTCCTTGGTGAAGAGCGGGGCTTTCGAGCTGTTTACCGCCACCGCCACGATGACGCGATCAAAGAGCTTGGCCGCCCGCTCAATCACGTCCAAATGGCCGTTGGTGATCGGATCGAAACTGCCGGGATATATAACCGTGCGCACCGCGCCAACATCCCGCCCCGCGCCCGCGCGTGCAAGGATTTTCCCGTCGCCCTCGACAAATCGCCCCATTTGGCCTTATTTTAACCAAACTGATTATGCCAGCAGACGACATTCCACCGCCGCCGCCGTCCGAGGAAATTCCACCGCCACCCCCGGAGGAAACCGCTGCGCCATTGCAAACGGGTGATGAACCGCGCCGCTGCGGCAAAGCCTTTTCCAGTTTGCTGCTTGGCTTCCTCGGTTGCCTTCTCGGCGGCGTGGCGCTCGCCGGGATGTATTTTAACCCGGGCGCATCCGAGGCCGTGCAAATCACCGGCAATCTCGACACCATGCAGGAAGTCGTTGTGGGCGATGCCGAACAACGCGGCATCAAAATGTTCCTTGCCTCCTTCGGCCAATGGTTCGGCTTCGTGGGTGCCGCGCTCGGCCTCGTCGGGTTCATCCAAGGCCTCACCCATCTTTATCAAGCCAGCGAAAAACTGGTGTTGCCCAAACGCTGGCTCGCCAGTTTTGGCACGCTCTTTTCCTTCATCGCCTGTTGCAGCATCCTCGCCGCGCTCAAGCACGGCTACGATGCCCACGTCGGGTTGCCCAAGGAGAACGCCGAGGAAGCTTTCAACCGCGTCGGCCAACTCGCCGACATCATGCAACAAGGCCAGGACATCGCCGACGGCAAGGCCCCGCCCAAGCAAGGTGGACTCGGCAGCAAAGCCACCGGCATCGCCGAAGGCATTC
>CALKBX010000016.1 GCA_937775205.1 uncultured Verrucomicrobiae bacterium | reverse complement strand
GCTGGTGGATACGTGCGCGGCGGAGTTCGAGGCGTACACGCCTTATTACTATTCCACGTACGATCGCGGCGATGACGAGATAAATCCTACCGACCGCAAGAAGGTGATGATTCTCGGCGGCGGTCCGAATCGGATTGGGCAGGGGATTGAGTTCGATTACTGCTGCGTGCACGCGGCGTTCGCGCTGAAGGAGGATGGGTTCGAGACGTTGATGGTGAATTCGAATCCGGAAACAGTTTCCACCGATTACGACACGAGCGATAAACTGTTTTTCGAACCGCTCACGCTGGAGGATGTGCTGCACATTTATGAGCGCGAGAAATGCTGGGGCGTCATCGCGCAGTTCGGCGGGCAAACGCCGCTGAATCTCGCGCTCGATTTGCAGGCTAATGGCGTAAACATTCTGGGCACGAGCCCGCAAAGCATCGAGCGCGCGGAGGATCGCGAAATGTTTTCCGCGATGCTGCACAAGCTGAACATCCCGCAGCCGCCCAACGGCCTGGCCACCAACGCGGACGAAGCGCTGGCTGCCGCGCACAAGCTGGATTATCCCGTGCTGGTGCGGCCGTCGTTTGTGCTCGGTGGGCGCGCGATGCAGATTGTGTATTCGGACAAAGAGCTGCGCCATTACATGCAGCACGCGGTGGAGGCATCGCCGGAGCGGCCGGTGCTGGTCGATAAATTTCTGGAAGACGCCACCGAGGTGGATGTGGACTGCATCGCCGACGCCAAGAACGGCACTTTCGTCATCGGCGGGATGCTCGAGCACATTGAGTTTGCCGGTGTGCACTCGGGCGACGCGGCGATGGTGCTGCCGCCGCACGAGCTTTCGCAATCGGCCATCGACACGATGCGCGAGTACACCCACGCGATGGCCGCCGAGCTGGAGGTCACCGGCCTGATGAACGTGCAGTACGCGGTGAAGGACGAGATTGTTTATGTGCTTGAGGTCAACCCGCGCGCGTCGCGGACGATTCCGTTTGTCAGCAAAGCCATCGGCGTGCCGCTCGCCAAGCTCGCCGCGCAAGTGATGGCCGGCGCGAAGCTTAGTGACTTGGGATTCACGGAGGAAATTTGGCCGAAGTATTGGGCGGTGAAAGAGTCGGTGTTTCCGTTTAATAAATTCGTCGGGCAGGACATTATTTTGAGCCCCGAGATGCGGTCCACCGGCGAGGTGATGGGGCTCGATGCCGACCTCGGCGTGGCTTACGCCAAAAGCCAAATGGCGGCCAACACGCCGTTGCCATTGGAGGGCAAAGTGTTCATCAGCGTCAGTGACGCGCACAAAGACGAAGTGCCCGCGTTGGCCAAGGGTTTTGTCGAGCTTGGCTTCGAATTGGTCGCCACCGGCGGCACTGCGAAGGTCATCGAGGAGGCGGGGCTAAAAGTGGAGCGCGTAAACAAGCTCGCCGAAGGCCGCCCGAACTCGCTGGATTTGCTAAAGAACAATGAGCTGCAACTCGTCATCAATACCCCCACCGGCGAAGTGCCGCGCAGCGATGAAGTGCAAATCCGCACCAGCGCCGTCTACACCGGCACCCCAATTATGACCACCATCAGCAGCGCCAAAGCGGCGGTGAACGGAATCCGCTCCATCAAAAAATCCGGCTACGGCGTGCGGACGGTGCAGGAGTTTCATTGATTTTTTTACCACCGAGGACACAGATTTTGGCCTCTGTGGTCGGAAAAAGGCTTCAAACCCACCCGCCTTCGCCAAAGTTTCTTCATATTCCATTTCCGGATCCGAATCGGCCACGATGCCGGCGCCGACTTGGAAGTGCACTTGGCCTTCGCGCACGATGGCGGTGCGGATGGCGATGTTGAATTGGCTTTCGCGGTTGAAGCCGAGGTAGCCGAGGCTGCCGGTGTACGGGCCGCGCGTGACGGGTTCGAGTTCGTCGATGATTTCCATCGCGCGAAACTTCGGCGCGCCGGTGATGCTGCCACCGGGGAAACATTCGCGCAACGCGCCGAGATGCGAAAGCTCCGGCCGCAGCCTTCCTTCGACAGTCGAAACCAAATGCTGCACTTGCGGAAATTTTTCCAGCCGCATCAACTCCGGCACGGCGATGCTGCCGAATTCGCACACGCGACCGAGGTCGTTGCGCAAGAGATCGGTTATCATCACTAACTCGGCGCGTTCCTTTTCGCTGGATTGCAATTCGTAGGCGAGTTGGGCATCGCGTTGCGGATCGGCATCCCGCGGGCGGGTGCCTTTGATGGGGCGGGCTTGGATGTGTTGACCGCTGAGACGCAGAAAACGCTCGGGACTGGACGAGGTGATTTGGAAATCGCCAGTGTCGAGATAAGCAGCAAAGGGCGCGGGGCTGGCGGCGTGGAGCGCGCGGTGGAATTCCCAGCCATCGCCGGCCCACGGGGCGGTGAGGCGTTGGGAGAGGTTGACTTGGTAAATATCACCGGCGGTGATGTAGTCGAGCGCACGGCGGGTGGCGGCGATGAATTGTTCGCGGGTGAAGTTGGAAGTGGGGCGGACTCGCGGGCTCGTCCCTCCAAATTCAGCGTTGGGGGTTGGGTCGGTTGCGAGTTGTTCGTGCCACCAATCGGCTTGTTGGCGGGCGCGGGTTTCGGTGCGCGAGCCATCGGCGGTGAGGCCGGTGGCGACTAGCCAGGTTTTACCGAGGTGATGGTCGAAGATGGCGAGGCTGTCGTAAAAGCCCACGGCGCAATCGGGCAGCTCGAGGTCGTTTACCGCGCGCGCGCGCAGGCGGGGTTCCACGAAATTTTTCAGGTCATAACCCCAATAGCCAAAGCAGCCGCCGAGCGGGAAAGGGAGGTCAATCTCATCGATGATTTCGTAGCGCGCGAGCAGTTGCTCCAGCACATTCCACGGATTGCCAAACTGAATGGAGGGGCGAGCTTGCGAGTCCGCCGCACGCAACTCACATCGGCTGCCCCAAGTGCGCAGCGTGAGAAACGGCCGCGCGACGACAAACGAATAGCGCGCTTGTTCGGTCGACCTCGCCATCGCTGCGCAGGAGCATCAAGCCGGGCACGGCGCGCAATTGCTCCGCCAGCGTTTCTGGCGTGTGGCGCGTGCGGGCGTGCTCGATGAGGGGGCGCATCAGGCGAAGGCCGGTGGCGGCGCGGTTTGGTGGCCGGCGCGGTTGTGATATTCGTTGATGAGCTTCACGGCTTTCGCGGGGCTGTCGGTGATGGTCACGAGATCAGTGTCGTTCGGGCTGATGTACTTGCCGCGCTTGAGCGTGCTGTTGGCCCATTTGAACAGGCCGCTCCAGTAGCTTCTGCCAAAACAAATGATGGGGAAACGCGGGACCTTTCCGGTTTGCACGAGGGTGAGAATCTCAAACAATTCATCCATCGTACCAAAGCCGCCGGGCATATAAATGAACGCAGTGCTGTACTTGGCGAGGCACACTTTGCGTGCGAAAAAATAATGGAAGTCCACCGAAATGTTGGAGTACTTGTTGCCGCTCTGCTCGAAGGGCAGCTTGATGTTGAGGCCCACCGAGCGCCCGCCGCCATCGGCCGCGCCTTTGTTAGCGGCCTCCATAATGCCGGGGCCGCCGCCGGTGATGACGGCGTAGTTGTTTTCGGCCAAGCGTTTTGAAATATCCACGGTGGCTTTGTAAAAGCGGTCGCGCGGCTTGGTGCGGGCGGAGCCGAAAATGGTGACCGCGGGGCCGATGTGCGACATCTCGTCAAAGCCCTCGACGAACTCGGACATAATTCGGAAAACGCGCCACGGGTCTTCGTGCACGAAACGGTTGGCGGATTTCTTGGGCTTTTTGGTTTTGGCCATGCGCAGAGGGTAAAGCGCGCCGGAGCGGGGTCAATGAGACATTGCTGACAGTGAGCGGTGAGCCGTGAGGATCCGCTTACTGTTCACTGCTCACTTTTTTCGATTCAAGGCGAAGAGCGCCCTTTTTTCCGCGTCGCACGGACTCGATGGATTTGGGGCGGGCCCTGACGATCATTCGGAGGGGGCAACCTTCGTAGCCGAAGGCGTTGCGCATATGGCGGGTGAGATATTTGTCGTAGTTATCCGTGTACACTTCAGGGGCATTCACAAACATCGTGAAAGTGGGGGGCGCCTGTTTGGTTTGCGTGGCGTAATATAGTTTGAAGCGTTTGCCGGCTTTATTGGGCGGTGGGCGGCGTTCGAGGGCGTCCTGCAGCGTGCGGTTGAGCAGCGGCGTGGGAACTTTTTGCTGCCATTGATCGGCCACATACCGGATGGCTTCGAGCAATCGATCGAGATGAAATCCAGTCAATGCACTGGTGAAAATCACTGGCGCGTAATCGAGAAAAAACAACTGCTCCTGCACCCAACTGCCAAACTCCGAAAGCATCGTCAATCGCTTCGTGCGGTCATCGCGGTGGCGGTCTTTTTTGCGGCGACTGACGATTTCTTTTTTGCGCGCCTCTTTCACGGCGTCGGTGGTGAGGTCCCATTTGTTGATGACCACAATGCACGCACGATGGCTGCGCGTGATGAGGTCGGCAATTTTTTTGTCCTGCTCCACAATGCCGGTTTCGGCGTCCACGACGAGCACCGCGATGTCGCAGCGCTTGATGGCTTCGGCAGTGCGGGTGACGCTGAAATATTCGAGGCTGTCCTTCACGCGGCGTTTTTTGCGAAGGCCGGCGGTATCGATGAGCTGGCAATGTTGCACACGGCCTTCGGTCTCGATGGTGAAAGGGACGTCCACCGCATCGCGCGTGGTGCCGGGGATTTCGCTGACGATGACGCGATCGCTCTCAGTGAGGGCGTTGATGATGGAGGACTTGCCGACGTTGGGGCGGCCGATGATTGCGAGGTTGAGGGTTGAGGGTTGAGGGTTGAGAGTGGACTCGTCGGCCTCCGGCAAATGCTCGAGGGCGGCGTCCATCAGGACGGAGGTGCCTCGGTCGTGCAGGGCGCTGACGGGAAAAATGTGCTCGAAGCCCAGCGCGGCAAATTCCACGGCGTCGTCGGCGGCAGTTTGGTGGTCGGCTTTATTGACGGCGAGCAGCGTGGGTTTGCCGCTTTGGCGCAAATGTTGGGCCACTTCCTCGTCCAGCGGCACAATGCCTTCCTGCACATCGACCACAAAAATAATCGCATCCGCCGCCTCAATGGCCAAATCCACCTGTTCCACCGTGGCGGTAGCGATGACGTCCTGGGATTTTTCGCCCGGAATGAGGCCGATTCCGCCGGTATCCACGAGCGTAAACGCCCGCCCGGACCATTCGGCCTCGGCTGTGATGCGGTCGCGCGTCACCCCCGCCTGATCGTGCACAATGGCAATGCGGCGGCCGGCAATCCGGTTAAACAACGCGGATTTGCCGACATTCGGGCGACCAACAATAGCAATCGTACCAGGCATTTTATTTTCTCAAACGGGGCGTAGAAAGTGGAAACACGTCCAAAACAGGCGGTTTTTTTGCAAAAATAGTCACAAAAAGTGGCGACCCCTACGGGACTCGAACCCGTGTCGCCGGCGTGAAAGGCCGGTGTCCTAACCACTAGACGAAGGGGTCCACCTGTCAGAGCGGGGAAATATAGGGATGCGGGCGCGAATGTCACGGGAAATCTGCCAGTGAACAGAATGTGGGAAATTCATCGGTTGACAATTCGGCCAACCTCAGGCAGATTGTCCGGACACCAATTTCTTTGATCCGGGCGACAGAACGTTTCTTCAGAGGGGTTCTCCACCCCCACCTCCTTGGCGTTTGTTGCCCGGATCACTTTTTTCACCCCGCCGTTCCCCAAAACTCCAATTTTTTTTACTGAAACGATTGACGGCATCGGTAGCTTGCATTAGCTTGCCGCCCGCAGAATTTTGCGGGGGTGTAGCTCAATTGGTTAGAGCGCTGGCCTGTCACGCCAGAGGTTGCGAGTTCGAGTCTCGTCACTCCCGCCATTCTTCTTTTCTGGTAAACTGCGTTTCTTTGATCATGCCGCCGTTCGGCTCAGCGAACTGTCCACTCGGAAAACGTGCGACGAGGCGGAACCAAGCGTAATCGCGCCCCGTTGAAGTAAACGCGGGTTATTTCTGCAACTGACTCCGCTTCAAGGTCAGTGAATAGACCTCACCTTTATCCACGGTGATGCACTTGAAGGTCAATTCCGGGTCGGGCTTGGTAAGGTCAAAGGTGAGGTGGCCAAAGTAGTTGCCCTTGTTGTAGCTAAAGAGCGCTTCCTTTTTCGTGCCGTGCGTGTGGTCGTTGGTGAGCTTGGAGGTTTCAAATTCATAGAGCGTGTAGCCATTGGGCCGTTTGATCTGGTAGACATCAGTGCGGTGGCGATCGGCGGATAATAGAATCACGCCGCCAATATTTTCCCGGTCAATCAGTGAAAAGATTTCCTCGCGCTCCTCGGGCACGCCCCACCAAGAATCCTTGCCGCCCTTGTCGGCGTGTTCGGTCCAAAGCGTGCCGCTGCAGATGACCTTGAAGGTGGCTTTGCTGGCCTTTAGCTTTTCCAGCAACCATTTCTTCTGCACCGGCCCCAGCATGGTGCCTTTTTTGTAGTCGCGGTAATAGCGGCCATCGGTCATGAAGAAATCGACATCACCAATGTTGAAGTCAAACCAGCAGCCGGGTTGCTTTTCGCCTCCACCAAAATAGGCGTTGGGCCAGTTCTCCTTGAACACGTTCCAGACGGGAACTTTCCACGCGGGCTTGAATGGATCGAGCCCGCCCGCGCAGTCATTGGCACCGAAGTCGTGGTCATCCCAAATGGCATAGGCTGCCGTGCTACTCATCAACCGCTGATACTCAGGTCGCAACTGGCGGCGGTAGTAGTAAAGGCGCTGTCGATTTCGCTCCAATGGTTTGTCGATGTAGAGGTTGTCACCCAGAAAGAGAAAGCCGAAGGGCTTGGTCTTGGCTACGTGATCCCAGATGATTTCCTTGGTGGGGTTCACCCGCGCACCACCACCAAAGGCGATGTCGAATTTCACCTTCTGTGCACGCGCAGGTGCAGTACGGAATGAGGGTTTCAGTGATCCCAAGGCCGGTTCACCATTAACGGTGACGGTGTAACTGTATTGGGTCCACGGCTTTAGGCCTTTGAGTTCTACTTCAGTTGTAAAATCGCGCGCCTTACTGGTTCGCGCAGTGCCGGTGATGTTGCCGGGTTGAGCAACAACCTTCACTTCAGCTGCATCCGGTGTGCGCAGCCACACCACGGCACTCGTTGGTGTGACTTTGCCGATGACCGGCCCGCCAAAGAGTTTAATGCCGTGTTTCTTGATCAGCGCCTTGAAGCCTGGCTTTTGGTTGATGTCTGCCAGGCCTGCGTCTCGGTTCTTCTGATTGAACAAAAGATTTTGCGCGAGGTACTCCTCCAGTTCGCCCAGCATCGGCACATCGAGCGGCGTTCGGATCATGTCCTTCGCGGCAAGCGAGGGGAGCACACAGACAGCCAGTAGGCACAAGCAGAGGCGCATGGTTTTAAAGCGCGTTATTCGCCGAGCAGTTTGGCGAGTTCGGATTCAATGGATTCGGCCCAAATCGAATATCCTTTTTCGCTCAGGTGCAGGAGGTCAGGCATGATCTCGCGGGTGAGGGTGCCGTCTTTCTCAAGGAACTTGGGGCCGATGTCGAGGTAGTGGACGTGTTTGCCATCATCGAGTTTGCTGAAGATGGCGTTGGCCCCTTCATTGACCTGACGCCGTTTGTCGGCGTTGTTCGTGCCGCGTGGGAATACGCCAAGTAAAAGAATTTTAGTCTTGGGAGATTTGGTCCGGATTTGCTTCACGATGACTTCTACGCCATCGGCGATTTCCTTGGAGGTGTTGCCGCCGGAATTGTTGGTGCCAATCATGATTACGGCCGCCTTCGGGGTGATGTTCTTTAGGTTGCCATTGTCCAGTCGCCAGATCACATGCTGGGTGCGGTCGCCGCCGATGCCGAGGTTTACGGTGTTGCGTTTGCCATAAAACTTCGCCCACACGCCTTTGCCTTTGCCTCCCCAGCCCTGCGTGATGGAGTCGCCAATGAACACGAGATCCACGTTGCCTTTGGCGACGCGAGTATTGAAGGATTCATGACGCTTCATCCAACCTCCCGCGCGCGGCTCGGGCTTGGTCGCGGAATGAAGTTTCGGTTTTTCCTCAGCAGAAAGTGAGAGTGAGAATACGAGAGCGCCAATCAGTAAAGCGGATTTCATGGCGGGGAAAGTAAAAGGCCGCATCTGGAAAGTCAACGAAGGGTTGCCTTGTTTTTCGCTGGTCAACTTTTTCAGCCCTGGCTGAGGATGACCAGTCGCGTGCCGGCCGCGGCCAAACCGAAGATGGCACCACCCATGAATGTTCCTAGGAAGGATGCGGCGCAGTCGTGGTTCGCTTTCCAGACGCCGACAAGGCTCATCAAGCCTCCCATCAGCAAGGGGGTGATCAGCAGGCTGATGCCCGTTACCGGAATCGTTTGAAAAATGCGTTCGGGGAAAGCCAATGAAATCACATACCCGGCGGCTGCGCCCATGATCAGCATGATTAAGAGTATGAGAAAACCGAACTTGGCTTTGACCGCTGCTTCGGTGGCACCCTCGATGGCTTCGCTCGTTTTCTCAAAGATAGCGGAAATAAATTCACCGAGCAGCCCGAAGAATCCGCAGATGGCACCTTCGAAAACTATCTCAATAATGAATTCAAACAGTAATTCAACAACTCCCAACATCATTTATGCAGTTTAATAGAGGACAAAGGCGCGACAAGCCTCATGCCGCTTTCGGCTCTGGTTTGCGGCCGGTTTGCCAACCCCAATAATTACTGAGCGCGCCCTTTATGTCTTCCAAAATGAGGTAACAAATGGGCACGAGGATGAGCGTGATGAAGGTGGCGAAGAGCACGCCCCATGCGAGGCTGATGCCCATGGGCACTACGAATTGAGCTTGGGTGCTTTTCTCGAACATGGTGGGCAGGATGCCGCCGAAAGTGGTGAGGCTTGTCAGCAAGATTGGCCGGAAGCGTGCCCCGCCGGCATTGCGTACCGCTTCGAGTATCGGCAAGCCTTCAGCGCGTTTTCGGTTGATGTAGTGCACCATCACGAGGCTGTCATTCACCACCACTCCGGCCATGGCGAGCAGGCCAAAGGCACTCATGATACTGAAGGTGGCTCCCATGATCATGTGACCCAGCAGCGCGCCCGTGATGCTGAAGGGAATAATGGCCATCACGATGAGTGGTTGTGAGTAGCTCTTAAAAGGAATGGCGAGCATGGCATAAATGCCGAGCAGGACAATGATGCCGCCGATGCGTAGTGCAGCAAAGGATTCAGCGCGTTCGCGGCTTTCGCCATCAAAACTATAACTCATGCCAGGGTGTGCTTCCACCAGTGCTGCGACCTTGGGCTCGAGGTCTACCCGGATTTTCTCAAGATCAAGCGCGGGGTTATACTTGTCGGCATCGGCAACCACGTAGAGGGTGCGGGCCAGGTCGGTACGGCGGATGGAGGGAAAGCTCTCGGCCATTTTCAAATCGGCCACAGCAGTGAGCGGCATCGACGCACCATCGGTCGTGAGGATATGCATGTTTTCCAGACTGGCAAACGCTTCGCGTTCGGCGAGTGGATACCGCACCATAACGCGCACTTCATTTTGCCCGCGCTGGATGCGTTGGGCTTCGTGGCCAAAAAAACCGCCTTGCACCTGCCGACCCACCATCGCGCGCGTGAGTCCACGCTGGAGGGCATCGGGACGGAGGGTGGGGCGTACTTCCTCCTTGGTACGCTCGAAGGTGTCGTGGATGTCGAACAGGCCCGTATAGGTTTCCAGCTCGGCTTGGATTTGGCTGGAGACTTCACTAAGTACCGCAGTGGTTTTGAGCGAGGTGTCCAGCGCTGGCATGGCGAGCTTGATGGCAACGGGGTCACGCGTGCGACCTATCACCGCGCGCGTGGTCACTTCCTGCGCACCTTCGATGAGGCCGATGTTTTTACGCCATTCACTGGCAAGATCACGTGTTTTGAGTTCCAAATAACTGGCATTATGAAAATGAATGCGATCTTCCGGCGCCATGATTTGTATCTGCACTTCGCCGAGATGAGCCACGCCACTCTCTGCGCGCCCGCGCACGCCGGCTATATTCTGGCCGCCAATGGTGCTAATGATGTTGCCGATGAGGCTACGCTGCGTCACTTGGCCGGTTTCGGGATCGTCAAATGCGCTGGTGTATTTCGCCTTTAACTGATTGGCCTCGGCAATCATTACCTTGAGTTTTTCAGCAGTGACCTCATGTGCGGTACCCTGCGGCATCACGAGCCGCGTGGTGGCAATCTCTGCGTCAATGGGCGGAAAGAAAACCATCTGCAATCGTCCGCTAAAACTATAGAAGCATATCATAGTTGCAGCGCCTATAAAAACACAGAGTGTTATATATCGATAGACAGAGGCGTGTGAGAGGATGGGGCGGTAAATATGGTCGATGACCCACTCAAGACCATCGGCGCATCCTCGTTGCATGCGGGCCAACGGGCCGAGTGTGCTGCGCTTGGGTTTGCCGGTGGAGAGGCGGCTGAGGTGTGCTGGCAAAATCAATTTTGATTCCACCAATGAAAATATTAGGCAGGGAATCACTACCAATGGAATTTGCGCGAAGATAAGCCCGCGCCTCCCTTCCACCATGAGCAGCGGCACAAAGGCGATTGCGGTGGTGAGTACGCCGAAGATCACCGGCACGGCGACTTCCTGCGTGCCCTTGATGGCTCCGGTTAATGCGTTGCCACCGCGTTGTTGGTGGGCATGGATGCAATCGCCGGTGACAATGGCGTCATCCACTAAGATGCCCAGGACAAGAAGGAATCCGTACAGCGTGAAGAGATTGATAGTTACGCCGAGATACGGCATCAGCGCAAAGGCTCCCATAAAGGCCACAGGCACACCCACACAGACCCACAGTGCTACTGCGGGCCGCAGGAATAATCCGAGCAATACGATAATGAATCCGATACCCATGAACGCCGAGTCGTTAAGAGTGACAATGCGTTTTTTGATTATGTCCGCGCGGTTATTCCATACATCGATGGAAACCCCTTCTGGCAGTTGCGGAGTGAGGCGCGCGAGGTAGTCCTTCACGATACCCTCAATCTCCAGCGCATTTTGGTCGCCTGTGCGCGCCACATGTACCACCGCACAGCGATTCCCGTTGAAGCGCATTAACACTCGATCCTCCTCGAACGCATCGGTCACGTTGGCGAGCTCACCCAGTGTGAGATGTGAGCCGTCTTCGCGCGAATGCACAATGATTTTTTCAAACGCCGCCTTGTCAAACGCGCGGCCCTCAGTGCGCACCAACACCTCGCCGTTGCGACTGCGGATGGCGCCGCCGGGAATATCCACCGCCGAATTGCGCACCGCATCGGCCACGGTCTGCAAGGTGAGCTGATGTTCGCGCAGCACTTGCTCGGGGATTTCGATACTGACTTCATAGTTGCGAAGGCCGCGCATCACCACGCGTGAAATACCGTCTAATCGGCCGACTTCATCGCGCACACGTTCGCCGAGTTGGCGCAGGTCGTGCTCGCTCATGTCGCCATGGATAATGAGCGTCACCACCTCGTGCAGGCTTTCCTCAAGCTTGACTACGGGCGGTTCGATGCCCTCGGGCAGATTATTCACCGCATCCACGCGGCTCTTTACTTCATCCCTCAACTCTCTTGGATCGTGCCCGCTCGCCACCTCCACCTCGATGCGTGCGCTGCCCTCGCTAGCGGAGCTTTGGATTTCCTCGATGCCGGGCAGGTCGGCGATGCTATTCTCAAGCGGGATGATGATGGATTCCTCCATCTGCTCCGGTGTGGCACCGCGATAGGTCACGCGAATTTCCACCTCGTCTGGCGCGAAATCGGGAAACACCTCCACTGGCAAACGATTCACGATGCCGTTGACGCCCATCAAAATGATGAACACCATTAACAAATTGGCGGCCACCCGGTTGCGGGCGAACCATTCGATTAAACCATTCATGGCCGTTTTGTTTTGCCTTTACCGTTCTTGCCTTGTTTCCCCTTTTTGCTCTTCGGTTTTCCGTTGAAGGGCGGTGGTGCGGCTTCACCGTCAACACGCACTTGCAGGGATTGACCATTGGTAGCGTAGTCGATAGGCGTGGTAATGATTACATCGCCCGACTTCAGTGAGCGGGTGATCATCACCGCTTCATTGCTCCATAAGATTTCAATGATCTGGCGTTTAAGGGTTGATTGGCCATCTTTTTGCATCGCTAGGGCTACTTCGTTCCCGTGCCGCACGGCGTGGCGTGGGAGCACGAATACATTTTCCAAAGTATCGCCGGTAATGGTGGCTTGTACGAAGAGTCCCGCTCGAAGGTAAGGTGTATCGCCGTAGGGCTTGTCGATGTGCGCGATCAACGCAAGTTGTTGGCTGGTGGCATCGTGCCGGCCGCTGTCACGTGAAATGTGGCCCTGCCAACGATGCATATTACGGCCGATTTGCATGCGGATTTCCACCGCCGGCGGATCGATGGGTACTTCAATTTGCGTGGCCTGCGTCTCGTTGGTATTTGCGCGGTGCAGGGGCACACGGATGTGCTGCAGGCGGGCATTGGAAACAGGCAGGTGTACCTCCGCGTAATCCGTGGCAATTGCCATAGCCAGCACGGTGCCGGAGGTGACATACTGGCCAATGTCCGCGTTCTTCGCAATTATACGTCCCGGGTATTTAGGTGCCCGCACCACGGTGCGGGCGAGGTCGATATTTGCTTGCGCGAGCGTGACGTCCGCCGCGCGAATCTGTGCCTCGAGGTCGGCTTCTAATTGGTCCGGCCGCAACGCGAGATCTTCCTTGGCCTTGGCCAATTCGGCTTCCTTGGCTTTGGCCTTTGCGGCGGCTTCTGCCACTTGCGGCTCGTTGCGTGCGAGGGGGCTGGATTTGTCCAACGTGTTCAGCCGCTTGAGATTGGCGATGGCCGCAGAGCGGCGGGCTTCCTCCAGTTCCAGTGCCGCACCGGCCTGTGCAAGATTGGCCTGCGCCACGACCACGGCGTTGGAATACGCGGAGCGCTCAAGTTTTTGCAACGCCAGCTTTGCGTCTAATTGCGCTAGCGTGGCTTCGGCACGAGCGATGTCATTGGAAGGATTCGTCTTATCCAGGGTTAGCAGCACTTGTTCGGGCTGAAAAAACCCACCCTCGCGAAACACCTGCTCAATGGAAATAATTCGGCCGCTTATTTCCGGGATGATGCTGCTCTGTGCACGCGCACGTACGCGGCCTTGACTGGGAACTTTGATGACAAAACTCTGCGGCTGCAGGCGAATGGCCTGTACCACTGTCACCTGCCGCTTGGGCTTTTTGCGTTCGGCTTCTTCCTGATGCGTCCAAAAAAATTGCGCGGCTAAAAAACTGCCAGCGAGAATGCCTCCCCCCACCAGCGCACCTACGAGCGTTCGCGCCATGCCGTCCCGTGGTGGAGGGGTTTCTTCGGATTCAGTTTCGGATAATTTTTCGGCTTCGCTCATTCCTTGTTGGGTTCAGTTTCAGGTCGGGTAAATTCACCCCCGAGGGCGAGATAAAGGTCGATGCGATTTTGTAGACGCAAATTTTGTAACTCCAGCAAAGAGCGTTTGGTATCAAACATTCGCCGTTGCGATTCCAGTACCGTGACAATATCCGCAAGCCCAGCCTGGTAATCTTCTAGAGCGAGTGCTTGTGCTCCTCCAGCCTCGGTCACCGCGGCGCGCAGGGCGGTTTCTTGTCTCACCAAAAACTGCTCCGCAGCCAGCGTTGTTTCCACCTCGGCAAAAGCCTGTAGCGCCGTTTGCACATACAGATAGCGAGCCTCTTCACGCTGGGCTTCGGCGCGTTCGATTTGTGATTTAATTTTACCACCATCCAAAATTGGCCGCGTGAGGTTGGCCGCGAGGCTCCAGATATTGTTATTGATATCCAGCACATCCTTCAATTCATCGCTCGACGTGCCTGTGCTGGCGGTCAACTTGATTTGCGGCAGACGATCCTTGCGCGCGGCATTCACGCGCCGATGGCTGGCGAGATACTTGTTCTGCGCCGCTAATACATCCGGGCGGCGTTCCAGCAACTGCGCGGGTAATCCCGCCGGCACGGTCGCGGCCAGTGTGGGCAGCGCGCTTGTTAACGCTACTTCGCCTTTCGGATATCGCCCCAGTAAAATTTCCAGAGAACGCCGTGCCCCGTCGCGAAGGCGAAGGCGAAGGTGAACCGCGTTCTCCGCATTGCGCACGTTGGTGCGCATCAGCCGCACATCCAGCGCTTTGGTCAACCCGCGCTGCAAGCCTTCCTCCAGCACCGCGAGGTTATTGGTATAACTCTGCAATGACTGACCGGCTAATTGCGATTGCAGTTCCGCTTCGGCAAGGTTGAACCAGCCTTTGGCCGTGTTGGCAGCGAGACTCAGGCGTGCGGCGTGTAAATTGGCCGCTGCCTCGCCGGCATCCAGCCGCGCCGCCGCCCGCGTGTCCGCAAGTCGCCCCCATACATCCCATTCCCACGCGAGATTCAGTTGCGGCGAATAGCGGTACGAGCGGCTGGAGGAAATACGAAAGCCGCTGGAAGAACTGCGCTTGGTGCGCGAAGCCACTGCCTCGGCGGTGAGGGAGGGCCGCAAATCAGCACCAGCAATGCGCAGATTGGCTTGGGCTGTTTGTAGGCGCGCGGCAGTCACCCGAAGGTCGGGGTTATTCGTCATCGCCTCCCGCACCAGCGCGTTCAGCGTGGCGTCGTTAAAATCCGCAAGCCAGCCCGCCCCCGCCGGGATGTTGGTGGAACTTCCGCCCTCACCAAAAGCCGAAGGTAACGCCAAACCCGCCCAAGCCTCCGGCGCATCGGGGGCAGGGGAAACGCATGCAGTTCCTCCTCCGAATATCACTGCGCTCAGCGCCAGATAATTGACTAGAAATCGGTTCAAAATCCCCCTCCCCGCGCCCATGCACGTGAGGCGGGGATTGTACGTAAAAACCATCTGAAAGCGAGAAAAAGTGAAAGCAAATAGTCTCCGATTTTCTCCAAAAGGGTACTATAATTTTTTTTGTTTTATTATTGTGTGAGTACAGGCCGGAGAGCAGCACGTTTCGGCAGGGCATGCAGTTTCCAACGGTGACGTGTGCGTCGGCAAAACGGAGTGATTGAGAAGCCAGCTTATCCATATTTGGAGTTGTGCCAGCCAGTTTACTGCCAAATACACCGACCGAATCAGCACTCATATCATCCACAGTTAATGGTAAGATATTCGGTCGGTCTGCGGCGGAGACTAAAGCCGCTCCACTCCTTGGCCTTCGCGATACATCTGCCCAAGGTTGTATTGCGCTTCTGCAAGTCCCTGATCGGCAGCTTGGATTAGCTTGCCGCCCGCAGAATTTTGCGGGGGTGTAGCTCAATTGGTTAGAGCGCTGGCCTGTCACGCCAGAGGTTGCGAGTTCGAGTCTCGTCACTCCCGCCATTCTTCTTTTCTGGTAAACTGCGTTTCTTTCATCATGCCGCCGTGCGCTCAGCGAAATATCTGTGTTTAACACAGTTGATCGAAAGGAAACGCAATATCCAGCGGTTCGCCAGCGCCCTCGGAAAACGTACGGCGAGTCGGTAGAGGCGGAAAGGGTTGCTTCCGGGCGTTGTAAGCTATGGGGAATCTTTCTTTTGGTGAGTGTTATCAGCGATCTTGTTGTCTGGCTCGATGACATTAATTCTCCCACTGAAGAAATTCTGCACCACTTGGTTCCGGTGGCATTTGGGGCCAATATAGATGGCAAGTCGGGAAACATCTCGAATGGAATTGTGTTGGATCAGGTTCCCTTCATTGAGCTTGATTGGCTTAATCCTGCTGTACCACCAGATTCGTACTCCAACCCGTGCCCCCCGAATACGGTTGTGGAGCACCTCACAGTCAGAGGCATCATTGAGCTCTACTCCAATGGTTACGTCTTCAACCGTATTGCCGATCGCCCGACACCGTCTTGTGAAATGATCGAAATCGATCGCTTCATCATTCAGGTTGCCGATGTGACACCCGATAACAGCACTATCAACAACATGGTAAAAAGCGACTGCGCGGCCGTAGCAATTATTAATGGAGCAGTGACGCACGGTAACATGACTGGAGGGTTTTCCAGTCGGCCCGTTCGCGTATGAATAAGGTGCGGTTATCCAGATTGCCGTTCGCATGGCATGGCCGGGCATGGGGATGGCTTTGTCGCGTCCGCCGTCAATCGTAAGGTTCTCAATGCTTATGTTGCTCACCAAATGCCCCGAAAACATGTTATGAAAATAACCCACCCGACTGCCTACGGGCACCATGTCTGGCAGAGGTTCAACCAGATTAAGGGTTCGGCCCTCAACTGACTTAATGCGCACGGTGGCGATTCTCTTAGCACTCTCTTCGGGAGGGAGTATGGCGAGTTCACCGCCTGCCCGGTATTCGGAGTCGGCATTGATGATAAGGATTTTTTCACCGGCCTTGGCTGGCTTGGCCACGAGTCTTGGGCCGGGTTGCCTCAATACCGGCTGATTCCTTCCGCGGATGGTAACATTGCTCGGCAACCTCACCCGTTCATGAATGAGCCAAACCCCACCATCGATCAGCACTTCCCCGCCGGTTTTCTTGAAAGGCTCAAGTATTTTAATCAGTGCAGCTCCATCTTGAGGCAAGCCGGTTGCATCAGGCTTCAGCACAACAACCTTTGCCCCTTCATCCGCCGCGCGCGTGGGGTTTGGCACGGAAAAGAACAAGGTGATGAAGATGAATGCAAGGTGCCTTTTGCTTTGGGCTAACATCAAAAAAAAGTGGTTCATGCCCGACCACCCTACGCCTCACCGGCACTGGTGTAAATGCTGTTGGGGGAGGCTGGAGAAGAGGCGGAAGGGAGGAGCGGGTTACTTCGTGGGGTTGCTGCGGATGTCGCAGTTCGGCAACGCCTTTTGCAGTTCAGCCACACCGCGGCGGTGATTTTGATTGGCCCATCCTGCGTTATAAATCATAGAAGAAATATAACAGGAAGGGAGGGAGGAGGTAAGGGGGGTTAACTTTATTCATAAAAATTCGGATTTTTCAGTGCCCATGGCCAAACCACCTTCACCAAAAATACGATTAGCGCAATCAATGTAGGAACTAATACCCACCAATATTTTTTACAGAGAAAGAGCTACTTTTGAGTGGAGTGGTTTCCTTTCCGCAAAATTTGCACGGTTTAATTTGAGCAGGTCTCTTGCTGCTATCCTCGTGAGGGAGGTAGTCCGTCAGTATTTCTACACCATTCTTCCCGCAGCTTGGGCAAATCCACATTCTTGAGCGCATAGGCATCTTCTCTCGCTAGGGCAGTATTGTTTGCATGTTAGTCCCACACCCCACCAACGCGACCAACGAAATCAAGCGTTTGGTGGATTCTGAAAATTCACTATTGGGCGGGCACCACCGTAGCCTCACCTGTTTGCGGGTTGTACTGCCATTTCATTCCGTTGGGCACGGCGGGCAATTCGGCGAGGAGGCCTTCGGTGATGAGTTCCTGCAAACTGGCCGGCGGTTGGCTGCTCGTGGCTTTGAATTGGTTGATGGCGCTGTTCACCTGCAATAAGCCGGCGTCGATGATGGCTTTGTTGCGGCCTTTGTTTACCGCGCCCAAATAATCCACCGGCGCGGTCGCGGGATTGCCTGAAGAATTATCATTGATGTCCGGCTCCGGCTGATCGCCGCAAGCACTGGCCAACAAACCGAGCGACGAGAAAATACAGTGTGGGTTTCATCTGCCCCAACCCTACGCACAATGGAGTTTGGGTAAAGGCTGATCTGGCGATTAATCTTCCCGCGCACGGCCTTCGCGATCTTTGGCGCGTTGGCGGGCGGCTTGGAGGGCGTCGAGGGTGGAGGCTTGGGGCGGGCCGATGACGGGGGGCTTGCTGGGGTCGTCCGTTGCTTCGGTTTGGCTGAGGACAGGGGGGGCGACCACAGGCGGGCCTTCGTCGGCACGTTTTCGGGTGCGTTTGCGTTTGGGGAGTTTGAGGCCGGTTTCTTCCTCGGACTCGGTGGCGGCACTGGCGAGGGTGGTGCGTGTGCGTTTTTGAGTGGGGCCGGCGAGGATGCCGTCTTCGGAACTGGTCGCGCGGAGTTTTGTGCCAAAGAAACCGGTGCGCCGTTGGAAGACTTCGAGCAAAAATAAAATCAACGCTGCGAGCACCAGCCAAACGGCAAGCGGCAAATGACGCGGTTGGCGCGGGAGAGTGTCCCAAATATCCGCCAGCGCGAGGCGGGCTTGCCCGTTGGAGGTGCGGCTGAGGCCGGCCAGCGCGAGGCGGCCGCGGTTGGGGCGGTCGGGCGCGAACTCCGGCGAATACGGCAGGCAAACGGGCGCAAGCGTTTGCACGAGGTTTTGGCCGAAGTCCACGCTGCTCAGTAATGTCTCGCCACCTTGCAGGGGCAGGGTGGCTTCAAGCAGGTCGGCGGTTTTCCAGTTGAGATGGCCGGTCGTTTTGCGCGGTGCTTCACCGGGCAAACCACGCAATGTGGTGAGCTTGGGGCGTTCGGTAATTCGCTCTGCGCGGGCGGGATCCAAGTGCAGTTGCACAACACAAACGCCATCGCGCACTTCCTGCGTGAGCAACATGTTGTCCGGCAACTCCGTGGGGCTCCCCGCCGCCCAGCGCGCGAGCGTCGCATAAAAATCGCCGGCGTCCTTCCATTTCGCGAAGTCGCCCGCGTAGGTGCCATCCGCTTCGCCGGTGAAACACACCACGCGCCCCGCGCCCACTTGCCACCACGCCACGCCGGGCGCGTTGTATTCGTCCTGTGTCATCATTCCAACGCTGGCGCGTTTGCGGGCGTACGTGAGATTGTAGCCGCCCAACGCCGGTGGCGCCCATTGCCCTTGCGCGCCGAGCGTGCTGAAGTCCGTGAGGATTTTCACGGCGGTGGCTTCCTTGATGAAGGTGTTGCGCGCCACGGCAAAGGTGTCCTGCGCGAAGATGCGCGGAATTTCCGTGGGCCGGTCGGTGAAATAAACATTCCCTTCACCAAGCTTGGCGATGTCCTTCAATAAATCCGCGTCCACATCCTTATCCGTGCCGAGGCCGATGACGCTGATGGTGATGCCGGCTTTGCGCATTTTCCCGACGAGGTCTTTGTAATTACCCGGCTGCTCGGAATCCTGCGCATCGGAAAACAAAATCACGTGCTTGTTCGCCGACTTAGCGCGCTGCAGCATTTTGGCCGCCGCCTCCAGCGCGACGTACACATAAATGCCGCCACCGCCCGGTTGGATGCTCAGGATTTTCCGGCGGAAAAAGGGCGTTTGATTTCGTTCCGCGGTGTCCAGCCGCAGCTCGGTGTTGGGCGCGCTATCCACAGCGATAACGCCGAACTCATCCGTGGGCGAAAGCAAATCCAACACCTGCGCCGCGCCGAGGTTGGCGAGGTCCATTTTGGTTTTGCCGCCGCTTACGCCCATTCCCATTGAGCCGGAACGATCCATTACCACCACGATAGCCGTCTGTAGTTTTCGGATTTCATTCCGCCTTTCCAGCGTTACCGGCAGGATGGGTTCGATAGGCGATTGATAGTAACCGCCAGGCGCGTAGGATTTTTCGCCACCGGTCATCATCATCCCCGAACCGGTTTCGCGCACCCAATCGCGCAGTGCCTCCATTCCATCGAGGCCGAGGTCGCCGGCCATTACGTTTTCCAAAATCACCGCTGACCAACGCGATAAATCTTCGAGGCTCCAATTGCATTGTGCCGGCGTTCGCGCCACCAGCGTGGCACCACCCTTCACGAGCAACCGCGCCAAACCGCTCTGCGCGCCGAAGTTGGAAACCAACAACAACGGCTTACGCCCGCGCACACCCACCAACGCGCGGGCCGTATTATTTTCCGGAATGGCGTCGATTGCCTCGGTGGCTGTGGCGCGGATGTTTAGCGAATACGCCGCCGTGCCGGGCAGCGAAGGGCGGTCGCGAAAAAGCAGTCGCGACAATCCCATCGGCACCGTGCGTTTGCCGGCGGAGATGACTTGGTCGTGCCGACGCAGTTCGTACGCAATCTCCTGCGCGCGCGGCGAATTCACCCAGCCGGAAATCATAAACGCCTGCCCCGGCAGCACATCGCCCGGCGCTTGCAAACTACTGATGGCGAGATCTTCGCCGCGCGATCGGCTCATCCAACGGTGGTCAATCGCAATGCCGCGACCCGCCGCGCGGGCTGCAACGGTTACGGGATCTCGCCCCGTCCAGTGACCGTCGGACAATACCAAAATTCGCCCGCCCTTGCCCGGCGGGATCAACGCTAGCGCGCGGTCCAGCGCGTGCGCGAGGCGCGAATGTTGGCCATCCACTTTGCCGGAAAACTCATCAAGCCCATCCGAGCCCGGCGCGCGTTCGATGCCCGCTTCGCGCCCGAAACTCACTACCGCCAAGCGGTCGCCTTCGCTCATCTCACTGTGCAATTGTTTGATGGCCTCGAGTTGATCCGCCCCGGCGCGCGCGGGCATCGACGCGCTGCGATCGGCCACCACCACCAAAACCCCATGGCGATCAGGCAGCCGCACCGCCGGTTGTGCCATTGCCAGCACCAACAGGCCGAGCGTGATGGCGCGTACAATGTTCAACCCGCGCCCGGGCAGCGGCCACGCCACCAGCGCCGCGCCCAGCGGCACGAGCAGCAACAACCAAATTGGACTCATCAACGTCATCGGTCGTGTTTAAGTGCGCCCCCTTTGGCGTGCAATCATCCACAAATGCGCCAACGCACCGGCGAGGGCCAACAGAATTAGATAAGGCAAAACCGAAGCGTATTCGTAGCGCACCTCTTCTTCCGTGCCCCAAGCGCCCCACTTGTCGGTGACCGCAGCCGAGAGATTGGATTCTGCGCCCGCGAGGAAATTGACCGCAAATGATTCACGCAGCCGATTCGTTTGTGCACCGGAAACCACCGTGTACACGCCCGGTTGCTTGACCGGCAAACGGATTTCACCGCTGGGTGTGTCGATTTGCTGTTCTGTTTTATCAGGAAACGTGAGCGTCGCAGTTTTACCGCGCGGGCGGTAGGGCACTTCCGCGCCGAGGCGCAGATTGTTTTCCGGCAAACCCGGCTGCGCGCGCGCGCGCCAGTGGAGTAAATTCCAAAACAGCGCGGGCCATTGCGGGGTGTCCTGCACGGTGGACTGCGTGGGAGCGAAGTGCAGCGTCACTTGTTCACGCCCGCGGCGGTCGGTGCGGGTGGTGACCAACGGTACGTTGCCGGCAGTGATGATGGGCAAATGCCCGGGCGCATTGGTGGCCGTGGCATTGGCACCCCACACGATGCCCGGCAGCGTGAGGCCGTGCGTGAGTGGATGGGTGGTGTCCATCACAAACGGGCCGGTGAAGCGTTCGGCTTTTTCGGGCATCGGCGCCAGGCGCAAGCCCCACGCCTCGCGTCCGGCGGGCGGGGCGTCGCTTTGGTGGATGACCAGTTCCGGCGGTTGATTCGTCGGCGCGCGCAGGCCGGTCGACGCCAATGTTTCGGTGATGAGCCGCGCGAGGTTGGTATCGGTAACGGACATTTGCACGCGCACCTGCCGCCGCCGCGGGCGCACGAGCGCGGCGTGGTTGTCGCCCGCCAACGCATCACCGCCCAGCTCCGCGCGCAGCGTGCCCATCGTCGCGGGCACGGGCAAAGTGACGCGGTGCGTGCGATTGGTTTCCAAAAGCAACCGCTTTTCATAAACGACCTGTTGGCCGGCAGTGATGCGCAAAGTATTGGTGGCGGCGCTGGCGGAAAGGTTGGCGACTTCAAAAAGGCAACGATCGCCCGCGCCGTGCGGTGTACGCGCGGCGTTGACGAAGGCAAAATTCACACGCGGTTTACCAACCGCTTCCCAACGAATGCGGCCTGGCGGGAGATCGGTTTCGGCGGGGGCGTGGTCGGTAAGCACGAGCACATCGGCATCGCCTTTGCGGAGATTGCGCGCGAGGGCCAGCGCGGCATCGAGATCAGCGGCGTGGGCGGTGCAAGTCCAGAGCGAGATTTGGTCTTTGAGTTGATCCGGATGCGGCACGGTGTCGCCGAGCAAACGCGGGCCGGCGCCGGCGGCGATGAGTTGGTAGCTGGCAAAATCGCGTTTGGCCAAAATTTCATTTAATAATTTCAGCGCCTCATCGCGCGGTTGTTGGCCGGCGGGGCCGGCGCTCATTGAGAGCGAATCATCGAGCACCACGATGAGCGGGCGGGTGGTGTGCGGCAATTGCCAGCGCGGGCCAAGCGCGGCGAAGACGAGCAGCGCGAGGATGAACAGCTCGATAAAAAAGATGGGCGGAAACTTGGGCGTCTCAATGCGGCGGCCGCCTTCGCGCGATTCCTTTTGCATTTGCCACAGCAACAAACTGGACACCGGCTGTTTGCGAAAACGATGCCGCAAAAAATAAATCGCCGCCAACAAAGGCAAACTGATGGCCGCGAGCCACGCGAGGGGATAAGTGATCGTCGGCATCAGGCGGGCTCCAGCAGTTGGATTTCCTCCAGCGCGGACAGCGACTGACCGAGGTCTTCGGCGATGAGGGTGGTGAGTTGCGCGCCGGTTTGTTTGCAGGCGTTGTGCCAGCTTTGTTGCAGGCGGCGGAGGGTGTCGCGGTAGGTTTCCCTGATGCTCGCGTCGACATAAATGGAGAGCATCTCGCCGGTCTCGGTGTCCTGCAACTGCACGTTGCCCGGCTCGGGCGCGGTGGCATCGGTGCGCGCGAGCAATTGGATGACGTGCAAACTGGCCGCGCCCTCGGCGAGTTTGCGCAGCGTGGGTAGCGGATCGCCGGGCCACAGCAGGTCGCTGATGATCACCCGCATTCCTTGACGGCGCAGGCGCGGGGGCAGCAATCCGTGGGCTTCCTCAAATGACCGCGCGCCGCCCATCGGCAGCTCGCCCCACGCGCCAGGCGGTTGGGTGTCGTTGCGGACACGTTGGAAGCCTTCGCCGGTCATCCACAGCGCCTGCGAGCAACGCGCGTTGGCGGCGGCGGTGGCGAGCAGCGCGGCGAGTTGATGCAGCGCGGCGGGCTTGTCGGTATCGGGCAAATTCATCGAGGCGGAGGTATCGAGAATGAGATCGAGATGCGGCTGCACTTCCTCGCGATGCAGTTTGACGATGAGTTGATTGCTGCGGGCGTAAGCGTTCCAGTCAATGTGGCGGAGGTCATCGCCCGGTTGGTACTCGCGGTAATCCTGGAAATCCACCGAGCTGCCCGCGCGGCGGCCGAGGCGTTCGCCGCGCACGCCGCTCATCGGCGAGTTGGGCAGGCACAGCGCGTAACGCATCCCTGCCTGTTCGCCATCAACCAAGCTTTGGCGGAATGGGGTTTTCATTGGCTGCTGGTGCAGTTTGGGTTACGGGTGGCGTGGGAGGCACGGGAGTCGTCGGGCGTTCGTAGGGTTTGAAATCCTTGAGGCGCTCGAAAATCCATTTTGCATTCAACACCAGAGCCCCCACCGCCAACACCAGCGCGGCAATTAGGTGGGCGTATACACTCTCCTCATCCCCATCGGCGATGGCATAGAAAGAATTGAGCATGATACCGGGGATCGTTCCGTCCTCGAGAAAATCCTGGGTGAACAGATAGTAAATCACATAAGTGGCGCAATACGGAATCACGATACTCACCAAAAAAAACAGGCGCGACCACATCGGGCTGCGGGTTGGTAGCCATGTGCGGTGGATCCACAGCGACATTAGCGCATGGGCGATGAGGTACAATCCCAGTATTATGAAGCCGGAACAAAATTCACTCCAATCATGTGTGCTCGAGGAACTTCCCGTGAGCATGGGCCACGCCTCCAAGCTAGCGAATATGAGCAGTAATCCTCCAAAACTGAACAGACAACTCAGGATTAACCCACCGAGTGCGCCGTTGAAAAATAAAAATGCCACCGCACGGCGAAGGGGATTACGCGGGATATCACGACGCACTCGCACGCTGAGGTGATCCTCCTGCCCGATGGCGTAAAAAATCCCCAGTGCCCCCAGCAGTCCGCAGAAGGCTCCAAATACGTAGCCAAATATTTCCCAATCATCTTTCACCAAAGTCCACACGCCGGCCTCCAGCCCGATTACCGCCCACATCACCGCGCAATACACGCGCAGCGGAAACTCGCGATTGGCAGTGCGCGGGGTGATAAAGGAAACACACAGGAAAAATAGCAACCCGGCCGCGAGGCCGATATTCAGCAGTATGGTAAGGATGATGGGCAGGGCCTCCGCCAAGAATCGGCCACCCGAAAGAGCTCCGCCAAATCCGGCAATCATTGCCGTGCCGAGAACCGCAGCCATGGTGTAAAATATCAACGGCAACCCAACGAACAATGCGATGAGGATTTTGAAAATGAAATGAATCCCCATTGAAGCCAGCATCATTGCCGCCAGTAGAAGCAGGCAGTTCAATACATACAGGTAGCCTCACTGTCAGCAAGATGGTTGGTAGATCAATGCCGCGTAGTAAATAGCTGAACACCATGAAGGGCAGCGCCGCCGTGAAGAAGATCCCCACCAAGGCTGCGCCGCTGAGGAATTTGCCGGCGATGATGCGCGCAGGGCTCATGGTGGTGATGTACAGCAAATCCGCGCTAGCGCTAGCGCGCTCGGCGATGGAGCGGATGCCTACGTAAATGGGCAGGAAAATAAAGGTGACCGCCATCATCACACCTGCGATGGAACCGAAGAGTTGCGCGCCAAGGTAATTGCCGCGTCCGGCCATTTCGTCAGTAAGCAGGAAGCCCAGCGAAACGACGAAGAAAATGGCCATCATCAACAGCACCGCGCCGGTGACCGACCAGTTGCGCGCGGCTTGGCGGAGGTCTTTCACCAACACGGCGTTGGGCTCGATGCTGCGCAGCCAAGCGAAGCGCGTGGATTTCACCGCCTCGCTCATTGGACGCCTCCGGTGGTGACGTTCATAAAAATGTCCTCGAGGTTGGCTTTGGTTTGGCGGAATTCCACCACGCGATGGCCGGCGACGATGAGGGCGTTGAGCACGCCAAAGGCTTCGTCCTCGCCGCCTTCCACTTCGAAATGCAATTCAGTGCCGGCCATGCGCGGGTTTTCCACGTGGGCGGTTTGCAGCAGCTCGCGCAGTAAATCCCGTGGCTCGCCCAGCACGCGCAGGGCGTAAGTGCGGCGCGGCGTGCGCTTGGCCATGACGTCATCGATGTTGCCGCTCTCCAACAGGTTGCCCTGTTCGATGATGACGACGCCGTCGCAAATTTCCGTCAGCTCCGTGAGAATGTGCGAGCTGATGAGAATGGCTTTGCCTTGCTTGGCGAGGAGGGTGAGGAGTTCGCGCAGTTCCACCCGCGCGCGGGGATCCAATCCGGCGGCGGGCTCGTCGAGAATGAGCACCTGCGGATCGGCCACCAACGCGCGCCCGAGGCTGACGCGCTGTTTCATTCCTTTGGACAACGAGCGCAACGTCTTCTCGCGAATGCCCGCTACGTTGGTGAATTCCTCCACGCTGGCCACGGCTTCGGTGCGTTGAGTGCCGCGCAGTCCGTAGGCGCGCGCGAAAAAATCAAGGTACTCGTGCACGGTGGTGTCCCAATACGGCTTCAATTCATCGGGCACAAAACCGATGATCTGGCGCGCCTTTTCCGGATACTCCACCACCGAGAGATCGTCCATAAACACATCACCGGCGTTGGGCTCATCGAGCGTGGCCATAATGCGCATGGTGGTGGTTTTGCCCGCGCCGTTGGGGCCGACGAAGGCGTAGATTTGGCCGGACTCAAACTCAAAGGAAACGGAGTTTACCGCGATTGTTTTGCCAAACTCACGCCGCAGATTTTGCACACGAATTTTCACGGGCCGGCCTCCGATTTTGTGAGTACGCCCAGCACCACCGCGTGTGTCTTGAGCTGCCCGCGGCCGATGGGGTTTTCCATAAAGGGGGAGTCATCCAGCCGCGCGAGGTAGGTGCCCGCCGAGAGGTTTTTCGGGTACTCACTTTCCGGGGTATCCTTGTCGGTAGACAACAAAAAGTTGGTGTTCAAATAATTGATGACCGTTTGTTTGCCCGCGACACGTTGGAGTTCGGCGCGTTGCCCGGCGCGAAGGTGGGTGGCTTCAAAAATGTTTCCCTGTGCATCCGCCAAGCACAAGTAGGTGATGTCCGTGCCGAGGCTGTTCACCACCGTGGGCGTGCCACTTTTCCACGTGACACTGAGGCGTTCCTTGCGCGACTCACTTTTTCGTACCGCAAAATGTGCTGGTACGCGCGAGGCTATCCATTTCCCAGTAAAGAGTTGCCCTTTCGTCCAGTTTATTCCGCGATTACTACCGGAATCCTGACCGCGGGAACTGAGCAACGGGGTCACCTCTGTGTGTGCGGAGAATTCCAGATTCCCCGGAGCTACCGGCGCGTAAATGCCCAGCGCGCCGACGGTGGTTGCCTGTTGGGATTGGTGATCAAGAATTGTGATGACATCACGCCGCACTGTGGGCGTGAAGCCCTCGTTGAGCAGCGCTGTGGCAAACACCACTGCACTGGTGAGTATTGATATTGCCGGGAGAGTCCACAAAAACCACGTCCGCCGCTTAAGCTTGTGCAGCAATACCAAATTCACCGGCCCCGCCAAAACTACAAACCCAATTAAAATCACAATCATTAATCGCACCGGCACACCGGAGTCTTCCACGATGGGAAAGTAATCGTCGAAGCTGCCCGAAGATTCCTGATAATAAGAATATTTATCTTCGGTATGCAAATTCCGAGCGCCGGCCATTACGGATGACAAAGCTGGCATCCGGACTTGTTCGTTGGAGCGGAGATTTTCAATTGCCTCTAGCATGCTCCGATGGTTTCTCATTTCGGTGACCGTAGGGTCCAGTACTCGGATCAGCCCCCACCCCAGAGTATACACGGAGCTCGCGACTGCGGAGGGATTCTGTGTCTGGCCGGTTTCCAGGCTGCTTATGTCCCTCATGTTCTTCATGCCCCATGTTTTCTTCCGGATAGTCTTCCCTTCCGGAGGATTTGGAGACGCTAATGATGTTCACTTTTTCTAACAGAGCGCTTGCCGACTGCTGCCGGGCGGCCAGTTGGGTGGTGTTCAGCTTTCGGGCGTCCGGCGGTAAAGTGATGGATCCCAGTACGAACAGTCGTCCACCCGCGCGCACGTATTGCACAATGGCCATCCGAACCTCAGTCGGAGCCGCGTTCCATTCGTTCGCGCGCACCACCACCACGTCAAACCCGCTATATGCTAGCCAATGGCGCGCCCACTGGGTGATGAGTCCTTCGGCGATGTTCACCTCGTATGTTGGGTTCGAGGCAAACTTGCCGTTCCACGAACGGCTGGCCAGCACCACCGCCGGCTGGTGGATGCCCAGATTGGCGAGGCTGTTCACATGGCCGCCAAAGGCATCAGCTAGCCGGCGTGTTTCGCCATCCACGGTGATGAATGCGCTGCGGGCATAAGAGTCGATGGAAAGGGGTGGTTGATATAGCGAAACCACTTTACGGCTATTTGGGCCGAGTGCCACGGTGCGGCGCAGATCTGTGATGTTGGATCCGTCGTGGTGATCTTCTGACGGGAATTGGATCGTAACCGTGTGTTTTTTTCCGGAAAGGTTTTCCAGCTCAAACTGGTGCGCCGTGTATCCATGGGAATGTTGCGCATCGGCGAGGGTGCGCGTGCGGATGTGCACATTTTTGAACGTCAGCTCACCGCCCAATAGGCTAAAGGCTAGCAATGGCACGACACACACGATTTGCCAAAGACGGATCATCTGGTGGGTTGCAGGGAAACATCCTCGGGCAAATGCAGGCCGGTGTCGTCGAGGGCTTCGAGTAATTGATCGAGCACGCCGTGGGCATCCACGCGGTCGAAGCGCGCTTGATAATTCAAAATCAACCGATGGTTCAAAACCGGCCGCGCGATGGCGCGCACATCTTCAAAGCCGACGGTGGGGCGGCCATCCACCAGCGCGTGGGCCCGCGCCGCCTCGGCCATGGCGATGGCGGCGCGTGGGGAAGCGCCGTATTGAACGTAGCGCGCAACCGGCTCCGGTGCCTCGGCGTTGTCCGGATGCGTGGCCGAAACCAATCGCGCGATATAACTCGCCACCGGTTTGGGCAGGAAAATATGTTCCATTACACTGAAAAGATAGTTGAGGTCATCGGCGTCGAGCTGCCATTCCGGCGCGGGCACATTGCCGCGGCGCCGACCGGTGATGATGTTTTGCAGCACCGACGCATCCACCGCATCGAACATCACGCGAAAAAGAAAGCGGTCCAGTTGCGCCTCGGGCAGCGGATACGTGCCCTCCATCTCGATGGGGTTTTGGCTGGCGAGCACGAAGAACGGATCGGGCAACGGCCGCGTTTGGCCGCGCAAAGTGACGGAGTGTTCCTGCATCGTCTCGAGCATCGCGCTTTGGGTTTTGGGCGAGGCGCGGTTGATTTCGTCCGCCAACAAAATATTAGTGAACACCGGGCCCGGTTCAAAAATCATTTCGCGTTTGCCCGTGTCCGTCTCCTGCAAAATATGCGTGCCCAGCACATCGCCCGGCATGAGGTCCGGCGTAAACTGCACGCGGCTGAATTGCAGCTTCATCACGTTGCCGATGGTTTGCACCAGCGCGGTTTTGCCCAAGCCGGGAAGGCCTTCCAATAAAATGTGGCCGCGACTGAGCAGGCCGATGAGCACGAGCCGATGCAGCTCCGCGCGCCCGAGCAGGCTGCGATCGAGTTGTTCCAGCACTTGCCGGGTGAGTTCGGTGGCCGGAGTCAGTTCTTCCGGTTTGAGTAGGCGGGTAGTTTCACTCATAGGAATGTGTGGAAACCCTAACCGCACCGGACGGGCCATTCACGCAAAAAAGGCGTGTCCCTACCAATCAATCTTCCCCGCGTTGGAAAAAGCGATTTACTGTGCCGCGATGGCGGGGGAGGACGGGGGCGGTCAGCGCGCTGCCGCCGCCGGCTTGGGTGTTTTGCAATGCATCGCGGCCGAGCACCGCTTCGCCGCCAGTGACTTCCGGCGCGCTGGAGGTCACCCCCGCGAGGCGCGCCTGATTGAGACTCACGCTGGGTGAAAGTTTTTCCTCCTTAAACGCCGCGCCCGCTTCGTCCGTGGGTTGGCCGTATTGGGTTGGGCCTGCGCCGGGGCCGCGTTCGAGGCCGCCTTGGCCCTGGCCCATTTGCTCCAAAAACTCGCGCAGTTCTTCCTGTTGAAAGCCGCCCTTGGCCAATAAATCCTTGAGGGCTTGGCCACCGGGCAATTCGCCCGCGCCTTTGAGTTGCTCGGCTAGCCCGGGCGGGATGAGATTATTTTGCGCGAGCTTTTGCGCGAGCTTTTGGAGGGCGTCTTTATTTTCGCGCAACGCCTTGAGCAGCGGCGCGAGTTGTTCGGGATCCATCGGCAGGTTTTTTTGGCCGGCTTGCTGGAGGGCCTTTTGGATTTCCGGCGCGAGATTTTCCAGCGCTTCGTTATCTAACAGGTCATTCAATAACGCGCCCAGTTCCTTCAATGCTTTTTCTTCCGAATCAGGCGCGGCATCGGCCGGCATTTTGTCGACGGCATTGCCGAGCAACTCGGCTTCGGTGAGGGCGGCCATTTTTTCCAGGGCTTCCTGCGCGGCTTGTTCGGCGAGGTTTTGATTGGAGAGCTTGAGGTGGTCGAGCGCCTCCCAAGTTTTGGCTGGATTAAAACCGGTGGCATCCTCTTTGAGTCGTTCCAGTTCCGAACGCTTCACTTCGGCTTCCTGTTCGGACAGAATATTTTCCTCCTCCAAAATATTCACCTGTTCGCGCGCTTGCTCAATAGTTTGGCCAATCTCCAGTGGCGGCTCAGCGAGCAGTTTGGCAAAGCGCGTGGGGACGAGCAGGGTGACCGCCAGAAAAATTAACGCTAACATCAGCCCACCATACGCGCGACCCCCGCGCCAGCGCAGATTGGGAAGGCGCAAATTATTTTGTCGTTCCGCCCACGCCTCCGTGTTCACTTCGGCATCGGCCATCACCAAACCGCCGGCCTTGTTTTCTTTATCGAAGGTGGCGCGCAATTGTTCCGCACTCGGTCGGCGCTTCAATTCGCGCTGCCATGCCGCGCCCAACAAAATGACCAGCGACCCCAATCCATACGCCCACCAATACGGCGGCAAACTCGCTGTGAGTCGCACCACCAAAGCCAGCACACCCAGCCCCATCAGCCACACCCCCATCCAACGCAGGGCAGTGCGCCGGAACATCATGGCGTAAACACGTCGTGAAAATGATTGAAGTGATCGGTCGGATGGGTTCATCGCTACTGGGATGAAGATAATGCGGTTTTCAATTCTGTCAAGGGGAGTTCGTTGTGGGTTTGGGGTGTTTGATTTTTGGGTTTGTCGGTTAATTTTGTTTTGGGTTTGGACCTGCAAGCTCGTCCCTCCAATCGATGCGGTTTTGACTTTGAATGGAGGGATGAGCTTGCGAGTACGGAAAATTTCCTGCAAAAGTTTGAAAATTTAAAAAACCGCCCAAAACCTGTGAATAAAAAAGGTTGTGTTGTTACCAAAAAATAATTTGCTTAAAACGGGAAGTCGTGGTAGAGATTGGGCAACGAGGCGTTGTTACCCTTGTGTTCACATTAAAAAACAAGTTGTTACCACATCATGGCCAGTTTACGTAAACGACTAAAAAGTGATAATTGGGTTTGCTGCTACGCCACGGCGGATGGGCGGCGGACGCAGCGCAGCACGGGCACTATTGATAAAGATGAGGCGATGGTGATTTGTCGTCGTTGGGAAAATGAGGAGTATGCCCTGCGCGAAATCGACGAGCCCATCGAGGGATTGGCGGTGGCGAACAAGCGCGCATTGGTGGCGGGCTTGGTTTCGATGGTGATTGTGATTTTGGGTTTGGTGGGCTACTGGCAATATGATCTTTGGAAGAACGGGCCGGAGTTGTTTGTGGACGTGCCGGAGAGCGAACGGCCGGAAACGTTTTTTGAATCCAACCTTGCCAAGCGCCATCGTTGGGTGAAGCTTTCGCCCGATGCGTTGGAGCGGTTGAATACGCTGGGCGGCAAGATTCGGCTGAATCTGTTTGATGATCTTCAGGTGAGCACCGAGGTGGTGGTGCGGCGGTTTATTGATGGGGGCGCGGAAACCTCGGTCGGTCGGCTGGATAATGATCCGGACACGCTGATGTTGATGTGCCGCAAAACCACCCAGCCAGGGAAGTTGATGGGCGTGTTGGTGGATACGTTCGGCACGCAATATTTAATTTCACACGAGATCGATGGCAAACACGTTATCGTGGAGGTGGATCAATCGAAGATTCCCGGCTGCGGCGGCGTCATCGAGCTGGGGGCGGCAAAGCAGCCGGTGAAAACTGCAGCGGCAAAACCTGCCGCGCAATCCACGCCCGAGGCGAGGGCAATGCAGCGGATATTGCGCGGCACCGAAGAGGCACAGGCGCTCATCGGCACTGGCGATCATTCCCATCAAGCGGGGGTGGCTTGTAAAAAATGCCGTTCGTTTGCTTCGATCAAGGAAAAATTCAAACAAGTAAAAGTTCGCTCGAATCCCCCGAAGAGCGACTCGACCGTGACCACGGCGCCTTCGGCGTCAGTTAGACCGGGAAACCCAGTGAACACCGGCTCGCATGATTTGCTCGATGCCGTGAGGTTCAGCCAACCTATTTTGGCTGCGATTGATAATACCCGCAGCTTCGGTCTCTGGGGTCGGGGCGGGTCCGCCATCCAATCCACGGGCCCCTCATCGCCCGGCATTTTGGAACATCTGCGCGGGGGCGATGTGGAAATCATCGATGTCCTTTTTGTTTATACCGATGATCTACGGGCGGCCCAGACCGGCGCGACTCCAGAGGATCAGCTTGAGAACCTCAAGCTTTCCATCACTCGCACGATTGAGCTGACGAACGCCATTTTTTCAAATTGCCATATCCCCCTTGAAGTGCGCACGGCGGATGTCACGCTGGCCCGATGGCGGGCCATGTCGGGCGGCGATGCCACGCTTGCATCAAGCGGTGGCCCGAGTGGTGCGGCATGGGAAGAGGTGCAGGCCCCCGTCCGGCCCGTTTTTAATACTGATTCCGACCCGCCCGCGTATACCAAGGATTGGACCAATGGCGCAAAGGTGGGTGTCTACAGACCCAAGTATGAGATGTACAATCCCAGCAAGCTGACGCCGCCGGGTGAATTGGGCGACGCCTTGTCGTGGATTGGGCAGAATAGCAACAGCCTGCTTTATGGCGATCAATACTGGGGGTTGGGCACCTTTGAGGCAGCCGGAGGGGCCGAGCAATGGCCGCACAATAATTTGCCAAGCAATATTGCTTGGGTGCTGGTGCCGATTGTGGATATGTCTCCGGCGGCTGGGGATAATGCTGCCAGTTTTACGTACAGCAACGAGGAGGCTCCCGAGCTGAACACCGGCCCAGTGGAGCATGGCGAATCCAGCCATGGGCTTACAGACCCCAATGTGGGCGTGCCGGGTAATCCAGTCACCACGCTTCCTGCTGGAGTGCCTGCCATGTCGCACATACCAGTGCAGCAATATCACGATTTGACGGGCCCAGCAAAGGGTTTGGTAATGGTGGATATTGGCGCTGACACTATTGAGTGGCTTGGCGGCACGGATCATGGTTTGGCCACCGGCTCAGTGGTTTATTTTGAGTCATGGGGCACGGCACCGGACACGAACGCGAGTGCGATCCCGATTTGGAATGTGTATCAGCAGCCCGCAAAACTTGCCGAAGTACAGGTGCAGTCCGCCGAAGGCGGAGCAGCGGGCGGGCGTCCTCAGCCAAAGCCTCAGCCAAAGCCTCAGCCAAAGCCTCAGCCAAAGCCTGGCGACAGCGTTGGCAAGGGCGCTCCCAAACCGGAAGGCCCCGGGATTCCGAAGGTGACCTATCCGGTGGTGGCCGGATTCAACGGAGTATTCACCCGCGCCCAACATTATCCGAGGCTGTTGATTGGGAAACGCACCACTCAACCCATGTTCGAAGGGGGCCGGGCGAGTTATTGGTATCTCGATTATCCGGGCGATGTGGCGGATCCGGAAAAGAGCGCGCGAGCCTTTTTGGGTGCGATGGCTCAACAACTGCGGATGAAGGCTGACACTTCAGATTTACAATTGCTCGAGGTAAAGCATGGGCTGGGCACCGGCCACGCACGGTTCCAGCAAGTGCTCCACGGCATTCCGGTTTATGGCGGATATGTTTCAGTGCATCAGCGACCTAGCGGTGCCATTCACGCTTTGCATACGAAGTATCACCATTCGTTATCGGTGGATGCTCAGGCTCGTCCGGCTATTTCCATAACCTCAGCCAAGGCGGCGGCTTATCGGAAAGGCGGGGTGACGCGCCCGCGTATGCCCGGCTCCGGCAAGCTTGTGTGGTGGCCGGACGAAAGGGGCGGGGCCAAGCTCGCTTGGGAAGTAACGATTTGTGCACTTAAACCGCTGGGTGATTTTCATACGGTGGTGGATGCCCAATCGGGCCGGGTGTTGTCGCAGGAAAACCGCATCTGCTTCGCCACGGGCGTAGGCAATGTTTTTATCCCCAACCCTTACCAGAGAAAAGGCGGGAATGCCGACGGCACTCTGAGGGATGATCCCGCAGGAATTGCTGATAATAACAGCACCGAGTTAGACGGGTATATGACCAACGTGAGTTTGCCCCGCCTAAGTGCCGGCTCTGGAGTGCTTGTGGGTACATATGCCGATATGGTGCGCCTTGACAATGGCACTGCTCCTCCGGTGCCTCTTGCCAATGATGCCGGCCGAATTTACAACTATAGCCGCAACGATGTGCGCTTTGAGCAGGCCAATGTTTACTACACCATTGATCGTGTAGGCGCTCACATCAGTTCACTGGGATTCTCCAGCAGCAATACACCGCCCAATGGCATCCGCGACGCAAACGCCACCCGAAGTTGTGCTCAATGGGATGGGTCTCAAAACGCATTTTACTCGTCGGCCAACAACTCGTTGCATTTTGGTACCGGTGTCATTGATTCGGCAGAGGATTCCGATGTGGTGGCTCATGAATACGGTCACGCAATTACATACGACCAAAATATCAACTGGGGCCTTGGCGGAGAATTTGGCGCAATGGGCGAGGGGTTTGGCGATTATCTAGCCGTAACCACCTTCTTCAACGACGGGAATTCGCTTTATCAGACACATCATGCCGCCGTGGTTGGCGAATGGTTCGGAATGGGGTTTGATACTTTTGATAATTCACTCGATGTTTCGAAAGGGGAAATTAAGACCATCCTAGGCGGCGGCACCATCGGCAATTTCATCGACGACAATTCCTCGGCGCGCTCAACCGATGTTGAGATACGCAGCGTGGAGGATTTCGTCATCGAATCCACCAACTGGCAAAAGCTCTACTTCACCGACAACAACGGTAGCCGCGTGCGGCGGATGGATTTTAATGCCACCTTCGGCACCACGGTTGATGTAAATTCATCCTTCACCATTATAGCCGGTGGGGGAGTGCAAGACCCGGATGCCAATGCGTCCGCGGCCAATGTGGCTCTACAGCAAAGCCTCGGCACTCTGGGCGCGATCGATCATAACTCCACTGAAGGCATATTCTTCGTGGATAAAAACTCAACCGGCTCCTGCCGTATTCGGCGCATCGACACCAATGGCTCACTCACCACCGTGGCCGGTGGCGGGGTAACGGATCCCAATTCCATTAGTAATGAGCCCGGGGCTGCCTCGCCCATGGCCACCACTTTGGATTTTTCCAGCATTGAAGATATAGCCTTTGATGACCTTAATCGCCTTTACCTGAGCAGCACCGTGGGGCAACGGGTTTGGCGGCTGGAGACAAATGGCTCCATCATCCTTTTCGGCGGCGGCGGCACCTCAGAACTGGAAAACCAGCCAGCCACCAGCTCCCGGCTAGGTGGCACACACACTTTGGCTACGGATATTGAGACCGGTTTTTTGGGAACCACCCGCTTCGTTTATGTGGACGCTAACTCCACCGCAAACAGTATGCGCATTCGCAGAATTTTGGTGGATGACAATGCCGCTCTGCGTACCATTAGCACCGTGGCTGGCATTGTGGGTGGAATAAACCCCGACGCCGGCGGCACCCCCGTCAATGCGGTCAACGCATTGCTCACCAACGTGGATGGCATTGCTTTTGATGGTTCGGGCCGACTGTATTTTGGTGATCGAGGGGGTCAAAAAGTACGGCGGGTGGAAGCTACAGTAAATTTTTTTGGCAACAAAACCTACTCCACCCTCTCCGTTGTATCCGGCGGCGGAGTGACGGATCCGGGGGATGGCGGAGCGACCGCCAATGCCGTTATCGGGCCGGTGAAATCCATTGCGGTGGACGTCGCGAGTCAGGTTTATTCGCTGGGCAAAACTGCCGCCGGTGGGCTGCGAATTCGCAAATGCTTTGGTGGGCCGCCGATTGATCCCCCCATGGTGCGGCGGATTGACGGCAATAAAATGTACCCCGCCGATTTGGTGGGGTCCGTACATGACGACGGAGAAATTTGGAGCCGCGCCCTTTGGGATATCCGCGCCGCCATCGTCGCCTCGGATGGCAACGCTTCCGTTGCCGATCGCCTTATTTTGCAGCATCATTTTGGTTTGCCCGCCGGCGCCACCATGCGGACGGCGGCGTTGTCTCTAAACAATGCCGATATCAGTCTTTATTCCGGTGTCCATACCAATTCCATCCAAACCGCATTCAACAACCGCGGGATCACTGCGGATGGCGACTACACCGGAGGCACGGGCGTGCGGCTTGTTTTGAACACGGATTATTATGTGAGTCGGGTGGATGCCACTAAGATTAACATTCACTCCAGCATGGGCGAGGCGGTGAAGGGCCTCAATAAAATTGATTTCAATGGAACCGGATTCAACGTCATGATGGTGCGCAGCACCACGGGAGACATCTCCTACGGCCAAGCATATCAGCCACCAAATCCAGCCAACGTAATGCCCGTGGTGGGAACCAACGGAGTGGATGTGGGCGCACTGCGAATGGACATCAACGGAGGAAGAGGCCAGCGTTATCCAAACCTGCACGGAGCTTTTGGAGACTTTGCCATGGGCGTTTCATCAGCCCGTGCCGACCTAGTATGCATTCTCACCGAAAACGTGGGCGGCGCCGCCGCTGGTTTAGCTCAGAAACTCACCATGCGCGGACCAAACCCGCCGCCAAATCTGATGTCCGGCACCACCCGGCCCGATGGTGTGGACTTCAACTCCTCACAAGTGCTCAGCAATCGCGACAGTGTTCGCAACCTCTCACTACAGGGGCAATATCTTGGCGGCGGCTACACCTTTCAACACGAACTGGGCCACGTGCTCGGCTGCGCCCACGGTTTGGGCGATGTGGGCGCCGGCTCACCTCCGGGCACGCCCGGACTACACCCGCACGACACAGGCATCACCTTCAGCCCCTACGCCTACACAAATTCCAACGGCGTGGCTGATGAGTTTCTAGCCGTGGGCAATCATTTCTCATCCTGGGGAAGCGATGGCTTTGGCGCAAAATACTGCACCATAATGGCCTACGCATCCACCCGAGGTAGCACCACAGTACCGCTTTTCAGCAGCCCGGTCGCCTATTGGAAAGGCGAACCCACCGGTCTGCTGCGCGGTATGTTCCTGCCTCCACCCTTGTCCTCCTACGACAAACCCTTGTATTTGGATCACGCACGCACCATTTCGGCCGTGGGCCATCACGCCGCTTTCTTCCGTGATTCAAACGGTTCCGGCCGCGCCTCCTCCCGCACCTCCACCCGGCCATCCCCCCCCAAAGGATTGCCCGGCGAACGCCCCAACAATTTCGCCCGTGGCGGCAGTCGGACGGGTGGAAGTACTCAAGCCGGTAGTGGCGCGGGCACCCAATTTGCGGGCAATCCCGCCAACCCAAACCAAATCAACATTGGCACCGCAAAAAAACCAGGCAAGGGGCTCGGCGGCGGTAGTAGTGGAGGTGGTGGCACAACGAACACCAATCAAAACAATGGCGGCAACCCCAGTTTCCCCAAAGGCGGCGGCGGGATGCCCAACAAAGGCGGCGGGCTGGGCACCGGCGGTGGCGGAGGTCTCCCCCCCGGCGGCACTAACACCGTGCCCAATCTACCCATCAATCCCGCTGTGCCCAATGACCATCGATATTCCGCCACTAAATGGTTTGGCGGCCGTTGGGCAAATAACAACACCGTCTTTGCCACCGTAATTAACGGACACAACAACGGGGCCACACGCGAAAACACCGAGCGCAATCACCCCGCCTTCCACGGCAAATCCGTGTGGTGGTACATCGAATGGCCCGGCCCGGATCCCGTCAAACTAAAAGAACTCGAAGCCACCACCAAAGGCAGCACCTTCGACACCACCCTCGGCGTGATGTACGTGCCCAAGGGCCAACTCGCCGCGCAAGTGCCGCTCAACAACCAATACTTCAAGTGGAACAACAACGCCCCCGGCGGCGTGGGCCCCTTCAGCACCGTCATCGTGCCCCAACTCACCCTCAACGCCGGCGACCGAGTTTACTTCATGGTCGATGGCGTAGGCGGAGCTACCGGCAAAATCCGCCTCGGCGTGAAAATGGAAAAGTAGGCTACCTAGAAATTCTAAAAGCCCGCGCCTTATTTAGCGCGGGCTTTTTTTATGAGGTTGAAAAGTCGGGGTTAAGCCAGCTTCCATGGGCCCCGGCCAGGGCGACTAAGGAGGGTGTTGGCTTCCTTGTCGCCTAGGAATTTGTATTTCTTGGGATCCCACTTTAGCTCGCGCTGCAGTTGGTAGCCGAGATTTCCGAGGCTGCAGATAATTGAGGTGTGCGCTCCAAATGCCACGTCAGCCACGGGGCGTTTACGGCTGCGGATGCAGTCGATCCAGTTGCGGCGATGGCTGCCGCCGATGTTCTCCAAGCGCCAATCCTTGCCGCTGAACGGTGAATCCACCGCGCTCTTTGGATCGGCGGTGATGCCGCGACGATCCACGTACAGGGTTCCTTCGCTGCCGTAAAAGATCACGTCGTTCAGGGGGTCTTTGGTTTGTTCATGGATGATCTCGATCCCGTTTGCAAAGATCATGCGCAGGCCGCTGTTTCCCTCCTTGGGCGGGATGATCTTGGTTGGCCCGGTTTCATCCAAGTCCAGTGCCCACTTGGCGATGTCATAATGGTGTGCCCCCATGTCGCTTAGTCCTCCGCCGGCGTATTCGCGGTAAGAACGCCATTGCGGGAAATGACCATGCACATTGGTTGGGCACAGGACGTGGTTAAAGCCTCGCATTGGAGCTGCTCCGGTCCACATATCCCAATCAATCTCATCGGGTTTTTTCTCTGTTGGAAGGTTGCAGGGGATGGCCGGGTTTCCAACCCCGATTTTGACTTTGGTTACCTTGCCGATGCGTCCGTTTCGGATGCATTCAACTGCTTTTCGAAAATGACCGCCGAACTCCGTGCGTTGCTGGCTGCCGACCTGATAAACGATATTATTTTTGCGCGCCGCTTTCAACGTCTCCAGAGCGGCATGGATGGTAACGGTAAGTGGCTTCTCGCAATACACATCTTTCTTTGCTTCGGCAGCCATAATGGATGGGGTGGCGTGCCAGTGGTCGGGCGTTCCGATTACCACGGCGTCAATGCGCTTGTCGGCAAGCACCTCGCGAAAATCGTTGTGCGCCTTACATCCATTGTCCGCGCCGTACTTTGTATTCACGCGGTTCATTGCATGATCGCGTCGCACCTTGGCCACTTCAGCGAGTCCGAGCACGCGGCAGTCCTTTTGTCCGAGGAAAAATCCAAGGTGGCCTCCGCTCATTTTGCCAATGCCGATGAAACCGAGGTTGATCGTTTCGCTCGGTTTATTGGCCCAGGCTTGGCTGGAGATTATGTTGGGGGCAACCACGGCAGTTGCTGCGGTGGTCTTAAGGAATTGGCGACGTGAGGTATTCATGGATGTTAATGGGATTGAATGGTGCGGGCGGATTGTTGCCTGCACGTAGCATACTGTAAATGAATTTGAATGCTTATTCGCCAGCGACGCAGTAGAGGTGCGTGTCCGAGCGAAGGAATAACCTATTGTTGCTGACGGCGGGGCTCGCGTTAAAGACGCTGCGATCGCTGGCAAAAGTGTTTTGCGCGAGCTGCTTGAATTTTGGTTTTGCTTCCAGCACAAATGCGCCGGCGTTGCGGCTGACTGAAATAATCTTTCCGTCAACCACCACGGGTGAGGCGTAAAATTGTGGAGTGCGACCTGAGCTCTGAAGGCGTTCCCGGTAAGTCTCTTTGCCGGTCTTTGCATTAAGGCAAACGGCATAGCCGCTGCGGTCCATCCAGTAGAGATGGCCTTCATGGTAAACGGGGGAGGCAACATAAGGTGAATTACGTGAAGTCCATAGTTGGGAGGATTCTTTCACTTCACCTTTTCCTCCTAACTTGATGGCTACTCCCGAACCGGGGCGACCACCAAAGACATACAGGGCGTCACCTCCGGTTATGGCACTGGGGGAGACATTTCCCCGTCCGGCTCCAACGTTTGTGTAGGTATACCAAACAATGTCGCCCTTCTTTGTGTCAAAGCTCCATATTTCCCCCGGCACGGCCAAGACCAACTCTGTTTTATCCTTGGCTTTTACCAAGGAAGGGGTGCCGTAGGCGTCCTGATATGAAGAATAGGCATCCGGTCCCCATTGCCACGCGATCTTTCCATCTGTTTTGTTCAGGGCAAAAATCTTGTGGCCTTCCTGCAGGGCATTGATAAAAACCAAGTCACCGTGGATGATCGGGCTGCTGGAGGATCCCCAGCGCTTGCGGCTGGAGCTGCTTCCAACACTTGTTTGCCAGAGTATTTTGCCCTTGAGATCAAAAGCAGCCATGCCGGACTTCGCCAAAAAAACATAGATTGCCTTGCCATCGGTGGCCGGAGTGCTGGTGGCATAGCCGTGTTCAGGAACCCCCATTCCACTATAGCTATCTTCAGATTTTGTGGGCTTGAGTTCCTTCTGCCAAACTGATTTGCCTGTTTTGGCATCAACACAAACGAGATGCCGCATCATGTTTGCCGGGCTTCCTCCGCGATTTCCCGAGCCGTATCCCGTATAACAGGTTAGGTAAACACGTTCATTCCAAACGATCGGGCTCGATGCCCCATAGCCTGGCAGTTTGAGTTTCCATTTAAGATTTTTTGTTTCACTCCAAGTAGTTGGGACCTTATTTTCAAGTGCGGTTCCGTCTCCATTAGGTCCGCGCCACTGAGGCCAGTTAGCGGTCTTTTCGGCTGCTGTTGCAGCGAAGGGAATTATAATGAGGGCAGATAGGATTTTTCTCATGGCGATTCTTCTATAGAGACGGATGTAAAACAAAAAAGTTGCAGGGAATTTGATAACTGGAGATGAAAAAAGAGCGGCCACAGGCCGCTCTTTCTGATTTTGGTTATCAATAAGCTTTAGGCATCACTGCGTTCAGGACGAGGTTGATTCCGATCGCCCTCGCGGGGTCCGCGTGGGTTTTCACGTCCGCCAGCACCAGGTCCGCGTGGGTTTTCACGTCCGCCAGCACCAGGTCCGCGTGGGTTTTCACGTCCGCCAGTACCAGATCCGCGTGGGTTTTCACGTCCGCCCTGTCCGGGGCGACCTTCGCCACCTTGGCCGCCTTGTCCCGGTCGGCTGAAGCCTTCACGACCACCTTGGCCGCGATTGAATTGCGGACGCATTTCTTCCTGGTCGATCTTGCCGTCTTTGTTCTTATCTAAAGCAGAGAGTGCCTTAGCGGCGTTTTTTAATTCCTCCGCACTTAGAGTGCCGTCCTTGTTTTTGTCAATGGCTTCCATTACGGGATTAGGTGGCCTGAAGCCGCCGCGTCCACCTTGACCTCTTTCGCCAAAGCCGCCGCCCTGACCCGGCCGTCCTTGTCCGGGTTCACCAGCACCTGGCCGTCCTTGACCTGGGCCACCTTGACCACCGCCAGGCCTGCCGCCTTGTCCGCCTCCAAGTTGCGAGCGGAAAAATTCCTGCATTTCTTCACGGGAAGGGCGCTCATCTTCATCGAGTTTGCCGTCACCATTTTTATCAAACTTTTTGAGCATGGCATCGCGCATATTCTGCTGCGGTGCTGCATCACGACCACCCTGACCAGGCCTGGTTTGACCGCCGCCGGGCCTAGTTTGACCACCGCTGGGTCTGGTTTGACCACCGCTGGGTCTGGTTTGACCACCGCTGGGTCTGGTTTGACCACCGCTGGGTCTGGTTTGACCACCGCCAAGTTGGGCACGGAAAAACTCCTGCATTTCTTCGCGGGAAGGGCGCTCATCTTCATCAAGCTTGCCGTCACCATTCTTATCATATTTCTTGATCATGGCTTCCCGGATACCTTCACCACGGCCACCTTCGCCACCACGGCCACCTTGTCCTGGGCGATCTTGGGCTTGTGTAGTCAGACTGAATGTCATTAGCCCGCCGAGAAAGGCGGGGATTAGTATTTGTTTTTTCATCATAAAATATAGGGTTGCTGTTGACTCACGATGCCGTTCAAGGCCGTTCGCGTCAATTGTAATGACGTACCCCACGGGAAAAGGTTTCACATGAAAAATCTCGAATGAGAAATGCAATTGATTGTAACCAACCTCTTAAGGTAACGTCTGGGAAAATATAAGATGATGAATCGCAGCATATTACTAGCCGGTGCTTTTTTGGCGGTGCCCTTCTTTTCCAATGCACAAACTGAGGCTCCAAAGGCTACAGCTAAAGCTGAAAAAATCGCTTGGCATGGCACATGGAAAGGTGGTTTGGCTGAGGCGAAACGTACTGCCAAGCCAATCATGCTGGTTTCGGCTGTTCCCCAGTGCCACTCAGTCCCTGGAGTCTGGTGACCGGGTAAAACCGGAATGGACAGGAGTTTCCTGGCCGACAAAGACGTTATCTCCGCTTCTCGTAAGTTTGTCTGCATTCGTTTGGCAACTTACGAAAACGCCGAAGAGAATGAGGTGTTGAAAGGTTTTTATGCGCGTGGAGGTAATCTAGAGAATACCGTTTTCACCCTCCTAACCCCTGATGGAAAAACCAAGCTGGTCACGGCAGGTCGTAGTCCGGTATGGGCGTTCGGCGGAGTCAATGGGCCTGGCATCAATGCTCAACCCGAGGAGTCCATGAAGAAAATGGGCCAGACCATGGAAGCGATTGCTTTGGTTTATCCGGGTAAAGGTAAAGCGGCAAAAGGATTTCCACCCTTGCCTTATCTTGCAGATTTGCGCCTCGCGCTAAATGTAACCGCAGCAGATCGTCAACCCCTGATTGTGGTCTATTCGAAGAGTGCCGAGCAGCGCAAGAAGATGGAACAGGAACTTTCAAAGGTCGCATGGTCTGATCAATTTATCGGGGAGGCTCAGTATGTGCCGGCAAGTGATGCTTCCGAATTTAAGTCGGTAAAGAATTTTAAAGCGACCTCTGGGTTTGTGGTGATTCAGCCCGGAACCTTTGGTTTAACCGGTGAGGTTATTGAGGTCATTGATGCTGCTGCTTCAGCTGGGAAGCTTGCTGGACCTCTGGCTGAGGCACTGGGTAAACATAAACCCAGTCAACTGACCTATGACCAACATCGCCAGGCGGGCAGTCGAGCCGGTGCCCGTTGGCAAAGTGCAACTCCCAATACCGATGGTTTAAGTCGTCGAGGAGTCGGTCGGCGTCCTCAGCGTTAGTCTTATCATCACATGAAAAGGAAAGCCTGTTTTCTGTTTTTATTTCTGGCTGTATGCCCGACTGTGGTTTCGGCTCAATCGGCTGCGACCTCTCCCAAGCCTCATATCATTCTGTTTGTCTCCGATGACATGGGTTGGAACGAGGTCGGTTATCACGGCAGCAAAATCGCCACCCCTCACATCGATAGACTTGCCAAGGAGGGTGTGCAGCTTGACCGCTTTTATGTGCACCCTATTTGCAGCCCCACGCGTACGGCGTTGATGACCGGCCGATCGCCCGCGCGCTTTGGCATTACCGGAGCCATCGGCCGCGGGGTCGTTCCGCTGGGCGAACATTTTCTGCCGCAAACTTTTCAGAAAGCCGGTTATCAAACTTTCATGGTGGGTAAGTGGCACCTTGGCGAGCGTAGTGATGACTACGCGCCCAACGCTCGGGGCTTTGACCATTTTTTTGGTTTCCATGGTGGCGGAATTAATTACTACACCACCGATGGTTCACGTGCGCGTGGGTGGTTTCGCAACGGTCAGTCGGTGGCTCCTCAAGGCTATTCTACTGATCTTCTGGCCGATGAGGCCATTAAACTTTTGAAAAACCGAAACAAGATAAAGCCTGTTTTTTTGTATCTGCCTTTTAACGCACCACATCAACCAGCGCAGGCCTCCGAACGATTGCTTGAGAAATATCGTAAGCTTGGATTTTTTGGCCGGCGAGTTGGGCAAGCGGGAGCAATCGAGGCAATGGATGCAGCGATCGGCCGAGTGCTTGCCACAATTGAAGCCGAGGGCATCTCTAAGGAGACGCTTGTGATGTTTTTTTGCGACAATGGATCTGGCGGAGGCCGACGTGGGTCGACCGCGTTGCCGGGTCAATTGGCATTGCGCGGTGGCAAGGGCAGCGTGCTCGAGGGCGGCATCCGTGTGCCTGCAGTCCTTCGCTGGCCGGGAGTGATTCGCGCGGGGACGACCTGCAGTCAGCTGATTTCTGCGCAGGATCTTTTCCCAACATTCGCTGCTGCGGCGGGCATCGAGCCAGCCAACCAAAAACCGCTCGATGGCGTAAACTGTTGGCCGGCAATTGTCCAAAACAAGGCGATGAAACGGCCACCAGTGATTGTGGCCGGGCCCTCCGGCGACTTTGCTGTTCTCCACGATCAATGGAAACTGACTTGGGGTCAGGGACAGGTCAGCCTATATAACGTGAAAGATGACCCTACCGAATCCAAGGACGTGATCTTGAATCACCCGGAAACTGCGGCAAAATTGGCCGACAACCTCGCGCCGTTCAGTAAATTGAATATTTCTAATCAAGAGAGAGGGGCTCGTCAGGGTGGAGGTCGCCGGCCTTAGCATAAACGATTTTATGAAAACAAAATTAATGTACTCGATTGCTGTGGTAGCTATTTTTTTCGTTGAGACTGTTGACGCCCAGCAAGGTCCACCGCGCGGTCGATTTGATAATCAACGTGAAGCTGCCCTTGCTCAACCTTTTAAGGGTGTGTTCTTCCTTGATGTTCCGCCGGCCAACCTGTTTCCGGTCAAAAAAACTGGCGTGAACACTGAGCCTGTACGGTGGGCAGCGAAGGCATTCCTCTCCAGTCTTAATGCTGAGGACCGCAAGAAGACTGTCTTTCCCGTGGATGATATTGAGTGGCGCAAGTGGGATAACCGACATCGTTATGCGCGCCAAGGTGCAGGCTTTGACAAGATGACCAAAGGCCAACGCGAACTCGCCTTCAACCTACTGCGCACCAGCCTCAGTGCCCGGGGACTTAAGCAAACGCAGGATATCATGAAGCTCAATGGCACGTTGGCCGAGTTGACCAACCGCTTTGATGAATATGGCGAATGGCTTTACTGGATCACCATCATGGGCGAGCCAAGTGCCACCAAGCCATGGGGTTGGCAGCTAGATGGACATCATGTCGTTATCAACTACTTTATTCTCGGCGATCAAGTCGTGATGAGTCCCGTCTTTATGGGCTCTGAGCCGGTGAAAGCCGAGAGTGGCAAATTCAAGGGTACTGTTATCTGCCAAGCCGAGCAGGACAAGGGTCTCGCGTTCATTAATTCACTGAACAAAACCCAACGGGCCAAAGCGATCGTCGCCAACGACAAAGGCCCGACCAACAACATCGGTGAAGCGTTTCGCGACAATCAGGTACTCGATTACATTGGCATTCGCTGCAGTGAGTTGACCGCCAAACAAAAAACGCAGTTGCATGGGCTCATTGAAGTGTACATCGGGAATCTCGCCGATGGCCATGCCAAGGTGAAAATGGCCGATATGAAAAAGCATCTCGATGCCACGTACTTTGGCTGGATGGGCGGCACGAAAAAGGACAGCGTTTTTTATTACCGCATCCAAAGCCCCGTGGCGTTGATTGAGTTTGACCACCAACGTCCGATTGCGTTGGCGCGTTCACGTACGCCTACGCGGCAACACATCCACACCGTCGTTCGCACTCCGAATGGCAACGATTATGGCAAGGATTTGTTGAGGCAGCATTATTTGCTGCGGCATAAATAGGGTAGGGCGCGCGCTCCGAGCGACCTGCCAAATTATTCCCCCTTTGCCTTCAGCAGCGCGCGGATGGTTTTGGGGTTTTGGCGGCCGACGGGCAGATCCCAGCCGAGGGTGTCGCCGTTGTGTTTGAAGCCGCCGCCATCCACGTCCACCCAAATGGGGTTGATGTAGGCGCACGGTTTCAGGCCGGCGTAGCTGCTGGTGCCGTAGCCGGTTTTCATGGTGGAGTGTTCGCCCATCGCCACGACGATGAGGTGGGCGTCTTCAGTTAGCTTCACCTCAATCGCACGGTCAAATTTCACCACTCCATTGCCAAAAAATTTCGGGTGACTTTGGCGCGTGAAATTATATTCCAGCGCTTGTCGGCCGCTCACCAAGATTTGCACGCGGTCAATTTCCACCCAATCGGCGCATTGCACTTTTACCTTGAGCGTCACCGCGCGGCCTTTGGCAACCACCGTATCGCCGGGGCCCGAATCGCGGTGGGTTACTTGGAGGAAGGGGCCGGTGGTGAGCATGAGGCGGCCGGCCTTGGCGTGGCGGATGATTTCCTTGGGGTCGATTTTGGCGGGGGCATCGGTGCTGCTGGGGATGTAAGTGCGCCAGCCGCCCACGCCGTTGCCGTAAACAGAGTGGGCATCGGCGACCGCGATGGCGGGAATGCGATGGCCTTGATTGAGCATTTGCAGCCACACAAATTCCCGCACTTCGCGGACTGATTCGCTGGTGCCGCGCCGCGCGAGTTTCCACGGCGCGGTGGCGAGGATGTCGTTGCCGAGATAGTTTTGAGTCTCCAAGGCGTGGATGTATTTTTCATAACCGCGGAACCCGCCGTCGGCTTGGCCGTCGAGATTGCGATCCCAAAATTTTTCCGTGAGGTGGGGATGATTCACGTGCACCCAACGATCGGGATTCCACCCGCCGAAGTTTTGCAGGGAAATGGCGTTGAGCCTCGGGTCGTTTTGAAACACCGGCGCGCCGCCGTCCTGCGCGAAGGGTTTTGGCGCGGGCAAGGGAAAGGCATTGTGATGCGATCCCGCACCGGCGCCGGTGAGCTCCAGCCCGATCACGGTGCTGAGGTGTTCGGCAAGCCCGAGCTTTTTGATGTGAGGCGCCCAATCATAAATGCGGTTGTGCTCGGTGGTCGGCGCAAACTCGATGTGCTCGGCGGCGAGGTTGATGATGCGGTCGTCGGTGCCGCATTGGTTGTCGCCGCTTGGCGTGGAGTGGTTATGAAAATCCGTGCTCACCCAACCGCGTGTGTTCACCACGCGTTGCAGCGCACCTTTGACGGGGGTAAACGCCCCGGTTTTCACGGTCACTTCGCGCACAAGATGGTTGTGCTCAATCCCGCGCGTGATCACCAGTCGATACGTGCCCGGATCCAGCGCCACGTTAAACTTACCGGTCTCCGAGTGCCACTGGTCCACGCAGCCATGCGCGCGATTCTGCGGCCCGAGATTGGGCGTGGCTGTTTTGCCGGTGCCGATGAACTGCACCTTGCACGGCGTGTCTTTGCCCGCCGCATCCGTGATGGCGAAGGCCACGCCGGATAGGGGCGAGAGCGCGAATGTTGCATTGCAAATGTTCAGGCCAAATTTCAGTTTTCCTTTGACCGTCTTGCGGCCGCGATTGGCCACTTCCAGTTCATATTCACCCACGGGCAACTTCAAAATGGAGTAGTTTCTATTGGCAACGAATTCGGATGAGCCGGGCAGCTTTTGCCCCTTGTGAATGAGATGGTATTTAACCCGAATGGTTTTGCCGTTGATTCGATCATCCGGGAAGGTGGCATCCAACACGTATGTTTTTGAGATGTCATGTTTATGGTCAAAAAAATTGGAAACGGCATCTGCCGGCGAGTCCCCCACGGTGAGATATCTGGTGAAGGTTCTGGTCTCGCCGGGCTTCAGGGCTAAGGGTCCGGGCGGGCCCACAATGCTTCCGTTCTCAAGCCATGCCACGGCGTAGGCCTGATGGTCGTCCGGGTCAACCGACTCGATCCAGCGCATATTCCGAAAGGTGCCTTTTCGGCCGGAAGGTTTCCAATAGTCGTCCACCGTGCCTCGGCGAATTTGCTGGGAGTCGTTCCGGTAGGTGGTGGTGATGGTCAATCCTGATTCAATTCCATCCAAGCGATAGACATGGCGCTTGTAGAGCCCGTTGTTGCGCGCGGCATCAACGACCACCTCGATGGCCGCGGTTTTTGCCTTGGCGTCTCCTGCTTCCAGCACGCGCACGTGCGATACATCGCCGCGCTGGCTGCCGGGGGCGAAGATGGTGAGCTGGTCGTTTTCGCGGTAGTTCAACGTAAGGTCGTACAAACAACCGGGGGTGATGCCGCCGTTGCCGTAGAAGGTGCTCATGTTGGGGCGGCGCAGCGGTTGGTTGCCGGAGATGACGGCGGTGATGAAACCATTGCGCAAAATGAAATCGCCGATGATGCCGTCGGCCTCTTTGCCTTTGGGGAGTTGGTCGGTGTTGTTCGGGCCCACTTCGAAGGCTTCCACGGCGGCTTCGGAGAGGAGGGGATTGAGGAACAGGAGAATGAGAAATTTCTTCATAGCGTTGAGGGCATTGTGGCGGCGAGGAATCAGGTGGCAAGTGAATTCATTATATTGGGCACAACGGGAGGCGCACCCCGGACTTTCCATTTCGCTGGTTTTTTGCTAAAAGCCTCGCGTTCATGGCGAGAAAAACTAAATCAAACGCATCGGCGTCTCGTGCGCCGGTGAAGTTATTGGCGGCCAATCGCAGCGAGATTGCTATTCGCATCTTTCGCGCGGCCACGGAGATGGATCTGCGTACGGTGGCTATTTATGCGCAGGAAGACCGGCTGGCGGTGCATCGGTTTAAGGCTGATGAGGCGTATATGGTGGGCGTGGGCAAGGGGCCGGTGGGCGCGTATCTCGATATCGAGGGTATCGTGGGAATGGCTGTCGAGCACGGGGTTAATCTCGTGCATCCGGGCTACGGATTTCTGGCCGAGAACGCCGATTTCGCCGAGGCGTGCATTAAGGCGGGGTTGACATTTGTGGGGCCGCGCCCGGAGTTGCTGCGGCAAATGGGCGACAAAACCGAGGCGCGCGCGTTGGCCAAGGCCGCTGGCGTGCCGGTGCTTCCGGGTACGGATGACGCAATTAAAACCCGCGCCAAGGCGATGAAGGTCGCGAAGCAAATTGGGTTTCCGCTGATCATCAAAGCTGCCTTCGGTGGTGGCGGGCGTGGGATGCGGGTGGTGCATAAAGCCAAGGATTTGGAGCGGTTGCTCGATGAAGCGCGAGGCGAGGCGGGCCGCGCGTTCGGCAACGCGGCGGTGTTCCTCGAGAAGTACGTGCAAAACGCCAAGCACATTGAAGTGCAAATTCTGGGCGATCAACACGGCAATATTTTGCATTTGCACGAGCGCGATTGCTCGGTGCAGCGGCGTTATCAAAAGGTGGTGGAGATTGCTCCGAGCGTTGCGCTGGATGAAACGGTGCGGAACGAGCTGTGCGCGGCGGCGTTGGAATTGGCCAAGCATATCCGGTATGACAACGCGGGCACGATGGAGTTTCTGTACGATGTGGATTCCAAGGCGTGGTATTTCATCGAGATGAATCCGCGCATTCAAGTGGAGCATACGGTGACGGAAGTGGTGACGGGCATCGACCTCGTGCGCTCGCAGATTCAAGTGGCGCAAGGGCACGCGCTGCACGGCAAGGTGATGCAGTTGCCCAAGCAAAAAAATGTGGTGTGCGTCGGGCACGCCGTGCAATGCCGCGTGACCACCGAGGATCCCGCCAACAATTTCACGCCCGATTACGGGCGCATCATCGCCTATCGCTCGGCGGCCGGTTTCGGGCTGCGGCTCGATGGCGGGCAGGGCGACGCCGGCAGTGTGATCACGCCGTTTTATGATTCGCTGCTGGTGAAAATCACCGCGAGCGGGATGAATTTTTCGCTCGCGCTGGATCGGATGAAGCGCGCGTTGAAGGAGTTTCGCATTCGCGGCGTGCAGACGAACATTCCTTTTCTGGAAAATGTGATCAAAAACGAAACGTTCCGGAGTGGGCAGGCGACGACGACGTTGATTGATAACACGCCGGAATTGTTTGCCTTCAAGCGCCGGCGCGATCGGGCGAATCGTTTGCTCAATTACATCGGCGACGTGGTGGTGAACGGCAATCCGCAGACGAAAGGCTTTGAGGTAAAGGAATCTTTCAAGCCCATCGCGTCGCCGGAGCACAATGGCGATGCCGAGCCGCCCGCGGGTACGCGGCAGATTTTGCTGGAGCAAGGCCCCGAAAAATTCGCCGAGTGGACGCGCAAGCAAAAGCGGTTGCTCGTCACTGACACCACCCTGCGCGATGCGCACCAAAGCCTCTTCGCCACCCGAATGCGCACGGCGGATATGCTGCACATCGCCGACGCCATCGCGCATCGCACGCCCGGACTTTTCAGCCTCGAGATGTGGGGCGGCGCGACGTTCGACACCGCGATGCGGTTCCTGCGCGAAGACCCGTGGCAACGGCTGCGTCAACTGCGCGAGGCCGTCCCCAACATTTGTTTCCAAATGCTCTTTCGCGGCTCCAACGCCGTGGGCTATTCGGATTATCCGGACAACGTGGTGCGGGCATTTGTGAAACACGCGGCGGAAAGCGGGATGGATATTTTCCGCATTTTTGATTCGCTGAATTATTTACCCAACCTCAAGGCCGCGATGGAGGCGGTGCGCGGGACGCACGCGGTGTGCGAGGGCACCATTTGTTACACCGGCAATATCCTCGATGCGAAGCGCGACAAATATCCGCTCAAATATTATGTGAAACTCGCGAAGGAGTTGGAGAAGATGGGCGCCCACACGCTTTGCATCAAAGATATGGCGGGGCTATGCCGTCCGTACGCCGCGCACAAGCTAGTGAAAACATTGCGTGGCGAAGTGGGTTTGCCGATTCATTTTCACACGCACGACACCAGCGGCGTGAATGCCGCCTCGGTGCTCAAGGCCGCCGAGGCCGGCGTGGATATTGCCGACCTCGCGATTGCGTCGCTTTCCGGTTCAACCAGTCAGCCGAATCTCAACAGCGTAGTGGCCGCGCTGGACCACACGCCGCGCGAGACGGGTTTGAGCCTCGGCACGTTGAATGAATTTTCCGATTACTGGGAGCAAGTGCGCAAAGTATACGCTCCGTTTGACACCGGCCCGCGCAGTGGCATTGGCGATATTTATGAGCACGAAATGCCCGGCGGCCAATACACCAATTTGCGTGAGCAGGCGGAAAGCATGGGCTTGGGCGCGCGCTGGAAGGAAGTGGCGCGCACGTACGCGGAGGTGAACGATCTCTTCGGCGACATCGTGAAGGTGACGCCGTCCAGCAAAGTGGTGGGCGACATGACAATGTTCCTCGTCACGCGCGGCATCAAGCCAGCGGACGTGGTAAACCTCGAGCCCGGTGCCACGCCCTTTCCGCAATCGGTCATTGATATGATGAAAGGTCGCCTTGGCAAACCCATTGGCGGTTGGCCGCGCAAAGTGCAGCAAGTGGTGCTCGGAAAACAAAAGCCGCTCAAGGGCCGCCCCGGCGCGGATCTAAAACCGCTCAACTTCGAGCGCACGCGCAAAAAGCTCGAGGACGAAATTCATCGCAAAGCCAGTGACGATGCGCTGTTATGTTACCTGATGTATCCCGAGGTGTTTCGGGAATATAACAAATTCCGTCGCGAATACGGCGACGTCTCCGTGCTGCCGAGTTCCACTTATTTTTATGGGCTGAAAACCGGCGAGGAAATCGCCGTGGACATCGAGGTGGGCAAGACGCTTTACATCAAGCTTATCAACATCAGCGCGCCGGATGAGGATGGCTTGCGCACGCTGACCTTTGAACTGAACGGCTACCCGCGCGAAGTGGAGATTGCCGATGCCTCGCTCAACGTGCAGGAAAAAGTCCAAGCCAAGGCCGACCCCGGCAACGATCTGCACGTGGGCGCGCCCATCCCGGGCATCATCACCGAGCTGGCCGTGGGCGTGGGCGCCAAAGTATCGAAGGGCGACAAACTGATCACGATGGAGGCAATGAAAATGCAAACCACCGTGTACGCTGCGACCGATGGAGTGGTGGACGTCATCCACGTTGGAATCGGGGAATCGGTAGAGGCAAAAGATCTCGTGATGGAATTGCGGGAAAGCTAGTTTTTTTAAAAGTTATCCACGGTAACGTTCCCCGAAAAACAGCGTCTCCAAGGTGAAACAACACCATCGCGGGCAGGGCGTATAATCCTCTGTTTTTGCCGATTTTGGCGCGATGTGTGAGAACTAGTGACGCCGTTTTGGGCTTGCCAACACCACCAAATGTGGTAGTTTTCCACAGGGCCACAATATCTTGTGGCGGCCAATTTATTGGCAAAAGGGGGTAAATGGGCGCTTGGAAACAGGCGGGGTGTAAGGATGGCATATACTTCATTCAGGGATTTTTGTGTCGCCGCGCAATTGGCGGAGCCGGATCAGTTTGACCAATGGCAGTCGGACTGGCGGGCGGAGCGTGCCGGTGACGGGGAGGTGGGCGCCTTGCCGGGTTTTCTGTGCCAACGCAGCGGCAAGACCGAGGCCGATTTTCTCTCTCGCGTGGCCGAGGCTTTCGACTGGCAGCGCATTGATCTGGGCGACGTGAAACCCACCGCCGAGGCGCGCCGCCGCATTTCCTCCAAGATCGCCTCACAGCATCGCGTGGTGCCCATCAGCGTGGAGGAGGGCGTGCTGATGGTGGCGGTGTCCGATCCGTTCAACACGGAATTGCTCAATGCCGTCCGCTTTGCCGCGAAGGGGCCGGTGCGGTTTGTGTTGTCTTCGTCCGAGGAAATCGAAAAGAGCTACGAAAAATATTACGGCGTGGGCGCGGAAACGATTGACGAGCTGGCGCAGGACGAGGCGGAGGAGTGAGGATGATTTGGAGTTGATGTTTGGTGATGAGAAGGAAATCGCCGAGGGCGATCAGGAAGCGAGCATCATTAAATTTGTCAACCAAGTTATTTGGCTGGCGTCATAAGAGCCGGGCGACGGATATTCACTTTGAGCCGCACGAGGATGAGCTGCAAATCCGCCATCGCATTGACGGCATTCTGCATCAGATGCCGTTGCCGCCGCAGCTGAAGAAACTGCAGGCCGCGCTGATCTCGCGCATCAAGGTGATGAGCGGCATGAACATCGCCGAGAAACGTATGCCGCAGGACGGCCGCATCAACGTGCGCATCAAGGGCGAGGAGATTGATATTCGTGTTTCCACCGTGCCCACGGTGTATGGCGAGAGCGTTTCGCTGCGGCTGCTCACGCGCGGCAGTGTGCTCAAGGGGATGGACAGCTTGGGCATGACCGCGGGCTTGGAGAAAGACATTCGCAAAGTCATCACCAAGCCGCACGGCATCATGCTGGTCACCGGGCCGACCGGTTCGGGTAAATCCACCTCGTTCTATTCCTTTCTCAACACCATCAACTCCATCGATAAACGCATCATGACGGTGGAGGATCCGGTGGAGTACGAGATGAAAGGCATCAATCAGGTGTCAGTGAAGAACGACATTGGCCGGACCTTCGCGCACGTGCTGCGGCATTTTTTGCGGCAGGATCCGGATGTGATCATGGTGGGTGAGATTCGCGATGGCGAGACGGCCGAGATCGCCATCCAAGCGGCCAATACCGGCCACCTCGTTTTCAGCACCCTGCACACCAACGACGCCCCGAGCGCGTTCACGCGGCTGATTGACATGGGCACTGAACCGTTCCTTGTGGCGGACGCCATCGAGGCGATCATGGCCCAGCGGCTGGTGCGCACCTTGTGCCCGGAGTGCCGGGTGGAGCAGCAGGTGTCCAAGGACTACCTGTTGAAGGTGGATTTTCCGCCCACGCAAATTTCGCAGGCAAAGTTTTGGCATGGCACCGGGTGCGATGCGTGCGGCGAGCGGGGGTATCAGGGGCGTACGGGGATTTACGAACTGCTTTCCAACAGCGAGGCTCTGCAGGAGCTGGTGATTGACCGCGCGGCGGCGTCCGTCATCGGCACGCAGGCGCGGGCGGAGGGGATGGTTTCCCTGCGCGAATATGGCTGGGGCCAGGCGCTGGCGGGGAAGACCTCCATTGAAGAAGTGTTGCGCGTGACGCAAGCGCCCGATGCCGGCAATGAACCGCAGGAGAATTTTTAGTGGCCGATTCCAAAGACAAACCGAAGCCCAAGCGCAAAGCCAAGCCGCAGCCCGCTGAGGCGTTGCCCGCGGCGTGTAATGTGGTGGATTGTTCCTCGGGCCGGCAGCAGTTCTGGCGGTTTGACGGCAGCAAAAACCAAATGAAGCTGGTGGACGTGCGCGAAGCGGATCTGGGCGAAAAAATTCCGCCCAAGCACCTCGATCGCGATGCCAGCCAAATGTGGCGCGCGCATTGTCAAAATGATGCGTGGTTGCCGGCGGACAAGGTATTTTTCCGCGTGCTGCATTTGCCTTTGTGCGACGCGCGCGAGTTGCCGGGCATGGTGGAGATGCAGTTGGAAAAAATTTCACCGCTGCCCTCTGGGGCGCGCGGTGTGGTCCTTCGAGGTGGTCCCCGCGCATCGCGCGGATCGCGAGCAGCAAACGGTGGTGGTGATGCTCGCCGAGCGCGCCGTGGTGGAGGAATGCGTGGGCGAGTTGGAAAAGACCGGTTATTTCCCTGACCGCCTTGAGGCGGCGGTAATGCATCAGGTGATGGCCACGCCACAGGGCGGCGAACGGCCCGACGGCGCGTGGATTTTCCCGCGCTTTCTCGAGGAACGCGTAGTGTGCACCGTCGCGTGGTGGGATGAGGGCGTGTTGCAAAACATCACCCAGATTATTCTTATCCTCGGCCGAACATCTCAATGAACTCACCGAGCAACTCACCGCCACCATCTGGGCTGGCGAGATGGAAGGCTGGCTCACCGGCAGCACGCACTGGCATCTGGTCATCGCCTCGGAACAGGGCGAACAATGGTTGCCGATCCTCAATGAATGGGCCGGGCAAGGGATGCAGGTGCAAGCTCCGCCCGATGCCAGTGCCTTGGCGGCGGCCTGTGCCACGCGCGCCACGCGTCCGCTGGAGCAGGGCAACCTCATGCCGCCCGAACGCCGGGCAGGCTATCATCGTCAGGATGTGGACCGCGTGCTCGGGGGCATTCTCTCGTGGGCACTGGCGCTTTACGTGATGTTGCTGGTCGGCTATTTCGTTTTGAACTCGCAAACCGCCACGAAGGAAGAGGCCAAATTTCAGCAATTGAAAAAAATGAAGGCGATGGAGGAGGAGGTCGAACTGCTTAAAGAAAAACACAAGCTATTGGTGCTACAGCGCAGCAGCCGCAAGACCGCCCTGCAGGTGCTCAAGGAAGTGGCCGAGCAAATGCCCGAAGAACTGACATTGAGCTACATTAACTCAGTGGAGGTTCGCGGCGAAGGGAGCAATATCACACTCAACGGCCAGATGGGATCCGGGAAGGGCAAACAAGTGGACGTCTATCGCAACAATCTCGCGAGAATTATGGTGGCCGATCCAGTTTCCAGGAAGCAACGCAAGCTGTTTTACGCGGTCAACACATCCAATACGCGAGCCGGCGCGGCCGGCGTCGAAGGGCCCGGGCGCTGGACGATTGTTTGCACCTTGCGCCCCAACATCCAGCTGAAATGATCGCAATCCTGAATATGTTAAGCGTGAGAGCAGAGGAGCGCCGGGCGGTGATTATTTTTCTGATGTGCATCTTGGTGGTTGGAAACTTGGCGTGGCTTTGGATTGGGCCGGAACTATTTGCCCTGCGCACTCAACTGGAAAACCACGATGCAGAATTGCAGCGTGAGGAAATGACCCAGATGACTCATCGGGAATTAGAACAAATGGTGGACGAGCTGAACCCCAAAGCCAGCATGGCCAGTGGCAGCGAACAGGCCACCAAGGTCATCGAGACCCTTCGCGACGAGGCGGAGCGAATCGGCATTTTGGGCATCAGCTTGGATTCGGTTCGCTCATCCAGCCGCAACAACAACCCGTTTATTGAGCACAAACGCAATGCCACGTTTGAAACTAGCCTAATCAATCTCGTAGAGTTTTTGCAGGCGGTGGCCGACAAGAAAGATTCCATGATCCGGGTGAGCGACTACAAAATCAGCCCCTCCGGAGATCGCCAACGCGTGCGCGTTCAAATGTCATTTATTGCCAGCTACCACAACCCCGAATACGGCAAAAAAAAACCCAAGAAGAAAAAGAAATAGCGCGCTCAATTTTACAACCCAACTCAACCTAGCCAACGAAAGACCAAAATTATGAAAAACACCATCACACTCATCGCGTTGCTGGCACTCATCGGCTCAGCTCGCGCGCAGCAAGCGCCGCCCGCGCCACAGCCACCCGAGGCGGAACCCATCGTTGTGCCCAAAGGGGAGGTGATGCAGGGTATCGATCTCGAAGCCTTTGCTGGAAATGTACAGCGATCTGAGTGGCAAAACCATCATCACGGCGCAAAACCTGCCGAAGGTGACTTTTTCCTTCCGCACCAAGAACGACTTCACCCAGCGCGAGGCCATCACCTTTTATGAGACGCTCATGTCCACGCGCGGGATCGCCATCGTGCCGATGAATGCCAAGGTGGTGCAGGCGCTACCCTCCGCTGAGGTAGTGAAAAGTCCCCCGGCCATCACCGTGCTGCGCACGGATGAATTGCCCGAAGGCGATGTGTACATACACTACGTGCATACGCTCAAACATTTGAAGGCCTGCGACACAGTGGAGCTGCTCGTGGCGTCTCGCCAAGTCGCCTCAATCCGTCACGGCCATTGAGGGCACCGGAACAAGTTGGTGCTCCGCGATTTTTCCAACAACGTGCGCGCGCATGTTGGCCATGTTGGAGTATATTGATGTGGAGGAAATCAATGATCAGGAAATCGCCGTGGTGAAAATCAAGTACGCCCTCTCGGCGGATATCGCGCAAGTGATTAGGTCGTACACAGCTAGTGGACCTACATCTCAACGCCCCACCGCCAACACGCGTCCTGGCAGTACTGGCACTACCAGTCGTGGCGGCACCACTAGCCGCACTGGCAGCAACAGATTCGACTCAAGCCTCCAGCCGGCTATCGCACAGACACGGCACGGGCAGCAGTTCGCGGGGAGGATTACAACAACGCCTTTCGCAGGTTGTTCAGGGCGCGGCCGTTAGCGGCACGGGCGCGGCCATTCTTGGCGAAACTTCCATCATCTCATGGGAACGCGGAAATGAAGTCATCATCGTGGGCAACCCCGCCCAGGTGCTGCAGGCCAAGGCGCTCATTGAAAAACTGGACCGCGTGCAACCGCAGGTGCTCATCGAGGCCATCATCATGGATGTGGCCCTCGGCGATGACTCCACTTTCGGAGTGTCGATTCGTCAGCAACAACAGGGGATTGTCGGTGATGGAAGGAGTAAGTTTTCTTCCGCATTGGCTTCCGCGATGGGCCCGGCTGCGTTTGCCGAAAACTCGGTTAGCGGGGCCAACTCCGGGTTTCAGTGGTGGAACACCTTCGGCTTGAAATGGGAAGTGGCCATCGAAGCGATCAATAATGATACGCGCGTTCAAATTCTTTCCACCCCGCGCATCCAAACCACGCATGCCTCGCAGGCCGAGCTGTTCATTGGCGACACGCGTCCGGTGGTTACTGGCTCCATTCGTGATATCAACGGCGGCACCAGTTCGCAATATCAAATGCAAAAAATCGGCATTACGCTTGAAGTTTTGCCGTTCATTAACGACGAAGGCGTGGTGTCCATGGAGATCAACCAGCAAGTTCAGGACATCGTTGGCTCGCAAGTCATTGACGGCAATGCGGTGCCCATCACCACCGATCGTTCGGCCAACGCCAAGGTCAACGTGCGCGATGGCGAGATGGTGGTGCTCGGCGGGTTTATCAAAACCAAAGTCACCGCGACCGAAAGCAAAGTGCCGGTATTGGGCGACTTCCCGTTGTTGGGGGCTCTTTTCCGGCGCACGGTGGATGTGAATGAGCGCAGTGAGTTAATCATGATGATGCGCCCCACCGTGCTGGCCACGCCCGAGGCGGCTTATGCCAAAGCTTTGAGTGAGGTGAGCAACAAACCCGGCTTCGAGGCGGCGCAATTTTCCGAACGCTTCCTCAGCAATAAATACCGGAGTAGACCTTGAAGAGATTCGCGAGCGGAAGAAGAAGGTTCTGCTCCAACGGACAGGGATCGACCTGGACAAGCCGGAGGCAAATTCACTGCCTCAACCCACGCGTGAACGGAATTTGGAAGAACTCCTGAAGCGGCCGCGTCGCTAAACCATGGGCGCTTAGCGCTGGCCATCGTACCACCAGTTGCACGTTGCGCGCCGGCGGAGGTTGAAGCCCGCTGTGAAGGTGGAGACGAGCATGAACCACAACAGCCGGAAGGGTGAATACATCACCATCCGGCGGTTCGAGGAAAGCAGCGGCGGACGGCGGATGATGTGAATCTCGCTGCTGCCGTTGGCGCGCCAGCCGTTTGAGGCGGTGGTCGAACTCAATTTCCTCCGCCGCATAAAGTTTGGGGCTGAAGCCTTCCAACTCCCGAAACGCTTCCGCGCGGCAAAAAATATACGAGCCCGCCGGCCACCGAAACACGCGGCTGATCAAATTCCAAATCCCAAGCCCAATCGCCGCCCACCACGGCATCGATTCCATCCGAATCACCACGCCGCCGCCGAGGGTGCTTTCCGTTTCCATCAAATCCGCCGTGGCGGCAAAGAGCCCTTCGCACGGCGTGGAATCCGCATCGAGGAAAATAATCCAATCCCCCCGCGCCGCGTTCCCCGCCGCATTCCGCGAGCGGGAGATTTGGTTTTCCGCTTCAAACACCACCCGCGCCCCGGCGGCCTCCGCGATGGCGGCGGTGCGGTCGGTGGAATTATTATCACAAACCATCACCTCCATTTTCCATCCTCGAGTGCGAAAGGCCGCGCCGGCAGCGTCCACCGCCGCCAAAGTTTCGCCCAAAAGTTTCTCCTCGTTAAACGCAGGAATGGCAACGGATATCAACACGCCGCACTGTGCCCCGAACGGAGGGCAACTGAAAGTCGAGAATAGAACCGAAGGTCATTGGTCATTGGAACTTCCTCCTCCCTCTGTTACTTTCGTCCCTCGGTTTTAACCGGCAACCCAATGGAGAGTTTTCCCAAAAAAAAGGTGTCCTCCCCGCGCAAGCCGAGCCGTTGGCGGCGGCGTTTGCTTTGGGGCACGGGCACGCTGGCGGTGGTGTTGCTGCTGGGCTGGGCGATGGTGACCAGCAATTGGTTCTTGCGCGCGGTGCTGCTGCCCAAGATGAACCACGCGCTCAATGCCACGGTGGATTTTGAAAATGCCGAGTGGTCGCCCAGCAGCCAACTACGGCTCGAAGGCGTCACCCTCCACGCCACCGGCGAACGGCCACTATTAAAGTCGGCTCGCGTGGAGGTGAATTATCAATGGCGCGATTTGCTCGCGGGCCGCATGGAGTTTGGGGAAATTGCGTGCGACAAACCGGAGCTGTTTCTTCACATCGATCGCAACGGCAATCCCAATTACGCCCCCTTGCTCGAGCGCCCCAAGTCGGACAGCGAGGGTGAACTCATTCGCATTGGGAAAATTTTAATCAAAGACGCGCGCGTGGAGTATCGGCGCGATCATCAAAGCGGCACCACGGAGACCGCGCATTTGTCCGGCCTCACCCTTTCCACAAGTGAAATTGCCGCCGGACTGTCCGGAGAAATTACCGTGCAAGGTCGCGCGGGTTATTCGCTAAAACTGCTGCAAGAAGCCGCCCAAGGATTGGAAGGTGATTTTCGCCTGCGGTTCAGTCACCAACTCGATGACCGCCTACTGCCCACGCGGGTGGAAGGCAAGGGGCAATTGCAAGTGGGCACGGGCGCGGGACAGTTTGCCTTTGCCTCGGGGCTGAAAGCGGAATTGGACGCCGAGGCATCCGCGGATGAGTTGCGGCGCTTCGTCCTGCGCTTCACGCACGCGGGCGACGCGTTGGGCAAGCTGGAGGCGAGCGGCACATTGCAGCCCGGCACGGGCGGGGCGGAGCTCACCGTGGCGCTGCACCGGGTGGATCAGCGCGTACTGAATTTTCTTGGCCGTCCGGTGGGGCTTGATTTCCATTCCACCGTGCTGCACTCCACCAACCGCGTGCGCGTGGCGGCTTTTGGCAAAACGCTGGAAGTGCGCGGCGCAATGCGGGCGGCGCCTTTTCACCTCAGCTCCGGCGGAGCCACCACGCCGCCGCTGGAAATTGGCACGGCTGAATATGCTTTCGCCATCGACACCCCCGCCCGCACCGCGCGGCTTAATACTCTGAAGGTAAGCGCGACCCACCAAGGCCGGCCTCTGCTCGCCGGCGAGCTGGATCAGCCGATGCAGTTTGACTGGAGCCAACGCGGCGCGCCCGTGGGTGAATCGTTTTTTACCCTCACCGCGAAAGATATTAACCTCGCCGACTGGCGTCCGTGGCTGGGGGAACGCGCCGTGGCGGGCCATGTATCCGCCGGATTCAGGATTCATTTTCAGGAAGCCGGCCGTCGCATCGGCTTTGCGTTCGCGGCCGAAGGCGTTGACTTGCGGTTGGAGGAAGCGGTTCCCCGCGCTCTGCCCGCCAGCTTGCGCGCGGACGGGGTGCTGCAAAACTTTCGCCAGTTGACGCTCGCAAAATATTCATTGCGGCTTGGCCACTCCAATGCCCCCGTGCTCACCGCCACCGGCGGCGATATGAAATGTGATTTGCAGGAACGCACCGTAAGCGGCCGCACCGCGGTGTTGGCGGACTTGGCCCAAATGCGCCCGTGGTTTGACCGGGCCCCCGAGACCCTGAGCGGCGCATTGGATTTCAACGGCACAATGACGGCGGGCCTGCGCGCGCCGCAATTCCAAACGGCAAAGGGCCAGCTGCGATTGGACCAATTCAATACCAAAATAGGGCAACTTGGGATCACCAATCTTTTCACGCACGCTAATGTCGATCTGCGCCTTGAAAAAGGCCATCGCCTGGCCATCACCGGCCTGGGCGCTCGCGTCTCCTTGCGCGGTCGTGAAATTGCCCCGTATCTCACCGCCAAGGGCAAATGGGATTTGCGTTCGGGCGCGATTGATCTTTCGTCTGTCGTGTTGAAAAATTTTAAGCTCGGCCCATTCGCCGCCCAGACCGGCCTCACACATTTCACCAACGGCGTGCTCGCCGCCACGGTTTCGGTGAAACATTTTCCCGGCCAACAAAGTCAAGTGAACGGCAAGGCAACCTTCACCGACGCCCGCCAGCTCGATTGGCCTGTGCCGGTGACCTTCACCGCCAGCGGGAAAATCACGGTGGACAAAGGACGCGCGGCGCGTTGGCCGGTTTCGGTGGCCGGATTACGTGTGGAATTTCCGCGCGGCGATGTGCTTGATGGCGAGCTGCAAATCACCGGCGGTTGGCATCCGCAAACCGGTGCGGCGGTCTTCACGCTGGAAGGCGCCGAGCTGGATCACCGCCTGCTCGCGCCGTGGTTGGCCGGGGTTGACGGGCCCATTAAATGGACCGGCGGCAAGCTCAAATGGCCCGGCAAAACCGAGCTGAAACTCGACGGCCAAGGCGGCGGCACTTGGCGCGGCCTCATCCACGCCAGCGGACTGCGCGCCGAGGCGCGGGATTTTAACTGGCCCAAGGCACCCATCAACGCCGAGCTGTTCCTTGATTTTTCCAGGACAATTCCCAAGGGCGGCCAGCCCGTGAACACCGTGCGCGATGCTAATCTGAAATTAATGTTGCCCGACAAAACCGCCGCCCGTTTACGTTTCAGCGGCCAACACTGGCCGACCACCAATCGCTGGCGCGTGGTGTTTCAACCGCCGGCGGCAAAGGAAAAAGGATTCATCAATCACCAACTGCTGCAGCCGCTGCTCGGCAAAAAACTCGCCCCGCGCAAATTCACGCAGGGCGTGCTGCAGCATCCCGCTCGGCTGGAAATTTCCAGTGACGGCCAAGGCGGTTTTCATTTGAAAGGCGATGTGGAACTCGCCGGCGTGCGGATGGACGATCCGAGCAAACAATGGCCCGACAAAATTCTCACCGCCACCGCCACGCTCGACCTGGCCCGCCAACCCGTGCCCGGCACGGACGAATGGCGGATTGTATCCCACGGCACTCGCGGCTTCATTTTCATCAACAACAAACACAGCGGCGACTTCAGTGTGAAAGGCGATTTCAATCCCTTCCGAAGGCAGGGCAATTTGGAATGGGACTGCCGCAACTTGGATCAGCTCGCCCTCGCTCCTCTGTCTGATTTGCTCGGTGGCCCGGACTTTCGATCCATTCGCCTTAAAATGCTCAAAGGTTCCGTACGCCTTGATGAAAGCGGCGGCGGCCACGTGGAAACTATTCTTCAGGCGGATCGTGTGCGGTTGATGAGCGATCCCGAACGCGCCCCCGCCCGCGCCTTGTTCCTGAATCTGAAAGGCGGCGTGACCAATCACATTTATCATCTGAACGAATGCTCTGCGAGTTTAACGGCCACCAATGCATTCAGCGGGCAATCCAATTTCAATCTGGCGGGCACTTTGGATTTCTCTCGGCCTGCAGATCCGGCGGGTCATTTGAAAGTTACATCCAAGTCGCTCGACATCACGGCGCTGGAAAAAATGTTTGTACAATTTCGCCGTGCCAAACCCGCCGCTGCCCCGACTGCACCCATTGCGCCTGCGGTGTCGCGCTCGGTGTTTCACAATTTCCAGTGGGATTTTGACGTGAAACAGATGCACTGGTTTGGCCTCACCGCCACGAATGTGCTGGGCACCATTGTCCGCGACGGTCGCGAGGTGCATTTGAAACCGTTGCAAATGCATCTTTTTGGCGCACCCGTCATGGCCGAAGGCTGGTATGTGCCGCAGGGCAACCGCACGCGCTACGCGATGAATATTTCCTGTGAACAGCTTCCGCTGAATCAATTGAACGACTACTTCAAAATAAAACGCACGCATAATTACGGGCTGCTCGATGCTAGATTCCAAGTGGCCGCCAATGCATTGAATGGGCCTGAATTTCAAAAAAGTTTTTTGCTGCGCGGAATCGATGACGGCCGAGCTTCTTTTACGACCACCAAAGCGCATTGGGCATTTTTTCGCGATGGCAAAATGCCCAAACCCAATCTCATCCCATCTACTGTGAACAGCATCGTTAACTTTATCCCGGGCCTGTCATTACCGATGGATGGTTTGTCGTCTGCCCTGGGGAATATCGCATCATTATTAGGGGACAAGGAATTGGGGACCAGCCATTTGGATTATGGGCACTTGCTGGTTTCCGTGAAAAACGGAATCATCCACCACGATTTCACTGTGGCGGGGCCACTCGTTCAGGCAAATATTCGGGGCGATTTTCAACTTGCTGAAAAGTGGGGTAAATCGCTCATCAACGAAAAACTGACCATCGAGTTCGCCAAGGATTTAGCAAATAAATACAGCCTGATCCCGATTGTTTTCCCAAAGGAAAAATTTATAAAAACCCCGCATTGCCTTTCAATTAGCGGCCCATTGGACGATGTGAGCTTTAAGCCAAACGAATTTGGTTTGTCATTGATGGCGGGCAGGAAATTGACGGGATTGCCAGGCGGATTATTTCGTAAACTGCCCATCCCGCTGCTCAATAAGGAAGAGGATATGGTCGTGAATCCATTGGGCTTTCTGCGGTGGCTCATCCCCGGCGGGGACGAGGATTGATTGACAGCCCCCTTTTGGTACACTCCGCGCGCATGCAACCGGTTCTTGATTACCTCCAAACCCATCGCGGCCGCTTTGTTGATGAGCTTTGCGAATACCTGCGCTTGCCGAGCGTCTCCGCCCAAAGCAAGCACGCCAAGGATGTTCGGGCCACGGCGGATTGGGTGGTGAATCATTGTCGCGCCATTGGCCTGAAGGCAAAAAAACACGCCACGGATTTTCATCCCATCGTCACCGCCACCACGCCGAAACGTCCGGGACGGCGTCCGCATTTTCTCGTGTACGGCCATTACGATGTGCAACCGCCGGAGCCCTTGCACGAATGGAATTCGCCGCCCTTCGAGCCGACCATTCGCAACGGGGCTGTTTACGCGCGCGGGGCCACGGATAACAAAGGCCAGCATTTCGCGCACCTCAAAGCGGTGGAGGCATTTTTGAAAACGGGCACCGAGCTGCCGTGCGACCTCACTTTTGTGATCGAAGGCGAGGAAGAAGTGGGCAGTGAAAGTTTGATGAAATTTCTCCGCCAGAAAAAACGCGAGTTAGAATGCGACACCGTGGTGGTGTCGGATACCGGCATGCCGTCCAAAAAACATCCCGCACTCACGTACGCCCTGCGTGGCGTGGCGGCGATGGAGGTCACCGTGCGCGGGCCGAAGGCGGATTTGCATTCGGGCATTTACGGCGGCAGCGTGCAAAATCCCGCGATGGCGCTCAGCCAAATGCTGGCGACGTTGCGCGACAAAAAAGGACGCATCGCCGTGCCCGGATTTTACGATAAGGTGCAAAAACTTTCCGCCCACGAGCGGAAGCAATTCAAGCGTTTGCCGTACAGTGAGACGGCTTACAAAAAACTGCTCGGCGTGAACGGTCTGTTTGGCGAAGCGGGCTTCACCGCCATCGAGCAACGCAGCGCGCGGCCCACGCTGGAAATCAACGGGCTCACCAGCGGCTATCAAGGCGAGGGCAGCAAAACGATCGTGCCCGCATGGGCGCGGGTGAAAATCACCTGCCGAATTGTCCCCAACCAGCAGCCGGGTGAAATTTTGCTACTACTCAAGAAGCAATTGAAAAAACTCTGTCCGCCTGGCGTGCGATTGGAAATCGAGGAAGGCCACGGCGCGGAGCCTTATCTCGTGTCGCCCACCGGCCCGCAGGCGCGGGCGGCGCTGGGCGTGTTACGCGAAGCGTTTGGGCATGAGCCGGTGATCCTTCGCGAGGGGGGATCCATCCCGATCATCACGGAATTCAAGAAAGTGCTCGGCGCGGATTCGCTGCTGCTTGGGCTGGCGCTGCCGGATGACAACCTTCATTCGCCCAACGAAAAATTTGACCTCACCTGTTTCCACAACGGCGCGGCCATGAGCGCCCGTCTTTGGCCGGCCTTGGCCGCCGCATCATCGTGAACCAACAAAAAAAAACCTCCAGCGAGGCCGAGTCCGGGGAATTGTCCGCCGGACTGCGGCGATTTTTATACTTCACCGCCACCATCACGGGCGCGGTGATTCTCATCGTGGAAATCCTCGGCGCGAAAATGCTCTCGCCCTTTCTCGGCACTTCGCATTTTGTGTGGACGGCTCAAATCGCGGTCACGTTGGTCGCGCTTTCCGCGGGTTATTTTGTGGGTGGCTGGGTGGTGGACCGCTCACCGCGCCTGAATTTTCTTTATTATTCCATTCTGGGCGCCGCCGTGTACCTCGCCGGCACGGTGTCGATGGTGCAGCCGATTTGTTTCAAACTCATGAAGCTCCCGCTCGAGTGGGCGTCGCTATTTGCCTCCGCGTTTCTGTTCCTCGTGCCGTTGGCGTTGCTGGCGATGACCGGCCCTTTCCTCGTGCGCGTGCTCACGCAATCGGTTGAAAAAGTGGGCGGCAACATGGGCCGACTTACCGCCATCAGCACCCTCGGCAGCGTGGCGGGCGCGGTGCTGATTGGGTATGTTCTCATTCCAAACTTACCGAATTCGGTCACCATGCTCATCGCGTCGGGAGTCTTGGTTGCGTTGGCTGCAGTTTACTTTATGATTTGGGGGCGCAGCGAAACGGCCGTCACCGCGTTGGTGGTAGCGACGCTGCTTTCCTCCGGCATGGGTCACGCTGGACTACGCGGGCAATTTTCCAAGACGATGAAATATCGAGGCAGAACATGCGAGGTGCTCTACCGGGCAAACTCCAATTACGGTGAGCTGAAAGTGATCCAGTTTCGTAACCAAGATGGAATACTGGAGCGCCATTATCTGAATGACTTGCTGATTCAAAACACCTATGACGCGGAAAAACAACAGAGCATCGCACTCTTCACCGCTGCCCTCCGATGGTTGGCTCACGCTTATACTCCCAAAATGGAAACCGCCCTTTGCATCGGCATGGGGGCAGGCATCGTGCCCATGAAGTTGGCGGACGACGGTATCACCGTGGATGTCGCGGAAATCAACGGCGAAGTTATCCCAATGGCGGAACGTTTTTTTGGTTTCGATTCCTCGAAAGTCAACGTGAGCATTTCCGATGGGCGGCAGTTTCTGAATAAATCGAAAAAGAAATATGACGCCATTTTGTTGGATGCATTTTTGGGAGATTCTTCGCCCGGCCATTTGATGACGAAAGAAGCGTTCACTTCGATTCGCAATCATCTCACTCCCGAAGGGGTGTTGGTGATCAATTGTTTTGGTGAGTCCACTGACACACGCCGGTTTTTTGCCACATCATTGAACAAAACCTTGCGCTCTGTTTTTCGCAATCCCTGCGTCACCGTTCATGCGTCCGGATATGGAAATGTATTTTTTGTGGCCACCCGCGCGGATCGCCTCGTAGCGTATCGCCCACCCGCCGCACCGGATGATGCTGCGCGTGAACGTATGGCTGTTACGGTAAACGAGAAAGCAATTCTGAATGAGTGGACTCAATGGTGGCAACACGCAAAGGGAGAGGGCCCGTTTTTCTCCGAGCATGAGATGGTGTGGCAAGAGCTGGGCCTCGCTTGGGTTCAGGTGAGGAAATACGACCCCAAATCAGGCAGCATCCTGCTTGATAATTTTAATCCGGTGGAATTTTATGATGCCCGTAATCGCCAAAATAACCGGCGAAGTTTGATGAGCAATCTGGAATAAATTCATGGCTGAAGACGAAACGAAGCCGCCGGCCGTGGGGCTGCCACTGTTTGCGGTCACCATTTTCTGGGGCGCGTTTTTGCTGTTTCTCGTGCAGCCGCTCATCGGCAAATACATCCTCCCGTGGTTCGGCGGTACGCCCGGCGTATGGACGACTTGCCTTTTATTTTTCCAATGCCTTCTGCTCGGCGGCTATGCTTACGCGCATTGTCTTAATTATTTTTTGCCCTTGCGCAAACAAGTGATCGTCCACGGCGTGTTACTGGCGCTGGCGGTGATCACTTTGCCCATCACGCCCGGCGAAAGCCTCAAGCCAACGGGCAACGAATCGCCCACGCTGCAAATCCTGCTGCTGCTCACCTTGAGCATCGGGCTGCCGTATCTGGTGCTCTCCGCCACGGGGCCGCTGATGCAGGCGTGGTTTGCGCGCACCCATCCGGGCCGCTCGCCGTATCGCCTTTATGCGCTTTCCAATGTCGGCTCGTTGTTGGCGCTCGTGGGGTATCCATTTCTTGTGGAACCGTGGAGCACGCGCACGTCGCAGGTGAATGGCTGGTCGCTTGGAATGCTTTTTTATGGCGCGGCGTGTGGTTGGCTGGCGTGGCGGTTGTATCGCGCCAAGGATGCGGGCAAAATGGAGATGGAGGAATCCCGCGAGGAAACCAAGCTCGCCAAAGCCATGCGCTGGCCGCTGTGGCTGGCGCTTCCCGCGTGCGGTACCGCTCTGCTGATGGCCACCACCAACAAGCTGTGCCTCGATGTGGCGGTGGTGCCGTTTTTGTGGGTGCTGCCACTGGCTCTTTATTTAATTACGTTTATCATCTGCTTCGATAACCCACGCTGGTATGTGCGCGAATATTTTGTGCCGCTGCTGGTGCCACTTTGGCTGGGTGTGTTTTGGGCGCTGAATGAAGGGGTGGATATGGATATCGTCCTGCAAATTTCCCTTTACTGTGGCGCGCTCTTCGTTAGCTGCATGGTGTGCCACGGCGAGCTGTATCGCCTGCGCCCGGAGCCGGCGCGGTTGACGCAATATTTTTTGGGCATCTCGGGTGGCGGCGCGTTGGGCGGGCTGTTCGTGGCCGTGCTGGCGCCAATGTTTTTTAATGGCTATTGGGAATACCACATTGCGCTTTGGGCGGTGGGATTGCTCTTCCTCGTGGCGTGCGTGGTGGGGCGCGAAGATTGGCGCCTCAGCAAATGGCACTTGCGGATTGTGCTGCTGAGCTGCTGGGTGGCGGTGTGTTGGGCGTTACTGGCTCACACCAGCTTGAGCTATTTTTGGCGGGTGTTGGCCACGGTGGCACCCTTTGCGGTGGCCTGCGGGCTGACGCGCGTGGTGTTTCACCACTGGTGGGCACCTAAACGCCGCACGGAACCGCGTGGAATTTATTCGGGCATCTTCGGCGCGTTGGGCGCATTGACCCTCACGCTCGTTGCCTTGGTAATCGCGGGCGATTGGTCGCTCAATAATAAGTTTCATTATCTCAACCAATTTCATCCCGGCTTGTGGGCAGCTGTCGCGTTGCTGGCGCTCAATGCGTTTGTGTGGAACAGCGTGCGTGATTGGCGCGGCTGGAGCATTCACTGGGGCTGGGCCGCGGGCGGATGGGTGCCGGTGTTGGTGGCGCTGGGCGCAGGGCTGGTGGCGCAAGCTCAAGATACTTATCGGAAAGAGGGGGGCACGCTCGTTTACCGCGAGCGGGGATTTTATGGAATGCTGAAAGTCACCGAATATTCTGCCAATGACGACCCGTATCGCCTGCTGCTCAATGGCCGCATCACCCACGGTTACCAGTTCACGGATGAGGGTTCCAGCGGGCGGGTGACCACCTATTACGGGTCGCCAACTGGAGTGGGCTTGGCGGTGCAGTATTTTCCATTGGACGAAAATGCCACCGGCATGCGAGTGGGCGTGGTGGGTTTGGGTGTGGGCACGCTGGCTGGCTACGCGCGGACGGGGGATCACTATCGATTGTACGAGATTAATCAGCAGGTCGTGGATTTGTCTTCGCAAAAGGCAGACATGTTCACCTATTTGCGGGACGCAAAAAAACGCGGCGCGGAGGTGGAGGTAGTGCTGGGCGATGCTCGGTTGTCGATGGAGGCGGAATTGCGCGCCGGCCAACCGCAGGGCTTTCACGTTCTTGCGCTGGATGCGTTTAGTAGTGACTCCATTCCCGTGCATTTATTGACAAAGGAATCGGTGGCAATATATCTGAAACACCTTGCGCCAAACGGGGTGCTTGCCGTTCATATTTCAAATCGTTATCTGGATTTGGAGCCGGTTGTGCGGCGGTTGGCAATGGAATTCGATCTCTCAATGATGGTGGTGGAAAATCAGAACGGCGGCTTGAGCGAACATTGGGTGTACGGCTCATCCTGGGTTTTGCTGGGGCGCAACCCTGAGGTTTTTGACATCCCAGAAATGTGGGGATACCCGCTGGTAGAATTCACGGAAAAAGAGGACTTGCCGTTGTGGTCGGATGATTATGCGAGTATTTTCCGCATCATGCATAAGCCCGAATGGTGGAATCGCTGGGCCGACCGTTGGAAAAAACTTATCGGCCAAAAGTGATGAACGCCGATCAACAACCGGCTTGGCTCGGATTGTTTCCGGATCAGGATTTTGAATTTCACTTCGGCGCGCGGTCCGGCGATGCGAGGGCTTTCTTTGCGGACACACTCGAGCACACCACACTTATGGCCAGTCGCCGTGCGGCCTTGGAGGAAGGGCCTGCGCAATGTTTATTTGAGGAGCCCGCCGCAGCGGAGGCGGTTGCTGAATGTCTGACTTGGGCTGGATTGGACGGGGGCGGTTGCCGCGAACTGGCGCTGCATTGGGAGTCAGATTTTCTGATTCTATTGCCGGACGAAAATGGGCGGTTCACTTTTCGAGCGGGGGCGGTTTGTTTCCCGTCATCATGGCGGCCGGAGGAAAAAATCGGGCTGCCGGTACACGCCATCCACTCGCCGGTACCCACGCTCAACGAAACCCTCGGCGCGCGCATTGATAAATTCCTCGCCAAGCTCGAACCCGGCAGGGCGTGGGAGCGTTCCAACTGGGGCCTGAGCCGTTCGCCGGAACTCAACCAGCATCCTTCCCGCGACACTCCGCGCCTCACGCCGCCGTTTACTGATGACGAGGCGTGGATTCGCATCGAGGATCAAGTGCTCTATCGCCTGCCGCAAACGCGCGCACTGCTCTTCGGCATTCGGCTGGTGAATGTATCGCTGGCGGAACTCAAAAAATTCCCCGAGGCCCAAGCCGGCTTGCACCGCGCCATCGCCACGATGCCCAAGGAGGTTGCGGATTACAAAAACGTCACCGAGGCACGTGAGCATTTGCTGGTGCTGCTGGGTTAGTCGGAAATCTCTTCCGTCAATGCCGCGCCGCGCCGCGCTTTTTCGCCGGAGGGATAATCCGACAGCAACGCCAAGCTGGACGCTACGATGAGCCCGGCACTGAAGAGGCTGAGGTTACTGGCCGGCATCAATCCAATCAGCCAAAAACCCAGGAAAGGCGAAATGAAATTGCGGATGCCATTAAAAAATAAATGCACGCTCATGTAATCAGCCACGTGTTTGGCGGGCGCGAACTTTGTGACCCAAAGGCTCCAAGCCACCTCACCGCCCGCATTGGCCACGCCGAAGAGCCCCGCCGCAATGCATAGGCCGACCATTGAAGTGCTGTGGAAAAAAAGCACCAGTGACACCGCAAAGAAAAAGTTTAAGATTACCCGCAGCACAAAAAAATTCATTTTGTCAAAGAGACTGCCCCACAGCGGACTGAAGATCAGCTTCACGGCATTCGGAATGAAAACGAGAATCAGCGCGATGCGGGCGGGAGTGGGATCAAAACCCAGTGTGTAGACGTCAGCGTATTCGCTCGCGTTGGCGAGATATTCCACGCGCAACGGAAAGAGCATGAGGTTGCCGATTCCAAAGAGCATCCAGCAAATGAGGATGTGACGGAATAGTTTATCCTCTTTCACAAACCGCAGCGAGCGGAAGGGGTGCGTGCCTTTCGCGCCCGTGAGAGTCTTGCCGGGGAGGCGCGAAAAGCAAAAGGACGCCCACGCAAAAGCCAATGCAAAAATCAGCATCAACCCCCACGGATAACCGGAAAGTTTTTGGCTGTCGTCGTCATTGGTTAGAATCCAGCCCACCAACAATCCAAACGAAGCCGCGCTAATGATACGAATCATGGCCGTCCTGGAAAAATATTTGCCCCGCCGTTTTGCCGGATAATTCTCCTGATAAATCTGGGTAACCATCGGAATGGCTGCCGTCCCCAAAGTGGTGGCCATAATAATACCGCCAATGAAAAGCCAACGATCACTCACCACCGCCAGTAAGGCAAAGCACCCCGCTGCGCCCAGCGCCAGCCGTGAGGCTGCCTGCGCGGTTGTCCAGCCCAAGTCCGCCACGCGCGAAACCACCACCGGCCCCAGCATAAATCCCAGTGCCCCCGCTGCAGCAATGGTTGCCTTCGCCGTCGATCCGAAGTCAAACCACTGCACTGCGATTAACAACAGGAAAGTCGTGAACGCCGTTTCCAGAATCCCCGAAGCAACAGCCCGCAGGCGTTCGAAGCGATAAGTGATTTCCGTCCGGTTCAAGGGAGGGGGAGTTTATGCGGATGCGGAGGCATGAACCAGAATTTGTTAACGATAGACTTCCCGTCGATGGGCTATCTTGATGATGGTTACTTTTTCATCGGTGTCATTGATTTCATAAATGACTCGATAATCGCTTGAACGAGTTCGCCACGCGGGGCGGTTTTTCAATTTCTTCACATTCGCGGGGCGTGGGTTTTCTTCAAGGGATTCTAGTCTGGAAATGATTCGGTCGTGGTCTTTCTGAGAAATGGCGTTTAACTCCTTTTGAACCGAACGCGGAAGAATGACCTCGTAGCTCATTTGACCTTGCCGTAGTCGAATTTGTGTTCGGCAAGGGTGCTGAATTCACCCGCCTTTACTTCCGCATCGACTTGAGGCTTGGCGTCGTCGTAGTCGCGGATGTCATCCAGCTCGGCTTCGGCTTGGCGCAGGCGCTCGTAGGTATCCAAGTCTAGCATCACGCCCACGCGCTTGCCCTCTGCGTCAGTTACAAATTGTTCGCCGTTGCTTGCCATATTCAAAACATAGCGGAGATTGGTTGAAACTTCAAGTCTCGGTCAACTCGCCGCTGCCAACTCTTCTTCGCAGTCGACGATTTGTTGGATTTGGGTGAGGAACCAGCGGTCGATTTTGGTGAGGCTAAAAATTTCGTCGATGGTGAAGGCGGCGCGGAGGGCGTGGCGGAGGTAGAAAATTCGTTCGGCGTTGGGGGTGGTGAGTTTCTGGATGATGAGGTCGCGCGGAAAGATGTCGCGGTCGCCGTGGATTTCCTCGCCGACGCGCCAGTGTTTGCCGTCGCCACCGAGGCCGGCGCGGCCGATCTCCATTGAGCGCAGGCATTTTTGCAAACTCTCTTTAAATGTGCGGCCGATGGCCATGGCTTCGCCGACACTTTTCATTTGGGTGTTCAGCGTGGGGTCGGCTTGCGGAAATTTCTCGAAAGCGAAGCGCGGGATTTTGGTGACTACGTAGTCGATGGTGGGCTCAAAACTGGCGGGGGTTTCGCGCGTGATATCGTTGGGAATTTCGTCGAGCGTATAGCCGATGGCGAGTTTGGCGGCAATCTTCGCAATCGGAAATCCGGTGGCCTTGGAGGCGAGCGCGGAACTGCGGCTCACGCGCGGGTTCATCTCGATGACGATCATCCGGCCGTTGTCGGGGTTAACGGAAAACTGAATGTTCGAGCCGCCGGTCTCCACGCCCACGGCGCGTATGATGGCGAAGCTCGCGTCGCGCATGATTTGAAATTCCTTGTCGGTGAGCGTTTGGATGGGCGCAACGGTGATGCTGTCGCCGGTGTGCACGCCCATGGGGTCAAAGTTTTCGATGGAGCAAATGATGACGCAGTTGTCGGCGTTGTCTCGCATCACTTCCATCTCGAATTCCTTCCAGCCAATGAGCGATTCCTCGATGAGAATTTCGTCCACCGGCGAAAGATCCACGCCTTTTTTGGCGAGTTCCTCGAACTCGTCACGATTGTACGCGATGCCGCCGCCGGTGCCGCCGAGCGTGTACGCGGGGCGAATGATGAGCGGGAATTTTCCAATCTTGTCCGCGACGGCCCACGCCTCCTCCATGTTGTGGGCGATGCCGCTCACGGGCACGTCGAGGCCAATCTCGAGCATCAGTTCCTTGAAGCGCGCGCGGTCCTCGCCGCGCTCGATGGCGTCGGCTTTCGCGCCGATCATTTCCACGCCGTGCTTTTCCAAAACGCCCGTGCGGAAAAGTTCCATCGCGGTGTTGAGGCCCGTCTGCCCGCCGAGCGTGGGGAGCAGCGCGAGTTGGCCCTCCGCGCCGAGCGACTTCATCTCGGCCAATTCGCGCACGATGATTTTCTCCACCGCCTCGGGTGTGACCGGCTCGATGTACGTGCGGTCGGCAAATTCCGGGTCGGTCATAATGGTGGCCGGATTGGAATTCACCAGCACCACGCGATAGCCCTCCTCGCGCAGCGCCTTGCACGCCTGCGTGCCCGAATAGTCAAACTCACACGCCTGCCCAATGATAATCGGGCCAGCGCCAATGATCAGAACCGAATGAATGTCGTCGCGTCGCGGCATAAACCGCGCGAGGCATACCGGAAAACCGCCAGAGTTGACAGAGGTTTTCTGCGATTATAGCAAACTTTGTTGCTTCCCACCGTCCATTTTCAGGCCGAGGCGGTCGTAGCCGAGCTCGGTGGCGGTGCGGCCTTGGGGGGTGCGTTGGAGGTAGCCTTCCATGATTAGAAAGGGCTCGTAGACTTCCTCGAGGGTGTCGGGCTCTTCGCCGACGGCGGCGGCGATGGAGTTGACGCCGACGGGGCCGCCGCTGAATTTTACGATGATGGTCTCGAGGATGCGCTTGTCCATTTCGTCGAGGCCGTGGCTGTCGATTTCGAGCATCGCGAGGGCGGCGTCGGCGATGGTGTTGGTGATTGCGCCGTCGGCTTTTACTTGGGCGTAATCGCGGACGCGTCGGAGGAGGTTGTTGGCAATGCGCGGGGTGCCCCGGCTGCGGCGGGCGATTTCGGTTGCGCCTTGTTCGTCGATGGCGACATCGAGCAAACCGGCGGAGCGCGTGACGATGTGCGTCATGTGGTCGGCGGCATAATAGTTGAGCCGTTCGCGAATAGGAAAGCGCGTGAGCAAGGGCGCGGTGAGTAGCCCGCTGCGGGTGGTGGCGCCAATCAATGTAAACCGCGGGAGATTGAGGCGCACGCTGCGGGCGTTGGGGCCTTGGTCGATGATGATGTCCAGCTGGTAATCCTCCATCGCGGGGTAGAGATATTCCTCCACGGTTTTTTGCATGCGATGGATTTCATCGATGAAGAGCACATCGCCTTCCTCGAGATTGGTGAGCAACCCCGCGAGGTCCGCAGCCTTCTCGATGGTCGGCCCGCTGGTGCAGCGGAGGTTCGCGCCCATGGCCTTGGCGATGATGTGCGCCAGCGTCGTCTTGCCCAACCCCGGCGGGCCCGAGAGCAGCACGTGGTCAATCGGCTCCGCGCGCTGCGTGGCCGCCGTCACGGCAATCTCCAGACGTTCACGCACCTTCTCCTGCCCGCCGAATTCCTCAAAAGCCACCGGCCGAAGCGACGTCTCAAACACGGCATCCGGTTCCCCCAATTCATCAGTCACCCGCGTGTCCATTGGGTTGAGAGTGGAGGAGTGGGAGCGCGAGGGACAAGGCGATTCGGTTAACAGAGGGGGTGGGAATGCCCAAAGACCAAAATCCAAGTCCCAAGGAATGACCAACCAACAATAACCAATTTAGAGTTTGGATGTGTGGATTTCCTTGGTCATTTCGCCTTCTCTCTATACTCTTGCGGCGATGGCGGAGCGCGATGATAATGAGCCTTTTGAGGAATCCGACGAATCGTCGGAGGCAGAATTTTGGCCGAATTATGCTCCGGTGCCGGTGCAGTTTCATTCGTTCTTGGAGGAAGGGCCGTTTGCGAAGTGCACGTTGTGTGATGAAACGTTGCTGGAGGATGGCACGCAGTATCTCATTCACAAGGCGTTTCATCGCGAGGAGGTCATTTTTGAATACGCGATGTGCCTGCCGTGCCGCGCAAAAATGCAGGGGGAGCTTTCGGTGGAATCCATCGAGGCTATCAACGCGTATATGGAGCAGTACGAAATCGAGGATCGCACGGGGCCGATGATGGAGGCGCACGGCACGGATGTTTCCAAATGGCTCTCGCACTGTCTCGTCACCGGCGCGCCCATTGCCGAGGCGGAGGAGTATCATTACTACGCATTTTGCGACGGGCCGGATTTAGTGTTCAACGGCTTGCCCATCGCGCTCGCGGGCAATGCGGATGAGGAACTCAACGAGTTGCTCTCACAAAAAACCCGCGACCGGCTGGACGGGTTTGTGGATGAACAATTCGGTTTGCCGCCGGAATTGCGGAAGCCGATTAAGGGAAGTCCGGTTTTTATTTGATCTTTTTTAACCACAGAGAACACAGAGGGAAAAACCTCTGTCTTCTCTGTGTCTCTGTGGTGAATCTTTCCTTGAACAAATCCCCCCTCCGCGTCAGTCTAAATCTCATCGATGCTTGATTTCATCGGCAATAAAGTGACGCATTGCGATGGCGTTTCGCGGCGCAGTTTTCTGCGCGCGGGCGCGTTGGGCGTAGGCGGGTTGACGCTGACGGATGTGTTGCGCGCGGAGGCCACGGGCGGCAAGTCACATAAAGCGGTCATCAACATTCATCTTGATGGCGGTCCGCCGCAGATGGATATGATCGATCCCAAGCCGGAAGCACCGGCGGAATTGCGCGGCGAATTTTCCTCCATCAAAACCAAAATCCCCGGCGTGCATCTCACTGAATTGATGCCGCAAGTGGCAGCCGCGGCGGACAAATTTGTTTTCCTGCGCTCGCTCGTGGGCAGTGCCGGGCGGCACGATGGGTTTCAGTGTCAGAGCGGTTATCACATCAAAGAGCTGGCTAGCATCGGCGGGCGACCTGCGATGGGTTGTGTGGTGGATAAATTGCTTGGCCCAAATGGAAATGCTCCGGCGTTTGTGGATCTGATGCAAGGTCGTCCGCTGGCGCGTAACAGTGCGCGCGTTGGTTTTCTCGGGCCGGCGTTCAAGCCATTTCGGCCGGACATCTCGCACCTGTTCCAGCGCGAACTGGAGGAAGGGATGAAGGGCGAGCTGGCGCGGCTCGGCAAGGATCATCAAGTAAACCTCAAACTCATCGCGGGCCTCAACGCCGAACGCCTCGATGATCGCGTCGGCTTGCTGCAGCAATTCGATGGGGTTCGTCGGCAAATGGAGAAGGGCGGAATGATGAGCGCGATGGATCGTTTCAATCAACAAGCTGTCGACATTCTCACCTCCGGAAAATTTGCGGACGCAATGGACTTAGAAAAAGAAGACCCCAAAGTGCTCACGCGCTACACGCCGCGCCACAAAGAAGAAGGCGCGCGGGGAACGACCGCCGATGGCTACAACGCCTCGCGCAAACTGCTGCTCGCCCGTCGCCTCATCGAGGCTGGCGTGCGCGTGGTGAGCGTGAGCTTCAGCGATTTTGATACGCATTCCAGCAACTTCAGCCGAATGCGTCATCTCGTTCCGGTTGTGGATCACGCTCTGGCCACGCTCGTTGCCGATCTTGGCGAACGCGGGATGCTCGATGATGTGCTCATCGTTGCGTGGGGGGAATTCGGTCGAACGCCCAAGGTCAATGCCAAGGGCGGGCGCGATCATTGGCCGCGAGTCTCGCCGGGGCTGATGGCCGGTGGCGGCATCCGCGCCGGCCAAGTTATCGGCTCCACCGACAAAATCGCCGCCGAACCCACCGCGCGTCCCGTCCACTATCAGGACGTGATGGCCACGATGTACCAACATCTCGGCCTTAACCCCAATGTCACCACCGTGAACGATACGACCGGTCGCCCACAATATCTGTGCGACACAGGTAGGCCAATCAGGGGATTGATTTAGTCCAGCTCCAAGGTCCGGCCAGCAATTACATTCGAAAGTCTGCCGCCTTCTTTTTTTCCTGCTTGTTCAGAACGCGCATATCAAGGCCGTCGTAGATGACGAGTGATTTGGGGGCGACACTGTCCATAATGAAAACGTTGCCGCCGATGGTGCTGTGGGCGCCGATGACGGTGCTGCCGCCGAGGATGGTTGCGCCGGGATAAATGGTGACGTGATCTTCAATGGTGGGATGGCGTTTCTTGCCGCGCAAGCCTTGGCCGGCGGAAGTGGAGCGTGCGCCGAGGGTGACGCCGTGATACATCTTCACGTGATCGCCGATGAGGGTGGTTTCGCCCACTACACAGCCGGTGCCGTGATCGATGAAAAAGTGATGGCCGATGGTCGCGCCGGGGTGGAGATCCATGCCGGTTCGCGCGTGCGCCCATTCGGTCATAATGCGCGGGAGGAGCGCCACGTTTTTTTTGTAAAGCACGTGCGCCATCCGCTGCACGGCGATGGCCTCGATGAAGGGATAGCTCACGATAATTTCCTCGTGGCTCTTGGCGGCGGGATCGCCATCGAAAGCGGCCTCCACATCGGTGCTGAGAATTTTTCGCACGGCGGGTAACTCGGCGAGCAAATGCATCGTCAATTCGTGAGCAGCTTCGCGCGGGTTGGCCTTGGCGGCATCGGTGGGTGGAGAGTGCTGGATGCTCTTGAGCAACTCATCTTCGAGCTTGCCTGCGACGGCGTCCATCAGCAGCGCAGTTTCCATTTTCAACTCAGATGAATGCGTGACCTTGTCATCAAAAAAACCGGGGAAGAGCAGCGCCAATAAATCCGATGTGATGGACACCGTGCCACTTTTGGAAGGCAGATTCGTGCCGTCCAAATGATTGATGCCGCCCACGCTGGCGTAAGAGGCAATCAACTGTTCCGTTAACTCGGTAATTTTCACGCGGGCACAAGTTAAGCGCACGCGGGCGGGAGGCGCAAGGGCGGAGCTAGAGGACGCGCGCCACGGCGGTGGCGGCTTGGTCGGGGGTGATGCTGTTGAGACAGCGCAGATCGATGGGGCATTTTTTTAGAAAACAGGGGGAGCAGGGGGCGGTGGTGCGGAGGAATTGGTGTGCATTGTCACCGGGCAAACCGGGCGCGGTGAGTTCGGGGCTGGTGCTGCCAAAAGGGGCGATGACCGGTGTGCCCACGGCGGCCGCGACGTGCATGGGGCCGGTGTCGTTGGTGAGTACGGCGTTGCATTCGGCGAGGGTGGTGACGAGTTGGGTGAGCGATGTTTTGCCGGCGAGGTTGGTGGTGTGTTTGGCGGGGAGTGCTTCGGTGATTTCGGTTGCGGTTTCCACATCGCCTTTGCCGCCGAGCAGGAGCAATTGGGCTTGGTGTTTTTCGATGAGGATTTTGGCGGCTTCGATGAAATGCGCCGTGGGCCAGCGCTTGGCGGGGCCGTATTCGGCACCGGCGATGAGGCCGATTTTGGGGTTGCCGGAATTTTTTGAAGGTGGTGTCTTTAGGCGCAGCGTGGGTGCCGTGGGCTCGTCGCTTGCGCCGAGTTGTTTTGCCAAGTGGAGATACTGGTGAATGTGATGGGCGCGCGCGGGATATTTTTCGGGCGGGAGATTGTTGGTGATGCGGTACTCGATGTCCAGCGGCAGCCGCTTGTGCATGGGCACGGCGTGTGGGTGGGGGGCGATGGGGTCAGTGAGAAACCATTTGCGCCAGCGGCTGGCGTAGCCGATGCGGCGAGGGATGTTTGCGTGCCAGCACTCGAGCGCGCTGCGGGGTGAATTGGGCAGGATGAGGGCGGTGTCGAACTGATGTTCGCGTAGGCGCTGACCGATGATGAAGGGGGATTCGCTCTTCTCAAAAGTGAGCACTTCATTAAAGTGCTCGGCGCCTTCCCACAGGCCGGCGAGTTTTTCGTGGGTGAGCAGTGTGAGCCGTGCTTCGGGATGTGCTTCGCGTAATCGATCGATGGCGGGCAAGGCCATAATGGCATCGCCGAGCCAATTGACGCCGCGGATGAGAATGTTGTTTGGCGCGCTCATTCGGTCGGATCGGGTTGGGGCGGGGTTTCCAGCGGTTGTGCACCCAGAACCAATTGGCGGGGTCGCGGCGGATGTAGTCTTCCTGCGCGGTGATGATGTCGCGGGTGATGGCTTCGGTGGTGCGGCGTTTTCCGTTTTCGCGCAGTGGGATTTCTTCGCCGAGTTCCAGTTTCCAGCGTCCGAGGCTGGTGCGAAAACAGGCGGATGGAAACAGGCGGCAACCATAACGCTTGGCCATCACGGCGGGCGCGGCGCTGACGGAGGCTTCGCGGCCGAACACCGGCAACCGCAAGCCGCTATCACCGGCGTGTTGATCGGCCAATAGGCCGAGTAGGATGGAGGGTCGTTTCATGGTTTCCTTGAGCTGCGCACCTTCGTTGCGGCGCTCGAAATAGAGGCAGCCGGAGGCTTTGCGCAGCGCGAGCATTAGCTCGGTCAATTTCCGCTGGCGGAGGCCGCGATAGGTGGTGACGACTTGGCCGGAGGGCACGGCGAGTTTCATCCACGCGAAGAGTTCGAAATTTCCGAAGTGGCCGACGGCGAGCAGGATGCGTTCGTCCGGATTGGCTTGCAGGATTTTTTCCAGTTGCGCGTAGCCTTCGATTTCCAGGATTTTTGAAATGGCTTCGGCGTTCATGGTGCCGGTCTTGAGAATGCAGGCGTAGGTTTCGCCAAGGCGCCGGAAATTTTCCTTGGCGATCGCGCGGATTTCGTCGGTAGGTTTTTCTGGAAAACTGGCGGCCAAATTTTCCAGCGCCACTTGGCGGTGTCGTCGGTCAAGGTGCCACGCGAGTGCCCCGGCGCATCGGCCGAGGCGGGCGAGGCAGCGCAGCGGCAGGCATTGCGCGATGGCAACGAGGGCGCGGGCGAAAAGGTAAAGGCAGGTTTCCATCTCCGTTCAGTTAGCGAAAGCGGATCTTGCGGACGCAGTCATCAAAGTCCTTGGCCCCGTTGAGGATTTTTATTTCCACGCGCATATAATAAATGGGGAGATCCACGCGGTCGAGTTTGGGGAAGCGGACGGCGTCTTTTTGGGTGGTGATGATGACTTCGGCGCGGCGTTTTTTGGCGCGGTTGATGGTGTTGAGCAGTTCCTGTTGAGTGAAGCGGTGATGATCGGCGAAGCGTTTGGTGTACACCAACTCCGCGCCCTGATCGGCGAGGCTGTTTTCAAAACTCTCGGGCTGCGCGATGCCGCTGAGGGTTGCGATTTTGCGGCCTTTGAGCCATCCGATTTGCTCGCGTTGGTCGGGGTTGAAGACGTCCTGAAAAAACAGCGGCCAGTGGATGCACTCGATGATTCCCGCTTGCGGGTTGTGCTTGCGGATGCGGGCGCGGAGGGCGGCGGTGTCGCCGTTGCTTTTGGTGATGAAAATGGTGTCGGCGCGTTTGAGGTTCTGCACGGGCTCGCGCAGCGTGCCGCGCGGGAGGAGATGCTCGTTGCCGAAAGGCTGTTGGGCGTCGATGAGTACAATATCTCGGCGGCGGCCGGCGAGTTTCCAGTATTGGAAACCATCATCGAGCAGCAGCGTATCGCAGCCGAATTTCTCGATGGCATAGCGGCCGGACTTCACGCGATCTTTGTCCACCAGCACGACAACGTCTTTGAGATTGGAGGCGAGCATATACGGCTCGTCGCCAGCGTCTTCGGAATTGAGCAGGAGGTTTTTGGCATCGGAAACCACGCGGGGCGGGGTGTTGTCTTCCTGAAACAACAACTTGGCGCGCAGTCGCTGCAGGAGGGGCGGCGGTTTGGAGCGATAGCCGCGCGAGAGGATGGCGACTTTGCGGCCGTGATCCTGCAGCACGCGGGCGAATTTTTCCACGACGGGCGTCTTGCCGGTGCCGCCCACGGTGAGGTTGCCCACGGTGATGACCTGCACGCCGAGCGGGTGATCGCGAATGATGCGGGCCTCATAAAGCCAACGGCGGCCCTTGACGCCAACGAGGAAAACCTTGGAGAGACAAAAAAGCAACCCGCGCAAAGCCGTGGCGCGTTTGCCGCGGCGCTCGTTGAAAATCACCTCCAGCGCGAAGGTTTCAAATTGTTCCTGCCAGGCACGGAGCGTCTCGCGCATTGGGCGGAGTGTGCTGGAGAATCAGCCGCGCTTCAAGCTAACGGAAGAGCTACGCGCGGCTTTGGGCTTGAATTGGCCGGTGGTTTGGGGGGAGGGAGGCGTGGCCGGGGTTCGGGCGCGATTTGCCGGGGCGGGCGCGGGTCGTTGGATGTGTGGCAGTCGGGGCGGGCGGCGGGCGACCGGCACCGGGCCGTCCGGGTTCGGGGTTGATTCGAAAGTGCGGCAGTCCGTCAAAGGTCCGCGCTTGTTCGGGCGTGAGGAGGGCGCGGATTTCTTCCCGCACCCGCTGGTCTTCGGCGATGATTTGCTCGCGAAAGGGTTTGCCGAATTCGCGCACGCGGTCGTGGCCCGCTTTGCGGATTTTGAGCAATCTGCTCTTTTTGCTCGTCGGTGAGCTTGAGGTGATTATCGAGATACCCGTGCGACCGGAACATCATCGGGCGCGCTGCGGCAGGCTGAAAGTCTGTTGGATTTTGAGATTAGGCCGGTGAAAACTTGCCGTCCAGATTTCGGTTGAGGCGGGTTCGGGACATTGCGCGGCTGAGCAAATGCCCCGTGCCCACACCGCTGCCGAAGATCAGCACGGTGGCCAGAATGACCTTCCATTGATGCATCAGAAATTATTCGGCGTTATTCGCCAGTGGAATCCGGATCGATGGCAAGCATCACAATGCTTTCCAAATCCTCTTCACCGGGGGCTTCGAAATTTGCGACCGCCGGAGCGGCATTGCCTTGTGGCGTGGTGGCACCGGAGCCATCGGCGGGAGCTTTCATCCAGACCGCCACCATCACCAAAACGGCGAGGCAGGGCACTACGGCTTTCCAAAGTGACTGCGCCCAAACTGACCAAGCATCAGCTAAGGTGGCGGGGGCTTCTTTGATATGCGCCATAATGCGCTTCTCGAAGGCGTACGGCACCCGGTCGTTTGCCGGAATTTCCCGCGTTTCGGCCAGCAACCGCTCTAAAATGTCCTCTATCTTCTTCATCGTTCTATTATGCAGACGGCCCGTTTGCCGGCGCGGTTACAGGTACTTTTCCGGGGCCAGAGTGGCCAGGATTTTCTTCATTTTATCTCGGGCGCGATGGGCCCGCACTTTCACGTTTGACTCCGTAAAATCAGTCAATTTTGCGATTTCCTTTACCGATTTCTGCTCCAAATCCAGCATCGTAATAATCATCCGATCATCCGGTTTCAAGCTCTCCAGCAAGCGATCCACCAGCGCCTTTGCAGCCGATTGATTAGCCTCTTTTTCGGTTGTATCTTCCCCCACATTTTCCAGCCATTCATTTTCTTCAGTGGATAAATCCGTGGCATTCCACTCGCGATTGCGCTGATGTTTTCGCAAAAAATCGTAGCACGTAAACGTCGCCGTCCGCATGAGCCAATGCTCGAAAGGCGCATCGCCCCGATAGCTCGACAGCTTGCTGTACGCCTTCATAAACACCGTCTGCACGATGTCCTCCACCTCATCCTCGCGGCGCGCGTACCGCCGTGCGATGGCGAACACGCGCGGCTGATACTTCACCACCAACGGCTCGAAACTTTCCGGGTTGCCTTCCAGCACCTCCGCAATCAGCTCCTTGTCCGTTGCACCTCGCATCCATCGCGCTGTTGATAACAGAGCCAGCCGTTCAACCCACGAAAAAAGCCACCGGGTTATCCCCGATGGCTGTGGAAGTGATGACTAACTATCGCCCCCGCGGGCCACCCGTGCGGACCACGATACCACCGCGTGTGGCCGTGACTTTGCGGGCTACGAGTACCACCGCGTTGTGGGCCGTGACCTTGCGGGCTACGAGTACCACCGCGTTGTGGGCCGTGACCTTGCGGGCGACGAGTCACCACCGCGTTGTGGGCCGTGACCTTGCGGGCGACGATCACCACCGCGTTGTGGGCCGTGACCTTGCGGGCGACGAGTCACCACCGCGTTGTGGGCCGTGACCTTGCGGGCGACGATCACCACCGCGTTGTGGGCCGTGACCTTGTGGGCGACGATCACCACCGCGTTGTGGGCCGTGACTTTGCGGGCTACGAGTACCACCGCGTTGTGGGCTCATTTTTTTGCGGGATTCGGCAAATTGCTTGATGCGCTCGGCAATGGCTTTGCGAATGTCATCACCCGAGGGGCGCCGTTGCTGTGAGCTGCGGCTGCTTCCACGACTTTGTGAGCTTCTGCTGCCACGGCTTTGGGCGGCTTTGGCGCGTTCGGCTTGATATTTCTTAATGCGCTCGGCCCATGCTTTTTGGGCTTGTTCACGGGAGGAAGGCTGGCGGCTTTGAGAACTGCTGCTGCCTCGACTTTGGGCGGCTTTGGCGCGTTCAGCTTGATATTTTTTAATACGTTCTTCCCATGCCTTGCGCATGTCTTCTCCGCGCTCGCTGTGTCCACGATCATTGCCCCGATCCCGGGAATTCCTTTCAGCACGGTCACGGTCATCGCGGGCTTTCTTCATGCGCTCTTCGATCGCTTTGCGCCAGTCAGTACCGGATGAGCGTTGCGGGGCGCGTGAGCGGGATGATCCTCTTGATTGGGAGCTTTTTGACTGAGAACTACGCGATGCGTCACTACTCCACAGCTGCTTTCTTACGCCTAATAATTTCTTTTCAGCATCTTCCTTGGAAAGTTTTTTAGCTTTTACTGCCGCAGCAAGCGCTCTTTCTGCAGCTTTGTATTTTGCCACCCGCGGATCGTCTTCTCTTTCTTTCCTCTCATTGCCTTCACCACCTCTTTGTTGATTGGTGCGGGCATTGTTGTCCCCGCCACGACTTGCGGCTGCCATGTGTTTACGAAGATCTTCCAGCATCTTGACTGCATCCTCGCGTTTAATTTTCCCACTTCTGACACCTTCTTCAATGCGTTTGCGCCTCACTTCGTAGCCCTTTCTGGCCTGATCTTGGCGATCATTGGACTGGCTCTCACGGCCACGACCCTCGTTGTTGGCGCCTTGCCCCCGACGGTCATTACCCCCGCGTTGGTCAACCTCTATGCGTTTTTTTGCTTCGGCCATCAGCTTGCCGGCCTGATCGCGGGTCAACAAGCCCTCCTTAACTCCGTAATCCAGCCGCCGTTTTACTGCCTCCAGATCAAATCGGTTTGCCTGTTCACGAGATCCACCCTGTTCGCGGGTGGAAGGCTGGCGGTTTTGAGAACTGCGACTGTTACCGCGACCCTGTGAGCTGCTGCCTTGTGCTGCCTTGGCGCGCTCTTCCTGATATTTTTTCACGCGTTCGGCCCACGCTTTGCGGGCGTCGTCACCCCGGGAGGAAGGTTTGCGAGTTTGGGGTTTGCGGCTGCTGTCACGCCGGTCGTTTCCTTCGGCTCGACTGGTGTTTTGTGCTCGCGACGCGTTGTGGCGCTCAATTGCTTCGCGCGCCCAATCGGCATCGCGGTTGTTGTTTTGCGCGTTTTTCTGTTGGTTATCTGAAAAAAATGCGCGTCGATAAGCCGCTCGGCCATTTTCATCAAGACTGCGGAGGAATGTCATTTTCTCCCGATAATCCATCGTTCCGTCGCCGTTTTGGTCATATTTCTTGGTGATTTCGCTTTTTGACAGTGTTTTCGGGCCAGTTTGATCTTCGGCATTGCCTGAAATCACCGCAATTCCAGCGGTTAACATGGCGATTGTAAGTGTACAATTTTTCATTTTTTCGTGTTTTCTTTAGTTTTGAGTGAAAACTGGAGCGATTCCCACCTCGGTTATTTTGGCAGACGCCGTTTTGGGGTGTGCGTTACACAATTTTGAAGGCGGTTGGAATTGACACGTCTGCTGTCTTTGCTATTGTCCCCGTCCCCGAGGGTCAAAATCCAACGGGACAACCTAATGGTTTGGAGGTGAATTTAGGTTAATGACAGAAATTAAATTAAAAAAAGGCGAACCCGTCGAGCGCGCACTGCGGCGTATGAAGAAGAAGCTCGATCGCGAGGGCACCATCAAGGACATCCGTAATCGGCGTGCCTTCGAGAAGCCTAGCGCAAAGAAACGCCGCAAAATGAAAGTGGCGAAGTTCTCCGCTATGCTCGCCGCGCGTTACGCGGATTATTAGGCCTTGATCATCACGGACCTTTGATTTGAACAAGTGCGCCTGCGGGCGCATTTTTTTTTGCCACAATGAATTCACGCGACATCGCCATCAGCATCCTGCGCACGTTGCACGCCGCCGGTCACGAGGCGTGGCTGGTGGGCGGCTGTGTGCGCGATGAATTGCGCGGCGCCGTGCCAAAGGATTTCGACATCGCCACTGATGCGCGGCCCGAACAAGTCGAGGCAATCTTTCCCAAAACCATCGGCGTGGGCAAAAGTTTTGGCGTGATGCTCGTGCTCGAAGGCGGCGAGCAATTCGAGGTCGCCACCTTCCGCGCCGAGAGCGGTTACACCGATGGACGCCGGCCGGACAGCGTTACTTTTGGTGATGCCGAGGCCGATGCGCTCCGGCGTGATTTCACCATCAACGGCCTCTTCCTAAATCCCGTTACCAACGAACTGCGCGATTGGGTGGGCGGCGAGGCGGATTTGAAAGCCGGCGTGCTGCGCACCATCGGCGATCCCGCCGAGCGCTTTGGCGAAGATCACCTGCGCCTCTTGCGCGCCGTGCGCTTCGCCGCGCAACTGGATTTCCAAATCGAGCCCGCGACCTTCGCCGCCGTGCAACAGCACGCGGAAAATATCAACCGCGTTAGCGCCGAACGCATTCGCGACGAACTACTCAAACTCTTCCGCCCGCCACACGCCGCGCGCGGGCTCGACCTCCTGCGCGATAGCGGTTTGCTTGCGCACGTGCTGCCCGAAATGATGCTCACCATCGGCTGCGAGCAATCGCCCGAATATCATCCCGAAGGCGACGTGTACAAACACATCCGTTTGATGCTCGATAAAATGCCCGCCGATGCGCCTGCGGAATTGCCGTGGACGATTCTCCTGCACGACATTGCGAAACCCGCCACTGCGTCCGTGGGCGAGGATGGCCGCATCCACAATTACGGCCACGACAAACTCGGCGCGGAGATGGCCGAGGTCATTCTCGTGCGTCTGAAATTCCCGCGCAAACAAATCGACGAAATCGTGTTCACCGTGCGCGAGCATATGCATCTCGCCGTCGCCCCCAAAATGCGCAAAGCCAAACTCCGCCGAATGCTGCTGCGCCCCACGTTCGAGCTGGAACTCGAACAACACCGCATCGATTGCCTCGGCTCGCACGCCAAGCTCGATATTTACAATTTCCTGCGCGCCGAACAAGCTGCGCTGGAAGAAATGCCCGCGCTCATCAAGCCTTTAGTGACCGGCCGCGATCTTATCGAGTTGGGCATCAAACCCGGCCCGCCGATGGGCAAGTTGCTAAACGAAATCCGCGACCACCAACTCGCCGAGGAATTATCCACCCGCGAGGAAGCGCTCGCGTGGGCGACTGAAGCCAAGGAAAAAACTGCCCAATGAAACCGCTCACCGCTATGCTGCGCGCGTATTGATGGATAAATTGCTGCTCATCGACGACGAAGCGGACGTGCGCTATTCTTTCGAGCGCATCTTCGGTCAGGAAGCCGGTCTGGAGCTGCACACCGCCGGTAGCGGCGAGGAGGCGCTGGAGTTGATTCCGCAACTGCGCCCGGACCTCGTCATTATGGACGTCCGAATGGGCGGCCTCACCGGCATCGAGACGCTTCAGCGTTTGCGCGAGTTTGATTCCAAGACGCCGGTGATTTTAATGACTGCGTTTGGCACCACCCAAACCGCCATCGCCGCAATGAAACACGGCGCGTACGATTACGTGCTCAAACCGTTCGACGTGCCCAAGCTCAAGGAACTCGTCGCCAACGCCCTCGCCGCCGCGCGCGCGATGAAAGAAGTGGTGTCGTACGAGCCGCTGCTCGAAAAAGAAGATTACGATCTCGGCATCATCGGCCAAAGCCCCGCAATGCAGGAGGTTTTCAAAACCATCGGCCAACTCGCCGCCAGCGATGCCACCGCGCTTATCACCGGCGAAAGCGGCACGGGCAAAGAACTTGTCGCGCGCGCCATTTACAGCCACAGCCATCGCAGCGACCGCCTTTTTCTCGCCATTAACTGCGCCGCGATTCCTGAGCATTTGCTGGAGAGCGAACTCTTTGGGCACGAAAAGGGCGCGTTCACTGGTGCGCACACCCAGCGCATCGGCAAGTTTGAGCAATGCGACGGCGGCACGATTTTTCTTGATGAGATCGGCGATATGACTGCGCCGACGCAAACGAAAATTCTGCGCGTCCTGCAAAGCGGCGCCTTTGAGCGCGTGGGCGGCAACGCATCGGTGAAGACCGATGTGCGCATCATCGCTGCCACCAATCGGCCGCTCGAAAAAGCAGTGGCCGCGCGTGACTTCCGCGAGGATTTATTTTACCGCCTCAACGTCGTCCGCATCCAACTCCCCGCATTGCGCGATCGCACGGACGACATCCCGCAACTTGTCGATTACTTCCTCACCAAAAATTCCCCCAACCCGCGTCGCCCCAAGACTCTCCAGCCCGAAGCCCTCGCGCAGCTTAAATCCCACGATTGGCCCGGCAACGTTCGCGAACTGGAAAACGCCATCCAACGCGCCCTCGTGATGACCAAAGGCGACGCCATTTTGCTGGAAGACTTGCCGCCCGAAATTTTTCAGGCCATCCCCGGCGCGCCGCAGTCCGGCGATGACAACCTCGCCAGTCTCTCCACCAAACTTTTTCAATGGGCCCGCGCCGATGCGAACCTAAAAATCATCCCCGCCGTCGAGCGCGAACTCATCATCAACGCCCTCAAAGAAACTAACGGCAACCAAGTCCAAGCCGCCAAACTCCTCGGCATCACAAGAGCGACGCTGCGCAAGCGGATTGAAAAATTTGAGATAAAGCGCGAGTTGACGGTGGAGTAGGTAGGTTGATGGTTGATGTAGCTCGGGCCGGTGTCCCTACCATTTCATCGGGGGAAGCGATTCGTCATCACCGCCCGCAATTTTCCATTTTCATCCATCAACACAAACCGCATTCCAAATCGTTCCCCAAATTTCTCCGTGCTTTTCGCCACGCCCATTACGGCGGCGGCGGTGGCGTAGGCGTCGGATTCAAAACAGGTGGGGGCAGTGAGGGTGCAGGCGGCGATACCTTGGATGGGCTTGCCGGTGCGGGGATCAAGTAAATGCCCGTAGCGGCGGCCTTCGATCACCACAAAATTTTCGTATTGGCCCGAGGTGCTCATGGCGCCGGAGCGCAATTTTACGGGGGTGCGTTGGCCATTTTTATTGGGGTCTTCGAGGCGAACAATCCAGTATTTTTTGCCGGGCGGAAGGCCGATGACGCGGAGGTCGCCACCGGCTTTTACCATTGCATTTTGGATGCCGTGACGTTGTAGGACGGCGATGGCGCGGTCCACGGCGTAGCCTTTGCCGAAGCCGCCGGGGTCGATGGTCATATCATGCGGGCCTTTGATGAAAATATTTCCTTTTATTTCAATATGGCGATAATTCACTTTGGTGAGCACGATTCGCAATTCAGTATCGGTGGGCATTCGGTAGCCTTCTTTTTTGATGAACCCCCACAGATCGGCGAGCGGGCGGATGGTGGGGTCAAACGCGCCATCGGTTTCTTTGGCCACATCGAGGGCGCGTTGGATGATGGCGGCGAGTTCGGGGGTTAGGTCGCCGCTATCATTGGCGCGGGCGAGGGCGCTGTCGTGGCGATGGATGCTGAGGAGTTTATCGACAGCGCGAAATTCATTGAAGGCGGCATCGATGGCCGCTTGCACTTCCGCGGGCTCACCATAAACGGTGATGGAAACGAAGGTGCCGAGGTGCGGCTGAACGCGTGTGACCGGGGCAACGGCTTTAGCGGGCGGCCAGCTTTGGCAGCCGCTTAGCAGACACCAGAGCAGGGCGCAGCACCAGCTGCCAAGTGTGGCATACGCGCCGCACGCCTTCGGTGACGTTGCGGCACGAGATGGTGGCGCCGGTGATGTTTGCGATGTCGTCATGGAGTTTGATTTTGGAGCGGCTGTCTTTGGCTTGAAATTGTTTGCGCCAACCGGCGCGCCGCACTTCATCGCCGATGCTTTCGCGGTATTCAAGAATTTCAATGCAGCGCACTTTGCCCGCAGTGTCCAGTGCCACCACGAAGTCTATAGCTTCGTGTTTGCCTTTGACGCAATCGACAATCACCGCGCCGATCACTTGGCCGTCTTTCATCGCGAGGGCGTACCAAGCGCCGGGGAGTTTCAAGACCACGCCGGATGCCTTTTGGATTTGGGCCGCCTCGCCCGCGGTGAATTTGCGCTGTTGCCATTCAAACTTGTCGGCTTCGGGGAAACACAGCTTCTGCGCCTGCATCGGCGTGAGATAGCGCATCGCCTGCGCGGGCAGGGGGCACAGCAACACAACCGCGAGGGCCAACCAAGTGAGGTGTGTATTTCGGGTCATTTTGATTCCTCGCGAACCTAAAACTGGTAGCCGACGCCGATGGAAAACTCGGTGTTGTCGGCGTCATCCATTGATTGCCGTACGGCGGCTTTCAATTCCATGTGGCGGTTGAGCTGATAGTAAACGCCGTACGTGAGGTAGTGACTTCTGCCGGTATCTCCAGCAAAGTCATTGCTGTCTTTGCTGCCTTCGGAGGTGTCGTAGCCTTCCAAGCGGAAGAAGGGGATGAGTTCCTGATCGCCTTCCAGCACGTGATGGTACGCCAGCTCAAGGCGATAGCCAAACATCCGGTCGCCCACGTTGGCATCGGCGATGGCGTCGGGACTGGCGAAGTGCCATTGGGCGTAGTCGCCGATGAGTTCAAAGTTTTTCATAAACCCGCTGCGCCAGCGATACTTGGCCTCAAGATCCCACAGGTAAACATCGGTGTCGGTGGTGGTGGTTTCCTGATAATTGCCGAAGTAAGTGGATGCGCTGCCGGAAAGGCCCTTGAGCCATTCGGTGTCGGACGAAGCGCCGTCGTATTGGAAACGCAACGTGTAGGCGAGCTGCCGGTTGTCGCCCTTGGCGTTGAGGCCGGGGCGCGTGTCGCGAACGCCTTTGGAGCCGTCTTTGATGGTGCCGTTGGCACTGGATAATCCCTGCGACACGAGGAAGAACCAGCTCAAGCCTTCCACTTGCGGCACGTCGCCAAAGAATCCCATCGAGCCTTCCATCCACGTGGAGGGGATGATGTACTTGTACATGATTGGACGGTGCACGGAATAGAACTGATCCGGCTCGTGATGGAGGTTGATGCTGCCGACGGGGATGAGGCTCACGCCGAGCGAACGCCAGTTGAGCCAGTCGTTGATTTTTACGTCGGAATAAAACTGCTCGATTTCAACTTCGCCCCGGAAGCGGCTGTCGTCCTTGTCATCCACGCCGCCGTGTTCGATCTCGATTTCGGAGTTGAAGTAAGCGTTGTCGCTCAGCTTGTAGCCAGGAATGAGTACGAAGCGGTGCGGGTCAAAATAATTCCCGTCGCTCCCCTTCGTCATGTTGTATTTGGCCTCGCCATAAAAATTAAAGGTCAACCCCTTGCCATAAACCTGGTTCAACCACTCGGGAGGGCGATTGGCGGCATCGGCTTCTTTGATCGCATCCATCCGCTGCTGCATCGCGCGGATTTGATTCTCGAGCGCATCGATTCGCTTATCGTCCTGGGCGAACCCAGTCAACGCGCCAGCCAGAACAGCCACGGCGCAGGTCAATCTCAGCACATTCTTCATTGTCTTCTTTCTGCAAATGAGACTCGGTCTCGACTTGCTGAGGGCGAAGATAATGAGACCGGTTCTCATCGTCAAGGGTTTTTTGGAAAAAGTTTTGAAGGGGTGGGTTCTGCGAATTATCACACAAAAACAGACCTTAATGGTCTTTGTTTTTGCAGGCACCCAGTTTTTTCATTTCCTCGCAGGAGGCGTTGATTCGCAATTGCTGCGTTTTCACGGAGAAACCCAGCTTGTGGGAAATCTCATTTTCCAGTTCATTGAGCTTTTCGCTTTCGAACTCCACAATCTTGTCGCAATCGTCGCAAATGATGTGGTTGTGGTTCGGGTGATCCGCGTAGTTGGGATCGTAAATTTTGTAATCCTTGCCGAAATCCATCTCGTGCACGAGGCCGCTCTCGGTGAGCAGTGGTAGCGTGCGATACACCGTGGCGCGGCTCACGCTTGCATCGCGTTCGCGGGCCCATTCCAGCAATTGCTCGGCGGTGAAATGCTGGTCCGTACCGAACACCGTGTCCACAATCGCCCGGCGCTGCGTGGTGATACGCAGATTTTTCTGCTCCAGAAAAGCCATAAACTTTTCCTTCGCCGCCGTTCTGTCCGGTGTGGGCATGGGGTCAGTGTAAAAAAAACGCGACGGCAAGTCAATGCCCGCAATGCCCCAGAGATTGCGCGTTATGCATCGGCGTGGCAATCTCCGTCCGTGCGCGTGGAACTCATCAACACCGGCAGCGAACTCCTCTTCGGGCGTGTTCTCAACACCCATCATCATTGGCTCGCCCAACAACTCGCGCGCGCCGGTTACACTCTCGCCCATCAGCAAACCGTGCCCGACTCCGGCGAAGCTATTCAAGCCGCCGCCCGCGAAGCCATCGCCCGCGCCGAGCTTGTCCTCATCACCGGCGGCCTCGGCCCCACCAGTGATGACCTCACCCGCCAACTCATTGCTGAACTTCTTGATCTGTCGCTCGAAGAACACGCCGAAACCCGCGACCGCATCACCGCGCATTTTGCAAACCGCAACCGACCGATGCCCGAACCCGTGTTCGTCCAGGCCCAAGTGCCCGTGGGCGCCACCGTGCTGCGCAATGATCACGGCACCGCGCCCGGCCTCGCGCTGCCTACGCCGCGCGGTTGGCTGATTTTACTGCCCGGCCCGCCGCGTGAGTTGCGGCCCATGTTCACGCAAGCGGTCGCGCCTTTGCTTGCCGAAAAATTACCACCGGAAAATCCCGTCACCATCCGCACGCTCAAAACCATCGGCATCGGAGAAACCACCGTGGAACAAAGCATCGCGCCTGCGTTGGCTGAATGGATTGCCGTCGGATTAGAAATCGGCTACTGCGCTCGCGCGGGCGAAGTCGATGTCCGCCTCACCGCAAGCGGGGAAGGCGCGGCCGACAGCATCGCCCAAGCCGAAGCCGTCGTGCGCGAAAAACTCGGCCCACAAATCTACGGCGTGGATGACGAGCAGTTGGAAGAAATTCTCATCCGCCAACTCACCGTGAGCGGTCAAACTCTCGCCGTGGCCGAGTCGTGCACCGGCGGGTTAATGGCTCACCGCCTTACCAATGTGCCCGGCGCATCGGCTGTTTTCCTCGCGGGCCATTGCACGTACAGCAACGAAGCCAAGCAAAACACCCTCGGCGTGCTATCCGAAACGCTCGCCGAACACGGCGCGGTAAGCGAGGCGATTGCCCGCCAAATGGCCGAAGGCGCGCGCGCCAAGCACGGGGCGGATTATGCTCTTGCCACCACCGGCATCGCCGGCCCCGAAGGCGGCACAGCGGAGAAACCCATCGGCACCGTCTTCATCGCCTGCGCCACGCCCGAGGACACGGAGGTGGTGAGCGCCCGCATCGCCACCGATCGCGAGACGTTCAAGCAGTTGGTGGTGCAACGGGCGATGAATCTTTTACGGTTGGCGCAATTACCGTAATCACAAAAAAAGCCCGCTTGCGCGGGCTGCAAAACTCGATGAACTCCGTCGGTCGCCTTAGTCGCCCGCGCCGTCGCTGCCGATGGCTTCCACGGGGCAGCCTTCCATTGCTTCCACGCAAAGGGCTTCTTCCTCATCGTTCTCGGGTTGCTTATAGACGAATGAATAGCCGCCGTCTTCATTGCGCTTGAAATTCTCCGGTGCCGTCTCGCGACACAGATCGCAGTCGATGCATTCCTCGTCGCAGTAAAATTTTCCCGCGGCGTTGTCTTCGTATTTGTTTTCTTTTTCAGCCATAATCCAAATTTTGTCCGCGCGGAAGCTACGCCCTAACCACCGCCAAATCAAGCAGATACGGTGGCTTGAGCGTTGGATTTCCAAAAAATCTCGCCTAATGACAGGCTCCGCCCCTAACCTCCGCCGATGCAAGGTACGCGGCAGACTCGAATTTTGGCCACGCTGGGGCCGGTAACACAGACCGAAGAGACCATTGGCGCGCTGCTCGATGCGGGCGCGAATGTGTTTCGCCTCAACATGTCGCACGCCAAGCACGACTGGGCGCGCGCCGTGACGGGCCACATCCGCGCCGCCGCCGCTGCGCGCGGATGCATGCCGGGCATCGTGATGGATTTGCAGGGGCCGGCCATTCGCACCGGTGATTTACCTGCGCCGGTGCAATTGAAAAAAGGCGATCGATTCGATTTCACCGTGGATCCCAGCGCCGAAGGTGAGCGTTGCGTGAGCGTTAATTATCCGGATTTTCTCAATGACATCGAAGAGGGCACGACCATCCTCGTCGACAGCGGCCTCATCCGAATGCGCGTGCTGCGCCTTACCGACACCGTGGCCGAGTGCGAAGTGAAAGTGGGCGGCGAACTCGGCAGTCGCCGCCACATCAATCTTCCCGGCACCAAAGTGAATCTCCCCGCGCTCACGGAAAAAGACCGCGCCGATGTCGCCGTGGGATTGGAATTGGATGTCGATTACTTCGCGCTCTCCTTCGTGCGCGCTGCCGCTGATGTGGCGTTGTTGCAGGAACTGGTGGCCGCTCATCCGCGCCCGCCGAAGGTCATCGCCAAAGTCGAGGATCAACACGCCGTGCAACACATCGACGCCATCATCGCGCAGGCCGATGCCATCATGGTAGCGCGCGGCGATCTCGGCGTGGAATGTCCCTTTGAAGACCTCCCCATTTTGCAGCGCGAAATCGTGCGCGCCTGCCAAGCCGTTGGCAAACCCGTCATCGTCGCCACGCACATGCTCGAGAGTATGTGCCAGGAACCGATGCCCACGCGCGCGGAAGTTACCGATGTGGCCAATGCCGTTTTCGAACAAGCCGACGCTATAATGCTCAGTGGCGAAACTTCCGTGGGCAAGTTCCCCAATCGCTGTGTGAAAGCAATGGATCGCATCGCGCGCAGGATGGAACGCGAACCCGCTGCGCGCTTTCATGAATTGGCCACCCTCACGAATGACCGGCAAAAGCTCGCCAAAGCCGCCGTGAATATGGCTGATGATTTGGATGCGCAGGCGATTGTGGTTTTCACCCGCGTCGGTCGGCTCGTGCCCGAGGTGGCATGGATGCGCCCGCGGCGCGCGCCGATTTTGGCGTTGTGCCTCAATGATGAAGTGGCGCGCTCCCTCGCGTTGCATCGCGGGGTGCGTCCGGTGGTGTTGCCGTGGGACGAGGGCGATGCCGTCGAAGTGGTGGAGCAAGCGTTGCAGGAATTGGTCGCCAAAAATTTATTGGAAAAGGGCGACACCGTAGTGGTCGTCAGTTCCCGCAGCGCGGTGGAAGAGATCGCCGATTCGGTGCAGATGTGCCGAGTTTCAAAGTAAAAAGTTGAACGTGATTCCCGTTGGGTATCGCATTCTGGGGGGCAATCAAAACTTTCTACTTTCCAAACAATCCCTGCACGGCGGCGTTGGCCAATTCCAGCACCGGTTGCGGATACAGCCCCAGCGCCAACATTCCCAGTAGGCACACCATCAGCACCACCACCTGCGAATCGGCGAGTTTGATCGCGGCGGTTTCTGGTGTCTTTTCCGTCCACCATTGGCCGGTGCCCCAGAAAATTTCGCGGATGATTCCGAAGTAATAATAAAGCGAGGCCACCACGCCGAGCAACGCCACGGCCACCAACCACGGGAACGTGGCCGACGGGCTCAATCACCGCGCGCAGCAAAAGAAATTTTCCCATAAATCCCGCCAGCGGTGGAATGCCGGCGAGCGACGCGACCGCCAGCGTGAGGGTCACCGCCATTAGCGGCGAACGCCGGTGGAGGTTGGCGAGGATGCTGAGGTCTTCCTCTTCGTCATCGGGGGTGAGGATGGAGATCACCGTGAACGCGGCGATGATGGCAAACAAATATCCGGCCAAATAAACCAACAGCGCCGACGCGCCACGTTCGTTGAGGGCCACGATGCCGAGCAGTGCGTAGCCTGCGCTGGCGATGCTTGCATAACCGAGCAGCCGTTTGAGATTGCGCTGGCGCAGCGCGCAGAGGCTGCCAAATAAAATCGTGGCCGCCGCCATCACCGAAAACAGCGCGGCCGGTTCCAGTAAACGCGGGCCATCGGGCTGCACTTGGAAGGCCGTGTACAGCACGCGCAACAGCAGCACAAACCCCGCCGCTTTGGAGCCGATTGCGAGAAAGGCGGTCACCGGCGCGGGCGCGCCTTGGTAGATATCGGGTGCCCAAATTTGGAAAGGCACCGCGGCAATCTTAAACGCCAACCCTGCCAGCAGCAGTAATGCGCCGAGCTGGAAGAGCAGCAGTTGTTTCATCTGGCCCGCGGCCAAGCCGTCGGCGATGAGGTTAAACTGCAGCGTGTGGGCGCTGCCATAAATGAGCGCGATGCCGAAGACCATGATCGCCGAGGCCGCCGCGCCGAGGATGAGATATTTGATGCCCGCCTCCAGCGAGCGCAGCCGGTGGCTTTGCAAACTGGTGAGCACGTAAAACGTAATCGTGATGAGTTCGATCGCGACGAATAACATCACAAAGCTGTTGGCCGAAGCGGCGAAGAGCATTCCGCACAGAGCGAAGCAGTTGAGCGCGTACACCTCCGCGCCGCCGGTGCGCAGGCGATTGGCAAAGCCCATCGTGAGCAGCGTCACCAAAATGCCCGCCAACAAAAACAGCGCCTTGAAAAACATCGCCAGCCCGTCACGCACAAAACCGCCGCTGGAATCGGTGAGCGGTTCCACGGAAAGCCCCTGTTTCACCAAAAGCGCCAGTATCACGGTGAGCCCGAGCGCGGTGCAAATGCCCAGCACCGGCCGGCGATGGGGCGGCGTCCACAAGCCCGCCAGCAGCACCAACACGCCGAGCAGCGCCACGCCGATTTCGAGGCTGATGAGGGAAAGGTTCATTTGCGATTGTATAGTTCCACTACGTGCTCGAGGCTTTCGCGGGCGGTTTCAATTTTTTCGGTCAACAACTTGGGTGCGAAGCCAAAGAGCAAAAGCGCGCCCAGCAAAATAATAAACGGCAGTTTGTGCCAGCCCGGGATGTCTTCGGTGTGCGGAGCGTCGTCCGCGCGCGGCCCGTGCAGCAATTTGCGCGCGGCGCGCAGCATGTACACCGCGCCAATTACCAACGCCGCCCACGCGGCGATGCCGGTGATGAGCGGAAGCGTTTTCCAAGCGCCAAAGAACACCGTGATTTCTCCGGCAAAATTTGCAAACCCCGGAAGCCCACAACCGGCCAGCAACGCCATCAACAGCAGCGTGCCCCAAAATGGCATCACGGTGAGCAGTCCGCCGAGTTTATCCATATCCAGCGTACGCGCTTGATGATGGAGATGCCCGCTGAGCGCGAAGGCCAGCGCGGCGAGCAGGCCGTGGGCCACCATCACCATCACCGCGCCGGTGAGGCCGATGAGGGTCATGCTGGCGATACCGAGAAACACAAAACCCATGTGCGCCACCGAGGCGTTGCCGAGGAGTTGGTTGAGGTCGCGCTGGCGCATGGCCACGAGGCCGCAGTAAAGGAGATTGCCGAGGCACAGCCACGCGAGCACGGGCAGCCATTGCTGCGCGCCATCGGGCAGGATGGGGAGCGCCACGCGGATGAGCATGAACAAGCCAAATTTTTTGATGACGCCGGCGTGCATCATCGCGGTGGAGGTGGGGGCCGCGCCATACGCCAGCGGCGCCCACGTGTGGAAAGGCCACAAGCCGACGAGGATGCCGAGCCCAAACATCAGCAGCGCAAACACGAGCCCCTGCTGGCCGGTGGTCATGGGTTCAGATTGGGCGCGATGGATGATTTCGGGGAGATTGAATGTTTCGTAGTGGAGATAAATCATAATCAGCCCCACCAGCGCGAGGAGCGCGCCGAGGCTGAGGTAAAGGGTGGTTTTATACGCGGCAAACTCACGGTTCTCGCCGCGACCCCACACGCCGATCATGATGAAGGTGGGGATGAGCGCCAGTTCGTGCAGGAAATACATCAGGAAAATATCCAGCGCCATGAACGCGCCAAGGATGCCGCCGGTCATCAACAGCAGTAGGATGGCGAATTCTTTTTCGCGCGCCTTGATGCCGCCCGCGCAGCATGCCGCGGCAAAGCTCACGATGGCCGCCATCAGCACCAGCAACACGCTCACGCCATCCACGCCGACGTGGAAGCTTATGCCGAGGCTGGGAATCCAATCGGCAGTTTGCACGAAAGCGTAGCCGTGGTTGATGGAGGTGGGGTCGTTGGCGGGGGCAAATTTTACAAACACAAACAACGCCAGCACCAGCGAGCCGAGTGTGGCGAGGATGGCGCCCCAGCGGAACACGGCGCGGTTTTCACGCGGCACAGCCATCAGCACCAGCGCCATCAGGATCGGCCAACCAAAAATGTATGTGAGTGGCGACATTTTAGAATAGGAAAAAAGTGAGCATCACGAGCAGGCCCAGTGCCAGCAGCAGGGCGTAGGTTTGGAGGTTGCCCGATTGTACGAGGCGCAGCAGACAACCGGTGAGATCCACCGCGCCGCTGGTGCCGCGCACGGCCAGACCGCCGATGATCCAGCGGTCGAACCAAGCGGCGTAATGCGACAGGCGTTCCTGCGTCCATTGGTTGAGCCCCGCGTAAAGTTCATCGAAGTAAAACTTGTCTCGCATCCCCCGCGCCAGTGCGCCGAGCATCGCGGGAAGGGGGTCTTGCTTTACGCCGCGATAGGCCATCCAGCCGAGGAAGAGCCCCGTCAAGCTCGCGGCAGTGCCGGCAATCATTGCAGTGAGTTTGGCGGAGTGGGTAATTTCATTGGGAATGACCGCGCCCGAGACTTTGATAAGAAAGTTGCTCAATCCAAAATAGTGCCAGCCGAGGCCAATGCTGAGGGCGGAGAGGATGAGGAGTGGCCCGATCATTTCGCCGGGTGTCTCGTGAGCTTCCTTGGCCGCTTCGCTGCGCGCATCGCCGTGGAAAGCCACCAGCACGCAACGCATCATATAAAATGACGTGAGCAACGCCACCACCACGCCGAGGTAAAAGAGCGGTTGATTGGCCACGAAGGCCTGCGCGAGGATGGCGTCTTTGCTGAAAAATCCACTCATCAACGGGAAGCCCGCCAGCGCCAGCGCGCCGATGACGAAGGCGCGATAGGTCAATGGCAGTTTCTTGCGCAAGCCGCCAAGCTTCCAAATATCCTGTTCGTGATGGCAGGAATAAATCACCGCGCCCGCGCCGAGGAACAGCAGCGCCTTAAACGCCGCGTGGGTGGTGAGGTGAAACAAACTCGCCGCCGGCCCGGCGCAGCCCACGGCCATTACCATATAGCCAAGCTGCGACAGCGTGGAATAGGCGAGGATGCGTTTGATGTCGTTTTGCTGGATCGCCATCAACGCCGCGAGCAGCGCGGTGATGCCGCCCACCCAACTGATGATGACCAGTGCGTCGGCGGTGAACAGGAAGAAGAGTTTGCAGAGCATATAAACACCGGCGGCCACCATGGTGGCGGCGTGGATGAGCGCGCTCACCGGTGTGGGTCCCTCCATTGCGTCCGGCAGCCACACGTGCAGCGGGAACTGCGCGCTCTTGCCCATCGCGCCGCAGAAAATTAGCAGTCCCGCCGTTGTGGTCACCGCGCCCATGTCGGCCAGCGCAATGATGTCGAGCGTGCCGTGAAGCTGCCACACAAACAGGATACCGATCAGAAACCCAAAGTCGCCAATGCGGTTGGTGATGAAGGCTTTCTTGCCGGCATCGGCCGCGGCGGGTTTTTCAAACCAATGGCTGATGAGCAGATAACTGGAGACGCCCACGAGTTCCCAAAAAATAAACAGCAGCAAAAGGTTCGAGGCCAGCACGATGCCAAGCATCGAAAACAGGAAGAGGCTGAGGCCGGCGAAGTAGCGCGAGTAGCCCGCGTCGGTTTTCATGTAAGCCAGCGAAAAAACCTGCACCAGTGTGCCCACGGTGGTGACGATGAGCAGCATCAACAGGCTGAGCGGATCGATGAGCGCGGCGAAGTCCACTTTGAAATCGCCCAGATGCAGCCATTGGATTCCGTTGAACGCGGCATCCGTCGCCGGCACGATGCCGGAGGGAGCGCCGTGAAACTTGATAAACAAAATGAGGCTGCACACAAAGGCGATGGCGGAGGCGCCCAGCGAAAGGCCCGCGCTCAACCCGCGCCAACGCCGCGCGCCCAGCCCAATGCTCACCGCCGCCAGCAGCGGCAGGAACAGGACGACCATCGCGAGGGTCAGTTTGAGTTCGGAGTCGGTCATCGGTCAGAGTTTCATCGAGGCGAGGTCGGCTACGTCGGTGGTTTGGCGTTTGCGGTAGAGCGCCACGATGAGCGCGAGGCCCACGGCCACTTCGGCGGCGGCGACGGTGATGATGAAAAACACCATGATTTGTCCGTCCAACGGCGAGCCGTGCGGCGAGGGCGGTTGGTGATGGGAAAAGGCGACGAGCGCGAGGGTTGCGGCGTTAAGCATCAGCTCGAGGCTCATGTACATGACAATGAGGTTGCGGCGGATGACCACGCCCAGCAGCCCAAGGCAAAACAGCGCCGCGCTGACGACGAGATAATGTTCGAGGCCGACGTGGGTCATTCGGCTTCCTCCTCAGTCTCCGAGGTTTTGCTGAGCAAAATACAACCGACCATCGCCACCAACAAAAGCAGCGACACAATTTCGAAAGGCAGCACGTAGTTTGTGAAAAGCAATTCGCCGAGTTCTTTCGTTTCGCCTGTGTTGTTGGCCACGCTGCGTTCACCGGTGCGGGAGTTCATCACGGTGGTCACCAATATCCACGCCAACCCCGCCACCGCGGCCGCGCCAAGGAAGGTGCCGAACTTGCGGAAGCGTTGGCGTTCTTCTTCCTTGATGTTCATCAGCATAATGACGAACAGGAAAAGCACGATCACCGCGCCGGCGTACACAAGAATTTGCACCGCCGCCAAAAAGAATGCCTTGAGCAGAACGAACAGCCCCGACATACAAATAATAGTGAGCACGAGAAACATCGCGCTGGTGACGGGATTGCGGCTGAACGGATTAAACACCACCAACAATCCGCAAAGCAGGGTGAGCGCGCTGAAGATGTAGAAGAGGATTTCCATTACGGGGTCATTCAGCCTTGGGATTTTCCCCGACAGGGAAAGTTTCCTGCGCCTTGGCATCCGCCGTTTTCTTTTCCCATTTCTTAATGCGATCGTGGTGCGTGCCGCCGCGTTCGAGGAGTTTGTCTTTGTTGAAAATCATTTCCTCGCGGTTGCTGCCGGTGAGGGCGTAGTCGCGGCGCATCTTTTCGTCGTCGTAGCCTTCGTAATAATCCTTGGCGAGATAGATGGCTTCCTCGGGACAGACTTCCTCGCAGTAGCCACAGAAAATGCAGCGGAGCATATCGATCTCGAATTCCTTGGGCATCTTTTCCGCGCCTTCGCGATGGGCGGCTTCGCCATCCTCGCCGGGCGGGGTGATGCGGATGGCCTTGGGCGGGCACACAAATTCGCAAAGTTGGCAGCTCACGCATTTGGTGGCGGCATCCTGATCGCTCACGAGATAGGGCGCGCCACGGAAGCCGGGCGGCACGGTCCAAAGCTCTTCGGGATAACTGAGCGTGGCTTTGAATTTGTTGTCCTTGTTTTTCTCGGCGTAAACTTTTGATTTTTTGAACGAAAGAAAATGGCCGAGCGTGACCTTGAATCCATTCCACAACGTGGGAATGAACAGGCGTTCCCAGAGGCTCAGTTTTACGCGTTGGACTTTGATGGCCATTTATTTTCCGTGGGTTAAATACAGGTAAATCGCCGTCACCACAATGTTTGCCAGCGCCAGCGGCACGAAGCGTTTCCAGCCGATGTCCATCAGCTGATCGTAGCGGAAACGCGGCAGCATCCAGCGCACCCAAATAAACAGGCCCATGAACAGCAGCAGTTTGCCAATGAAAATGCCGACTTGCAAGAGCCCCATTCCCAGCGAAGTAGCCGTCTCGTTGAGGCCCGCGAAGGGGAGCGTCCAACCGCCGAGAAAGAGCACCACCATCATCGCGCTCACGGCGATCATCGCCGCGTATTCGCCGAGGAAAAACAGCGCGAACTTCATCGAGCTGTATTCGGTGTGATAGCCGCCCACCAATTCCGATTCCGCCTCGGGCATATCAAAGGGCAGCCGATTGGTTTCCGCGAAGGCCGCCACCAGAAAAATCACAAACGCAATCGGTTGCTTGAGGATGAGCCACATGCCGTTTTTTTGATATTCAATGACCGCCGACAAATTCAAATCGCCCACCAGCATGAACACCGGAATCACACTCATGCCCATCGCGATTTCGTACGAAATCATTTGCGCGCTACTGCGGATGCTGCCGAGGAAAGGATATTTGGAATTGCTCGCGTACCCCGCCAGCACGATGCCGTACACGCTGAGCGACACGATGCCGAGCGTGAACAAAATGCCGACATTCAAATCGGCGATGACCGCCTGTTGCGAGCCGAGTTTGGAGCCAAACGGAATCACCGCGAGCGTCAACAGCGCCGGCACCATCGCCACCGCCGGCGCCAGCCAGAAATATGCCTTGCGCGCGTACGCCGGCGTGAAGTCTTCTTTGAGAATAAACTTCAGCCCATCGGCAGCCGGTTGCAGCAGGCCAAACGGCCCCACGCGATTGGGGCCGATGCGGTCTTGGATCCACGCCGAGATGCGCCGCTCCGCCACTACCGAATACGCCACCATCGGCAATACAACCGCGAACACCGCGATCACAATCTTCAGCAAACTGAAAATCGCAAACTGTTCGTTCGGGGTCAGGTTGTAGAACCAATTGGTCATTTCAAATCTCCACCGTCACCCCGTCATCGCCCAACGCGGCCCAGTTTAATTCCTTAGCTTTGAACACGTCCACTTCGGTGGCCATTTGGTTGAACAATCCTTCGATGGTGCTGAACCCGTTTTGGCCGGTCACGTTTTCCACGAGTTCGTGCAGGAACTCCCATTCGGCGCGGGCATTGCCGGGGGCGTCGAGGGCTTTCATAAATTTCTGCACTTGGCCTTTGGTATTGGTGAACGTGCCGCGCTTCTCGGCATACGCGCAGCCGGGCAAAAGATAATGCGCCTTGGCCGTGGTGGCGTTTGGAAAAATATCGCTCACGATTAGCAAGTCCATTTTCTCCAGAAGCGTTTCGCTGATGCCGTGTTGCGTGACATCTTCGCCGAACACAATCAGCGTTTTGATCGTGCCGCTTTCGATGCCTTCGGCGATCGCTGGCAGATTTGCACCGAGCGTTTCGCCGGCGATGCCGATGAGCCGCGCGCCGTTGCTATTTGGGTTTTTGTCGGCGTTAACCAAAAGGTGATCGCCCTCGCCATTGCGCGGCACGGAGTCGGTGATGGCCTCAAATTTGTCGGCCAGTTTTTTTAGCAAATAAAGTTCTTCATTCGTCTGCCGCGCCGACGCGATAATCGCCATCGATCCGGCCGCGACCCCTTCGAGCTTCCCGCCAATCTCCGCGATGACCGCCTCCCAACTTCTGGCTTCTGAATTCTGACTCCTGATTTCCTTCAACCTCTTTTCACTGGCGATCCATTTATAATCCAACCGGCCCGAGTCACACATCCACGGGCCGTTGACCGCATCGTTTTCGCGCGGCTCCTGCCGGTACATTTTATTTTCACGCGAGCCGATGACAGTATTGCAGCCGGTGGCGCATCCGGTGCAGAGGCTGTTGGTTTCCTTGAGAAACCACACGCGCATTTGGAAGCGGAAATCTTTGGAGGTCAACGCACCCACCGGACAAATGTCTGCCGTGTTTAGCGTGTAATTATTATCAAACGGCGCGCCGGGAAAAGTGGCGATGGTACTATAACTGCCGCGATTCACAATGCCGAGCGCGTCGTCGCCCGCGATGTCCGCGCTAAATCGAATGCAGCGCGTGCACAAAACGCACCGCTCGGCATCGAGCATAATGCGCGGGCCGAGGTCGACGGCTTTGGGCTTGTGCACTTTTTGCTCGGCAAACTGGCTCTCGGCTTGGCCGTGTTCCATGCTGTATTCCTGCAGCTTGCATTCGCCGGCTTGATCGCAAATCGTGCAGTCGAGCGGATGATTGATGAGCAAACTTTCCAGCACCGCCTCGCGCATTTCTTTGGTCTCCGGACTGCTCGCGTAAATTTCCATTCCCGGAATTAAATTGGTCGCGCAGCCAATGACGCCTTTGGGTGTGCCGCGTTCGTACGGCAACACCATTGGGTCAATTTTCAACGAACCGTCCTCGTTCATCGGCGGCTTGCCATCGGGCCCCGGTCGGCCGGGCATCCCCACGTGCACGAGGCACATCCGGCAATTGCCCGCAACCGGCAGTTTGGGGTGATAACAGTAGTGCGGGATTTCGATGCCCGCGTGCTTGCACGCTTGCAGCACCGTAGTGGGCACGAGCTTGCCTTGCCAGTCGGGAGTGAGCTTGGGCACGGAAATCTCCCGGCCATCGACCTTGACGGGGATGGTTTCGATCGCGGGCGGCTCTTCGATTATTGCTTCGTCGGGCATTATTTTTTAACGGCAGTTTTCGCCTCAAACTCATCCCTAAATTTTTCAACGAAACTCAGCACCGGCCACGCGCAGGCTTCGCCGAAAGCGCAGATGGTTCGGCCTTGGATATTTTGTGCGATGTGTTTTAAGTAATCGGCATCCTCGGCGCGGCCTTCGCCGTGGGTCATACGGTGGAGCGCCTTTTTCATCCAGAGCGATCCTTCGCGGCAGGGGGTGCATTGGCCGCAGCTTTCGTGCGCGTAAAACTCGGCGAGATTGGCAAGGCACTCGACGATGTCGCGGCTGTCATCAATGACGATGATTGCGCCGGAGCCGGACATCGTTCCAATTTTCATCAGCGTATCGAAATCGTACGGCACATCGAGCAAGTCGATTTCGTCTTCGCCTAACTTAAAAGTTTCGCCGGCCTTGAGCACTTTGGAGGAGGAACCGCCGGGGATGACAGCCTGCAGATTACGGCCTTCGCGCAGGCCGCCGCCGAAATTTTCGTTTTGGATGAGTTCGCCCAGCGTGACTTTTCCGGTTTCGATTTCGAAGTAGCCAGGGTTTTTCACATCGCCGCTGAGGCTCACGAGGCGCGTGCCGGTGTTGTTGGGCGTGCCGAGTTTGGTGAAGGCTTCCGCGCCCATCTCGACGATGTGTTTCACATTGCAAAGCGTCTCCACGTTGTTGACGATCGTCGGGCACATATACAGCCCGAGCGCGGCGGGGAAGTAGGGCGGCTTGATGCGCGGGTAGGCGCGCTTGCCTTCGAGGCTTTCGATGAGGCCGGTTTCTTCGCCGCAAATGTAGGCGCCCGCGCCGCGGTGCACGTGGATTTCGAGGTCGTGCCCGCTGCCGAGAATGTCTTTACCGAGGTAGCCTTTGGCGCGTGCTTCGGCGAGGGCGGTGTTGAGAATTTTTGCACCTTCGGTGAATTCGCCGCGAATATAAATGTAAGCAAGATTCACGTGATTCGCCCAACAGGAAATGATCATTCCCTCGATGAGCTGATGCGGATCTTTGTAAATGATCTGGCGATCCTTGAACGTGCCCGGCTCGGATTCGTCCGCATTGCAAATCAGATAAACCGGCTTGGGATTCGGATGGCGCACGAAGCTCCATTTGAGTCCGCAGGAAAATCCCGCGCCGCCGCGCCCGCGCAGTCCGGAATCCAGCACACTTTTGCGGAGCTGCGCTTGCGGCGTGGTGTCGCCCGCGGGCGCGATGGCCAGCGCTTGGCGCAGTGCGGCATAACCGCCCTGGCGCTCGTAGCACTCGAGGTCATTCGAGTAGCCTTTCGCGTCGACGTGTTTCAGCAGTAATTTGTATTCCTGTGGCATCTGCTTGACTGCGCTCAGTTTTGCTCTAGATTTGCGGTCGCAGTTGCCCGATAGTGTAACGGTAGCACGACAGATTCTGATTCTGTTTGTCGGGGTTCAAATCCCTGTCGGGCAACCATTTAGTTTCTATGTTCAATCGCACTTCTCCAAGATTTTATCTGCCTTGGCTTCGTTCACCGCTTCGTGAAAATTGTCGTTGCACATCATCACCGGGCCCGTGCCGCAACTGGCGAGGCATTCGGCAAACTCAATGCTGAACTTGCCGTCTTCGGTCGTTTGCAGCCCGTGCGTGTTGGGGTTGAGCTTTAGTTTGTCGCATAAATTTTCGTGCAATTCCTTGCCTCCCGCCATCGCGCAGCTGAGGGTGCGGCACACCTTGAGCACAAACTTGCCCGGGGGCTCTTCGCGCAGCATTGGGTAAAACGTCACGAGCTCGTAGAGGTTCAGCGGTTTGATGCCGATCTCGCTCGCGGCCCATTGCATCGCCTCGGCGCTAATGTAGCCCGCCTCATCCTGAATGGCGTGCAGCACCATCAGCGACGCACTGCGGCTTTCGCCGTCGGGGTAGTGGGAGATGAGTTCTGCTACTTCCTGCTGCAAATTTTTTGAGGGCGTGAAACTCATCGATCGCATTCTCCCATTACAAAATCCAATGATCCCAAAATCGCGACCACGTCAGCAATCATATGGCCGGGGAGGAGATGCGAAAGGATGCTGAGGTTGACGAATGATGGGGCGCGGATTTTCAGCCGGTGCGGGGTTCCGCCGCCGAGGCTGTGAATGTAAAAGCCAAGTTCGCCTTTGGGGTTTTCCGCGCCGAAATAAATCTCGCCCACCGGAGCATCTTGCCCCTGCGTGACGAGCATAAATTGGTGGATGAGTTCCTCCATATTCGTCATCACTTTTTCCTTGGGCGGCAGGACGATCTTGCCGTCGTCCACATTGATGGGGCCGCCGGGGATATCCGCGATGCATTGGCGTAGGATTTTTACGCTCTCGCGCATCTCGAGGATGCGGATGGCATAGCGATCATAACAATCGCCCGTGGTGCCGACGGGCACATCGAAATCAAACCGGTCATAAATCATGTACGGTTGCGCCTTGCGCACGTCGTGCTCCACGCCGCTGCCGCGAAGGTTCGGGCCGGACAGGCCGAAGTCGATCGCCGCCTCGGGCGTGATGACGCCGACGTCCTGCGTGCGGTCGAGGAAGATCGGGTTGCGTGTGAGCAGCGTTTCCGTTTCGTCGAAGTTGATTTCCACCTCGTCGAGAAATTTGCTGAGTTCATCGAGCCAACCTTCCGGCAGATCACGCGACAAGCCGCCCACGCGCGTGTAGCTCGTGGTGAACCGCGCGCCGGTGAGGGCTTCGATGAGATAATAAATTTTCTCACGCTCGGTGAAGGTGTGGAGGAATACCGTGAACGCGCCGGTGTCCATCGCGAACGCGCCGAGCCCCAGCAAGTGCGCCGATACCCGCGCCAGTTCGCAGCAAATAGTGCGGATGTATTGGCAGCGCTCGGGGAGATCGTCCGTGATGCCCAACAATTTTTCCACCGCCAAAACGTAATGCACGTTGTTCGCCAGCGGCGCGAGGTAGTCCAGCCGATCGGTGTACGGCAGGAACTGATTGTAAGTCATGTTCTCGGCGATCTTCTCATCGCCGCGATGCAAATAACCCACGTCCGGTTCGGCTTTGGTGATGATTTCGCCATCCATCTCCAACCGCAGCCGCAACACACCGTGCGTCGCGGGATGGGAGGGGCCCATATTCAGCACCATTTTATCACCACTCACATCTGGCAATTCATCCGCCGCGGCCACCTTTGCGGCGGTGTCACGAATCTCGATGTCTTGCGTTGTGCTCACTATTTTCCATCCTCCGGATTGCGTCGGCGGGGTTCGCGGTGGGTGGTGTCTTCGCTGCTGGCGAGGGTGACGAAGGGACCGCCTTCCATGGGGGCGGTTTGGGTGAAGGCCACATCGGGCACTTCGGTGGGTTTGCCTTCGAGCGGGAAATCTTTGCGCAGCGGAAAGTGCGGATAGCCTTCCCACATTAGAATGCGCGTGAGGTTTGGATGGCCGGTGAACTTTATGCCCATCATGTCGTACGCCTCGCGTTCGTGCCAATCGGCGGTGCGCCACACGCCGGTGACGGTGGGCACTTCGCCGTGCTCTTCGGTCACTTGCGTTTTCAAACGCAAATGCTGGCCATGCGAAATGCTGCTCAGTTCGTAAACCACCGAGAAGCGGGGATCCTCGCCGTAATGGTCGAGCGTGGAAATATCGATAAGATAATCGAAGCCCAGTTCGTGTTTTGCAAATTCGCAGACTTCCGTAATGCGCGCGGCGTCGGCGATGTTCACCGTGATCTCGCCGCGAAATTCCGTCGGCTCGGAAATGAGTTCGCCGAACTCGGCCTTTAACTGCTGCGCAAAGTCGGCGGCCGTCGTCATTGGGCTGAAGGTTTGAAATGTTGTTTGGCCCAAGGTTCCTTCGCCACTTTGCTTTGGAGTTTCATCAAGCCTTCCAGCACCGCCTCGGGGCGGGGCGGGCAGCCGGCGATGTACACATCCACCGGCAAAATTTGATCCACCCCCTGCAACACTGCATAGCTGCGATACATGCCGCCGGTGCTCGCGCAGGCGCCCATCGCGATCACCCATTTGGGCTCCACCATTTGATCGTAAATGCGCTTCACGGCGGTCGCCATTTTATAAGTCACCGTGCCGGCCACAATCATCACATCCGATTGGCGCGGCGAAAATCGCATCACCTCCGAGCCGAACCGCGAAATATCAAACCGGCTGCAACCCGACGCCATCAGCTCGATACCGCAGCACGCGAGCCCCATCGGCATCGGCCACATGGAATTTTTGCGAAACCAATTCACTGCGGCATCCACCGTCGTGTGAATCACCTCGCCCTCCACCTTGGAATTATAGCCGATCTCTGTTTTTTGAGTCATCGCGCGCTCCCTCACAAACCTGATTGAGCGTACTGCTGCGGAAACGGGCAGGCAAGGATTTTGTGAAAAATTTCACAAGCTCAGATCAAGGTGATGCAATCGGGTTGGTTTTGCCCGAAAACCATTGTGAATAAGGCCAAAAACTTTTTTCACTTATTTGCAGTTCACCCCTTGACGAATCGCCATTTCAGCACCATATTCCCCGACCTTTTCGTAGTAAAAGGGTGAATTATGGCTAAAAATAGCGTCAAAAAGACCGTTTCCAGTAAAAAACCCGCTTCAAAAAAGGCGGTTTCCAAGAAAGCAGTGAAGAAAACAGTGAAGAAAGCAGCCCCAAAAAAGGCCGTCGCCAAGGCGGTTCCGTCCAAAAAAGTCACCAAAAAAGCAGCCCCGAAAAAGGCTGCGGCAAAAAAATCGCCCGCCAAAAAGAAGGCCGCTGCAAAATCAGCCCCGAAGAAAGCGGTTGCGAAAAAATCGCCCGCCAAAAAGAAGGTTGTTGCAAAGTCAGCTCCGAAAAAGGTTGCGGCAAAGAAAGCCACGCCCAAAAAAGCCGTTGCAAAAAAAGCGGTTGCGAAAAAGGCCGCGCCTAAAAAGAAGAAGGCCGCAAAGAAAAAAGCGCCGAAGAAACTTTCCGCCGCGTTAATGGCGCGCACCAAGGCCAACCTCGCCAAAAAGGACATCAAAAAGATTTCCGAGGTAAAGACCGAGGCCGGCATTGATCTCACCGAGAAATTCAAGGAACTCGTTTTGCTCGCGCAAGAGCAGGGCTACCTCACGCACGAAGATGTTACCGAGTCTCTCCCCGAACAGGAAGTGACCCCCGCCGACATCGAGGCGGTGCACGACAAACTTCAAGGCCTGGAAATTGCCGTGGTGGACCAAGCCGAGGTTGACAACATTTCCCCACTGCGCCGTGGTGAGGACGAAAAGGATGTTAAGGAAAAGAACAAACTCGATATTCTTGATGACCCCGTGCGGATGTACCTCAAGCAGATGGGCCAAGTGCCGCTGCTCACCCGCGAACAGGAAGTAGAAATTTCCAAGCGCATTGAGGAGGCCGAAAACGAAGTCAAGAGCATCATCTACGCCTTCGGCTTCACCGGCAAGGAACACATCGCACTCGCTGAGAAACTCGTTTCCGAGCCGCCCAAGGAACGCTTCGACCGCGTCATCGTCGACAAAAAAATCGAAAGCCGCGAGCGCCATCTCAAGGCACTGCGTCGGCTCGTGAAAGACGTCCGCGCCATCGACCACAAAGTGGACGAAAAATATCTTGCCCAGCTCAAGGCCAAAAATAAAAGCGCCCACACCCGCGCCAAGAAAGCCCACGACGAAAATAACACCAAACTTCAGAAATCTTTCATAAGGTTTTTCTACAAACAAAAGGTCATCGAAGAGATGTCCATCGTCGCCGAGAACGTGCACGATAAAGTTGTCGGCAGTCTGAGTGCAGTAGAGAAAGCCTCAAAAGGCCGCAAAACCGCCGCCAGCAAAACGCTCATCGACACCGAGAGCCGCAAGCTGCAGGCGCTGGAAATTTTCGTGCGCATGCCCGCCACCGATTACGTGGAGTCCTACGGTCAACTCCAGCACTTCGGCAAAAAGGCCCACCAAGCCAAAACCGAAATGGTCGAGGCCAACCTGCGCCTCGTCATTTCCATCGCCAAAAAATACACCAACCGCGGCCTCTCATTTCTCGACCTCATTCAGGAAGGCAACATGGGCCTCATGAAAGCCGTGGAAAAATTCGAGTACCGCCGCGGCTACAAATTTTCCACCTACGCCACCTGGTGGATTCGCCAGGCCATCACCCGCTCCATCGCTGACCAAGCCCGCACCATTCGCATCCCGGTGCACATGATCGAGACGATCAACAAACTCATGCGCGTGCAGAAACAGCTCGTGCAGGATTTTGGCCGCGAAGCCACGCCGGAAGAAATTTCCGACGAGATGCAGCTGCCCGTCGAGCGCGTGCGCGCCATCATGAAGATGGCCCAGCAACCCATCAGTTTACAAAGCCCCGTCGGCGACAGCGACGACACTAACTTCGGTGATTTCATCGAAGACAAAGCCGCCGAGAATCCCAGCGACATGACCAGCTTTTCGCTGCTCAAAGACAAGCTCGGCGACGTGCTCACCTCACTCACCGAGCGCGAGCGCAAAGTGCTCGAGCTGCGCTTCGGCCTCACCGATGGCTACAGCCGCACGCTCGAAGAAGTCGGCAAACAATTCAAAGTTACCCGCGAACGCATCCGCCAAATCGAGGCCAAGGCCCTCCGCAAAATGCGTCACCCCACACGCCTCCGCCAACTCCAAGGCTTCCTGGATGGCGAAGGAGAGCCGATCCAGAACTAAGCGCCGGATACAAAAAATTCAAAGGCGGCCATCCGGCCGCCTTTTTTTTCGGTAGTGACGCGCTTCGCGCGTCCATGGACATGCGCAGTATGTCCCGACCAAACTTACTCCTCCAAAAACGCTTCCATCCCCGTGCAACTGCAGACCAAATTCCGGTCGCCCCACACATTGTCGATGCGGGCGGTGGCGGGCCAATGTTTGTATTCCCGCAGCCATTCGGCGGGAAAGGCCGCTTGCTCGCGGCCGTAGGCGTGTGGCCAGTCGTTGGCGGCGACCATATCGGGGGTGTGCGGAGATTGCTTGAGAAGATTGTCAACCGCATCGGCCTCGCCGGATTCGATGGCCTCGATCTCGGCGTGGATGGCGATCATCGCGTCGCAGAAGCGATCCATTTCTTCCTTCGATTCGCTCTCGGTGGGCTCGACCATCATCGTGCCGGCGACCGGCCACGAGATGGTGGGCGCGTGGAAGCCGTAATCCATCAGCCGTTTGGCCACATCTTCGACGGTAACTTTTTTGAATTGTCGCAAATCCAAAATGCACTCGTGCGCCACGTGGCCGTTTGCGCCTTTGAACAGCACGGGGTAGTGCGGATCCAATCGATGGGCGATGTAGTTGGCGTTGAGGATGGCGTGCTCGGTGGCCGCGCGCAGTCCGTCGGGGCCCATCATCGCGATGTACATCCACGAGATGGGCAGGATGCTGGCGCTGCCCCACGGCGCGGCGCTGATGGTGCCGATGGGGTTTTCGCCGCCGAGTTTGACAACCGAATGATCCGGCAGAAAATCCACGAGATGTTCCGCCACACCGATGGGCCCCATCCCGGGGCCGCCGCCGCCGTGCGGGATGCAAAAGGTTTTGTGCAGGTTGATGTGGCAAACATCCGCGCCGAGTTCGCCGGGGCGTGATAGACCAACCATCGCGTTTAAGTTCGCGCCATCGAGATAAATCTGGCCGCCCGCGCCGTGGACGATTTCGCAAATCTCGCGGATGGTTTCCTCGAAGACGCCGTGCGTTGAGGGATACGTAATCATCATCGCCGCAAGGTCAGCGGCGTGCGCTTCGGCCTGGGCGCGAAGGTCGTCGAGGTCGATGTCGCCTTCGTCGCTGCATTTCACGGGCACCACCGTGAGGCCGGCCATCACGGCGCTGGCGGGGTTGGTGCCGTGCGCGCTGGTGGGGATGAGGCAAATGTTGCGCTGCGGTTCGCGGCGGCTTTGGTGAAATGCCTTGATGACCAAGAGCCCCGCGTATTCGCCCTGCGAACCGGCATTGGGCTGCAGCGATACGCCGGCGAAGCCGGTGATTTCTGCCAGCCAATCCTCGAGGTCGGCAAACATTTCCTGATAGCCGCGTGTTTGCGCCACGGGCACGAAAGGATGGATGCTGTTAAATTCCCGCCAAGAAACCGGCTGCATTTCGGCTGCTGCATTGAGCTTCATCGTGCACGAGCCGAGCGGAATCATGCTCTGCGCCAGCGAAAGGTCTCGGCTTTCAAGGCGTTTCAAATAACGCATCAGTTCCGTTTCAGAGCGATGTTTGTGAAACACTTCGTGCGTGAGGAAATCGCTGGTGCGCCCGAGCCCTTCCGGCGTGGCGTCGGCGGGGGTGAGCTCTTTCAACTTGAAGGGCACGTCGCGGCCGCCATTAAACACCGCCAGCAAATCGAGCACGTCCGATTCGGTGGTCGTTTCGTCCAGCGCGATGCCAAGGGTTTGCGCATCGAGCACGCGCAAGTTGATGCCAAATGTTTCCGCATCCCGAATGACCTCGCGCGCATTCAGATTATTATGTGTGACCGTCACCGTATCAAAAAACGTCGTGTGCCCCAGCTTGTGCCCGAGCCGCTTGAGCCCCGCGGCGAGGCAACGCGTGAGCCCGTGCACGTGCGCGGCAATGGCGCGCAAACCATCCGGCCCGTGATAGCAGGCGTACATCGCCGACATATTCGCCAGCAACGCCTGCGCGGTGCAGATGTTGCTCGTCGCTTTGTCGCGCCGGATGTGTTGCTCGCGCGTTTGCAGCGAGAGCCGAAAGGCCGGGCGCCCACGCGCATCTTTGGAAACCCCCACGAGGCGGCCGGGAATCTGTCGTTTATAAATATCGCGCGTGGCAAAGAACGCCGCGTGCGGGCCGCCGTAGCCCAGCGGAACGCCGAAGCGTTGCGCGTTGCCCACGGCGATGTCCGCGCCCAATTCGCCCGGCGCTTTCAGCAAAGTGAGCGCCAGCAAATCCGTCGCCATCACCACCATCGCGCCCGCCTCGTGCGCGCCCGCAATGAGGCTCGTGTAATCTTCCACCACGCCGTCCGTGGCTGGATATTGCAGCAGCACGCCAAACACTTTTTCGTCCAGCTCCAATTCATCAGTCGCCGCCGTGCGCACCTCGATGCCCAACGGCGCGGCGCGCGTTTGCAGCACATCGATATTTTGCGGATGACAATTCGCCGCCGCCACAAACACATTGCGGCTGCCTTTGCCCTTCACCGCGTAGCACATCACCATCGCCTCCGCGCACGCCGTGGCCTCGTCGAGCAACGACGCGTTGGCGATCTCCAACCCCGTGAGGTCGGCCACCATCGTTTGGAAATTCAGCAGACTCTCCAGTCGCCCCTGCGAAATCTCCGCCTGATACGGCGTGTACTGCGTGTACCAACCGGGGTTCTCAAGCAAGTTCCGCTGAATGGCCGGCGGCACGAGGCAATTATGAAAGCCCATCCCAAGATAACTGCGAAACGGTTTGTTGGCAGAAATAATCCGCTTCAACGCCGCCAACGCCTCGTGCTCCGAAAGGGCAGGGGGGAGGTTCAAAGGCCGCTCACTGCGAATCGCCGCCGGCACTACGGAATCAATAAACCCCTCCAGCGAATCCGCCCCCAGTACTTCGAGCATCGCCCGCGCCTCGGCGGCGTCCGGCCCAATATGGCGCGCGGCGAAATGGTCGGGATGACCGGTCAGTTTCATCGGTTCAGTTAAAGTCACGGCCTCGGCAGTGTTAGCAATAGGTTGGTCGCGTACAAGCATTTGCCGGAAGCTAGACAAGAGGAGGGGAGGGGACAAGCGGGAAGTGTTGGAATGACGGGAAAAGGAAATGACCAATCTTTAATGACCAAGGCCCAATGACCAAATCCCAAGGAATGCCCAAGCCCCAAAAATGGCCTCCGTATTGGTCATTGGGATTTCGGGTTTCCTTGATCATTGATAATTGAGCGTTCCCCCTCTGCGTTCCAAATAGTTGTTCGCTTAAACGCAGAGGACGCAGAGGCACAGAGATTCGCAGAGGAAGGCGAAAAATTTTCGAAGCCTCGCTTTGCTCGCCTTGAAGGGTTGAGGTTCAAGCACTAAGGTTCAAGGGGGCAAGGCCATAAGGTAACGAAGCCAACCTCACCCACCGGAACCACCCACCAACACACACCGAAAGCCGAAGTTGAAGAAGCGATAATCGGGAGTGCCGAAGTAGTAGCGGTAGGACGACAACAGGTTGACGGGACTGATGTAGTTCCAAGACGCACCGCGCAACACACGGTACGAGCTGGTTGGGCTGTACTTGTCCTCGCACCATTCCCATACGTTGCCGCCCATATCGTGGAGGCCAAACTGGTTCGCCGAAAAGCTACCTACTGGCGCGGTGCGGTCAAAATTGTCCACCTTCAGTAATCTAGAATAATTCCCCGCCCCCACAGCCGGTGGCCACTCTTTACCCCACGGGTAAACATCTTTGATGCCCCCATCCTTCGCCTCGGGCGTGTCTCCCACTTCCTTGCCTAACCCCACCGCCACGCTCCACTCCGCATCCGTAGGCAATCGGTACTTCTGCCCCGCCTTGATTTTCCCTTCCGCCATCTCCTTCTTCGTCAACCACTCACAAAACGCCTGCGCATCATTCCAGCTCACCTTCACCACCGGATGCGTGTCCTCCTGCTTGAACCCGGGCTTCTTCCAATTCCCATCCACCCCGGGATTCGCCGCCGCGTACGCCGCATAATCCTTCACCCGCGTTTCCCAAATGCAAAACGCAACCTCCGTCCCCGGCACGGGCTTGAACACCATGCCCAACGTATTGGTGAAGGCTTTGGGAGGGGTTGGCTTGGTCCCTACCGGCCTTGGGTTCGGCATTGGTTACAGGTTCCGACGGAGTGGTTTTCTTCCCACACCCAACCAACGCCACCACCGCAATCATCAAGAGAATCTGCTTCATGCCCATCAGCCTACGCCTCACCGGCTCTGGTGTAAATGCTGTTGGGGGAAAGGCTGGAGAAGGGGCGACCCCTTGACGAAAGCGAAATATCAAGGTACGGTGACGACGATGCCATTAAGCGCGACCAATTCACCAAAGCGCAGTCTGGAATCCTTACCCCCAGAAATTCAAGCCCAATTAAAACGCCTTTGGGCGGCGAGAGGTTGCCCGCCCACGGGGCCGACTTTTCAGATACCGTCCGAAGAAGAGCGGCAGCAATTTCGCAAGGCATCTTTAGAGCGTCTGAGGAAATCGGGCTTGGTAAAATAGGCAACGCGCCACGGCAGTTTCGGAGGAACCGCCCTACCATCAAAGCAAATGAAAACAACAATGGAAACCAAAACCTCAATTGGCAAAGTCGTCATCGCCGGCGGCACGGGCTTCATCGGCTCTAACCTCGCGCAGCATCTTGTTGATCTCGGCTGCGAGGTGGTGCTGCTCTCCCGGCACATTCCTGAAAAGCGCGGCTCGTGGGCGCACGCGGTTTGGGATGGCCGCACGGTCGGTGATTGGGCGCATCATCTCGAGGGCGCGGCGGCGTTGGTAAATCTCGCCGGTCGCACTGTGGACTGCATCAAGACGCCCGATCACTGCGACGAAATTCTCCGCTCGCGGGTGGAAGCCACGCTCGTGTTGGGCGAGGCGGTGCGCGGTTTGAAAACGTCGCCGCCGGTTTGGGTGCAAATGGCCACGGCGCACATTTACGGCGATCCACCTGAGGCGGTGTGCGATGAGGACTCGGCCTTCGGCTTTGGCCTCGCGCCCATCGTGGGCAAGGCGTGGGAGGCAGCTTTCGCCGAGGCGGTGTTGCCGGAAATGCGGCAGGTGATTTTGCGAACCAGTTTTGTGCTGGGCGCGCAAGGCGGAGCGTTTCCCAAAATGCGAATGATCGCCTGCTGCGGCTTGGGTGGACGCGTGGGGCACGGTCGGCAGGGCATTAGTTGGCTGCACATCGACGACATGACGCGCCTCATTGTCCGCGCCATTGTCAATGATTCGATGCAGGGCGCGTACATCGCCAGCGCGCCCAATCCGGTTTCGCATACTGAGTTTATGCGTGAACTGCGGCGCGGCATCGGGATGCCCATCGGTTTGCCGGCCACGGAATTGATGGTCCGTTTCGGCGCGCATTGGCTGCTGCGCACGGATCCGGAATTGGTGTTGTACGGTCGATATTGTGTTTCGCGCCGGTTGGAAGAGGAAGGCTATGAGTTTGCCTTCGCAAACATCAAAGACGCAATGAAAGATTTGTGCCGGTAGGGACGCGCTTCGCGTGTCCCTACCAACAAAGCTTGGCGAATGCCGTTTGTTCCTTTAAAGCAACAGCGGCGTGGCGGACAAACCAAAAGCAGAGCAGGGCATTGATTACATCAAGCTGGCGGTTTGTTTTTTGGTGGGGCTGATTTTGTGGTGGCTGCCTGCGCCAGCGGGATTGTCGATCGAAGGCTGGCGGGTGTTCGCGGTTTTCTTTGCCACGATTTTGAGCTTCATTCTGCGGCCGATTCCGATGGGGCCGGCGGTGCTCATCGCGATTGTCACGCTTGCGGCTACCCAAACGCTTGGCGAATCCTCCAAAGAATCTTTTGCCGCAGCGCTCAGTGGCTACGGCAACACCACGGTGTGGCTGGTGGTGGCGGCGTTTTTTATTGCGGGCGCGATGATTCGCACAGGGTTGGGGCGGCGGATTGCGTTGGGGTGCGTGGTGAAGTTCGGCAAAACCACACTGGGGCTCGGCTACGCAACCGCGTTGGCGGAGTTGATTTTGGGGCCGGCCATTCCCTCGAACACCGCGCGCGGCGGCGGCGTGATGGCGCCGATTGTGAATTCTCTAGCGCGCGCGCTCGGCTCGAAACCCGATGGCGATCCAAAACTCGCGGGCGAATATTTGATGCTCAACGGCGCGCACGTGAACCTCATCACGGCGGCGATGTTTCTCACAGGAATGGCAGCGAACGGTTTGGTGAGCGCGGCGGCCTCGGACGCGGGGTTTGAGTTTGGCTGGATGACGTGGCTCAAGGGCAGCATTGTGCCGGGGTTGGTGTGTCTGCTTTTGATGCCGTGGTTTTTGCATAAACTGCTCCGGCCGAAAATGCAGGATGCCAGTGCGGCGCGCGACAGTGCCCGCGAACAGTTGCGCGCGATGGGCGCGTGGTCGCGCAATGAGAAAATTATGCTCGGCGTGTTTGTGCTGTTGCTGGTGCTGTGGGCCACGAGCAAATGGCTGCACGGGATACACACGGGCGTGGTGGCATTGCTGGGCGTTTTGATTTTACTGCTGAGCGGCGCGGAGAAATGGGAGGACATCACGGGCAACCGCGAGGCGTGGGACGCTTTCGTGTGGCTGGGCGGGATGGTATCGATGGCGGGCGCGCTGAAGGCGACGGGCTTCATCGCGTGGTTCGCCGCCGCGATGCAGGGCCAAGTGCAAGCGGCGGGGATGGGGATGCTGGCCACGGCAGTGGTGTTGGCGTTGGTATATTTTTATTCGATGTACGGCTTCTCGATGTTGACCGGCCATATCACGGCGATGGTGGCGGCATTCCTCGCTGTGGCGCTGGCGCTGGGCGTGCCGGGGATGTTGATGGTCGCGCTGCTCGCGTATTTCTCAAACCTGTGCGGTTGCCTCACCAATTATTCCACAGGGCCGGTGGTGATTTATTCCGGATTCGGCTACGTGCCGGTGGGCCGATGGTTTAAGGTGGGGCTGGCGGTTTCGATTTTCCACCTCGCGGTTTGGCTGGGCGTGGGGTTGCCGTATTGGAAATGGTTGGGGTGGTGGTAAACTAAATTACTTGGCGGTGACGACCGTGTAATTCCGCTTCCCTTTCCTCAGCAACAAATGTTTTCCAAAGAGGAGGGCATCCGTGGTGACTTTGTGTTGGGGGTCCGACTGGCGTTCGTTGTTTAAATTTAACCCTCCCCCTTGGAGGTCTTTGCGAGCTTGGCCGTTGGAGGGGCAGAGACCGGCGGTGACGAAGAGCTCGAGGATGGGGATGCCTTCGCTTTCGTTGCCTTGGAGTTTGCCTTTTTCGATTTCGACGGTGGGGACTTCGCCGACGATTTCGTTGAAGGTGTTTTCGGTGATGCCTTCGAGGCCGCCGCCAAATAAAATCTTACTGGCTTGCTGGGCTTCTGCGGTGGCGGCTTCGCCGTGGATGAGGTTAGTCATCGCAATGGCCAGCGCGGTGTGCGTGGCGCGGGCGCCGGGGTTTTCTTCGTGCTGTTTTTCGAGCGCGTCAATTTCTTCTTTGGGGAGGAAGGTGAAATATTTGAGATAACGCACGACGTCGCGGTCGTCGGTGCGGATCCAGAATTGGTAGAATTTGTAAACACTCGTGCGTGCGGGATCGAGCCATACGGCGCCGGCCTCGGACTTGCCGAACTTGGTGCCGTCGGCATTGGTGATGAGCGGCAGAGTGAGGCCGTAAACGGTCTTGGAAAGTTTGCGGCGGGTGAGGTCGATGCCGGCGGTGATGTTGCCCCATTGATCGCTGCCGCCGATTTGGAGGTCGCAGTCGTGCGCGTTTTTGAGGTGATAAAAATCGAATGCCTGCAAAAGCATGTACGAAAATTCGGTGTAGCTGATGCCGGCATCGCGGTCTTCCATTCGGGCGCGGACGCTTTCTTTGGCGACCATTGTGTTGACGGTGAAATGCTTGCCGATGTCGCGCAGGAAATCGAGCAGCGTGACGGAGCGCGTCCAGTCGGCGTTGTCGAGCAGTTGGGCGGGGCTTTCGGTGGACTCAAAATCGAGCAACTTGGTGAGTTGCGTTTTTACCGTGGCGATGTTGCCGGCGAGCAATTCAGGCGTGAGCAGATTGCGCTCGGCGGATTTGCCGCTGGGATCGCCAATGGCACCGGTGGCTCCGCCGGCAAGGGCGATGGGAATGTGGCCAAGATTTTGAAAACGGCGCAGTGCAATCAATGGCACGAGGTTGCCGACGTGCAAACTGTCGGCGGTGGGATCGAATCCGCAATAGAGCACAGTTGGCCCATTGCCAAGTCGCTCGGTCAAGGCCTCGGTATCGGTGCAGTCGTTAATCAACCCGCGCCATTGCAGTTCATCCAAGATGCTCATGCGGGCGGCATTAACGCCGAGGGGCGCGTGCGGGACAAGGCGTTTTTTTTGAGGAGTCAGAAGACAGAATTCAGAATTTAGAATTCTGCGTACTCCAGTTCGGCTTCGTGCTCGTGTTCCTCGTCGGTTTCTTCTTCGCCTTCGCAGAGGAATTCCAGTGAGTCGGCGTTGTCGGTGTCAGTGTCGGTGTTGTCTTCTTCCTCCCAGAGCGTGGCTTGGTGGGCGGCGATGATGTTGGCGAGAGACATAAACTCCTCTCGCGGGAGGTCCTTGATGGCGGCTTCGATTTCTTTAACGGTTTTCATTTCTTTTTTGGTTGTATCAAATTCAAGAGGTGCTGCATGGAGACGGTGTTTTTGAAGACCATTTGCAGGTTGTCTTTCACGCCGTTTTTCACGCTGTAATAGGTGCTTTGGGTGTTGTTCACGCTGCCGATGACGGCGCCGAATTCGTTGAACACGGGCGCGCCGCTGGAGCCTTTGGCGAAGTCGGCGGTGATGGAAAACATTTGGCGGCGTCCGCCGTTGCGGGGGGTGTCCAGATATTTTCGTGAGATGATGCCTTCGCTGAGCACATAAAAGTGGCGGTCGGGATGGCTGAAGACGCGCACCTTGCCGCCGAGCGGGGCCTCGGTGGAGACGGGCAGGGCGGTGAAGCCTTTGCCTTTGGCGCGGAGGATTGCAATGTCGGCGGTCTTGTCGGCGGCGAGCACTTCCACCACGGGTGCCATACGACCATCGCCGGTCATGATGACGAGGATGTCGTTATCGGGATTATCCACCACGTGGTAGCTGGTGCAAAACACGCCGTCCGCGGTGAGCATGAAACCGCTGGCGGCGCCGCTGTGCCAGTTGGGGCAGCGCTTGCATTTATAAAGGCCGGAAACGACGAGCACGCCTTTGCGGGTACGCGCTGCGGTTTCGGCGGCGGTGAGGCGTTGCTTGCCGGCGGGGACGAGTTGGATGTCGCATTTCTTGCGATCCAACTTTTTGAGTTGCTTGAGCAATTCGGCGGATTTGACGCCATCCTTGGCGCCGCGCAGCTCGATTGTTTTGAGGTTGATTTCGGAGATCAACTTGCGGTCGTCAATGATGCCGCCGGGTAGGAAGCCGCCATTCACGCGGAGGTCGGCGGCGTTCAGGTTGCCGGCGATTACCAATAGGGCGGTGCCCAGTATCAGGTTTGTCTTCATCGGATTGTTTTTGGGGATGTGGTCGTCTGCAACAAAAAAGGCGGGCTTTTCGGCCCGCCATTTTTGGTTGATGACGGATGATTTACTCGGCTGTCTTTTCTTCGGGCTCGGCTTCCGGCTCGGTTGCCTTTTCTTCAGGCTCAGCTGCGGCCTCCTCTTTGGGGGCTTCTTTGGCTGGGGTTTCCACCTCGACAGCATCTTCGGCGGGCGTGAGCTCGGCGGCGTCGAAGGCGTGTTCGAGGGCCACGAGATCTTCGCCGGGTTTGAGTTGGTCCAGTTGCTCGGCTTCGCGCTTGAGCTGTTCCTCGTCGTACTCGGCGGCTTTGATGGAGAGGCCGATGCGGCGGTCGCTCTTGTCGATTTTAATAACGCGCGCTTTGACTTCCTGGCCGACCTCGAGTGCGTCCTTGATTTTTTCCACGCGATCTTCGCTGATTTGCGAAATGTGCACGAGCCCGTCCATTTCATTTTCTAGCCCCACAAACGCGCCGAAGCTGGCGAGCTTGGAGACCTTGCCGGTGACCAGATCGCCCACTTTGTAAACGGTATCGATCTGATCCCACGGATCGTCGCCGAGCTGTTTGATGCCGATTGAGATGCGCTGGTTTTCGCGGTCTACTTCGAGCACGCGGGCTTCGATTTCGTCGCCCTTCTTGAGGAGCTCGGAGGGGTGATTGATTTTGCGGGTCCAGGAGAGGTCGCTCACGTGGATCATGCCGTCGAGGCCTTCCTCGAGTTCCACAAACGCGCCGTAGCTGGTGAGGTTGCGGACCTTGCCCTTCACGGTGGTGCCGGGGCTGTACTTGTCGCCGGCGGCATCCCACGGGTTGTCGTCGAGCTGGCGAATGCCGAGGCTGATTTTCTGCTCGTCCTTGTTGACGCCCAGCACCATCGCCTCGATCTCCTGGCCTTTCTCCAATACCTCGGAAGGTTTGGTGTGTTTTTTGGTCCACGAAAGTTCGGTGACGTGCACGAGGCCTTCCACGCCCGGCTCGAGCTCCACGAAGGCGCCGTAGGAAACGAGGTTGACCACTTTGCCCTTGATGGTGGTGTTGACCGGATACTTGCTCTCGATGAGTTCCCACGGATTTTGGGATTTCTGCTTGAGGCCGAGGGAGACGCGCTCCTTTTCCTTGTTGATGTCCAGCACCACCACGTTCAGCTCTTCGCCGACGGTTACCATTTCGCTCGGGTGATTGATGCGGCCCCAGCTCATGTCGGTGATGTGCAGCAAGCCGTCGAGACCGTCGAGGTCGATGAACGCGCCGAAGTCGGTGATGTTTTTCACCACGCCCTTGCGGACGTCGCCGGGGGTCATGTGGCTGAGCATCTCCGCGCGTTTGGCGGAGCGTTCCTCTTCGATCAACTCACGGCGGCTGAGCACGATGTTCTGCCGCTCCATGTTGAGCTTCACGATTTTGAATTCATACTTTTGGCCGACCAACGCCTTGAGATCTTTGGGCGGCACGATGTCCACCTGCGAACTGGGCAGGAACGCCTCCACTCCGATATTGACGATGAGGCCACCCTTCACAATTTCCTTGATGCGGCCGGTGATGACGCCGCCTTCCTCGCAAATGGAATTGATTTTGTCCCAGTTCTTTTTGAACTCCGCGCGTTCGTGGCTGAGTTCCACCATGCCGTCGCGGTTTTCGAGCACCTCGATGAGCACCTCAATCTTGTCGCCCACCGCCGGCTGGTTGTCCTCGTCAAATTCATTCAACGACACCGATCCCTCGCTCTTAAAATTGATATTTACGAGCACTTCCTTGGATCGAATCTCGATGACTTCACCCTCAATAATTTCGCCCTCAACAAAGCTTATTGTGCTTTGCTTCATGGCTTCTTCCATCGTCAGCATTGGTAGTTTCCTCTTTTGGATAACCCACCCCGAAGGGGTCGGCTTTAGAATACCTGCGATTTTCAGGGAAAAAACGCGCCCTGTTCCGCAGGAATTTGGTTAATAACGTGTTAACATTTCGTGGCCGCCCTTGCGACTTTTGCACTCACAAAAGTCAGGCGGACGGGGAAGATACGCCTCCCACAAGGCATTGCAAGCGAAAATGTGAAGAAAAATGCTATTGGTGAACTTCCTCCAAAACCTGCGCGTTTAACCCACTAAATCCAGCAAAGTCCCCGCCATTTCGTCATCCATACGCTCCATCATCCGCGCCAACTGCGCCTCGTGCCGCGCCGTGAGCTGCTGCACCTGCGAATCCACCGCCGAGAGGCCCGCGGATCGCACGGAAAATTCCAGCCGCGCCAAAGCATTCCCGCGCAATTGCTGCGCCGAATGCGATACCGAAGCTATCCCCGGGAATTCCATCATCCATGATTCCGGCCCGCCGCGATCCTTCGCGACGGTGAACACTTACTGTACTATCGGCAGCTTTGGCTCGATCTTGAGTCAAACCGTCCGCCCAAATTTTTTCTCTAACTCCGGATAGCTCATCTCAATCAAAGTCGGTCGACCGTGCGGGCAGGTGTAGGGCATCGTGCAGTGGCGCAAATCTTCGAGCAACTTTTCCAGCTCCGGCCCGGCGAGGGCGTCGTTGGCTTTGATGGCTTGGCGGCAGACGGTCATGATCACCATCGCTTCGCCGAGGCGCATCGAGTTTACGCCTTGGCCGACGGACTTGAGTTCGTCGATCAATGAAAGAACAAAGTTTTTCGTGTCCTTCACTTTCACGAAGGGCGGCAGCGCATCGAGCAGAAAGGTGCGCTCGCCAAACGCGCTGATGCCCACGCCAAGGCGGCTGAGCGTTTCCACTTGTTCCGCCACAAACTGCGCATCGGTTGCCGACAATTCTACTGTCTCCGGCAGCAGCAATTTTTGCGAAGCCGTTTCCTCGCGCTGCATTTGTTCCAGCAATTGCTCGTACAACACCCGCTCGTGCGCCGCGTGCTGGTCCATGAGCACCAGCCCGCGGTCGGACTCCAGTACGACGTAAAGTTTGCCAACGACGCCGAGGATTGCGCAGCGGCACTTTGAGCAGCGGCTGCGCCGGTTGTGGTTGAGGGTTGATGGGTTGAGGGTTGAGGGACGAGGGGTGGGCGTCTTCTTTGTGAATGGGGGAGGGTGGGGTGGCGAAGCCCATGTCCAGTGGCTTCTGTTCCACTAACGGTTCCGCCGACACATCCGTGGCCTCCAACCCAAAATCTCCCGAAACGGCAGATTCTATCTCCTGACTTCTGACTCCTAACTCCTGCGAGTGAAAACTCGCAAGCCCTTCGCTCACCGCATCTGCCACAAACTTCCGAACCTCCCGCTCGCGGTGAAATTTTACTTCGCGCTTGGCGGGGTGAATGTTCACGTCGACCTCGCCCGGTTCGATTTCGAGGAACAAACAGCACACCGGATATTTCCCCTTCATCAACGCCGTGTGATAACCCTCGCGCAGCGCCATGCCGAGGCCGACGTTGTCGATGGGGCGTTGGTTTACAAATACGTGCTGATGCTCGCGATTACTGCGGCTCACGCCCGGCGCGCCGATGAAGCCCCACACGCGGCACGCCTTCGTCGGGGCATCGTCCGCATCAAACGGTCGCCGTGCCAGCTCGCCTGCGCAGTCGATTTCAATCAAGCGCAGCCCCTCGCCCCACAACGCGCGCAGCCGCCGTTCCAGTGCCGCCGCGCCCGTACCGCTCTCCGCCAACAGCCGCCACACCTCGCGGTCATCGTGCCGCAGCGTGAACGCCACCTCCGGATGCGCCAGAGCCATCAGCGTCAGCATCCGCTGCACGTGTGCGCGTTCGGTTTCTTCCGTGCGCAAAAATTTCCGCCGCGCCGGCAGATTGTAAAACAGCGACCGCACCTCCACCGCCGTGCCCACCGCCGCGCCGGTTTCCTTCACCGCCATCATCTTGCCGCCGTTCACGACAATCTCCGTGCCGCCCTCCGCCTCCGCCAAGCGCGAGGTCAGCACAAAACGGCTCACACTCGCGATACTCGGCACCGCCTCCCCGCGAAAACCCATCGTGGCAATCGACGCCAAATCCTCCGCGCGCGTAATCTTACTCGTTGCGTGCCGCTCCAGGCTCATCAACGCATCATCCCGGCTCATTCCGTGCCCATCATCCGTCACCCGAATCAAACTGCGCCCGCCCGCCTTCACCTCCACCGTGATCTTCCGCGCCCCCGCATCCAGCGCATTCTCCACCAACTCCTTCACCACACTCGCCGGCCGTTCCACCACCTCGCCCGCCGCGATCTGATTCGCCACCTGTTCGGGAAGTAATTTAACACGGTTCACCCGCCCATCATCGTGAGCACCCGCCCAAGTGTCCACGCGGAATTGTGAACAGAGGGCATGGGCTAAGTTTCAATTTGAAAATTGACCGACCGGCCAAAGGCCGGTAAGGTTCCCTCTCCAACGGTGGTCGTAGCTCAGTTGGTAGAGTCCCAGATTGTGATTCTGGATGTCGCCGGTTCGAGTCCGGTCGGTCACCCC
>CALKBX010000015.1 GCA_937775205.1 uncultured Verrucomicrobiae bacterium | reverse complement strand
GCACGCCCTTCTCAGTTTGAAACGCCTTGAGTGCTTGCGCGGGCGGTTGTGGCACGGGCGTCGCGTTTAAGGAGAAGGCCATCAGGGCCGCGAGGAGCGGGGTGCGTTGCATGGGCCGATGGTAACGCGCGTGGGTGGATTGGCAAGTAGGGGCATCATCGGGCTTGCATGGGCGTGCGTGTCGTGCAGTGCTTTCGCCTTCGTGCCGGAAATCGATGACCAGAATAAAACGCCGCCGCGCCCGCGCAGCATCTGGGATGCGCGCGTGCCGTTCTCGCCGGCGGCGTGCCCGTTTTTTTACGGATGGGTCATCGTGTTTGCGGCTACGTTGGGTGCGCTTTTCAGCATCCCGGGACAGACAATGGGCTTCAGCGTCTTCACCGAGGTGTTGATGGAAAAGCTTGGGCTCACGCGTTTGCAGCTCAGCTTTGCGTATTGCGTGGGGACCGTGGCCAGTGGATTGACGTTGCCTCGGCTGGGACGCGCGCTGGATAGCATGGGCGAACGTCGTATGGGCGTGGTTGCTGCCGCCGCGCTGGGGTTGATCCTGTTTTATCTCGCCGCCACGACGCACTTTGCCCGAACACTTGCCGCCGATCTTCCGGCCGCAGCGCGCGTGGCGGCGGTATTCGCGGCTATTACCCTCGGTTTTTACATGGTGCGCGCCGCGGGACAAGGGGTGCTCTCACTGGTCTGTCGTAACGCCATTGGCAAATGGTTCGATCATAGGCGTGGCTTGGCCACCGCCATCAGCGGCGTGCTGGTCGCCTTCGGCTACTCCATTGCGCCGACCGTGCTCGACGCGCTCCAGAGGCGTTTCACCACCGAGGGGGCATGGCTGCTGATGGGGGTGGCCTGCATCGTTGTGATGGCGCCGCTCGCATGGCTGCTTTTTCGTGACACGCCGAGGAAATCGGCTTACGAATGGATGGCGGCCCCATTGGCGAGAGTGTTCACCAGAACCCCGACATGCAGATTCACCGCGAGTTCACGCGAGACGAGGCGGTGCGCACATACTCGTTCTGGATTTTTAATCTCACATTTTGTCAGGTCGGATTTTATGGAACTGCGGTCACCTTTCACATCATTTCTCTGGGCACGGAGATGGGCTTGGCGCGCCCGCAGATTCTCCAGCTCTTCATCCCCATCGCGGTTGTCAGCGTCACTACCAATCTTCTTTTTGGGGCCATCAACTCGCAACTGCGGTTGAAGTGGCTGCTGTTGGTAATGAACCTTGGGTCCATGTTGGCTCCCATGGGCCTGCTGTTTTTGGATCGCCCCCTCGGGCTGGCTGCTTACACGCTTGGCAGTGGCATAGCCAGCGGCGGGTTTGTTAGTCTTTCTGGGATTGTCTTCCCGCGTTTTTTTGGACGCCTCCACCTGGCGCCATCAGTGGAATGAACATGGCTTGGACGGTTGTCTTCAGTGGCCTCGGGCCGCTCAGCTTTGGTTGGTGCTTCGGTGTGACAAAAAGCTACGAGTTGGTTCTCATCCTCTCTGCCGTCGTGCCCGCCATTCTCCTGGTGATGAGCCTGTGGGCTGATAATCCCCAACTTCGGCTGGAACGAGATGACCTTGGGGAGAGTTGAATATTAGGACGTGACGCAGGGGTTCAAACGCGGGATGCTTCTGCTACAGCACGCGCATGCAAGCATTGGTAAAACGCGAGGACGCCCCCGGGTTGTGGCTCGAGGATGTGCCGGAGCCCACGGTGGCCGCCCGGGATGTGCTCATCAAGGTGGATCGCACGGGCATTTGCGGCACGGACCTGCACATTTATAAGTGGGACGATTGGGCCCGCAAAACGGTGCCGGTGCCGCTGGTGGTGGGGCACGAGTTTGTGGGCGAGATTGTGGAGATCGGCAGCGATGTGAAGGATTTCAGCGTGGGCGAAATCGTCAGTGGCGAGGGCCACGTGGTGTGCGGGCATTGCCGCAACTGCATGGCGGGGCGGCGGCATTTGTGCAATGACACGGCGGGCATCGGCGTCACGCGGCCGGGGGCGTTTGCGGAATTGATTTCGCTGCCGCAAACCAATGTGTGGGTGCATGAGCCGGACATCAACCGCGAGGTGGCGTCCATCTTCGATCCCTTCGGCAATGCGGTGCACTCGGCGCTGAGTTTTGATGTGTTGGGCGAGGATGTTTTGATAACCGGCGCGGGGCCGATTGGCATTATGTGCGCGGCCATCGTGCGGCACGCCGGCGCGCGGCACGTGGTCATCACCGATGTGAATCCGTATCGGCTTGAGTTGGCCAAGAAAATGAACGTGACGCGCGCGGTGAATGTGGCCAGCGAAAAGCTCGCCGACGTGCAGGCCGAGCTGGGCATGGACGAAGGCTTCGACGTGGGCCTTGAGATGAGCGGCAACCCGAGCGCGTTCAACGATATGCTCGCCAATATGTGCCACGGCGGCAAGATCGCGATGCTCGGTATTCCGGAAAAGGAAATGGCCATCGATTGGAACAAGGTGGTTTTTAATATGCTGACCATCAAGGGCATCTACGGACGCGAGATGTACGAGACGTGGTATAAGATGACCGTGATGCTCCAAAGCGGCCTCGACATCGCGCCGGTGATTACGCACCGGTTTAAGTACACCGATTTTGAGGAAGGCTTCAAAATTGGATTGAGCGGCGAAAGCGGCAAAGTGATTTTGGAATGGTAGAATGTACGGCAACCTAAAGACGCAGCTGCAATCCGAGCTGGACGAAATCCGAGCGGCCGGTTTGTACAAAGGCGAGCGCGTCATCGACACGCCGCAAGCCGCGCGCGTGGGCGTGGGGCGCGATGCGCCGGTGCTGAACATGTGCGCCAATAATTACCTCGGCCTCGCGAGCCATCCGGAGGTCATCGCCGCCGCGCACGAGGCGCTCGACAAATGGGGCTACGGCCTCGCCAGCGTACGGTTCATTTGCGGCACGCAAAAAATCCACAAGCAACTCGAGGAAAAGCTCTCCGAGTTTCTGGGCACCGAGGACACGATTCTTTACACGTCCTGCTTTGACGCCAACGGCGGGTTGTTCGAGACGCTGCTCGGCCCCGAGGACGCCGTCATTTCCGACGAACTCAACCACGCCTCCATCATCGACGGCGTGCGCCTCTGCAAGGCCAAGCGCTTCCGCTACAAGAACAACGACATGGCCGACCTCGCCGCGCAACTCGCCGAGGCCAAGGGTTCGCGCCGCATTTTGATCGTCACCGACGGCGTGTTTTCGATGGACGGTTATCTCGCCAACCTCCCCGCCATCTGCGACCTCGCCGATGAGCACGGCGCGCTGGTGATGGTCGATGACTCCCACGCCGTCGGCTTCATGGGCGCGCGCGGTCGCGGCACGCACGAGCATCACGACGTGATGGGCCGCATCGATATTCTCACCGGCACGCTCGGCAAAGCCCTCGGCGGCGCCAGCGGCGGCTACACCAGCGGCCGCGCGGAAATCATCGAGTACCTCCGCCAACGCTCGCGCCCCTATCTTTTTTCCAACACCGTCGCTCCCAGCATCGTCGCTGCTTCCATCAAGGCCATCGATTTGCTCAACGCCTCCACCGAGTTGCGCGACCGCCTCGAGGCCAACACAAAATTTTTCCGCGACCAAATGGCCGGCAGCGGTTTTCACATCCTCGAGGGCACGCATCCCATCACGCCCATCATGCTCGGCGACGCCGCGCTGGCCAGCCAGTTCGCCGATGCCATGCTCGACAAAGGCATTTACGTCATCGGCTTTTCCTTCCCGGTCGTGCCGAAAGGCAAGGCGCGCATCCGAACACAAATTTCCGCGGCGCACACGAGGGAAGACTTGGAATTCGCCATCGCAAAATTCGGTGAAGCGAAAATAGAATTGGGAATTTAAACCATGAACCCCGGCAGGCGAATCCGGCCCTAGCCAAAATGGCTTCGGTAAAGCAACCGCTCGAGGTGCGCGCCGTGGCGTTGGCGCGGGCGCTGCAGACCACCGCCGTCACGCTCATCACGCCCGCGGAACAGGCGCAGCTCGATGAGCTTTCCGGTATGCTCGAGCATCCGCCGGACAAGGTGACGGTCGCCCAGCTCACCGACCAAGCCTTCCGAGCGCGCTCGGCCTCGCGCGGCATCAGCCAGTTTCAGCATCTGCTCGAGACGCGCGGCATCCCGCGATTCTTCGGCGCGTTCGATAAACTCGGCCTGCAAATCCTCCGCCGCATCGGGCAGCTTGTGGCGTTCGTGGCCTTCCCGCTTGCGCGCCGCAAGATTCGGATGGACACCGCCAATGTCATCCTGCGCGCCGAGCATCCGCCGCTCATCGCGCACCTCCGCCGCCGCCACGCCGAGGGCTTGCGCATGAACGTCAATCTCCTTGGCGAAGCCGTGCTCGGCGAAACCGAGGCCGCCCAACGCCTTGAGCAATACCTCGCCACGCTCGCCTTGCCCGAGGTGGAAGTGGTGTCGGTGAAAATTTCCACGCTCTATTCGCAAGTCTCCCCGCTCGCTCGCGAGCACACGGTCGCCGTTTTGTGCGAACGATTGGAAAAACTTTTTCGCGCCGGCGCCGACCAAATTTTCACCCGCCCCAATGGCGACCGCGTGGCGAAATTTGTTTACCTCGACATGGAGGAATACCGCGACATGCACCTCACCGCCGCCGCCTTTATGCAAACGCTCGACCGCGACGGCATGGAAAACGTCAGCGCCGGCATCGTGTTGCAGGCGTACCTCCCGACGCCCACGCCGTGCAGCAGCAGCTCAACGCGTGGGCCCGCGCGCGCGTGGCGGGCGGCGGTGCGCCCATTCGGCTGCGGCTGGTCAAGGGCGCCAACATGGAAATGGAACGTATCGAGGCCGCCATCGGCGGCTGGCCGCAAGCGCCCTTCAGCGTGAAGATTGACACCGACGCCAATTTCAAACGGATGTTGCACGAGGCGATGTGCGAGGAAAACATCGCAGCCGTTCGCCCCGGCATCGCGTCGCATAATCTTTTCGACATCGCGTACGGCTTGCTCCTCGCGCAGGACCACGGCGCGATTCACCGCGTGCGGCTGGAGATGCTCGAGGGCATGGCCAGACATCAACGCCGCGCCTTGGCCAAGCACGCGGAAAACATTCTGCTCTACGCGCCTGCCTGCCGCGATGAGGAATTCATCAACGCGATCGGTTACCTCATTCGCCGACTGGACGAAAACACCGGCCCCGATAATTTCCTGCGGCACGCCTTCCACATCAGTGTTGACGACCCTGAATGGGTGCACCTCGAAAAAATGTTCATGGAATCCGTGCACCGCATCGAGGCTTTGCCCAACCATCCCAATCGCCAGCAAGACCGCCGCCAACCTCGCCACCCGCCCAAGCTCGCCGACGATTGGCGCGAATTCACCAACGAGCCGGACACCGATTTTTCACTGCCGCAACACACCGAGTGGGTCGAGTCCATCATCGCCAAATGGAAACCGCTCTGCGGCGATGACGCCACAAACATCCCGCTGACCATCGCCGGCGAAACCGTCACCACCGAGCGCACTATCATAGAGAGCATCGACCCCTCTCGCCCCGACACCATCGTGGCCCGCGCTCCGCAAGCGAATGCCGAGGACATCCAACGCGCCGTCGCCTGCGCCAAGGCGGACCCCGCCGGTTGGCGCGCGTTGCCGATGAACGAGCGCAACGCCATCCTCGCCAAGGCCGCGCAGGAAATGCGCGTAGCGCGGGCCGACCTCATCGGCGCGGCGATGGCCGATGGCGGCAAGCTCGCGCCCGAGTCCGATTCGGAAATTTCCGAGGCCATCGATTTCACTGAGTTTTACCCGCGCACCGCGCAGGCACTGCACGATTTGCCGAACCTCACCGCGCGGCCCAAGGGCGTAGTGGCGGTGGTGACGCCGTGGAATTTTCCCATCGCCATCCCGTGCGGCGGCGTGGCGGCGTCGTTGGCGGCGGGCAACACGGTGCTGCTCAAGCCGGCGTCGGACACGTTGCTTCCGGCGCATCTCATCTGCGAATGTTTTTGGAAAGCCGGCGTGCCGCGCGAGGCGTTGCAACTGCTGCCGTGCCCCGGACGCTTGGCGGGCGAGCATTTGGTGGGGCACGATGACGTGGACGTGGTCATCCTCACCGGCGGCACGGAGACGGCGCAAACGATGCTGCGCGCCAAGCCTTCGCTGAACTTGCTCGCGGAGACCGGCGGCAAAAACGCCACCATCGTCACCGCCATGGCCGACCGCGACCAAGCCATCAAGCATGTGCTGCACAGCGCCTTCAGCCACGCGGGGCAGAAGTGCTCGGCCACTTCGCTGTTGCTGTTGGAGTCGGAAGTTTTTGATGACGCCAAATTCAAGTGCAGCCTGCGCGACGCGGTGGAGAGCCTCGCTGTCGGTTCGGCGTGGGAGCTGCACACGAAAATGAATCCGCTCATCCAGCCGGCCAGCGGCGACCTCGCCCGCGCGCGGGAATCGCTCGAGCCCGGCGAGCAATGGCTCGTGCCGCCGTTGCCCGCGGACAATCCGCACCTCGCCTCGCCCGCGGTGAAATGGAACGTGCAGCCCGGCGCGCACGCGCATCTCACGGAACTCTTCGGCCCGATGCTCAGCGTGATGCGCTACGAGAAACTGGACGACGCCATCGATCTCATTCACCAAACCGGCTTCGGCCTCACCTCCGGCATCGAGACGCTCGACGAACGCGAACAGGAACATTGGCAACGCCGCGTGCGCGCCGGGAATTTATATATCAACCGCCCCACCACCGGCGCCGTCGTGCTGCGCCAACCCTTCGGCGGCATGGGCCAAAGCGCCTTCGGCCCCGGCATCAAAGCCGGTGGCCCAAGCTACGTCGCGCAGTTGATGGATTTTGAAGGGACCTCCGAGCCCGAGGGCAGCAATTTGGTGGACGAAAAACTAAAAGCCATCGCCACCCGCGTGCCGTCGGTTGAACCCGCCTTGCGCAGTTACGTCAAACAAGCCCACGATGAATTCAACGCCGAACACGATCACCTCCGATTGCTCGGCCAAGACAACCTTCGCCGCTATCGCCCCATCGAGCGCCTCTGCATTTGCCTCCACACCGACGACACAAAACACGAAATCGCCGCCCGCCTCGGCGCGGCCCACGCCATCGGCTGCACCATCTCCATCACCGGCCCCGGCGCGGAAGACTGGCGTGACTTCGCCCAAGTCGTCCCCGAACCCGACGTCGAAAAATTCGACCGCCTCCGCTACGCCACGCCAGCCCGCGTCCCCGAAGCAATCCGCCGCGCCGCCAATGAAGCCTGCCTTTACATCGCCGACACTCCCATCCTCGCCGAAGGCCGCCTCGAGTTGCTGTGGTACGTCGAAGAACAAAGCCTCTCCAACGACTACCACCGCTACGGCAACCTCGGCCCCCGCTTCGAAGAGCAGCGGAATGGGCCTTCAGTTCTGACGTTTGCAGCACTATTTGCGCAGATGGTTGAAAAATTTCTCCCGTTCCCCACAATCCGCCCATGCATTTTTTGAAACGCATTTTGGCCGTGTTGGTTTTGGCGGCGGTCACATCAATGCGGCTGACCTCGAGCGCATCAAGTACAATCATCCCGGGCTGGTGGTGGATTTGGGTGTGGGGTTGTGGGCGTGGCCGATGCCGGTGGATTGGGATGGGGATGGCGATCTCGACTTGCTCGTGGATTGTCCGTGCAAGCCGTACAACGGGATTTGGTTTTTTGAAAATCCGGGCGGCAGCAAGACGCCGGTGTTCAAGGCGGGCAAGCGCGTGCACGCTTCGCGGCGGAATATTCAAGTGTGTTGGGTGGACGGCAAGCCGCGCTTTCTTTTGCCGGGCGCGGAGGTGTCGGCGGATCTCACCAAAACCACAAAAATTTACCCAACCTCGCGCGTGGAAAAACACCGCAAGCTGCGCGCGAATCAATGGAAGTATGTGGACTACGACGGCGACGGCGCGTTGGACCTCATCGCGGCCGTGGGCATTTGGGATGATTACGGCTGGGACAACGCTTACAACGCCAAGGGCGAATGGACGAACGGGCCGTTGCGCGGGTTTGTGTATTTGATGCGCAACGAGGGCACGAGCGCCAAGCCGAAGTACGCCGCGCCGGTGAAGGTGCGGGCGGGCGGCAAGGCGGTGGATGTGTACGGCCGTCCGTCGCCGAACTTTGCGGACTTCGATGGCGACGGCGACCTCGATTTGTTGTGCGGGGAATTTGTGGACAGCTTCACTTATTTTGAAAACACCGGCACGCGCAAGGCCCCCAAGTACGCCGCCGGTCGTAAGCTCACTCACAACGGCAAAACGCTTACGATGGATTTGGAAATGATAATGCCCAGCGCGGTGGATTGGGATGGCGACGGCGACATGGATCTAATCGTGGGCGACGAGGACGGCCGCGTGGCATTGGTGGAGCACACCGGCAAAGTGCGCGACGGGCTGCCACAGTTTTTGCCGCCGGTTTATTTTAAGCAGCAAGCGGATGAGGTGAAGTTTGGCGCGTTGTCCACGCCGGTGGGATTCGATTGGGACGGCGACGGCGACGAGGACATCATCTGCGGCAACACCGCCGGCTACATCGCCTTCATCGAAAACCTCAGCGGCCCGAAAGTCGAACGACCCAAATGGGGCGCGCCGCAACGGTTGAAAGCCGACGGTAAAACGCTGCGAATTATGGCCGGTAAAAACGGCTCCATCCAAGGGCCGTGCGAAAGCAAGTGGGGCTACACCACGCAAACGGTTGCGGATTGGGATCACGATGGGCTGCCGGATTTGGTCGTCAATTCCATCCTCGGCAAAATTGTTTGGTATCGAAACACCGGCACGCGCAAAGCGCCCAAGCTCGCGGCGGCGCAACCGATCAACGTCGAATGGCACGGCGAGCAGCCCGCGCTGAAGTGGGGCTGGATGCGGCCGCGAGGCAAGGCGTTGCTTACCCAATGGCGCACCACGCCGGTGGTCGTGGATTGGAATCGCGATGGGCTCAACGATTTGCTGATGCTCAATCACGAAGGCTACCTCACGCTTTTCCCGCGCTCGAAGCGCGGCGGCCAACTGAAGCTCCACGCCCCGCAACTCATTTTTGAAACGAACCCCGGCTATGTGCGATTGAATTCCAAATCCGCCGGCGGCAGTGGTCGGCGCAAGTTATGCGTGGCCGATTGGGACGGCGACGGCCGCCTCGATGTGCTGGCCAACAGCCCCAACGCCGAGCTATGGCAAAACGTGGCCGACCGCGAAGGGATGTACAAACTCATCAACCGCGGCACAATTTTCAAACGCAACATCTCCAGCCACACCACCAGTCCCACGGTGGTGGATTGGAACGGCGACGGCGTGCCCGATTTGCTGGTGGGCGCGGAGGACGGGTTTTTATATTATGGGCGGAATTCGCGGAAGTAATCAAACATCCCCCGCGTGCAAAGTCTCCCCGCAGGCGTGGCAGTGGACAGCGTTGGTGCGGTGGTCTTCCACGCCGCAGTTGGGACAGGCGCGGGTGTTGGGCGCATCGGGGCCATCGGCCTTTACCATTTCGGCAGAAACGATTCCAGTGGGCACGGCGATGATGCTGTAGCCCATAATCATCACCACCGCCGCGAGGAATTGACCGAGCGGTGTCGCGGGGGTGATGTCGCCATAGCCCACGGTGGTGAGGGTGACGATTGCCCAGTAAATACTTTGGGGAATACTTTCAAATTTCGTGCCGGGTTGGCCTTCCACCAAATACATCACCGCGCCGATGATGGTGGCGAGGATGACGATCGCCAAAAGGAAAACCATAATTTTGGCAAAGCTCGCCCGCAGCGCGCGCATCATGGTTCGGGCGCCGCGGACATATTCGATGAGTTTTAAAATCCGGAAAATGCGCAGCACCCGCAACGCGCGCACGACGAGCAAATAGTTTGCCCCGGGAAAAATCGCGCTGATGTATGTGGGCAAAATCGCGACCAAATCAATCACGCCAAAATAGCTGCGCGCGTATTTGGCGGGAGCATTCACCGACCACAACCGCAGCGCGTACTCGAGGGTGAACAGAATCGTGAAGCCCCATTCGACGGTGTAGAGCGAGTCGTGCCACGAGTCCAAGCTCGGCACGGTGAGCATCATCACCACCGCCACGCTGCCAAGAATGGCCACGATGAGCGCCACATCAAACGCCTTGCCCGCGGGCGTGTCCGCCTCGTGAATGATGATCCGCACGCGCTCGCGCAGGTTTTGTTTGGGTGTGTCCGAATCCGCCATACGTCCTCCGCGAAATTATGTACTCGAAAAACACGCACAAAACAATGCGATTTGCATTGTCACCGGCGTGGTGCCAGCGACAATGTCCGCGTGAACAGGGCGTGGTCAATTTCACTGGCGCTATTTATGACGCTGACCGCTGGTGCGGCGGATTATTTGCGCGACATCAAGCCGGTGTTGAAGGCGCGGTGCTATGCGTGCCACGGGGCGTTGAAACAAAAGTCCGGGTTGCGCGTCGACACGGCGGCGAATATTCGCAAGGGGGCGAAGGGGGATGCCATTGTTGCTCCCGGCAATCCGGCGGACAGCGAGCTTTTGTATCGCTTGACGACGAAGGATTTGGACGAGCGGATGCCGCCGGAGGGGGCGGCGTTGAAGGAGAGTGAAATCGCGGCGATTAAGGAATGGATTGCCGCCGGCGCGCCGGTGCCCAAGGGGGAGCCGGCCGAGGCCGACCCGCGCGCGCATTGGGCATTTCAGGTGCCGAAAAAAATGCCGCTGCCGGGCGATGCGGGGAATCCCATCGACGTGTTGCTGGAAGACAAGCGGGCGGCGCGGGGATTGAAAACGCAACAGGAAGCGGAGCGGACGATTTTGTTGCGGCGGCTGTACCTCGACCTTATCGGGCTGCCGCCGACACGGGCGCAGTTGGCGGATAAGCGGCCGTGGAATCAAATCGTTGATGCGCTTTTGATAAACCCGCAACACGGCGAGCGGTGGGGGCGGCATTGGATGGATGTTTGGCGGTACACGGATTGGTACGGGCTCGGCGCGCAGCTTCGCAACAGCCAAAAGCACATCTGGCATTGGCGCGACTGGATTGTGGAATCGCTGAACGAAGACAAGGGCTACGACCAGATGATTCTGGAAATGCTTGCCGCCGACGAGCTCGCGCCGGAAGACCCCAAGGCGCTGCGGGCCACGGGTTTTCTCGCGCGCAATTATTATCTCTTCAACCGCACTACTTGGCTGGACGCCACCATCGAGCACACCGGCAAAGCCTTTATCGGCCTCACCCTCAACTGCGCCAAGTGCCACGACCACAAATACGACCCCATCACGCACGTGGACTACTATCGATTCCGCGCCATTTTCGAACCGCACCAAGCCCGCCTCGATCCCGTGCCCGGCGTGATCGATTTTGAAAAGGACGGCCTCCCGCGCGTGTTCGACAATCACCTCGACATCAAAACCTATTTGCACCTACGCGGTGACCCAAAAAATCCCGACACCAACCGCGTGATACAAGCCGGCGTGCCCGCCGTCCTGTCCAGCTTCGCGCCAAAGATTGCGCCGGTGCGATTACCCATCAGCGCCTACGCGCCAGCCACGCGTGACTACGTGCAGCGCGACCGCCTCGCCGTGGTCGAGGCCGCCGTGGTGGCTGCGAAAAAGGAACTCGATGCGGCGAAGAAAAAAGCAGCGACCGCGCCGAAGGAAAATCCAAAACCGAATCCAAAACCAATACCCAAACCCAAGCCGGAAAAACCCGCGACGGCGTTTGAGGTAAAAGATGATTTCAGCAAGGCGAACCCCAAGTTGTGGGAGGTCATCGGCAAGGGCTGGAAATTCCAAGACGGCGCGCTGCATCAAACGACCGCCACGCGCGATGCGGAGCGGTTGGTGCTGCGCCGTCCGATGCCGCGTGATTTTGAACTGACTTGCCGCTACACGCACACCGGCGGTAGCACGTACAAGTCCGTGACGATTCGCTTCGACGTGACGCCGGATCGCAAGTACGCCAATTACGTTTACACCAGCGCCCACGCGCCCGGCCCGAAGCTGCACGTGGCGTACGAGCGCGGTGGCGTGAACACGTATCCTGCCGAAGGTCGCGTCAGTCAGCCCATCAAAATTGGCACGCCGTACACGCTGCGCTTCGCCGTGCGTAACCGCTTGGTGAATGTGTGGCTCAACGGAAAATTCCAACTCGCCTACACGCTGCCCGACCGCAAGCCCGGCGGGCGTTTGGAATTGTCCGGCTTCGATGCGACGGTGGCGTTTGACGACATCACCATCCGCTCACTGCCGACGGACGTAAAGCTGGCGCAGTCCAAGAATGCCACGACCAGGCCGAAGCCCGCCAACTCGGTGGAGACTTTGACCGCCAAGCTCGCCGCCGCCGAAGCGAAGGTTGTTTCCTTGAAGGCAATCTTTGCGGCGGAAAATTTAAGGCACAAAAAGAGCCACTTAAAAGCAGCCTCACTCGTGGCCGCTAAACGCGAAGCGGAGGCGGTGAAGGCGGCGGGCGAATACGAATTACTGGCCGCTGGCAAGGACGCCAAAAAAGTCAAGGCCGCTAAAACAAAAATCGCTAACGCGGAAAAGAAACTGGCGGCGGTGGCGAAGGGCGCGGGCGGTTACACGCCCATTCGCGCGGCGAAGAAGGCGCTGGAAACGCCCGCGCACAAAGAGGCGCAGTATCCGACGACGTATCCGGAAACCAGCACCGGTCGGCGACTGGCGTTGGCGCGGTGGATTGCTTCGAAAAAAAACCCGCTCACCGCGCGCGTGGCGGTGAACCACGTTTGGCTGCGGCACTTTGGCGAGCCGTTGGTGGAATCGGTGTTCGACTTCGGCCTGCGCGCCAAGCGGCCCTTGCAAGCGGAGTTGCTCGATGTCCTCGCGGCGGAGTTTATGGAATCCGGCTGGAGCTTTCGGCATCTGCACCGGCTCATCGTCACCTCGCGCGCGTATCGCCTTAGCTCCACCACTGCCGGCGCGGATGCCAAGACGCTGGCCGCCGACCCCAACAACCATTTTTACTGGCGCATGAACACGCGCCGGATGGAATCGCAAGTGGTGCGCGACAGTCTGCTGCATCTTGCCGGCGTGCTGGACACAAAAATGGGCGGGCCATCCGTCAACCCCGGCGATGCCGTGCGCCGCCGCAGCCTTTACTTCAAACACTCGCGCGATCAGCAGGACAAGTTGCTGAAAATGTTCAACGACGCCGACCATTTGCAGTGCTATCGCCGCAGCGAAAGCATCGTGCCGCAACAGGCGCTCGCGCTCTCGAACAGCAAACTGGCGATTGAGATGTCGGGTTTGATTGCGAAGAAAATCGAGGGCGAAGAATTTGTGGAGTCGGCGTTTGAAATTTTGCTGGGCCGCAAACCAGACTCGACCGAGCGGCAGGAATGCCTGAAGACGCTGGGCGAACTTGAAGCAGAAGCCAAAAAAGAGAAGAAGACAAATCCAGCGCAGCGCGCGCGGCGCGGGCTGGTTCACGCCTTGCTGAATCACAACGACTTTGTTTCAGTCAGATAAATGATGGACATGAACCGCAGATTATTTCTAGGCCGTTCGGGGTTGGGCTTTGGCAGCTTGGCGTTGTCCTCAATGCTGCGTGGCGAGAATGCTTTGCCGCATTTTGCGCCGAAGGCGAAGAGTGTGATTTGGCTGTTCATGCGCGGCGGCGTGAGCCACATGGAAAGTTTTGACCCGAAGCCGATGCTCAACACGCTCGCGGGGAAGTCGATTGGCGAGACGCGTTTCAAATATGTGATGGATCGCGAGCGGTTGAAAAAAGTGCGTGTGGTGGTGGTGAATGACGCCAACGGCCAACAGCGCACGAAGCTGTATCCGCTGCAGGTGGGTTTCAAAAAATACGGCCAGAGCGGCATCGAGGTGAGCGATTGGTTTCCGCATCTCGGCGGGTGCATCGACGACCTCGCGGTCATCCGCTCGATGTGGACCACCGACGACAACCACGGCGCGCAGGTGCAGTTTCATTCCGGCCGGCACATGCTCGACCCGCGCGTGCCGACGATTGGCGCGTGGGTGAACTGGGGCCTCGGCACGTTGAACGAAAATCTGCCGCAATTCATCGGCATGGGGCCGCGTTATTTTGACCGCAGCGACGGCCATTATCTCGGCCCCGCGTACGACGAAGTGAAGCTGAAGATTGACCCCAAGAATCCGCTCGACTACGCCCGCCCCGAGGGCGACATCACTCCCGCTGAGCAACTGCTCGGCTTCGGATTGGTCAATCGACTGAACCGGCACAGCCAGAAAAATTATCCGAACGACGCCGCGCTCGAAGCGCGAATTAAGTCGTACGAGTTGGCGTACCGAATGCAGACCTCCGTGCCGGGTGTTGTAAATTTTGATGCGGAAACCGAGGCTACCAAAAAACTTTATGGCTTCGACCAAAAAGAAACGAAGCCCTTCGGCCAGCAACTGCTTGCCGCGCGGCGGTTTGCGGAACGCGGCGTGCGGTTCATCCAAATCATGCACGGCAGCGGCGCGGCCGGTGCGTGGGATCAGCATTCCAATTTGAAGGCGAAGCACTCCGAGTTGGCGATGCAAGTCGATCGCCCCGTCGCCGGTTTGCTGAAGGACCTCAAGCAACGCGGTATGCTCGACGAAACGCTCGTCGTGTTCGCCACCGAATTCGGCCGCACCCCCGGCTCGCAAGGTAGCAACGGCCGCGACCATCATCCCTACGGCTTCAGCGTATGGATGGCCGGCGGCGGCTTAAAAGGCGGCATCGCCCACGGCACCACCGACGAGATTGGTTTTCACACCGAGGAAAATCCCCACTACGTCACCGACGTCCACGCCACTTTGCTGCATCAACTCGGCCTCGAACCCGAGCGCATGGAAATCCCCGGCCACAAACGCCTCGAGCGCGATTTCGGGCATGTGATTCAGGAGATCGTGGCGTAAAAATCCGCCCAGCTCGCGAGCGGCGTGATCATCCTTCGCGCCAAACCGCTGGCTAAATCGGCTTGCAGCTTCGGGCGCACGCTTTAGTCTCTCGGCACATTATGAATCGATTGCTCCCAGTTTTTCTTTTCGCCACGGTTGCCACAATTTATGCGGCGGAAAAAAAGACCGCTCTCGATCGTTACGTAGCCAAGCCGGATGCGGCTTATCAATATCGTTTGGTGAAAACGCAGCGCGCGGACAACGCCACGGTGTTTGTCCTCGATATGATTTCGCAGCGCTATCTCACCAAAAAAGAAGTGAGCCGACCCGAGTGGCGGCATTGGGTGACGATTGTGAAACCCGCGCGCGTGAAGCACTCCACCGGTTTGCTGTACATCGGCGGCGGGGGCAACGATGACAGAGTGCCGCGCGCGCGCAAGGAGCTCGTGGCCATCGCGCGCGCTACGCAATCGGTGGTGGCGGAGATTCGCATGGTGCCCAATCAACCGCTGATGTTTGCCGACGAAAAACGCACGCGCTCCGAGGACGCGATCATCGCGTACTCATGGGATAAATTTTTGAAAACCGGCGATGAAAAATGGCCGTTGCGTTTGCCGATGACCAAAGCCGCCGTGCGCGCGCTGGACACGGTGACGGATTTTATGGCCACCAAAAAAGCCGGCGGCGTGAAGGTGGATCGCTTCGTGGTCACCGGCGCTTCCAAGCGCGGCTGGACGACTTGGAGCACCGCGGCGGTCGACAAACGCGTGGTGGCCATCATCCCCATCGTCATCGATATGCTCAACACCGAGGCGAGCTTCAAACATCATCGCGATGCCTACGGCGGCTACGCCGAGGCGGTGCACGATTACACGGAGATGGGCGTGATGAAATGGATGGGCACGCCCGAGTTCGTCAAGCTCAAGCGCATCGAGGATCCTTATGAATATCGCGACCGCCTCACGATGCCAAAGTTTTGCCTCAACTCCGCTGGCGACCAGTTTTTCCTGCCGGATTCCTGGCAGTTTTATTGGAAGGAATTGAAAGGCCCCAAGCATTTGCGTTACGTCCCCAACACCGGCCACAGCCTTGGCGACAGCGATGCGATCGATAGTCTCGTGGCGTTTTATCACGCCATCCTAAACAAGACGCCGCTGCCGCGCTACGAATGGGCCGTGGAAAAAACCGGTGCAATCATCGTGCGAACCAAGGACAAGCCAAAAGAAGTGCGCCTGTGGCGAGCCACCAACCCGAACGCACGCGATTTCCGCATCGACAAGCTCGGCCCCAAATGGAATAGCACCGTCATCCGCCCAGCCAATGGCATCTACCACGCCCCCGCCGCGCGTCCGCCCAAAGGTTGGACGGCGTCTTTCATCGAGCTGACCTTCCCCGGCAAAGTGAAGCCCTTCAAATTCACCACCGGCGTGGTGGTGACGCCCAAGACGCTGCCGTTTGCGAAACGCAAGTGAGGGGTTGGAAAATAAAAAAGAAGCGGATTAATTATTCGCCACCAGCACGACGCGCTTGGTGATGAGGTCAATCTCGAACCGCTGCCCCATGGGAGCCATCGGCAGCATTGGAAGGTGATCGCCCATCACGAGGTCAGCAATCTTTTCGGGCAACTCCTCGTGCGTCGCCAGCCAAGCGTCGAGGGCTTGGTTGAGCACTTCCAAATTATCCTCCGGATCATCGCTGATGAGTTTGCGGTTTTTGATTTCTTCGGGGGTCAACTCCGGCTTGGCGGGTTCAGTTTTTGGCGGCGTGGGTTCCACTTTCGGCGGCACCCCTTCAGGATTTTCCACAGTGGCCGGCAGCGGCTGAATCTTGGCAGGCTCCACCTCGGCAGGCTCAGTGCCCTTGGCGGGAGGCTCGGGGAGAATGGATTCTTCGGGCAGCGCGTCCGGCGGCGGCTTGGGCAAGGGAGTGATGTCCCGCTGAGCAAGCTCCAGCGATTCCTGACTGCAACCAGCCAAAACCACACACACCAGCATTTTCCCAAGCAACTTCATCAGACATTCAGACAACGGATGGGCCGAGGCCTTCTTTATCTATACGCCCGAAACCTCGAAAAGTCAATGGCCTGCGTAAATCAGCCTTCGGGCGTCTCAATTAGACGCATTTTGCAGGGAAAACTCCCGAGCGAAAGGGGAATCTATTCGCCGTTATCCAGAGGTTGCCCACAATCGCGTTGACAGCTGGACGCTGCGCGCTCGTGTAGCTAAGCTGCGGGATGTCCTTGGCGGAATTTTCAACTCAGGAAAACGTAGTGGCTTTGCTGCAGCGGAGCTTGGAGCGCGGGCGGTTGGGGCACGCGTATCTGTTCACCGGCACGGATTTGGCGGAGCTGGAGGCGGTGGGGCTGGCGTTGGCGCAGACGCTCAATTGCCAGGAGTCGCCGCAAGTTGCGCCTGATGGTACGCCGTTGGATGCGTGCGGGGCGTGCGCGAGTTGCCGAAAAATTGCCAATACGAATCACGCGGACGTGATGGTCATCCGACCGGAATCCAAGCTGCGGCAAATCAAGATTGAGCAAATGGTGCGGCGCAGCGGAAGCCCGCCGCGCGTGTTGCACGATTTGGTAAACAACAAAGCCACAGAAGGTTTATATAAAGTGGCGCTGCTAGTGGCGGCGGATCGGATGAATGCGAACGCGGCCAATTCGCTGCTCAAGTCGCTGGAAGAACCGCCGGAGCGCACGGTGTTTATTTTGCTTTCCACTGAGCCGGAACGGTTGCTGGATACCATCCACTCGCGTTGCCTGCGCCTCACTTTTGCAGGCGATGGCCGGCCGCGCTTTGGTGAGGACGAGCAGGCGTGGCTCGGCGAATTTGCCCGAATGGCGGCGGAGGGCAAGAAGGATTATTTCGGGCGGTATCGTTTGCTGGGCACGTTGATGGCGCGTTTGGAGGAAATGAAATCAGTCATCGAAACCGAAGTGGAAGAAGCCTCGCCGCTGCACGATCACGATGAGGTGGATCCGGAATTGCGCGAGCAATGGGAGAACGAATGCAAAGCCGCCGCTAGCGCGGAGTATCGCCTGCGTCGCGCGGGGTATCTCGGCGCGTTGCAGGGTTGGCTGCGCGATGTGTGGCTGCACAGCGCGGGCGTGAGCAGCGAGCTGGCGTTGTTTCCCAATCTGGATTACACGGCGGAGGCTGTGGGCGGCCGGTTATCGTCTGCCGACGCGCTCGCCAACTTGCGTTTGATGGAGCAAACCCAACGCACGCTGCACACCAACGTGCAGGAATTGGTGGCGTTGGAAACGGGTTTGTTGAAATTGAAGTTGTGAGCCGCGCGCGCAGCAGTTAGTTTTCCCCCGTGAAAATTCTTTTTCTCAACGGCCCGAACCTGAACCTGCTCGGCCAACGGCAGCCGGAAGTTTACGGCACCACCACACTGGCGGAAATCGAAGCTGCCGTGCGCGCGCAAGCGGAAGGGCGCGCGGAGATTGAGTTCCGCCAAACCAACGACGAAGGCGAATTGGTGACGTGGATTCAAGATGCCGCCAGCGCGGCGAATGCCGTCGTGATCAACGCCGCCGGTTACACGCACACCAGCGTCGCGCTGCGCGATGCCATCGCCGCCTGCGATTTGCCGGTGATCGAAATCCATCTCTCCAACATCCACGCGCGCGAGGAGTTCCGGCACAATTCGCTCATCGCCCCCGTGTGCGAAGGGCAAATTTGCGGCTTCGGCCCCACTTCGTACGTGCTGGGTTTAGAGGCGGCTTTATCCTTAAAGAGCGACGATTAGGCGGCGAGAAGGGCTTGAATGCCGTGCGGTAGCGATTGGGGTCAACAATCTCGGCTTGACGATTGGGCTAATTTTGGCAGGGTGGCGTCGCTGTTTACATGATGGCGACCAATCTCAATCAATTACAAAAATGCAATCTTTCCGGCAACACTTGTGCCGGATAGGTCGGCTGAGTTTTTCCTATGGATCTTAAGGACATCAAAAGCATTGTCGATCTGATGAAGAAAAATGCCCTCTCGGAATTCGAGATGGAAGAGGGCGACTTCAAAATTAAATTGAAACGCGATGCCGTCGGCAAACCGCGCAAAGGCGAACCGGTGATGGTGCAGGAAGCGCCGATGATGTTGCCCGTCGCCGCGCCCATACCTGCCGCTACTCCGGCGGCGGCACCCGCACCGGCCGCCATTCCCGCCGCCGCGCCCGTGCCCGAAGGCACGGAAGTGAAGTCGCCGATGATCGGCACGTTTTATCTCAAGCCCTCGCCGGATGCCGAGCCGTTTGTGGAGGTGGGCGCGAAGGTGGATGCAGACACGGTGGTGTGCATCATCGAGGCGATGAAGGTGATGAACGAAATTAAGGCCGAGGTGAAGGGCACCATCATCGAAGTGTTAATGGAGGAAGGTAAGCCGGTGGAGTACGGGCAGGGGTTATTCCGAATTGACCCGAGCTAAAAAAATTCGGCGCGTCTTTTCATTTTCTTGTTTTTATCTTGTTGAAATATGTTTGAAAAAATTCTGGTAGCCAATCGCGGAGAGATCGCCGTGCGGATTATGCGCGCGTGTCGCGAGCTGGATATTCGCACGGTGGCGGTGTACTCGGAGGTGGACGCCAATTCGATGCACGTGCAGATGGCTGACGAGGCGATCTGCATCGGACCGGCGCCGAGCAACGAAAGTTATCTCAAACGCGATCGCATCATTGGCGCGGCGGAGATTGCCGACGTGGATGCGATTCATCCGGGGTACGGCTTCCTGTCCGAGGACGCGCGCTTTGCCGAGGTGTGCGAGAGCTGCAACATTGCTTTCATCGGCCCGGGTTCAACGGTGATGAATGCATTTGGCGACAAACAAACCAGCCGCGAACTGGCAGAACGCGCCGGCGTTGCAGTGCCGCCGGGGTCTGACGGAATGGTGGACGACGAAGCCACAGCGCGTCGTGTGGCCAAGGAGATCGGCTACCCCGTGATGATCAAAGCCGTGGCCGGCGGTGGCGGGCGCGGCTTGCGCGTGGCGCACAATGAAGTTTCGTTGCTGAAAGGCTACCACACCGCGCGGAGCGAGGCGGAAGTGGCGTTTGGTAATAGCGGAGTTTACATCGAAAAATTCATCGAGAACCCACGACACATTGAGTTCCAAATCCTGGGCGACACGCAGGGGAACATCATCCACCTCGGCGAACGCGATTGCTCTATCCAACGCCGAAACCAAAAGCTCATCGAGGAAACGCCTTCGCCGTTGATGGCCGATCTGCCCGAACTGCGAAAGGAAATGGGCGAAGCCGCGCTGCGGATTTGTCGCGAGGCGCGCTACGTGAACGCTGGAACCGTGGAGTTTGTGACGGACCCCAAGGGCAATTATTATTTTCTGGAGGTCAACAAACGCATTCAGGTGGAGCATCCCATCACCGAGGAAGTTACCGGCGTGGACCTCGTGAAGCAGCAAATCCTCATCGCCATGGGCGAGCCGCTGCGGCTCACGCAGGACGAAGTCACCTTCAGCGGCCATGCCATCGAGTGCCGCATTAATGCCGAGAATCCATTTGCCGATTTCGCGCCCTCGCCCGGACGTGTGAAAATGTACTACGCCCCCGGCGGCCGCGGCGTGCGCATCGACAGCCACGTGTACGCTGGCTACACCATCCCGCCCACGTACGATTCGATGATCGCCAAGCTCATCACCACCGGCAAAGACCGCCGCGAAGCCATTGCCCGCATGAGCCGCGCGCTCGGCGAATATATGATCACCGGCGTGAAGACCACCATCCCCTTCGAGCAAGCCGTGATGCGTGATCCCAATTTTCGGCGCGGCAAGTACGCCACCAATTTCATCGAAAACCTCCTCGCCAACCGCCGCGAGATGATCGAGCGCGACGCATAAATTGGGCGAACCCGTGAAACCCCTTGCCGACTGCCGCCTTTACGCCTTCGTCGACAGCGCTTATTTGCACAATCGCACCCCCGCTGATCTCACTCAACAACTCTGCGACGGCGGTGCCGACCTCATCCAACTCCGCGCCAAAGACTGGCCCGAAGAAAAAATCCGCCAAACCGCAGAGGCAATAATCCCCATCACCCGCGCCGCTGGCGTGCGATTAGTCATCAACGACCACTGGCAACTGGCCAACGACCTCGGTGCCGAAATCTGTCACCTCGGTCAGGAAGATTTTTTTGAGACGAGCGATCGAACCCTCAACCCTCGAACCCTCAACCGGCCCTCGGCCTCAGCACCCACGCCCCCGACCAAGCCATCCGCGCGATGGAAACCAACGCCGCCTACCTCGCCATCGGCCCCGTTTTCGCCACGCCCACCAAGCCGGGGCGACCGGGCGTCACGCTCGACTACGTCCGCTGGGCCGCCGCAAATGTGGATCGCCCGTGGTTCGCCATCGGCGGCATCACGCTGGAAAATATCGATTCAGTCTCTGGAAGCCGGCGCGCGTCGCATCTGCGTGGTGTCCGCAATTTTGAACGCCCCCGACGTCGCCCACGCTTGCCAGCAATTCCACAAACGCCTAGCCTCCGTGCCTTTGCAAAAATCATGAGCCTATTAGTAGTCGGTACCACCGCCCTCGATTCCATCAAAACCCCGCACGCGGAAAACCCACGCTTGCTTGGCGGATCCGCCAGCCACGCTGCGGTCGCTGCGAGTTTTTTCACCAAGCCCCATCTCATCGGCGCAGTGGGCGATGATTTCCCGCGCAAATATATAAACCTCTACCGCAAGCACGGTCTCAATCTCGACGGCTTCCAACAGCTCAGCGGTCAAACCTTTCACTGGTCCGGCGAGTACGAGCTGAATATGAACAACCGTCGCACGCTCGACACCGTGCTTGGGGTCATTGAGGATTTTTCTCCCACCCTCACCGCTGCCCAAACACGCCTGCCCTACGTGTTGCTCGCCAACTGCGTGCCCGATTTGCAAGCAAACGTGCTCGACCAAATGCACCGTCCAAAATTTGTGGTGGCCGACACCATGGATCTCTGGCTCAACATCGCCCGTGCCCCGCTGCTCAAGCTGCTCCCGCGCCTCGATTGCCTCGTGCTCAACGACAGTGAAGCTTCCCAACTGGCGGAAGAAGACAATGTGATTGCTGCTATCCCGCGCATCCACAAACTCGGGCCAAAATATGTGATCGTGAAAAAGGGCGAGCATGGTTCTATTTTGTCCGGCCCGCAAGGGTCTCTTTATCGCCCCGGCATATCCGCTTAAAAAAGTAGTGGACCCTACTGGCGCCGGCGACAGTTTTATCGGGGGCATGATGGGATATCTGGCCAGTCAAAAAGGTAGCTTGGAGAACAATCTGCGTAAAGGCAATCATACACGGCAGCGTCACCGCCAGCTTTTGTTGTGAGGATTTTGGCTTGAAGAAAACAACCAAGATTAAGAAGAAGGATATTACCAAACGAGTTCGCGAACTTACTAAAATGGCGAGTTGGTGAGGGGTTGCCATCATCTGCTATCACTGCCAGAATGACCTCTTCCAAACGCGGGTGTCGTACAATGGTAGTACGTGAGCTTCCCAAGCTTGAGACGTGGGTTCGATTCCCATCACCCGCTCCATCTTCGTTTCGCCCCTTAAAAACAGTATTATTCTGAATTTCAGGCCTTCAAAATCGGCCAAAGTGCTAACGAAAGTGCTAACGCGTTCACCTACATCAGTGGTGTTTTAGGGTGTCATTGATGTCCGTTTTTTGAGTGAAAACAGCAAGGTAAACCGCTTGGGTGGATGTACCTATAGCATTGAAATACTAAGTCCAAAGCGGAGGGGAAGCGCTGTGGGATGGTGCCGTCAGGGTTGCGTAAAGGATCGATTTTGCCTATATAAAGTCTGTCCAGATTCTGCATCATCGGGAGTGTGACCACAGATGAGTGTATTTATCTTAAAAAGAATTATGAAACGCATGGCGGTATTTCTCGCAACTTTGGTGATCGGCTTGTCCTGGGCGGCTGCCGAAACAAAACAAAGGGCAGCTACGGATGAAGCATCTAGACCGGCGAGTGCTGATACACTCATGAAAGCGCCCGTAGATCTCTCTCAGGTAAGTATGACTAATCCGGTCAAAGCATTGGCGGATCGCGTCCGCGGACATGTGAATAGTCAGCCGCTCAGA
>CALKBX010000014.1 GCA_937775205.1 uncultured Verrucomicrobiae bacterium | reverse complement strand
TTGCTTTAACATTTCTATTTTTCTTTCGACTGGTTAGTTTCGCTAAGGTTCCGCCGCGTCACGGCACGACTGCGCGGAAATTCTCCAACAAAAACCCCAAAATTGCAATCCATTTTCCTGCCCCCCCAACCCCCACAAAGCCTCCTTGCGTGAATTTTGCGCAATTTAATGAATAATAACGCAAGATTTGAAGTCGCTCCCACCGTTCACCCCGCTTTTGTGCCGAAAACCGGCTGAAACTATGTTGGCACAGGACTTGCGAAACAATGCTTGGACGGAGCCGTCGGATGGCGGTTCTACCGCGCCCAAGCAATACGAAGGCGCGTAACCCAAGCCAACAAATACTATGAAAAATCAAATCAATAAGGGGTTTACCCTCATCGAGTTGCTGGTAGTGATCGCCATTATCGGCATCCTGGCCAGCATGCTCCTTCCCACCTTGGCTAAAGCTAAGAAAAAGGCTAATCGACTCAAATGTTCCAACAATGTCGGTCAACATGGCAAGGCTCACATTGGGGTTACTACTGACTTAGGTAAGTTCTTATGGCTGCTGCAGGACGAAGAAATTCTTGCTGCAATTGCGAGTGACTATCGGGACCGCTCAAAAAAATTCACCAACCACTATCGTTGGGTTGATGGAGCCGCAGGAATTAACCAAATCTCAGCCGGCTTTCGGTACCATAGGGGATGGCACAATTGCGAACACCGCTTTGTTAATAACGTTCCTAGCATCCGAGCCTCGCTGAATAAGGTCAGAATGACGGTGTCGCCCTCCGATCCGAAGAACCTTAGCCACAATAATTTGGAGGAAACCTCAGGTAAACTCAACGGCTGGGCCCGACACCAGTGGGGCAACAACGGTAACTTCCTTGGCTACTACTCTAATCACAAGAGTAACAGCTATGGCATCCACCTAGGCGCCGATGACCTAAAACCGGAGACCGTGCTTAACTTCACCCGCAACATCCAAACCGAGTATAACGGTGGATGGGCCAATTTGCCCAGCGGCAGAGTCAGAACCGCAGATAATAACATGGGCTCCACCCTGAGAGTGGGCACCGCAGGTGGCCCCAGCGACAGAACCAATCACCATTGGGTTGGCCCGGACGGCGGCGGCCTCACCACAAACGGCAAGTGGGGCCACTGGGTTATGGGGGGTAATAACAAAAGCAATGGCATCGGCAGGTTCTCGATGAGCGGACTGGACGCCGGCACGGGTAACTACTCGGCTGCTGACGGTTCTGTGAAGCAAGGTGACGATGCCTCGTGGACCGAAGCCCTTGTATCGGCGGCGAAAGCCAAAGGCGGCGAGTTCCCGCAGTACGGAAACGTTACCTCACCGCATCATTGGTAAACATCTCGCCACAGACGACCTGAACAACATTCAAACCCCTCGGCGTAAGCCGGGGGGTTTTTTGTTAGGCAGGTTTATTATGTCTATTATAGGACGAATCGGGTTGTTGCGTGGTGTGGGCGTACCGGACTGGTTGAACCTCACCATAATCAAGCCACAAAAAAAGCCCCCCCAGCCGGGGGGGCTTTTGCTTAGAATAATGGGGGGGGGGGGGGTTAACCCGTGGGGTTGGGAGTACCCTCTTTTCCGGGCATCTCCTCTGTGCCAGGGTCTCCTGATCCATCCTCAGGAGGCGCAGTCACCTCATCCGGTTCCGGCGTCGCTCCGGTTTCACCCTCTCCAGCACCACAGCCCGCAGTGATGGCTGCCGAGGCGGCTGCGATGGTGGCCACAGCAATTAATTTGGTTAGGTTTTGTTTAAGCATAGTTAGTTTCTTTCGACTGGTTAGTTTCGCTAAGGTTCCGCCGCGGCACGGCACGACTGAGCGGGAATTCTCCAACAAAAACCCCAAAATTGCAATCCATTTTCCTGCCCCCCCAACCCCCACAAAGCCACCTTGCGTGAATTTTGCACAATATAATGAATAATAACGCAAGATTTGGGTCGCTCCCACCGTTCACCCCACTTTTGTGCCGAAAACCGGCTGAAACTATGTTGGCACAGGACTTGCGACACAATGCTTGAACGGAGCCGTCGTATGGCGACTCTACCGCGCTAGAGTAATGCGAAGGCGCGTAACCCAGAACCCAACAAATAAAAATACCATGAAAAAACAAATCAATAAGGGATTTACCCTCATCGAGTTGCTGGTAGTGATCGCCATTATCGGCATCCTAGCAAGCATGCTCCTCCCAACATTGGCCAAGGCCAAGAAAAAAGCCAACCGCCTCAAATGTTCCAATAACGTTGGTCAATCTTCCAAAGCTTATATCGGATTCGCCGGTGATTTTGAAGCGATGCCGTGGCTCATGCAAAAGGACGACAACAAGGCCGCCTACGCCTCTGACTACCGCCGGGCCGACGGTACCACTACGCTGAACTATACACACAACCATCACATGGTTGACATTCGTTTCGTTATGACCCTGCCCGCCATCCGTCGCGCCTTGGACAGCTCGAAAATGATCCTCTCGCCATCTGATCCCAGGATGAAGAGTGGTAACCAAGCGGATAGCACACGAGGCAAGCTCGACGGTGGCAAATGGGCCGCAAACCAGTGGGGCGACCGAGGTAACTACATATCCCACCACGCCGGCAGCTATGGCTACCACCAAATGGGTGATGACCAAACTCCCCAGTCAATGCTCGCAATCACCCGGAATGTCCGTGGTGACTGGCGCTCGCAATGGAACAATCTGCCTGGCGGCAGCGTGCAGTGGCCGAACGGTACGATGCAAACGCGCCTAACCACTTCCGCTCGCGGAAGAGACCTGATCGGCCCCGGTAATGGTTGGGCGAATTGCTCAATGTCCGGCTTAGATGCCAATACCGGCAACTGGTCCACTTCTGACGGTTCCGTTCTGGCAGGTGACCAAGCTCAGTGGAACGAAGCCCTCGCCACCACCGCCAAACAAAAAGGCGGCACTCACACCAGTCCGGTTAACACAGCTAACCGTTTCCGTTGGTAGTCTCTAATAGGCCCAACCACAACCCCCCCCGGCTATGCCAGGGGGGGTTTTTTTATCTAATTTGTTGTATAGAAGAACCTCACAAAAACATTCAGCCACACCGATGGGTTTTGTGGGAGGACTAAGAGTATTCTATGGTGAATAGAACCCGATCAAACTTATCTCCCCCGTGGCCTTTTTTGATTGAAGCCGGAAAAGGAAAAGCCCCCCGTAAACGGAGGGCTTTCTTGTTAATCGTTTTGAGTTGTGCGAGTTAGGTGCGTTACTTCCCTTCTTCGCCGCCAGCATCATCGCCGCCAGCTTCAGGATCGCCCTGCGGATCGTCTTCGAGCTCCGCGCCATCTTCGCTCACGGCGGGCGTGCCGTCATCTTCAACAGCCTCTTCCGCGCAACCGGAAACGAATACGCCAGCCGCAGCGATGGTAGCCACGGCGATTACTTTGGTCAGGTTTTGCTTCAACATTTCTATTTTTCTTTCGACAGGTTTAGTCTCACTAAGGTTCCGCCGCGTCACGGCTGAACGGGCATTTTTTAACAAACCCCTTGATTTGGCAAGCCCTTTTTCGCAAATCATGCACTTCGAATACATGGAGCTTCAACAACGCCCTCACATTTCAAGCCCTTAACCCTGTCTCCCGGGAACCGTCACAATAACCCCACTCTTTGCGTGAAAAATCTCCCAAACTTCGATTTTCCACGCATCAATCGCGGAATCACCTCGTTCTCTCCCATAAAACTGCCAAAAACTAATTGGCATCAAACTTGCGCGCGTTTTGACGGATTGGTATAATATCAATCCACCCGCGCTTTTGCTAAACGAAGGCGCGTAACCCAGAACAACAAATAAATACCATGAAAAAACAAATCAATAAGGGATTTACCCTCATCGAGTTGCTGGTAGTGATCGCCATTATCGGCATCCTGGCCAGTATGCTCCTTCCCACCTTGGCTAAAGCTAAGAAAAAGGCTAATCGACTCAAATGTTCCAACAATGTCGGTCAGATCTCCAAGGCTCTTCTTAGCATGGCCGGTGATACCGGAGCGATGATCCAGAATTTGCAGGATCGTGATGCTATGGATGCTTATGCGAGTGACTACCGCGACCAGACACCAAGGAATAATCACTGGCGTTCACACAATTGGGGCAATGATTTCGGCGAACAGGCCGTTTATCAGGGAAGTAACAAGCCAATGGCTGGCTTTAGATTCCATCGGAATCATCACATGGCCGACATTCGCTACATCAGCACCCTTCCTGCTCTTCGCGCTTCGCTGACCACTCACAAGATGTGGCTCTCTCCCTCGGATCCAAAAGCCAAAAGCAAAAACCAAGTGGCTGCCACGAGAGGCAACCTTGATGGTGGCTCGAGCGGTGACAAATTAATGGGCTGGAACGCGGCATGCTATTATAATGGTGGCAAGTCTGGAAGTTATGGCATCCATATGGGTGGTGATGAACAGAAACCCGAGACAGTGCTTAGCCTCACCCGCAACATCCAAGGCTGGGGCAAGGAATTCTTCATGACGCCCACCGGATGGTTGAATGGCAATGATTGGCACATGACTACCCTTCCTGTGGGAACCAGCGAGGGAAGCTGGCGAAACGCCGGTCGCGGCAACGCTGGTAACGGTACCGACTTCATTGGTGCCGATGGCTCGGGCGGCGTCAACGGCCATGGTGGTAGCTTCGCAGGCAAGAGTCCTGGAGCTGCCAAACATTGGGGCATATCCGGACTGGACGCCGGTCAGGGTAACTTCTCGACTTCTGATGGTGCTGTGGTGCAGGGAGACAACGCCACGTGGAGAGCGCAGCTGACCACAGCAGCGAAAGCCACGGGTGGTGCAGGTGAATTCCCGCGGAATGGTTCCGTAACTCTTTTCCAACAAGTTACCGAATAAACTGCAAAAAACCTGAATAAAATTCAACCCCTCCGACGCAGGTCGGGGGGGTTTTTTGTTGGGCTCGTTTTAAACAAATTAACCATATTAGGGCGAATCCGGTTGCGCCAATGTACGAACACCGGATAACCCTCATTACCATCAAGCCACAAAAAAGCTCCCCCGCGGGGGAGCTTTGCTTAGAATACTATTGGGTTAGCTTCCGGGCCTTATTCTCCCGGTACCTTCAAAGGCTCTTCTCCCGCCCCTGGACCACCTGCACCTGCATCTGCACCTGGTGCTGGTGCTTCACTTGTTTCAGGTTCCGTTGGAGGAACTTCTGGGGTTGTGTCTTCCTCTGCAACCTCACCACAGCCAATCATGAATGTGGATAGGGAAGCCACAGCAAACGCCGTAGCCGCATATTTCGTGTATTTCTTTAGCATTTTGTTATTTGGGTTTTCTTTGACAGGATCGATTAATCGGCCCCGCCGCCGAAGCGACAGAGCGAATTAATTTTGCGGGAAAAGCTCAGGCCATGCAACACCTTTTTCTATCTAAAATCACTCCCTTTTACTAATGATAAAAGCATGTTTTCCTATTTAGCCCGGCTTGCATTCAAGGTTGCTACCCAAATCATTCCACCGTTTTTAAGGTCGGATGAATCTATTCTTCCGTTCAACTCATAAAGTTTGCGCGAGAGCTTCTTCTTTCATAGGATTGATTCAAGCGAAGCTTTTGCGACCATGAAAAAATTGCTCATTTCTGCAGCTACTGTGCGTTGTGATTCTTGCCCTCGGCTTGGGTTGCTCGCGTGACTCGAAACCCGCCGGACCTTCCACTGCCACGAAACCCAACCAACGCGTCGCGCAGGCCTCCGACCTGGAAAAGCGCGCCGATGGGCTGAACTATTTCAGGCAGGAAATCATCCCGTTTTCTGGAGCGGTAAAGAGCACTTACCCCAATGGCAGATCGTCGGGTGGAAAAAATCTACAAGGACGGAAGATCCCACGGGAAATGGCGCGAGTGGTATCCGGAAGGAAAACAAAAAACAGAGCTCTCCTTCGCAGCTGGAAAACGCGATGGCGAATGCTCCGAATGGCACCCGAACGGCCAACTACGCTGGCGTGCGACTTTTCGTGAAGGACAACCGGACGGGAACTGGGATGAGTGGGAACCGGACGGGCTGCACGTGGGCCATCGTGAGTTTGAGGCAGGACGTTTGGTGAAAGAGGCTTTGCCGGAGGAGCTGCAGCAACGCATCCAAACCGTGGTTCAAGAACGGAGAGCAACTGGATCAAACCGTATGGAAAGAGGAAACCGCCGCGCAACAGGTGGAAGCGGTGTTCACGGATTTGTGGGATGAACTGCGCGGGGCCAAGGATAAATTTGCCCCGCTGGCGGAGTTTGGTTTCTCCAGCCTTGCCCTGCCTGAACCGCAATCCAAACGCACGCTGGAATGGAACATCATTGACCGGCGCCTCAAGCTGAACGCGGACACCAAGCCGATGAACCCCGCGGAATGGAAGGCCTGGTTGGCGGCCCGCAAGGCGGAGGGTTGGGAGTTGATTGAATCGGAGTGGCATCAGGAAACATTTGCCTTCAAGGAAGGTTCGGATGCGGCGGACTCGCTTTTCAGATTTACTATCCATGCCCAAAATGAAACCCGCCGCGTCATCCTCCGCGGGGAACTACAGGTCGAATGGCTCAAGCTGCGAGGGTGCTCAGGATTTGCAGTGTGGGCGAGCTCGCGGTCGACTCTCTCCGCGCTCTCGAGCGCACCGGCGCAGCTCCGTTTGTACCGAAACTCAAGATTGCTTCATCAAACGACAAGGGCACCGCACTTAGTCCCACTCTGGTGAAAGATCTCAACGGTGATGGGCTGCCGGAAATCATCCTGCCCGGAGCCAACGAACTGCATTGGAATCGCGGTAATTGGAAATTTGATCTCGAACCCTTGCTGCGATTTCCCAAAGACCGCCCTCAGCGGGCATTATCGCCGATTTCAACGGCGACGAGCCTAATGGATCTTCTGGCCTTTTCGCAAACGCTAGGCAACCCCTGCTGTACCTGCCATCGGGCCGGTCAGTTTACCAACCCAGCCCCGTGAATTTCCCATGGCGGGCAATTGCGCAGCCCCTCCGCCTGCAGCGCGGGCGATGTGGATGGCGACGGAGATTTGGATGTGTGGGTGATGCAGTACAAGTTCCCTACATAGAAGGCCAGTTTCCCACTCCCTATTATAATGCCAACGACGGCTATCCCTCCTACCTGTTGTTGAATGATGGCCGCGGCAACTTCACCGATGCCACCGAGTCCGCCGGCCTTGCGGGCAAACGCTTCCGCCGTTCGTACAGCGGTTCCCTCGTGGATCTCGATGGCGATGGCGATTTGGATCTCATGAACGTCAGCGACTTCTCCGGCCTCGACCTTTATCTTAACGACGGCAAGGGCCGCTTCACTGACATCACGGCCACCCTCGGGGAGGATCGTTTCAGCTTCGGCATGAGCCACGCCCTGGGTGACTTCAACGGCGACGGACGCCTGGACCTATACATGACCGGTATGGGCTCCACCACCGCACGCCGGTTGGAAACCATGAAGGCCGGTCGTAACGGATTTTGCCGGGCACCAGGCTCACCGCATGAAGATGGGCTACGGTAACCGCCTTTTCCTCGGCGGGAAAGGATGGCTTTGCACAGGCGCCCTATAACCATCAGGTGGCCCGCGCCGGATGGAGCTGGGGTGTTACCGGCGCGGACTTTGACCTCGATGGCGACCGCGATCATCTTCGTCGCCAATGGCCATCTCAGCCGTGATTCCGCCAAGGATTATTGCACCACTTTTTGGCGACACGATATTTATTCCGGCAATTCCAAGCGCGACTGTGTGTTGGATAATTATTTTAAGGGAACCTTGCACGAACGAACTAGGCGGCAACTCGTGGAACGGGTTTGAGCACAATGTGTTTTACCTGAACCTGCCGGGCGAGGGGTTTGTGAATGTGGCCTTCCTGCTCGGCGTGTCGCATGAGTTTGATTCGCGCGTGGTGGTGGGAGCTGACTTCGATGCCGATGGTCGGCCGGATTTACTGGTCGCACAACTCTCAGCCAAAATCCGCGGCTCCAGCGAATTGCTGCACGTCATCAAGAATAACTGGGAAACCTCCGGCAACTGGATCGGCATTCGCTTAAGGGGCCGCCACGGCATCTCGCCCCTCGGAGCAGTGGTCAAACTCAAGGCGGGCGACAAGACCTTTGTCCAGCCCGTCATCACCGGCGATTCCCTGCGGTCGCAACACCCCGCCATCGTTCACTTCGGCCTCGGCGATCTCAAGACCGTGGAGACATTGGAAATCAACTGGGGCAACGGGAAAACCACCCGCATTGGAAACCCCAAGGTGAATCAATACCACCTCGCACAGCCCAAATAGCACCCTTCAAATTTCAGCAGATTCGGTTCATCGGCGGATTAGGGCAATTCCATGAGGGTAATCTCCCGATACCAAGCCTCGCTCGGGGGACCGCCATGGATCTGCAGGGCAATCACGCCTTCCTCAGGAATCTTTGGATCCGGCTCGGTGTAGTCCACCGTCAACTGCCCGTTAAGATACAATCGAATGCGCCGGCCTTCACAATGGATTTTGTATTGGTTCCAGTCATCGGGCTTCAGCGCCTTTTGGATGACCGCCGCATCCGCTCGCGCCAGCACTTTGTTCCGGCGCGATTCATCGTACAAACTCCCCCACCAGCCCACGCCCATGTCGGCTTGGTAGCCGCTCACTTCGTGATGGTTCGGAATGCGTTTCGTGCGAATCTGAATCCCCGCATTCGCCTTGGGCCCGCCCAGCAGCTTTACCTCCAGCGTGAGGATGAAATTTTTGTACGTCTTTTTCGTGCAAAGAAATTCATTGCGGGGAACCTTTTCCTTTAGGCTGCCTCCAACCACCGCACCCTGCTCAATGCGAAAAGATTGCTCGGTTCCCCTCCCAACCGGCAAACGTCTTGCCATCAAACAACTTCACCGCCTCGCCTGCTCCCGCCAATCCACTTAGGCCGTGAGGCAGGTTATGAGCAGGAAATACTTTTGGGTAGTTTTCGCCATGCCCGTTTATGCCATGAGCCAGCCCGAAAACAAACAGTAACATGGCCGATCGTTTCCCGTCTGACAGGGTATGAAGATTGAACTTTCAAAAATCGACAAAGTGTTTCTCGCCTGCATAGGCGGAGTCACGCTCCTGGTTGCTTTCTGCATCTCGCACATGTAAGCGCGATTTTAAGCTGAAAACGACCGATGAAAAAATCCTTGCCTCGCTTTAGCGGAGTTATGCTTTTCTCCCCGCGCATCAGAAATGAGCCCTGAAATAAGTCTGGCAACCGGCAGCAAGCAAGGGCCTTGGAGGTGACTGTGTCATCTGCCGATGTGTGGGGCATCAGCCCTAAACAACAAACTCCAGGGAAATGATCCGCCGATGTTGCATTGCATAAGCGGCGTTTTTATTTCCGGAACCTGAAGCGTTTTAGAGAAAGCGCACAATGAGAGCACCAACCCTGTCAGTAAGAGTAAACCGAAAGAATCCGGACCACCATCTGTGGAACAACCACGGAACCTGGTGGCTGCACTACACGCTGCACATGGCCGACTTCACCAAACGCCGCGTCCGCAAAAGCCTCGGCACGCACGATGTGGATGAAGCCCGCACCCGCCGCGACGAACTATTCGCCAACCTCGCGGGCAAACCGTTCTAGCCCTATGGAGGCCTTCATCCGTCCGTTTTCCTTTAATTTCGCAATTCGCAAATCACCCCCTCCCTCGTCCCTCCATTCCCTTGGACATTGGATCATTGATCATTGGTCGTTCGCGAACGATAATCCGCGCATGTACCTCCGAATGGCCAAACGGGTTTTGCTCGAGACAGATAAGCGTCTGCTCTGGAAGTTTGCCTACAACTTCGGCTGGCGCGGGATGCGGAGTGTGCAGCGGTTTAAAAAGGGGCTGAAAAAGGGCGAGTACTTTCCGCCGTTCCTTTACATATCCGTGCTCAATTCCTGCAACCTCCGCTGCCAAGGCTGCTGGGTGGACGTCGCGGCGAAGCAGGAAAAGATTGAGGCGGAGCAACTGCACCGGCTCATCCGCGAGGCTAGCGAGGCGGGCAATAGTTTCTTCGGCATCCTCGGCGGCGAGCCGTTTATGTACAAGGGACTGCTCGATATTTTGGCGGAACATCCCGATTGTTATTTTCAGATTTTCACCAATGGGCAGTTCATCACCGATGAGGTGGCGAAAAAAATGCGCGCGATGGGCAATGTCACCCCGCTCATTTCCATCGAGGGCACCGAGCTGGTCAGCGACGAGCGGCGCGGCAAGGCGGATGTTTACAGCAAGAGCATGCAGGGCGTTCTGAACTGCGTGGAAAACAAACTGCTCACCGGCGTGGCCACGAGCCTTTGCCAAAACAACATCGACGACCTTCTGCAGGAACGTTGGCTCGACAAGCTCATCGACCTCGGCGTGATGTACGCGTGGTATCACACCTACCGCCCCGTCGGCCCCGAGCCCAACGAGCAGCTTTGCCTCACGCCCGAGCAGCAAGTCAAGATCCGCAAGTTCGTCGTCAACATGCGTTGCGAAAAACCGCTCGCGCTCATCGACGCCTATTATATGGACGACGGACAGGCGCTATGCCCCGCCGCCACCGGCATCAGCCATCACATCAGCCCTTGGGGCGCCATTGAGCCGTGTCCAATCATTCAATTCGCCAAGGAAAATATTAACGACGACCGCCATATCCGTGACGTCTTCGTGCAAAGCGAATACCTAAAAGATTTCAGCAAAGATGAGCAGCGAAACCACGCGCGGCTGCATCATGCTCGAGCGCCCCGATAAGGTGAAAGAGTTCGTCGAAAAACACGACGCCCCCGACGGCACTGCCCGCAAAACCGCCCTTCCCGAACTCGAAGCCATGCAAAATCGCCCCAGCCAATGGAACCGCACCGAGCAAGTCCCCGAAAAAAACTGGATCTACAAATTCGCCAAAAAACACTTCTTCAGCGACTTCGGCGCGTACGAAAATTTGAAGGACGACTAGGCCATGCCGGCCCTGTCGGTCATCATCCCCACGCTCAATGAGGCAAGCGAATTGCCTGAGACGCTCAAGCGCGCGCGGGCCATTCCCGAGGTGAAGGAAATCATCGTTGTCGATGCCGGCAGTACAGACGACACAAAAGCCATCGCACGCGAACACAACTGCACCGTCCTCGAAAGCGAACCCAGTCGCGGCAAGCAACTTCGCCTCGGCGCGCAGCAGGCTTCCGGCGACGTTATTCTTTTTTTACACGCGGACACTTGGCTGCCGGAGAATGCGGGCGCGGTCATTGCGGAAACCCTCGCCCGACCGCTGGTGGTTGCCGGTGGTTTTTACAAACGCTTTCGCGATGGCGGCGCGTTGCCAGGTTCGCGTTTGCGTTGTTGGCTTCTGTGGGCACTCGCCAACCGCCTCTTCGGCGACCAAGCCATTTTCGTGAAACGCGATGTGCTCGAGCAATGCGGCGGCGTGCCCGACGTGCCGCTGATGGAAGAATTCGAACTCTGCAAAACCCTCGCCGCCCATGGTCGCCTCGCACTAGCGCCCGCCACAGTGCTCACCTCCGCCCGCAAATTCCGCAAATACGGCACGCTCAAAACCCACTGGCTAATGACCCGCTGTCATCGTCCGCTACTGGCTCGGCGCATCACCACAGCGATTGGCGGAAATTTATTATGGAAAAAATACGGATGCGCACGATGTTCAGGATGAAAAATTATTATCCTGAAAATCCTCCCGCATCTCTGTTAAAATCTCCGGGCAATATGTTTCAAATGGGCACATTGACGCTGCGGTCGAATTTGTTTCTTTCGCCGCTGGCGGGGTATACGAATCTGCCGTTCCGGCTCGTCATTCGCGAGGTGGGCGGGGTGGATTTGTGCACGACGGATTTGGTGAATGCCCGCTCGCTGATTGAGCGCAATCCGAAGGCGCTGAAGCTCATCGAGACGAATGACGCCGACCGCCCGCTCGCGGTGCAGCTCTTTGGCGCGGTGCCGGAGGAGATGCGTGATGCGGCGCTGCAGCTCGAGTCGCTCGGCATTTCGGCCATCGACATCAACATGGGTTGTCCCGTGCGCAAGGTGGTGAAGACCGGCGGCGGCTCGGCGATGATGACTGAGCTGGACAAAACGCACGCGCTCGTGCGCGGCATGGTCGATGCCCTGAAAATTCCCGTCACCGCCAAGATGCGGCTCGGTTGGGATGACCAAAATCTTACCGCGCCCGACCTGGCGCGCACGTTGGCGGACGCCGGCATCGCCGCCATCTTCGTCCACGGCCGCACGCGCGCGCAGGGGTTTGAGGGCACGGTGAATCTCGAGGGCATTCGCAAAGTCGTCGAGGCCGTGCCGAGCCTGTCGGTGGTGGGCAACGGCGATGTCACCACCGCCGAGGCCGCGAAGCATATGTTCGAGGCCACTGGCTGCGCGGGCGTGAGCATTGGGCGCGGGGCGTTTTATAATCCGTGGATTTTCAAACACACGCAGCACTTCATGGATACCGGCGAGCTGTTGCCCGAGCCGACCTTTGACGAACGCATCCGCGTGCTGCGCCGGCATTACGATTTGATGGTGGAAGTCTTTGGCGAAAATCGCGGCAGCGTGATGTTCCGCAAAGTCGCCCCGTGGTACGCCAAACGCTTCGGCCCCGCAAAGCCCTTCAACAAGGCCGTCGTCCAAATCAGCACTCGCGACGATTTTGAAACCGTCCTCGCCGACTACCTTGACTGGCGTGAAAAATTCACTGACACGGAAGGCCATCTCCTCCCTCAATACCAACTCCCCCCCATGGTCGCCTCGTTCATGCAGGAACCCGAAACCGCCGTCGAAAAACGCAAAACCATCCCCGTCCCCAAAGGGCCGGTGGAGGTTTGGTAGTTGCCTTTCCCTTGACTTGGCCGCGTCGGTTCCCTTCAATGCGCGCGAACCCATTAAATCTCATGGCTGAATTTTTTCCCGACGTAAATAAAATCGAGTATGAGGGCGCGGATTCCAAGAACCCGCTCTCCTTTAAGCACTACAACGCCACCGAGCAAGTCGAGGGCAAGTCGATGACGGAGCACTTGCGCTTCGGCGTGGCGTATTGGCACACGATGCGCGGCGGCGGCGCGGATCCCTTCGGGCCGGGGACGGCTTTGCGTCCTTGGGAGGGCGCGGATGATGTGGCGAATGCGCAGAATCGGGTGCGGGTATTTTTTGAGTTTCTCGAGAAACTTGGCGCGCCGTTTTATTGTTTTCACGATCGCGATGTGGCGCCGGAAGGGGCGTCGTTGGCGGAGAGCAATGCAAATCTCGATGCGGTGGCGGCAGTGCTGAAGGAGGAACAGGCGCGGACGGGGAAGCGTCTGCTTTGGGGCACGGCGAATTTATTCAGCAACCCCCGCTACATGCACGGCGCGGCAACGAGTTGCAATGCGGACGCATTTGCATTTGCGGCGGCGCAGGTGAAAAAGATGCTGGAGGTGACGAAGGATCTCGACGGAGCAGGCTACGTGTTTTGGGGCGGCCGCGAGGGGTATCAAAATTGGCTGAACACGGATATGCACCGTGAGCTGGATCATCTCGCCGCGTTCATGCACATGGCGGTGGATTACGCGAAGGAGATTGGCTTCACCGGCCAGTTTATGTTCGAGCCCAAGCCGAAGGAGCCAACCAAGCATCAGTACGATTTCGATGCGGCGGCATGCATTAATTTCCTGCGCACTTATGGTTTGGAAGAGCACGTGAAGCTGAACCTCGAGACCAATCACGCCACGCTGGCGGGCCACTCGATGGAGCACGAAATCGACTTCGCCGGCGGGCAGGGTTTCCTCGGCTCGATGGACGCCAACACCGGCGATCTGTTGCTCGGTTGGGACACCGACCAATTCCCGACCGATATTTATCTCACCACCAAATGTATGCTCGCGGTGATGAAACACGGCGGCCTCGCGCCGGGAGGTGTGAATTTTGATGCCAAAGTGCGCCGCGAAAGCCATGAGCCCATCGACCTTTTCCACGCGCACATCGGCGGCATGGACGCCTTCGCCCGCGGCCTAAAAATAGCAGCTGCCATCCGCGCCGACGGCCGCTTGGCCGCGTTCATGAAAGACCGCTACGCCAGTTGGGACACCGGCATCGGCAAAGACATCGAGGAAGGCAAAGCCACCTTCAAGAGCCTCGAAACTCACATGCTCGAAAAAGGCGATGTGACGCCGAACACCAGCGGCCGCCAAGAATTTTTGGAGAACTTGATCAACGAGTTTATTTAGGCGGCAAGAATTTTGTGCTGCCTGAAATTGGGCTTCTACTGAAACATAATCCAAATGCCAAGACACCACTGTAAGCTTAGCCTTGCGCCCGTGGGAGATGTTGAGGGTGACGATCGAAAACTCCACGACCGGCCGCGCCTGTGAAAAAGCGGGCGCGGAGGCGCTGGGTGAGCAACAGCCCACCTCCAGCAGGAGGGACAAAATAATAATTCTGATTTGTGCGTAACCCGATGCATCGCTTACTTTAAACATAGTGGTCTTTCGGGGCATTGAAAGGGCAAATTCATTGCTTCGTTTTATTGAATCAAATTGACTGTTGCGAGTACGTGAAGTGAATGGTAGGTTGAGGCAGACTTACGCCGCGCACGACTATGAATATTTTTGGATTCAAGCGAATGTATCGAGTGTGCCTTCCCGGAGATTTTTTTGCGTTCACTCTTTTGGCTTTCCTGCTGCTAGCGGGCCCGGCCATCGGTCAGCAGGGCTACCAACGATATGGCCGAGTGTACATCAACACGCACGGTTCCGCGATTCCGGCTTCGTTGGCACAATATATTGCGCGCGAGGGGGAACTCCTCGTCACCAAATACCGTGCCATTGGGATTACCGTGCCGAATGATTTTCATTACAAAATCGATTTTCTGCCCGATTTTAAGTCGTATCAACGGTACTCCGCATCAAAAGATATTAATGTGGGGCCCGGAACGCTGGGGTTTAACACGAGCTATAATCAGGTGAATCGAATTACGGGCGACCATTCCAAGCCGCCGCAATTCCCAACCGAGATTGTTTGTTATTGGCTGCATGACATGCCTTGGGAAATTGTGCCGACGCTGCTCCATGAAATGTGCCACTCCGTACATGCGGCGGATTACGGGGTAATGCCGGTGTGGCTTTCGGAGGGATTGCCCGAGTGGTATTCGAACCGCAAACAACATTTGGGCGTGTCCAAAAAAATCGATACGATGAATCAGTTTCAGCACCATATGGAACGCGTACAAAATATGACTGAGAAGCAATTTGTCGAGTTCATCGCCGCCACGAAATATGAAGAATGGGAAGCCTTGTTTGGGAACACGGCGATCGGATATTTTCTTGCCCAATCATTGGTGGATTTTTTTCTGGGCAACCCGTCCGCGCAGCTTTTTTTCCGCTCCTCTCTGCACCGGGCCAAGACCAGCAGCGAATGGCAGAGGGATCGCACTCTCCATTGGGCCCGAAATGTTCAGGCCAACTGGCCCGGCGGAATTCCTATGCTGCTTAAGGGCTGGAAAAATTGGTATAAACTTCAGGCCCAACCCAAACTAACCAACCACCTCAATCCGTTTGTGGATACCAACCGTGAGCGATTTCATCAGTTGCTCGCGGCCGTGCGCGCCAAGCCGGCAGCGGCCTCCACAGAACAATACGCGCTGGTGATCCAATGGTTGGCTTTCGCGCGATTGGAGATGGATGACCTCAAGAAAAAACGCGCCGAGTCGTATCACTTGGGTGAGACCGCGATGCTGCGCGCGCGGCAGTTGCGGGTGGAACGATTTGCCGCGAAAGACCATGCCATCCGCTCCCTCATCACGAAGAACCACCGCGATCATCTTGTTCGGACCCGATTCAATGCTCAGGATCCTCTCTATAAAAAAACCGTCCCGTACCAGCCCCTTTCGTGGTATCTGGGATTGGATCCCACTCAGGGCTCGCATGACCGGCCGCCTTTCATGAGCAACAACCGGCTGCCCCACACGGGTTTCAAATGGAAGGGCCTCGATGCCTGGCAGGCAAGTATCATTTACACTAACCTGATTTCCTCAAACATCGGCCAGCCGGTGGTCACGTCCGGACTCAAGATGAAACGAAAAGCCCAAGGGCCATTCTCCGAGGCGTTGCGGAAAAACAGTTTGAACGCCGAGGCCGCCATTCGCGCCGTGGGTGGCAAGCTCGAACGCCACGCGATAACGGGCGAGGTCTTAACGCTCAACCTCGCGCACACGCTCATTGATAATGACGACCTCGAACATTTGGCAGTGCTTTTCCAGCCGCGCGAGCTGGACCTCACGGATACGGAAATCACCGATGCCGCCGCTCAGCATCTCAGTGGCTGGGCCAGTTTGCGCGTCCTGAGATTGAGCCGCACCCGCATCACCCAAGCTGCGGTGAATGACATAAAATATTATTCGCCGGGTCTTGTGATTCGATGAATTCCGCATCGCTCATTCTGGCTGCGATTGTGCTGCTGATGGCCGGAGGATGTTCCAAAAAGAGTTCCGCCACGAAAGATACCCCCAAAACAAATGACAGCGACATTGGCGATTCCGTGCCGAAGTTTTCCAAAACTCAGCCGACACTGAAACAAGAACCCGACTCCGTCTCCATCTCACGACAAGCGGATGGCCTTTGGCATGAGTCGGGCACGGGCAAAATTTTCACCGGCAGAGTAGTCTACGGACAGGACACTCTTCGGTGGGAAGAAAAATACGAACAGGGCGTTCGGGTTTTTGTGCGGGCTTGGGATGAGGAAGGCGACCCGGTTGAACTGCACGCGTGGAATGCCGACGGCTCCCCGAAGAATTAATCCTCTGTGGTTTCCCCCGGCTCCACCTCGCTCAAGGGGCGCTTGAAAAACAGGCGGTACATTCGGCGATCCGCTTGGCGGCTGGGGTCGATGGTCTCATCAATCACGCTCACTAGTTCCCACCCGTTTTCTCCAAAACTCTGAAGCACCTGCTCCAGCTCGTTCTCAGGCGCGTCCAGCTGCCGATGCTCCCATGTCCGCATACATCAAACATAGCGGCCGAACGCGCGTGCGACAATATAAATCCTTAGTCGTTCGCTATTGATAAAATTCAGGCGGATTCGTCGGCGGCGGTTGGTTGGCTTCCTGAATTACTTTCAACCGGGCCACTTCCTCCTCCACCCATTTTAATATTTGAGTCAATTCTTCCGCCTCATCCGAATTTGGAAATTGTTCGTTGATTGCTTGAATTTCCGTGTTGGCGGCTTCGTATTTTTTAATGGCTGCGGAAACATCCGTGGCGGACCGGATGCCCGGGTCAACCGCCTTGAGCTTGGCCACGATAGCCGCGTGCCGGCGTCCCGCCTCGGTGTCGGGCCCACCATCGCCACAACCGGCCACACTCGCGGTGATTGCTAATGCAACGATTGCCCAGCCTCTCATCCGTCCAGTTTACCGGCTTGCCGCCGGGGCGCAATCGCAAGTTGGTCACAATCTATCATCATCCATTCAGTTGATGCGCAGGTTTTTATTCCGCCGCAAAACAAACTGTTATCTCCGTGCCTTGGCCTTCCACTGATTCCAATTTCACGCGCCCGCCGTGGGCTTCGGCCACCTTAGCCACGATGGCGAGCCCCAGGCCGCCGCCTTTTTCCTTAGTGGTGCTGAGCATGCCGGTGAAGGCGCGGGCGCGCTGAGCATCGGTCATCCCCGGGCCGGTGTCGGCAAAGGCAACTTGCAGCTCCCCGTCCTCGCGACGAGTGGTGATGCGCAGTGTCCCGCCTTCGGGCATGGCCTCGGTGGCGTTGAGAATCACGTTGAGAAACGCCTGCGAAAGTTGCGTAGCATCGGCTTTCACCAGGGACAAATCCGGCGCGTCCTCGCGCTCCAAGCCGATGGAATGCTGCTGCAACTTGTGTCGTGTGAGCAGCGCCAAATCATCGATCAACCCCGGCACATCTACCGGCGCCATCCGCGGCTCGGCGTTACGGGCGAAGTTCACGATGTTATCCACGATGCGATCGAGGTGATTCATCTTGTCGCCCAACACGCGCGCATCCTCGCGGCGCGGGTCGCCCTCGGGGAATTGCAAATCCAGCGAGTGATACAGCATCTTCATAACCGTAAGCGGGTTGCGAATTTCGTGCGCCACCTCCGCCGCCAGCAATCCCAGCGCGCTGAGTTGTTCGTTGCGGCGCAATTGCTCCTCCCCATCCACCGTGCGTTCGTACAGCCGCGCTTTCTCAATCGCCACCGCCGAGAGTTCCGCCAGTGCCGCCAGCGTGTTGACTTCTTCATTGGAAAAAACGTGCGGCGCGGCCGTGTAAATATTCAGCGTGCCAAGGCAATCTTCCGAATAAACCAGCGGCACGCTGAGCAACGAAACAAAGCCCTCGCGCCGGGCGATTTCTGCGTGCTGATACTGCGCGGAAGTTTGCAGGTCGCCCACTTGCACCGGCTTGCGGCGGCGCACCACCGCGCCCATCAAACTCTCCGCCACGCTCAGCGGCGGCCGTTGCTGGTAATCGATGCCCGCGCCGTGTTGCGCGCGCACTTCGAGCCATTCGCTGGTGGCATCGAGCAACTGCAGCGAGCACGCGCGCGCGCGGCCCAGCCCCGCCGCCTCGCGCGTGATCGCCTCCAGCACGTCATCGAGGTTCAATGTGCGGTTAATCGTCTGCCCCACGCTCACCAACGATTCCAAAAGTTCCGTGCGTTGGCGCAGTTGTTCGTAAAGCCACGTGTTATGAATGACCTGCGTGGCGTGCACCGCAAGTTCCTCCAACAGCACCTGGTCCATTTCAGAAAACGCATCGGCCGCCGGGGCGTCCACATGGATGACCCCCCGCACCGAGCCCTCCATTCGCAACGGCACCGCCAGCTCGCTTTGCGTGCCGGGCCGCGCAGACGCGAAGCGGTCTTCCGCCTCCGACTTGCCCACCCTCAGTGATTCGCCATGCCGCACCACCCAGCCGGCGATGCCCTCCTCCAGCACCGGCGCGGGGCCTTCCGACACCTCGATTTCCAACCGCCCCGTGTTGGGGTTCACCAGCACCAGCGAACCGCTCGCGGCGCCCACCAATCCCACCGCCTCGCACACCACCAAGCGCAATGCGGCCTCCGGTTCCAGCGTGGAATGAATCGCCCGCACGCCGTCATACAGCCGCGCCATTTGTTCCGGCGGAAAATTCATGGCACCTTCCGTAGCATCGTTATTCCGACGCCCGCAAAAATCAAATTCGGCAGCCATGCCGCCAGCAGCGCCGGGATGTGGCCAGCCGTGCCCAGCGCCAATCCCCAGCGCAACAGCACGAAGTAAAAAAAACAAATCCCCACACTTCCCGCCACACCCGCGTACACATTGCGTCGGCCGCCCGCCGCGCCAAAAGGCAGCGCCACGAGCACCACCACCAGACAGGTGAACGGCTGCGCCAATCGCCCGTGAAATTGCGTCATCAACAACGCCGCGCGATCGGTTTTCATTCCGGGATGTAATTCCCAGTATTCCATTATTTCGCCGAGCGAAAGCCGCAGGCGCTTGGCCGCCATAATTTTGTCCATTTGGCTCACCTTGATTTCCGCCTGCAATTGCGCGGGCGATCCGCCAATAAACCGGCCGGTCAACACGTTGGTTACCAGCAACTGCGGCAGGTCATTGGTGGGCGGCCGATAGATTTGCAGTTGAGCATCGTAGAACACCCACGTGCCCTGCTTCCATTCGGCCCGGCTGGCAAACAATTCATAGCGCGCATCGCGCTCCTCCCAATCCACGGCGGGTTGTTCCATTTCGCCGGTGGCGGGGTTGTACCGTTTGATATGCCAAACTTGATTTTTTGAATCATCGCGAAAATCAAGATTCACCAGCCACACGGAATTGGTGTCTCCCTTGCCCTTGACCAATCGCGTGGCTTCGGCGGTGGCCTTGGGGGCGATGAATTCGGTAACCAGAAACAAGCCGCCGCCCAGCACCACCGCCACCGCAAAGTAGGGGACGCTCAGCCGCGCCATGCTCACGCCCGCCGCGCGGATGGCCACTAGCTCGTTGTGGCGCGCGTGGTTGGTGAGCGTGTAAAGCAGCGCCAACAGCAGCGCAATCGGCAGCACGGTGGTCAGTAGCTCCGGCGTTTGCAGCAGATAATAATGCGCGATTTCGCCGGTGCCCATATTGGCGTTTTGATACACGTCCAGCCGACTGAACAAATCGAAGGCCGTCCAGAAAATCTGGAAGCCCAGAAGGCAGTAAAACAACGGCACGAATAATTCGCGCAGCAAATAGCGATCCAGCAAACGCATCCGCGCGCAGGTTACCCGCGCGCGGCGCTTGAAGCAAGGCGACGCAAGCCGAGCAATTGGCTCGCGAGTTTCCGCCTACGCCTTTAGGCTCCCTCCGTGCGTGTGACCAATCTCAACCCCGCCGACACCATCGGCGCCAGCGCCTGGCTCATCGAGTTTATGGAAAACGGCGACCACACCCTTCTGCTCGATGCCGGCACGCATCCGGGCATGGAGGGAAGCAAAGGACTGCCGCGCTATTCGCAGGTGGCAAATGCTGATGTGGAAGCCATCGCGCTCTCGCATTGCCATCACGATCACTGCGGCTCGTTGCCCGTCGCGTTGCGGCACTTTCCCCGCGCGCGGGTGTTGATGACTGAGCCGAGCTATTTCATCGTGGAACGCGTGCTGCACAATTCCGTGAACGTGATGAAACGCCAGCGTGTGGAGCAAGGCATTTGTGATTACCCGCTGTACAGCCACGAGGAAATCGACGAGCTATCCTATTTATTCCAAGGCTTTAAATATGGCCACGAAGAACCGTGGGGCGCATTCACGGGCGAAGAGGAATCGCCCACGCTGTCCTTCCACCACGCCGGCCACGTGCTGGGCTCCGCAGGCATCCGCGTGGCGCACGGGAAGGAAAGTTTATTTTACACCGGCGACGTGTGTTTCCACGATCAAACCCTCTCGCCCAAGGCGGATTTCGACGGCGTGAAAGCCGATGTGCTCATTTTGGAAACCACCCGTGGCAACACCGAATCGCCCGAAGGCTTCACGCGCGACAAAGAGGCCAAGCGTTTTCTGGATGCCATCCGCGCCGGGCTCGACCGCAAGGCGGGCGTGCTCGTGCCGGTGTTTGCGCTCGGCCGCACGCAGGAAGTTTTGGGCATGATCGCGCTGGCGATGCAACGCGGCGAGCTGCGCAAACAACCCATTTACATTGGCGGCTTGGGGCGGGTGTTCACGGAAATTTATGACCTCGTTTCCGGCCGCGCGCCCAATCGCAGGCCGGACCTCAATCTGCACGAGGCGCTGGATCTTCGCGTGCTCGAGCGGCGGGATATGAACAAAATCAATCTCGACGGCCAGCTCTTTGTCATCACCGCCGGCATGATGAGCGAGCACACTGCGGCGCACGAACTGGCGGTGCGCATGGCGCCGGTCGAACGCCACGCGATTCACTTCGTCGGCTACGCCGCGCCCGACACGCCCGCGGGCCGACTACGCGCCGCCGCTCGCGGGGAAGCCTTTCACTTCAGCGACAGCGGCGGCGAACTCACCCGCCATTGCGAAATGGAATGCTACGACCTCACCGCCCACGCCGATCGTGATGAATTGGTGGACTTCGCCGTGCGCCTCAACCCCCGCACCATCCTCCTCGGCCACGGCGAACCCGAGGCCCGCGATTGGATGGAGCAAACCCTGCGCGAGCGCCTGCCGAAACTGATCATCCACCAACCCGCACCGGGTGAAGCGGTGGAGGTGTAATCCCTACTTGTGCACGCTCGTCTTTTGCGGTAAAACTTTCACCGTTCCCGTGGCACACAAACAACAATCCAAAGCCGGCTTTACTTTGCCGGAAGTGCTCGTCGCCGTGGCCATTTTGGCCCTGGTAATGACGATGGTGTTTGGCGTGTTCGGCTCGCTGCTCACCGCCACGCGTACCGGCGTGGAAACGGCCGACAACACCCAGCGCGAACGCATGGCTTTGCGCGCAATGGCCGATGCCCTTGCCGGAGCCTCGTGGTATCGCCAAAGCGGGCCGGGGCATTTCATCGCGGGGCAGGGCGCGGAAGGTTTCAGCCAGCTCGAGCTAGTCACCCGCGTGCCGCCCGGTTATTGGGGGGAACGATCGCTGGGCCAATCGCCGTTGCGCCGCGTGCAATTTATCGTGGAACCCACACACGACGGCGACCATCAATTGGTGCTCAAACAGGAAGCGCTCTTGGCCGCCACGAATTCCGTAACGCGCATGCACCGCACGGTGTTGCTGCCGCGGGTCACGCAGTTTCTCATCAACCTCCGGCCGCACGGGGCCGATGCGATGTGGCAGTCGGTTTGGGATTCCACCAACGCCCTGCCTCGCCTCGCCCGCGTGGAACTGGCCACGCACGAAAATCAAAAACCGCGCGCTAAAGAAATGGCCGTGTACGCCAACGCCGCATCACACGCCGTCGGCGTCTCCGGCATCGGCGCCACCACCAACATCGCCGGCGTGGTATTCGGTGAAGGCGGGTTCAGCATCGACAAAGGTTCCTCCGATGGCCGACTAATTTTTCTCATTGATAAATCCGGCAGCATGCACGGCGAACGATTGGCCGTGGCCAAGAAGGCGCTGTTGAACACGCTGCAACAAATGGAAGAGGGCAGTAAATTTTATATTTACTTTTTCAACCGCGACGCCGACGCCATGCCCGCCAGCGCCATGCTCGATGCCACACCGAACAACATCACCCGCATGACCGAATGGCTGGACACGCGCGATGCCCGAGGCGGCACCGATCCCATCCCCGCGCTAAACGGCGCGTTCGGCCATGAGCCCACGGAAATTTGGCTGCTCACTGATGGGCAGTTCCACCCACGCGTGATGGACACCGTAAATCAACTCAACGCCGGCAAGGACATCAAAGTAAACACCCTTGGCCTCGGCGACGAAATCCGCGGGCGCCGAGGCGAAGCGTTGCTCATGATTATCGCCAAGGAAAACGGCGGCACCTACACCTACGTCAACCCCGAAGCCAACGCGCCGGAGCCTGCGCCACAAAAGTAAGTAAAAGATGGTACGCGGTATTGGGCTCGAACCAATGACCTCCAACGCTCTCCTTCAAGTCGATCTCTATTCTGGTGGTACTCTAAAATCAGGCGTTTTTCCGATTGCCTTCCGCCTATCATTTGCCATTCTGTTGGCACATATGCTCAAGCCTTCATTTACATTTATTTTGTTATTTGCCGTAATTCTTTCGGCAAGGAATTCTCAGGGTGCCGAAGTGGAGGGGCCATTAAAGCCGCACCTCACTAAACCACACCATGATCTTCAACAGGTTTTCAAAGGAGAACGTTTTGGTAACATTGTGGTCAGCATGAAGGGTACTGTGATTGCCACCTGGGGCACCAGCCACGTCCGGGCCAAACGCAGCGAAGATGGCGGCAAAACCTGGGGCCCAGAAATTGTCATCGCCAAACCTGGGTTCCAGACCGGTGGGCTAACCGTCAACGAAACCAATGGAGACATCATCGCGTTTGTCGAGGACCGTCATCCGCCCGCCCCGATTCACGTCTTCCGCAGCAGTGATGATGGCAAATCATGGCGGAAAATTAAGACCAACATTAAGCCTGACTCAAAAGGCAATGCGCCTTCCATGCACATGAATGAGCACGGCATTACCCTGCGTCATGGCAAACATAAGGGAAGGCTCCTTCGCCCTTCCCGTTTCTATGCGGGAAAGAATGCTAGTGACTCTTGGCCGAATCATTACACCAACGCCATCTATAGTGATGACGGAGGCAAAACCTGGCACAGCAGTGAGCCTTTCCCTGCTAACGGAACCGGCGAAGCAACCCTTGCTGAATTGAGTGATGGGACAATTTATTATAACTCACGTCGACACTGGGCTGAGGAAGGAGCCAACCCTCGTCGTCGTTGGACCGCAACCAGCACGGACGGAGGTAAAACATGGAAAGACCTGAAATTTTGCGAAGTCCTTCCTGATGGCCCTCAAAACACTAATTACGGCTGCATGGGTGGCCTCACCCGACTGGCAGTCAAAGGGCACGACATCCTGATCTATAGCAATTGCGACAGTCCCAGCGGTCGCGACCACGGAACCGTGTGGGCCAGCTTCGACGGCGGCAAAAGCTGGCCAATCAAAAAATTAGTTTATGCAGGCAGACACGCTTACTCCTCTATCACCTCCGGCCGCCCGGGGACAATCACTGAAGGAATGATCTTTCACCACTTTGAAGGTGGGCCCAAAGGCGGCTCAACAGTAGCACGTTTCAACCTCGCTTGGATTCTTGATGGCGGGAAGTCAACCGGGGATGGATCCGTGCCGAAATACACCAAGTAGCCTGTCCCGAAAATTATGCTTCCTGGGATTCTTCCTAATACCAAAATTATCGAAACCTTGTCGTTCTGGCTCTAAACAAACCGGGATAAAGATGGTGCGCGGTATTGGGCTCGAACCAATGACCTCCACCGTGTCGAGGTGATGCTCTACCAACTGAGCTAACCGCGCAAATAAGGTCGTCCTGTTTGCCAAACACAAGGGCGGCTGGCAAGCTCAATCGGGGATTTTCAAGTAGCCAACGGCGCGCCGACATTCAATTTGTGCTTCAAACAATAGGCGGTGTTGTCGACGTATTTTTGGGCCCATGGTTTTAGGTCGGCGCGTTCCTCGGGGGTGAGGGGGCGGATGACTTTGGCGGGGCTGCCGAGGACGAGAGAGCCTTCGGGAATTTGGGTACCGCCGGTGACAAGTGCATTTGCGCCGATGATGGATTGGGAGCCGATGACGGCGCCATCAAGCACGGTGCTGTTCATTCCGATGAGGCATTCATCGCCGATGCGACAAGCGTGGACGACGGCGCTGTGGCCGATGGTAGTCCAGTTGCCGATTTCGCAGGGGAAGTCATCGGCAAGATGGACGACGGTGCCGTCTTGGATATTGGTGTGATGGCCGATCTTGATGAAGTTGATATCGCCGCGCAGCACGGCGTGGTACCAAACGCTGGAGTGATCGCCGAAGGAGACATCGCCCACAACGACTGCGGTGCTGGCAAGGTACACGCCTTCGCCGAGGGTCGGTTGGCGGCGGAGAAATTGGTCGAGTTGGGGATCGAGTTCGCCCATCGGCGGAGGGTGGCAGTCCGCGCCCAAGTTGTCGGCAAAAATGTCCGCAAAAAAAGCCCGTCGGTCTGTTGCCAGAGCCGACGGGCTACCCAACCTGTCTATAATGCCTCCTGTTCGACTGCCTGAGTGGCGTGTCTGTAATTGAGACGCGAGGGCGGGGGCTTTATTCACCCGTCAAAGTGGATTTTTTGTGCGGTAAAATCGGGATTAAATTCGCCTAGAATGGGCGTTTTTTGATGTATTCGGTGGGTATTTTGCCGGTGAGGCTTTTGAGAAATGAGACTATATCCGCAAGCTGTTCACCGCTCAATTTGCGGCCAAGCTGGTGCGCGGCCATTTTGGTGACAGCTGCTTCCAGTGTTTTGGCGCTGGAATCATGGAAATACGGGCCAGTTTTCTCAATGTTCCGCAAGCTCGGCACTTTGAAGAACATCTTAAACGCATCATTGCCTACGATTGCAGAGCGTCCGAGGTCGGCTTGATTGGGCCAAGGCTTCACGAGGCCGAGCTTTTGGTAGCTGTTCCCCCCCACCAACGGACCCGTGTGGCAGGTGACACAGCCGGTGGTGACAAACGTTTTCAGGCCTTTTTGCTCGCGTTTTGTAAGGGCGGAGGTTTTGCCGGCGAGGAAATCATCAAAGCGCCCAGGCGTGACCAAATTCCGCTCAAACGCCCCAATCGCTGTGCCGACGTTCATATAATTAACCGCGTCATCATCCCGCGGAAACGCCTTCTTAAAGAGCGGCGGGTATTCCCGGATGCCCTTCAGCTTGGCCACCACGGCGGCAGCACTAGGCATTCCCATCTCTTTTCCCGCTAAAATAGGGCCTTTGGCCTGTTCCTCAACTGTGGCGGCACGTCCATCCCAAAATTGGGCGATGTGGAAAAACGCGTTATAAACGGTCGGCGAATTGCGGCCCACCGGTTCGCCGGGCACGCCCAGCGAGAAAGCCACCCCATCCACCCCGTATTTATCGAGCAAATGGCACGAATTACAGGAAATTTTGTTATTACTGGACAGGCGTTTTTCGTAGTACAAATGCCGACCGAGATCCACTTTCGCCTGGTCCTCCGCGCTGCGCGGGAGGCGATCCAGAGCAGTGAGTGGTGGCTGGAAAATGGCCGCCATCGCAGCCGCATCCGGAGCGGGTGGCGCTGCGGGCTTGGGAGAGTCCTGAGTTTTCCCTATCCAAAGGGCTAGGAAAGAGATGGCCGGAACGAGCAAGAGCAAGCGATGCATGAGCGGGAGGATAGCGATTGCCAAGACAAAATCAACCCCTCAAACTCGTTTCAAATTAGTACGGACACGTAAAGTTTCTGTGAGAATTTGCTTGCAATGAGAATGCGATTCCCCGTATATCCCCCCGCAACGCGCCTTTTTGGGCGTGGGGTTTGTGCCTCGGCATTCTCCCCGTATCAGTAAACTGCAGTATAAAAGTTAACACCTATTACAGGAGTACATGAAAAATATGAAAATGAATAAATGGACCATGGGTCTCGCTGCCGCTGGCATCGTCTCCCTTTCGTCTGTCGCTCAGGCGCAAGATGCCGCCGCGGGCGCAGAAGCGCTGGCTGCTTCCACAACCCTAAGCGGTTATGTGAGCACTGGCTACAACTACGGCAACGGTCAAGGAACCGGCGGGCTACTTCCGCGCGGCTGAAACTCGAACGCGTTCAGCTTGGACGTGGTTGACCTGAAACTTTCGTCCGCACAGGGCGACGGCGCCATGGACGACCGGTTACACCGTTGAACTGTGGATGGGCCCAGCTGCCAGCGACATTGGCACGCAGGATTCCGGCACAGGCGGCACGGTTGAACTGATGCAGGCCAACATTGATCTGCGTCTTGACGTAGGCAACGGCATTGACCTGAAGGTCGGCCAATTCGGCACGATCGTCGGCAACGAAGTCTACAACTACAACGAGAACACGTTCTACACCCATTCTTGGGGATTCGCTGTGGAGCCGACTCACCACACCGGCATTCTGGCCAGCTATGATTTGGCTGCTGGTCTCACGGTTGGACTCGGTCTCGCTAACACCACTGGAAATGCAACAAACGGCAGCTCCGGCGGTAATGGTTCCAGCAAAACCTGGCTGGCTTCCGTGTCCTACACCCTGCCCGATAGCCTTGGCACCTACCTTGGTGGTAGTGAGCTCTACTACGGCGTTGTCTCTGGCCCCACCGATTCTTCTACTGGTGGTAACGGTGAAGACACAGAGTACCACTACGCAAGCATCAGCACTCCGCTGCCGATCGCAAACTTGTCTCACAAGCTCGTTTGGGACCACGTGGAGTACGGTCATGCAACCCAAGCTGACTCTAATGTTCTTGGATATCATCTGAGCTACGCATTAAACGCTGATACAACTATCAACGCACGTGCGGAAATCGGTAACATCAATGCCGATCTTGACGGTGATGGAACTCTCCAATCCGTGGATAGCTTCGAGAATGCTGACGACTTGCAGTCGTTAACCCTCGGCGTTAACCACAAGATCTGGGAAAATGTTACTTCCCGCATCGAGTGGCGTCATGACCAGCATAACTCGGATGCTGCACAACAAGGAGACGGCGTTAGCCGTGGCCAATCGCAGGATACGATCGCGCTGAACCTGATCTACAGCTTCTAATTAACCGTTAGAAACCTTTGAAACCCCTTCGGGAAACCGGAGGGGTTTTTTTAATGCCTTGATGCGCGTAAGAGTTGGGTGCTTAATGGGGTTGGAGGTTTGGATGCGTGGATTGGTTCTGTTGGTCTTTATTTTAATTGGCTCGGCTCGGGCGCAGGATGCGGCAGTGACCGCTCCGGCGTTGGCGGCTTCGGCGACGCTGTCGGGGTATGTGAGCACGGGGTATCGTTGGGGCCCGAGCCCGGGGAATTTCGCTTATGGGCTCTCGGGCACCACGAGTCGCGCAAATGCGTTTTCGCTGGATGTGGTAGCGCTCTCGCTGCATCGACCGATGGAGAATTGGCTTTTGGATTCGGGCTATCGCGTGGACCTTTGGCTCGGGCCGGATGCGAGTGATTTGGAGACGGGCTCCACTTCGAATTCCGCGGAGTTGCGGCAGGCGTATTTGGATCTTCGCTTTCCTTTGGTCAACCCACTCACCGCGGGCGAGACCTCCAGCCTTGATCTGCGCATCGGCACTTTTAATTCCATCGTCGGCTTTGAGTCACCCGATCACAATGCCAACGCGCACTACACGCGCTCGTGGGGCTACACCATTCAACCGACCGTGCACACGGGCATCCTTGCTTTTTTTCCGGGCACGGGGCGGCCGGGGGTGGATCCGCTTTATGAATGGGACAGCCGCTACCAAATCGCCCTCGGCGTGGCGAACACCAACGATCCCCGCATCAACGGCACCCCCGCCAATGCCGACCGCAAGACGTTGCTTGCCGGTTTGATGTGGGAACTACCCGAGGCGCTCGGGCCCTTGGGCGGCTCGCGTTTTTCATTGGGCTACGTGAATGGCCGCGCCCGAACGGGGAGCAATCCCATCCAAAATCTTTCGCTCGGGCTGGGTTTGCTTCCCAATTCCGAGAAGTGGAATCTCAGCCTCACGCACGACTCGCGCATCTTGCCCGGCGCAGGCAATGATGACTCGGTGTTTGGCCTGTACGTGGGCCGCACGCTTTCCGATGACCTCACGCTCTCCGCCCGCGCGGAGATTTATCAGGAAGGCGCAAAACTGTATTCTGGCGAAAGCGCCGCCGAACAAACCGACGGCCAGAGCCTCACGCTCACGCTGAATTACAAAATCTGGGAAAACGTCATCTCGCGCCTTGAATACCGCTGGGATAACACCGATGAACCCGTCAATGGCCGCCACAATAACCAAGGGTTTCACCTCAATTTCATCTACGAATTTTGACCCTCTTTTTTGCCTGTGGATAAATCGGTGAAAAAGTCCGATTTGTACACAATTGGCCTTTTCCGCTGTTTTCACTCAAGCCATTGCCGCCATCCCGAGCACCAAAAGCCCTGCGCCAAATCGGTACCAACCGAACGCCATAAACGTGTTCCGTTGCAAATAGCCGAGCAACCAATTCACCACGATGAACGCCGTCACCGCCGAGGCCGCGGTGCCGAGCAAGAGGGTGTTCCATTCGCTGATTACGGCGTTTGAGTTTTCCTTTAACGCTGAAGCGAGTTCGTATCCGCCCGCGGCGAGCAAGGTGGGCACGCCAAGCAAAAATGAAAACTCAACCGCATCGCGCCGCGCCATCCCGAGGATGAGGCCAATCAAAATCGTCGCGCCACTGCGCGAAGCGCCGGGGAAAACCATCGCCACCAACTGCGCCAAGCCAAAGGCAATCGCGATTGTCCACGTGAGGCTTAATGGTTTGTTTTCTTCAGCATCGCTCTCAACTTTCTTTGGTTGGCGCAGTTCGTACGCGATGAAGAGCAGTCCGCCGATGAGCAACGCCCAGCCGATGGGGGCGATTGTGTTGGGCAATTCCCATCCGGCGGCTTTGAGAGCCAATCCGCCGAACCCTGTTAAAACAAAGGAAAAACCGAGCTTTTTGAGGTAATCCTGGGTTTCGGCCTCGCTCCTTTTTTCCCAGAGAGAACGCACGCGTTCGCGGAAAACTGCGAGCACTGCCAACACCGCGCCGCTTTGGATGCAAATGGTGAAGTGATCCGGACGCGCGCCTAGCCACGGCTCTGCCAACAACAGATGGCCCGTCGACGAAACGGGTAGGAATTCCGTGATGCCTTCCACCACGCCCAACAGGATGACTTGAAGCCAGTCTGGCATCGGCGCGAAGTATGGAGTAAACACGGGGCGTGCGCACGATTTATTTGGATTACAACGCCACCACTCCGCTGGATGCCGACGTGCGCGCAGCGATGTTACCGATCCTCGATGAGGTTTGGGGCAATCCTTCCAGTGTGCATCATGTGGGGCAACGCGCACGGTCGTTGCTGGATGACGCGCGCGATCGCGTCGCCGACACGCTGAAGTGCAAGCCCAGCGAAATCATTTTCACCAGCGGCGGCAGCGAAAGCACCAACCTCGCTTTGCACGGAATGGCGCGGCAACTGCGCGACAATGGGCGGCACATCATCACCTCCGCCGTGGAACATCACGCGGTGCTGTCTCCTTGTGAATATCTTGCGAATAACGAGGGTTTTGAGGTCACTTTTCTCCCCGTGGATTCCGCCGGTCGCGTGGCCGTGGAGTCCGTCCGCGAGGCGTTGCGGTCCGATACGGTTTTGGTCAGCATTATGGCCGCCAATAACGAGGTGGGCACGCTCCAGCCGGTGGCGGAAATTGGTGAACTTTGTACCGATAAGGGCGTAGTTTTCCACACGGACGCCGTGCAGTGCTTTGGCAAAATGGCGATGAATGGCATCGCCGAATTCAATGCGGATTTGGTTTCGCTGTGCGCCCATAAGTTCCACGGCCCCAATGGTGCGGGTTTGCTATACGCCAAATCGCCATTGATGCCCGACCCCATCGTGCACGGCGCGCCGCACGAAAACGAACGCCGCGCGGGCACCGAAAATCTCCCCGGCATCATCGGCCTCGCCGAGGCAATTGTGCGGTTTCTCCCCAACCCGATTTTCCCAATGGAAACCCTAGCCCCGCTCGCGGGGAACTTAATTGAAATGGTGGATGCCACCGAAGGCTCAACTTTCCTTGGCGATCGCGATTCCGCCAATCGTTTGACCAACACCATTTCCTTTACCGTTGAAGGCACAGATAGCATCGCGCTCTTGAGCGGGTTGGATTTGGAAGGCGTTTGCGCTTCGGCCGGCTCGGCGTGCGCCAGCGGTTCGGTCACTCCGTCGCACGTGGCGCTCGCTATGGGAGCACCGCCCGCCGAGGCCAATGCGTTGGTGCGGCTTTCGCTGGGGCGTGAAACGACGGATGTCGACATTGCCGCCGCTTGTGAAATAATCCCGCGCGTTGTGGCGCGTTGTCGATCGGGTAATAAGATGGGGATCACTCGATGAAAAGACCCCATCAACTCTGTTTTCCCCAACTTTTGCGACTTGCCAGTTTTTGCCAACATTTTTATCCACAGCCGTGTGTCGAAATTTCTGGCTTTTTTCCCCCACTCCGCCTTGACTCCGAGGGTTGTTTGCCTTATCCACGGCTCTTAATAATAGTGTTATACTGTTTGAAACATTCATCTAATTAGACTTTGTGAAAATCTCGGTAACCAAAGACGACCTGGCCAGCGGATTGCAGGCGGTCCAAAATGTTGTGGGCGCTCGCTCGACGCTCCCCATTCTTTCCAACGTGCTGCTCGTCGCCGGCGAAAAACGGCTGGAGCTGCGCGCCACCGATCTTGAGGTGAGCGTGCACGCATCCGTGCCCGCCGAAGTGGAGCGCGAGGGCGCCACCTCGATGCCGGCCAAACGGCTCTTTGGCTTGGTGCGCGAAATTGAGGCGAGCGAAATAGAAATCGAAGTGAGCGACAAAGAGGTGGCCACCGTCCAGGCCGGCGCGTCGAAGTACAAGCTCAACGGGATTGGAGCGGATGAGTATCCGCAGCAGGCGAAGTTCAAGGAGAGCGGCAAAGTGAAAGTGCCGCAGGCGAAGTTCAAGGAAATGATTCGCAAAACCGGCTACGCCGTGAGCACGGATGAATCGCGCCACGTGCTCAACGGAATCAACATCGTCATCACGCCCGACCGCCTTACGCTCGTGGCCACGGACGGACGCCGACTCGCATTGGTGGAAGAGGAAATCGAAGGCGGAACCAAAGCGGAATTTATTTTGCCCAACAAAGCGGTGGCCGAACTGCAGCGCTTGTTGCAAAGCACAGGCGACGTGGAAATTCGCCTCGGAGACACGCACGTGGAATTCACGCTCCCGCAGGAAGGCGGCGAAGCCATTGTGCTGCACAGCAAACTGGTGGAAGGGAATTATCCGAATTTCAAACAAGTCATCCCCGGTGAATTCAAAGAGCGCATCACGCTCGGCAAGGAGGAGCTGCATCACGCACTGCGCCGCGCCGATCAAATCACCAGCGACAAAGCGAATTCCGTGAAGCTCACCTTCGCCAATGACAACCTCGCCATCACCGCCAACACCCCCGACATCGGATCCGGGCGCGAGTCCATCGCCATCAAATACAAAGGCCCCGAAATCGAAGTAGCTTTCAATCCCACGTTCCTCATGGACCCCCTCAAAGTGCTCGAGGGAGACGAAGTATTTTTTGAGCTTACCGACAGCCTCAGCCCCGGCGTGCTCAAGAGCAACACCCCCTTCCTCTACGTGCTGATGCCGATGCGCACGCACTAGCCGGCATGGACGAAACCAAGGCAGAAGCGCCTCCCCGCAGCGAGCGGGTTTCGTTCTTCCAGGAAAAACGAATCCTCACCACGGCCGCCATCGTGTTGGTCGCCGATCAAATCACCAAGCAGCTGGTCATCCGTCGCTCTCGGAAAAGGCGAATCAACAAGGTCGTCATCGAAGGGTTTCTCAGTTTTGTGCGCTGGCACAACTCCGGCGCCGCCTGGAGCATGTTCGAAGGCAGCAGTCTGCCGCTTGCCGCGCTTTCCGTGGTGGCACTGATTGCGCTCATCAAGTATCGCCACCATTTCGAAACCCACACCCCCACCGGCAAGCTCGCCATCGGACTGCTCATCGGCGGCATCCTTGGCAACCTCATCGATCGCGTGGCGTATCAATACGTAATCGATTTCGTAAGATTTTATCTTATCCGTAGCGATGGCTCCAAGCTGGGCTATCCCGCCTTCAACATTGCCGACATGGGCATTTGCATTGGGGTGGGATTGCTCTTCCTTCTCGCATGGCGCGAAGGAACGACCGGACGAGGAGAGAAGCACCGAAAAGGAATCCTAAACGATGGGTGCCCCCGCCTTCATCGCCGGCCCCACCGCCAGCGGGAAATCCGCCGTGGCACTCGAGGTCGCCCAACAGCTTCACGGCGAAATTATTTCCGTCGATTCAATGCAAGTCTATCGCGGGCTGGATCTCGGTACCGCCAAGCCCACGGCCGAAGAACGCGCGCGCATCCCGCATCACCACATCGACATTCTTGAGTTAACCGAATCGTTTGATGCGGCCAGTTTCGTGACGCGCACCAAACCGCTCATCCAAAAAACCAAGCGCACGGTTTTTTGTGGCGGCACCGGATTATATTTCAGCGCGTGGCTCGAAGGCTTGGGCGATTCGCCGCAAGCAAACGCAACCCTGCGAACGGAGTTGGCAACGATGGAGTTGGAAACCCTCGTCGCTGAATTGCTCGAACACGATCCCGCCACGCACGAAACCATCGACCGCCAAAATCGCCGTCGCGTCACGCGCGCGGTTGAAGTCATTCGCCTCACGGGCAAACCCTTTTCCGAACAACGCGCCGAGTGGACCGGCCAAGTGCCGCAAAATTTTTTCCTGCTCGAACGCGACCGCGAAGATTTGCGCCATCGCATCGACACGCGCGTGGACGCGATGTTTTCCGCCGGCTTGGTGGCAGAAACTTGTTCGCTGCGCTTAGCCTTGGAAGGTAACCCCGTCGCGCAACAAGCCCTCGGATATCGACAGGTTATTGGGCACCTCAACGACGAACAAGGCTTGCCGGAAACGGTTGCTTTGGTTAAATCACGCACATGGCAATTCGCTCGCAGACAAATGACGTGGTTCCGCAAACTGCACGGAACCCAAACGCTGACCGTGCCCGCCAACGAACCGGCGGCGGAAACGGCGCGGAGATTGATTGAGAAAATCACGTGAAAGCCCTCGCAGAACAAATCGGAGCCACGGAACGCGTCTTCCTCATCGGTGCGCAACTGAGCAAACGCACCGGCGCGGACCTCACGGAAACGATGGCCGAACTGGCCGAACTCGCCCGCACCGCTGGCGCGAAAATCATCGGCGAAGGCACCCAACGCCTCGACCGTCCCCACGCCGCAACGTACATCGGCAAAGGCAAGGCAAACGAATTTGCCGAAATCTGCAAACAAGGCGACGTCGACACCGTCATTTTTGATGACGAACTTTCGCCCGCCCAAACGCGTAATCTCGTGAGCGTGTTCGACTGCAAAGTGCTCGATCGCACCGCGCTCATCCTTGACATTTTCGCCCAACGCGCCCGAACGCGGGAAGGCAAAATGCAAATCGAAATGGCGCAGCTGCAACACATCCTGCCGAGGCTCACAGGTTTGTGGACGCACCTTTCGCGGCAAAAAGGCGGCATCGGAATGCGCGGCGATGGCGAGAGCCAGCTCGAGGTGGATCGCCGTCGAATCCAGGATCGCATCTCCAAACTGCGCCGCGATTTGAAGGAAGTAAAACGCGTGCGCTCAACCCAGCGCCAAGGCCGCCAACGCAGCCAATGGCCGCTGGCGTCCATCGTGGGCTACACCAACGCCGGCAAGTCTACGCTTCTCAACGCGCTCACCGGCGCGGAAGTGTTGGCTGAGGATAAACTCTTTGCCACGCTCGATCCCACCACGCGACGCATTAATTTGCCGACCAATCAAAACGCGCTCCTCAGCGACACAGTGGGTTTCATTCGCAAGCTGCCGCATCAACTGGTGGAATCATTCAAAGCCACGCTCGAGGAAGTCGTGGAAGCGGATTTGCTGTTGCACGTGGTGGATGTTTCCAGCGAATCAGCCGCCGACCAAATTGCGTCCGTCAACGAAGTGCTCAAGGAAATTGCCGCGGACGACAAGCCGACACTGATGGTCTTCAACAAAATCGACCAAATCCCCGGTCGCAACGGCAACCTTCATTGGTTGGCCGAATACCCGCACGCGGTGTGCGTTTCCGCCAAGACCGGTGAAGGCCTCGACGAGCTACAAGCCGAGCTGGGCATTATGCTGCGGCCGATGCGCAGTTGTTTGGAACTGCAAGTCCCCGCCAGCGACGGCGCCACGCTCGCTCGCATCCGCGCCCTCGGCCAAGTGGACGAGGAACGCTACGAAGGCGACACCGTCCACCTCAAAGCCCGCATCCCCGATCACGCGCGCGCGGAGTTTGCACGCTTTCGCGTGCCCGAATAAAACACTTGCCGATAATATTAATGGGGCCATTCTTTCCCCGTGACCCTTTCAACGCGCATCAAGGATTTGCCCAACCGCGAACGCCCGCGAGAGCGATTGGCCGAGCTGGGCCCCGATGCGCTTTCGGATGTTGAACTCATCGCCATCCTTTTACGCACTGGCCTCCAAGGAAAATCCGCCGTGGATGTCGGCGCGGAACTCGTTCGCCAATTTGGAACACTCAGTGCGCTATCCCAAGCGACGTTGGAGGAGTTGCAAACGATCAAAGGCATCGGCCGCGACAAGGCGATCGCGCTGCAAAGCGCCTTCACCCTCGCCCGCCGAATGGCTGCGGAAATTCGAGAAGCCGCGCCTGTGCTCGACACGCCGGAATCCGTTGCCAATTTTTTGCGCGAGGAATGCCGCCCCTACAAGGTCGAACATTTTTATGCCATCTTCGTGAACACACGCCGTCGGCTCATTCGCAAAGTGCATCTCACCAACGGCACGCTCGACGCCGCCATCGTTCACCCGCGCGACGTCTTCCGCCACGCCGTGGCCGCCAATGCCTCCGCCGTCATCCTCGTGCACAACCACCCCAGCGGCGACCCCACCCCGTCCAAAGCCGACATCACTGTTACTCGCGACCTCGTGCGCGCCGGGCAGCTATTAAAAATTGAAGTGCTCGACCACGTCATTCTCGGCCAACGCACGACCGACCGCGAGCGCGATTATTTTTCGCTGAAGGAGCACGGGTACATTTATAAATGACCAAATCTCACGGCCCAATGACCAAGGAAAACCCAATTCCCAAATTTCAATAATCTAATTTGGGGCTTGGGATTTGGTCATTCCTTGGGTATTGGATTTTGGTCATTGGTCATTCCCCGCCCATTCTTATGATCCACCTCACCGCCATCATCCACCCCAAAGCCACACTGCACGAATCGGTCACCGTGGGCCCGTACACCGTTATTGACTCCGGCGTGACGGTGGGCGCCGGTTCCGAGATTGGGCCGCACGCGCATCTTACAGGCGAAACATCGCTCGGCAAAAACAACCGCATCCACGCCGGGGCGGTGATTGGCGAAGCGCCGCAGGATTTGAAGTACACCGGCGAACCCACGCGACTGCGCATTGGTGATGACAATGTGATTCGAGAACACGTCACGCTGCATCGATCCAATTCGCCCGAAGAGGACACTATCATTGGCAGCCACAATTTTTTTATGGCGGCCAGTCACGTGGGCCACAACGCGGTGGTAGGAGACCACAACATTTTTGCCAACGGCGCGCTCGTGGGCGGGCACGCGGTGATTGCGGATCACGTATTTCTTTCCGGCAATTGCGCGGTGCATCAGTTTGTGCGCATCGGCGCGCTGGCGATGATGCAGGGCAACGCGGCGGTGAGCCAGGATTTGCCGCCCTTCACGATGGTGTTTGGTGTGAACAAATTATGCGGCCTCAACACCGTCGGCCTCCGTCGCGCGGACATCAGCGCGGAAGAACGTACGGAGATAAAAACGTATTATCGGCGCGTTTTTTTGGAAGGCGAAAAGGCGGCGGATTTGCTGAAGGAAACCGTGGGCATCCGCACGCGGGAATTATTAGAATTCATCACCGCCAGCAAACGCGGTGTATGTGCGCATGCTAGTCGTAAGGCGGGCTAAGCCGCCGACACCAAAGGCTTGCGGATCAACCGGCCTTGGAGACGGATGCCGGGCAGGCGGGTTTCGGTGACCTTTGCGCCATCGACGGGTTTGGATTCGTTGTCGAGCATGCCGTGATGTTCGGCGTCGAAGGCGGCATCCGGTTCCGCTTCAAATGCCACGAGCCCCACGCGCTTGGCGAGGTCGCGGCATTGGGATTGGAACGTGGCCATCGTTTGCATAAAGGGCTCTTTGCCGGATGCAGCAGCGGAGCGTTCGAGGCGATAAACCAAATCCAACTGACCGACCAATGTCGCCGCCCAATCCTGCTCGGCGCGCCGCAACTTTTCCACTTCAAGCTTAAGAGTGGCGTGTTCGTCCGTGCCGGCTTTGGCCATAAACTCGTGATGCTCCTTCACCGTGGCGGCGATGCCGGTGGCTATCTCCTCGGCGAGTTGTGCGGTTTGGCCGGAGGATTCCTGCACAGCATTCCAGCGCTCGGTGGCCTCGGCGATTTGCGCGGCCACGGTTTCCATTTTGTTCACCTCCTTGGCCACGGTGGTGAGCTGGGCAATCTCCACTGCCTTAGCCCCGGCGCGGTACTCAAAATAAAACGGCGCCACTGCAAACGCCGCGCCCAATCCAGCGCAAACCAAAATGCTGATGATGTGCCACTGCTGCGCGGGGCCGGTGATGAGTGTGCTGATCCAATAGCCGAGCCCGATGAAAATAATATCAGCCAACAGGAACGGCCATTTGGGCACGGCCACGGGCAACGGCAACGCCCTGGGCGCGGCGGCTTTGCGGGATTTAGCATCTTTGCTTTCGGAGCCCTTGTTCATCTCGGCGGCACGTTGCCCGCTTGGTCCACCGAGGTCAACGTCAACCGTCCTCAGATTGACACCGGTGCGCTTACGCTATAGCATAGTGCCGCAATGGAGCCGCTGTTTGAATCGCTGATCGAAATCATCCGCCGCACGTCGGCGGAGATTCCTGATGACGTGCAGCGCGGGATTCTCGCGGCGCTCGAAAATGAAAAGCAAGACACCATCGCCAAGAACGCAATGGAAATCATCGAGCGCAACATCGGGCTCGCCAAGGAGAAATCCCAGCCGCTCTGTCAGGATACCGGCAGCGTGCTTTTTTATGTGGATTGTCCGGTGGGGTACGATCAAATGGAGTTTGCCGATACCGCGCGCGCGGCGGTCACCGAGGCAACAAAGCGCGGATTCCTTCGGCAAAATTCCGTGGATTCGCTCACCGGAAAAAATGATGGAACGAACATCGGCCCCGGCTCGCCAACCTTTCATTTTCATCAAACCCGCGAAGCGAATGTGACCGTGCGTCTCGTGCTCAAAGGCGGCGGTTGCGAAAACGTCGGCGCGCAATATTCGCTGCCGAACATCAAACTGAACGCCAATCGCGATCTCGATGGTTGCCGCAAAGTCATCCTCGATGCCGTGCAACAAGCCCAAGGCAAAGGCTGCGGCCCGGGCATTCTCGGAGTCTGCATCGGCGGCGATCGCGCCACGGGCTATGAGCTCTCGAAAACGCAATTCCTGCGCAACCTCGATGATGAAAACGAAAATGCCGAATTGGCCGCGTTGGAGACGGACATCCACAACACCGCCAACAAACTCGGCATCGGCCCGATGGGCTTTGGCGGGAACACCACTCTGCTCGGCGTAAAAATCCGCGCCGCCAATCGCGTGCCCGCTTCGTACTTCGTCAGCGTCAGCTACATGTGCTGGGCCTTCCGCCGCCACGGCGCGAAGTTGGACGGTGCGGGCGAAATCACGGAGTGGATTTATTGAAATGATCGAACTTACCACCCCTATTTCCGAGGAACAAATCCGCGCGCTGAAGGTCGGCGATTCGGTGGCGATTTCGGGTGTGGTGTATACCGGGCGCGATGCGGTTCATAAATATTTGCACGAAGGCGGCGAACTTCCCGAGGGCGTGAATTTGGAGGGCAGCATCATTTATCATTGCGGCCCAGTGGTGGTGAAGGATGACGCGGGCGAATGGAAAGTGACCGCGGCAGGGCCGACGACTTCCATTCGCGAGGAGCCGTATCAGGCGGACATCATGAAAAAGTTCGGTGTGCGGGGCGTGATCGGCAAGGGCGGCATGGGGCCGAAGACGCTCGGGGGCTGTGCGGAAAACGGAGGCGTGTATTTGCACGCCATCGGCGGCGCGGCGCAAGTGTTGGCCGAACACATCGCCCAAGTTCACAACGTGTATTTTCTGGAAGAGTTTGGCAGTCCCGAAGCCATTTGGGAATTGGAGGTGGATCAGTTCCCAGCCGTCGTCACAATGGACAGCCACGGGCGATCGCTGCACGCGGAAGTAGCCGAGGCGAGCCAGACGGTGCTTGAGCAGAATCTTTAAAGCTCTTCAGCATTCCCGCCGTTTACCAAATACAACACTGCCATTCGCACGGCGATTCCGTTGGTGACTTGTTCGAGAATCACGGCACGGTCGCTATCAGCGAGTTCGCTTTCGATTTCCACGCCGCGGTTCATTGGGCCGGGGTGCATGATGAGGGCGTCGGGCTTGGCCTTGGCGAGGCGCGCGCGGTTGAGGCCGAAGAGGCGGGCGTATTCGCCGATACTGGGGAACATCGTCTTGCGCTGGCGTTCGTGTTGGATGCGCAGGAGGTTGATGACATCGGCACCGGTTAGGGCTTCATCGAGATCGTAGGTGACACGGCATCCCATTTGCTCAAACACGCGCGGCACGAGTGTGCTTGGACCGCAGAGCGTGACGTTCGCGCCGAGCTTGCGCAGGGCCCAAATGTTGGAACGCGCGACGCGGCTGAACAAAATGTCGCCGAGGATAGTGACGTTGAGGCCGGCGATGTTGCCTTTCTTTTCGCGGATGGTAAACACATCGAGCAGCGCCTGCGTGGGGTGCTCGTGCGCGCCGTCGCCGGCGTTGACCACATGGGCGTTGAGAAAGCGCGCGAGAAAATGCGGTGCGCCAGCGGCTTTGTGGCGGATGACGATGATGTCGGCATTGAGCGCCTCGAGGGTGCGCGCGGTGTCCTTGAGGCTCTCGCCTTTTTGGAATGACGAGGCATCGGCGGAAAAATTGATGATGTCCGCGCTCAATCGTTTCGCGGAAAGCTCGAAGCTCACGCGCGTGCGGGTGGAGGGTTCCACAAAAAAGTTCACCACCGTTTTGCCCTGGAGCGCGGGGACCTTTTTGATATCGCGCTCGCCCACGGCTTTGAACTCGCGCGCGGTGTCGAGCACGGTAGTGAGCTCCTCGGCGCTGAGGCTTTCGATGTCCAGGAGATGTTTGCGATGCCAACTCATTTTTTTATCGTGACGGCGATGGGCGTGCCGGAATTGTCCGTGCGTACTTCTACATGTTCGTCGGGATGGGTGGGGAGATTTTTGCCAACGAAATCGGGGCGGATGGGCAGCTCGCGATGGCCGCGGTCAATGAGCACCGCTAGCCGAATGCACTGTGGTCGGCCAAAGGCCATCACGGCATCGATGGACGCGCGCACGGTGCGGCCGGTGCTGAGGACGTCGTCGATGAGCACCACCACTTTGTTTGCCAAATCACCGGGCAACTCGGTGGGGCGCAGTTCGGCCATGCCGCGTTGGGAGAGATCGTCGCGGTGCAGTCCCGGCTCCACGGAGCCCACCGCCACGGCTTGGCCGTAAATGCCGCCGAGCGTTTCGCCGAGGTGTTGAGCCAGCGCCACGCCGCCGCGTTGGATGCCCACGAGGATGACCGCGCCGCCGTCGGCGTGGGCTTCGGCGATCTCGTGCGCCACGCGCCGCCACGCGCGCGCGAGGGCGTCGGCTTCAGGCACCGTGCGTGATGCGTTTGGGTCAGCCATAAAAAAAACCCGCGCCGATTCCGCGTGCTTGTTTGCACGTGAATCCAACGCGGATAAAATCCGTTTAGTTTCATCATCGTCCTTGGCGGCCTCGCGGGACCGCGTTAAAGGGCATCAAATTTCAAACACAGTGCCGGGCGGCTTGCCGGCGTTTGCGCCATACGGAGCGGTGCTTTAGCATCCATCCCGTGAGCGCTTCCTCGAAGCCGACGTCGATGCCGGCTTTTTCGGATTCAATCCACTTGTGCCGCAGGATCTCCTCGCGCTCCGCCAAAAACTCGCGGTACAGCGACGAGCGCTTTAGCAATTCCTGATTATTAGTGGACTTGGCCATCGGGATTTCTCCGTCAAATGGGACGGGAAGGTAGCACCGTCTGTTCAAGACAAACAACACTTTTTTCAGGGAAAAAAGCGAAATCTGCGCCTAATTGTCCCCAGCCACTGGTGAACAACGGGTGCATAGAGTGGATAAGTGTCAGTCGAGCGTCTCGCGCAATGCGGCTGCGACTTTGCCAAACGCTTGGGCCGGCGCGCCTTCGGGGGTTTTGACGACCACCGGAATGCCGGCATCACCGCCTTCGCGGATTTCGGTGAACAGCGGAACCTCGCCAAGGAACGCCGTTTCTTGGCGCTTCGCTTCAGCCGCGCCGCCGCCGTGACCAAAGATTTCTACGCGGTCGCCGTTGGGCGCCGTGAAGTAGCTCATATTTTCAACGATGCCGAGGATGGGCACATTCACGCGCTCGAACATCGCGATGCCTTTGCGCACCACACCGAGTGAGGCTTCCTGCGGCGTGGTGACGATGACGCCGCCATCGAGCGGCACGGTTTGGCAAAGTGAAAGCTGCGCGTCGCCCGTGCCCGGCGGCAAATCAATCAACAAATAATCCAGCGTGCCCCAGTCCACTTGCATCACAAATTGCTGGATGGTTTTCATAATCATCGGCCCGCGCCAAATGACCGGCTGATCGCCCTCCAACAAAAATCCCATGCTCATTAGTTTCACGCCGTGGCTCATCAACGGCACTAACTTTTCTTCGGGGCTCACGAGCGGGCGTTCGTTCACGCCCATCATCAACGGCACGCTTGGGCCGTAAATGTCGCAATCGAGTAGGCCGATCTCGTCGCCGTCCTGCGCCAGTGCGCAGGCGAGGTTCACCGCGCAAGTACTTTTGCCCACACCTCCTTTGCCGGAAGCGACGGCGATGACTTTGTTAATGCCCGGCATCCGATTGGGCCCGGCTTGACCGCTGGCGGGAGCTTCGCCGGCGGGCGGCATTTTGATTTGGATCATCGCGCGGTCGATGCCTTCCACGGTGGCGGCGGCGGTTTCCACGGCGGCTTTGAGTTGGGCGGCGACTTCAGGGTTATGAGTGGTGAGCTCCAGCGCAATGCTCGCGGAGCCATTGGCCGCCGCGATATTTTTCACGAGGCCGAACGACACGATGTCACGCGAGTAGCCGGGATAGTTCACGCCTTTGAGGGCGTCTTCGATGGATTGTTCTAAACTCATTTCAAGCATCCCACGCAGGCGACAGGCTGCGGAGTTTATCGACTTGTTTTGGAATGACTTCCAGCACGTGATCGATGTCCGCCGCCGTGGTGTCGCGGCCGAGGGAGAGGAGAACGTTGCCTTTGGCCAAGGCGGCGTCAAGCCCGATTGCCGTCAGCGCGGGCGGCACTGCCAAATTTTTGGTGACACACGCGGCGCCGCTGGCGATGCCAATGCCCTGCAAATCCAGCGCCAACGCGAGCCCTTCGCCCTCGATGCCCTCGATGGAATAATTGAGGTGCGAAGGCAAACGACCCGCGCCAAGCTCAGCGCCATTGAGCCGAACGGGCTCGATAGTTTTCAGCAAACCGTCGTGCAGTTGGTGCTGCAACACGGTGACGTCAACGATTGGCAACGCCGCCGCCGCGCCCGCGCCGACGATGGCGGCGAGGTTTTCCGTGCCGGCGCGGAGGCCGTCTTCCTGCGCGCCGCCGTGGATGATGGGCGCGAGGGGGGCGCGGCGGTTGCGATATAAAATGCCCGCGCCTTGCGGCCCGCCAAAGCGATGCGGAGCGAGGGTGAGCAGGGAAATGTTCGCTGCTAAATTGATGGGCAGCCAACCCCCGCTCGCGGTGGCATCGACCAAAAATGGAATGCCGCGCTTGGCGGCGATGGTGCCGATGGCGGCGATGTCTTGAATCGTTCCGAGGTCGTGGCTGGCGTGGTGGGTGGCGATGAGAATGGTTTTGTCCGTGACCGCATCAGCAATGGCTTTGGGCGAAACAAACCCTTCGGAGTCCACCGGCACGCGTGTCGCTTCAAATCCATTTTCCTCCAACCACGTGATGGATTGCTCAATAGACGGATGCTCGATGTTCGAGAGCACGAGGTGGTTTCCTCGCTCGCGCTGCGCGAAGGCCGTGCCTTTTATGGCGAGGTTGTTAGCCTCGGTGCCGCTGCTGGTGAAGAGGATTTCTTCGGGCGTGCCGCCAATGAGTTGGGCGCATTGCCCGCGCGCGGTGGCGATAGCCTCGCGCGCGGCCAGGCCGTGATGGTGCTCCTCGAAAAACGGTCGCATCGCCTCGTGCACTTCGGGCGCAAGGGGGGTGCCCGAAAGGTGGTTGAGATACACGCGGCGTTTCATTGGGCGAAGGTAGCCGGTGAGAGAGAAGTTTTCAACGCAGGGGTGGGGTGGCTTCTCCGAAACCGCCGTGGCGCGCGTGGAGAAGCCACCCCACCTGCTGCGCCACACGAATTTGTGCCTTGCACCGAGGGTTGGTTTTCCGTAGGGCTGGCGGCGTTATGGGAATTTTATCGGGAAAAACAGGCGTCGTTTTTGGCGTGGCGAATAAGCGATCCATTGCGTGGGCCATCGCGCAGGCGTGGAAAGAGGCGGGCGCGAACTTGGCATTTACGTATCAAGGCGAGCGGCTGAAGGACAACGTGAGCCAATTGGCGGAGACCTTTGGCGACGACACGCTGATCACTGAATGCGACGTGACGCAGGACGATCACATCGATCGCGTGTTCAACGAAGTGGGCGACAAGTTTGGCGGCAAGCTGGATTTGATGCTGCACGCGGTGGCCTTCGCGCCGAAGGAAGCGCTGGAGGGAACGTTTGTGGCTACCACGCGCGAGGCCTTCCGCGTGGCGCACGACGTGAGCGCGTACTCGCTGGTGGCGCTGACTCGCGCGGCCGCGCCGTTGATGACCGAGGGGGGCAGCATCGTAGCGATGAGTTATTATGGCGCGGCAAAGGTGATCCCGCATTACAACGTGATGGGCGTGGCCAAGGCATCGCTCGAAGCGAGCACGCGTTATTTGGCGAGCGATTTGGGCGAACAAAAAATCCGCGTCAACTGCATCAGCGCCGGGCCAGTGAACACGCTGGCTGCTCGCGGCATCGCGGGCTTCAGCAGTATGCTCAAGCATTATGAAGCGCACGCGCCGCTCAAGCGCAACGTGCTGCCCGAAGAGCTGGGCGCCACCGGCACCTTCCTCGCCAGCGACGGCGCGGCGGCGATCACAGGCCAAGTGCTCTATGTCGATTGCGGATATCAAGTGATGGGCATGTAGCCTTTTTGCTTGGAAACAAATCCGCTTCATTGCGTAATGGCCTCTCTCCATGGCCATCGTTTCTCACCCTGCCCCATTTCCGCCCGGCTTCAAGCCGAAGTGGCGGGATATCCTAGAGCAAAACGTGGCGTTGTATCGGCGGTTGCCGGAAGATCTGACATTGGTGGTGGAAGAAATGATCCCGTGGTTCGTCGGCAAGGTGCTTTGGGAGTGGGACAAGTGGGTGGGCCCCACCCCCGACAAGGAAATGCAAAAGGTCTGCGTCGCATGCGAAGCCTGTGTATTGATCGCGCGTCGATCCAAGAAAGATTACGAACATTTCCACACATTCGTGTTTCATCAAATGCACGTAACGGATAAGGACGGTAAAAATTGGGGAGGATGGGCAGAGCCGGGGGGGACCATTCGGCAGTCGTGGCGGAGCACAAAAAACGGGATGCACGATGGGGTCGATAACCACAACGTCACGTTACACGAGTTCGGCCACATGCTCGAATACAGAGATTCCGATTTTGATAGTGTTCCGCACTTTGACAGCAAGGCCGCTAGGGTACAGTACCAACATTTCCTTGAAGAAGAATACGCGGATATTTGCAGCGCATGGGAGAAGAAAACAGGCAACGAAATCATTCGCAAATATGCCACCACCGATAAAGTAGAGTTCTTTAGCTGCGTCACGGAGGCATTCTTCGAACGGTCTGAAATGGTGAGATTTATGCGACGGGATCTTTATGACTGGATGGTGCGTATTTACCAGATGGATCCGGCCAAGTGGCCCGAGCGCATCAGCCAAGCGGAGCTGCAGGACGAACGGTATGACCAATGGAGCGACTGGATGCGCCGGTCAACTTGGCAATCTAAAAGTGAAGAGATGATTTCATGGCCCGACGGGGTGGACGCGGCAGACTACGCAGGGTGGTTTGAACAGGAAAAAGGGCGTCTGGAACGCGAGAAACGCGAACGGAAAGAACGCGAGTTTGCCGAGAAGATGCGGCGGGAAAAGGAACGGGTGACCAAAGAACAGCGAGAGGCCAAAGAACGAGAGCGCAATGAGAAAGAAGAATCAGAACACAAGGCGCGAGAGCGGTATCTGTTAAACAACCGCACCGTCATCGTGGAATACCCCAATGGCACCCCCCAGCTAAAATACAAGCTCGTCAACGGCCAGCGCGATGGCTTGATGCAGCGCTGGGACGAGGAAGGGCAGCTGCGCGAGGAGACAGAATTAATCCGCGGCAAAAAGCACGGCACGGGGGCTTACTATCACGCCAACGGCAAGAAAGAGATGGAGGGATTCTTTGCCCTCAACCGTCGCGCGGGCATTTGGCTGGGCTGGCACGAGGATGGTTCGCCCAGCTTCCGCTCGGAATATCGCGAGGGCGAGCTGCATACATGGGAGCAGTTTGGCGAAGACGGCAAGTCGCGCACGTACGGCAAAGTTACAAATCGATTCGGTGCGTGACACGCTTGAGCGTTGGCACGGGGCCGCTGGCGGCGTACAGTATCGCGCATGGGCAAGGGTGCTATGGAAATCAAATCAAGCTGGGCGGCGGTGCAGGATCACACACGGCAATTTTCGGATTTTACGTTTGTGTATCCGGTCATCTCGCGCCGCAGCAAGGGGCTTTCCATCGGCGTGAATCTCAACCCCGACAAGGTTTGCAATTTCGACTGCATTTACTGCGAGGTGGATCGCCGTGTGCCGGGCGCCGTCACCGAGGTGGACCTCCGCCAAATGAAGGATGAACTGACCGCGATGATTCGTTTTGCCAAGGACGGCGGCTTGGCGAAGGAGCCGAAGTTTGACAAAGTGCCGTGGCTCACGCGCGAGGTGAAAGACATCGCCTTCAGCGGCGACGGCGAGCCGACGATGATTCACAATTTTGCCGACTGCGTGCAAATCGTCGTGGACGTGAAACAAGCCGAAGGGCTCGGCGCCACGCAAATCGTCCTCATCACCGACGCCGCCGGACTGGACAAGGGCGACGTGAAGCGCGGCTTGGAGTTGATGGACGCCAATGAGGGCGAAGTGTGGGGCAAACTCGATGCGGGCACGGAGGCATATTTCAAAGCCGTTAATCGTACCAACGTAAAATTCCAGCGCATCCTCGATAATCTCCTCGCCACCGCGAAGACGCGCGCGATTATCATTCAAAGCCTTTTTCTAAAAGTCCACGGCGAGGCGATGAGCGCGGCGGAGTTGCAGGCGTACTGCGATCGGTTGAACGAGCTTACCGCGGGCGGTGGTCAAATCCGTGAGGTGCATTTGTACACCGTGGCGCGCCCCACGCCGGAAGCCTTTGCCACCAAGCTGGAACTGGCGGAACTGGAATCGATGGCGGCAACCGTGCGCGAATGTACGGGGCTCACCGTGGCGGTTTTCCCATAAAAATGAACGACGACGACTCAACTCCGCGCGGCCGCATTCTCGCCTTGGGTGCGTTGGTGCTGCTCGGCGGCTTCGCGGTGATGGTGCTGGAAATCGTCGGCGCGCGGTATTTGCAGCCGTGGTTTGGCGGGGCATTCTATGTGTGGACCAGCCAAATCGGAATGGTGATGCTGGCGCTCGCACTCGGCTACGGCGTGGGCGGGCACTTGGCGGATCGTTTCAAAAAGGCGCGCTTTCTGTCACTGCTACTGGCGCCGGCGGGGGTTTTTATTTTGTTGATTCCGCAAATGGCACCGGTCGTGTTGGACGGCATTGTGGATCGCCACGAGAAATCCGTTGAACCCGAAGCAGTCAGCACGGAATCGTTCATCACAGAAACAAATTTGTTGTCCGAAATATCACCGGATTTTTTAGAAGGCACAGCAACTAATGCATTGCCCGCGCTGCCGCCTGACGATGCCGCCGCGCCTTTGGAAATACCAGCGGTGTGGCGCAAGCTCGATCCGGCCATCGGCAGCGCGGTGGTTTTTTTGTTCCCGTGTTTTGTGCTCGCGATGATTGCGCCCTTCATGGTGCGGCTGGCCGCGCGGCAAGTGGAGCACGTGGGGACGGTCAGCGGGTTGGTGTACGCGGCCAGCACGGTGGGCAGCATCGCGGGCGTGTTTGTGTCGGCGTACGTGCTGATCGATGTGTTTACCACGACACAAATTTTTCAGCTGACGGGTGGGTTGACATTGGGGCTGGGGGGGTTATGTTGTCTCATCGATTGGCAATGGCCGGAAGATTTACAGGACGAATAGTGATCACCGTGGCGCTGCTTTTTGCGGCAGTGGCGGAAGGCGCCGTGCGGCATCGCAGCCAATCGGCGCACAACCAAATCACGGTGGAGGACAAAGGCGGCTATCGAATGCTGCGCTTCAATGGCTCAATGGAAACGCGCCTGTTGATTGCCAATCCGTTGCTCGGGCATTTTGAGTACACCGATTATTTTCAAATGCCGCTCCTCTGGAATCCCAAACCCAAGCGTGTGCTGGTGATGGGGCTGGGCGGCGGCAGCACGCAGCGGGCATTTCAGCATTATTTTCCAACCGTGCACGTGGACACCGTGGAGCTGGATCCCACCGTGGCCAAGGTGGCCAAGGAATGGTTTGGGGTGAAGGAAAATAAAACTCATAAAATTCACATCAGCGATGGGCGCGGTTATTTGCGCCGCAACAAGGAGCGGAAATACGATGCCATTATGATGGACGCCTATTCGTCGAATACGTATGGCTCATTCATTCCGTATCACTTGGCGACCAAAGAATTTTTTCAACTCGCGGCGGAGGATCTGACCGTCAACGGGGTGCTGGCGTATAACGTGATTGGCACGTACAACGAATGGCGGGCGGATATCGTGGGGTCGATGTATCGCACGATGAAAACGGTGTTCCCGCACGTGTACCATTTCCCCGCTGCCGATTCGCGCAACATCGTGCTGGTGGGGGTGAAGGCAAAGACCGGCGGGCTGACGAGTGCCACGCTGCGTGCGCGGCTGGATTTGCTGCGGCGTGCGCAGCCGAAGTTGCCGGCGCATTTCGGTCCACGGCTGGGGCGCATTCAGGCTAATGCACCGTTGAGCGCGGCAAAATCGCCGGTGCTCACGGATGACCACGCGCCGATTAGCAAGCTGCTGGTTCCGGCGCGGTAGCACTCAACTCCACGCGTCGCAGACACGCGACGAATGCGCCGTCCACGCCATCGGCCATCGGCGTGATTGTGCGGGCGATTTCCTGTTCGAAATCGCGCCGCTTTTGCAGAAACTTTTCCACCACCGCTTCGTTTTCCTCGTGCTCCAAACTGCAGGTGCTGTAAACCAGCGTGCCGTCCACGGGCAAAAGACGCGCGGCGCGTTGGAGTAAATCCAGTTGCGTGCGGGCGAGCACGGCCAGCTCGCGCGCGTGCAGCCGCCAGCGGACGTCCACGCGGCGGCGCATCACGCCGGTGTTGGAGCAGGGGGCATCGACGAGAATGCGGTCGAAGGGCCCGGCGTTTTTGAGGTCGATGGCGTGCAACGGTTTGGGCTCGATGCAAGTGTGGCCGAGGCGCGCGATGTTTTCGCGCAAGCGCCCGAGGCGGGCTTCATCGAGATCGATGGCGAGGACGCTGCCTTCGTTGTTCATTCGTTCGGCGATGGCGGTGGACTTGCCGCCGGGCGCAGCGCAGAGGTCGAGAATGTTTTCGCCCGCTTGCGGGTTGAGTTCATAAACGGATGCGAGCGTGCTTGGGTCTTGCACATAAAATTTCCCTTCGGCAAAACTTTCCAGCGCGGCGGGCGAGCCGTCGCTTTGCAAGTGATATATTTCGTGCGAGCCGAGCCAATCGCGCTTCACGGGCTCAAACGTCGCGCCCTCGTTTTTCCATTGGGCCTCCAGCTCGGGGGCGGTGGCGCGCAGCGGATTGCGGCGGGCGTACACGGGCGCGGGGGTGTTGTTCCACTCGAGCAGTTTGTCATAATCCGGCCAGCGATCCTGCCAGCGTTGCACGAGCCACTGCGGATGCGAGTGGCCGATGGCGGGGCGTTCGCGCCGGAGATCGTCCAAGCGCGCGCGCCAGTCGTCCATTTCGCGGAGGCAATTGCGGAGCACGGCATTGAGAAATCCCGCTTGCGGACCGAGGTCGTGACGACGGGCGAGGCTGACCGTTTCGTTCACGGCGGCGTGGCCGGGGATGCGGTCGAGCCAGAAAATCTGGTATAAACCGAGCCGCAAGAGAATTTGCGCGAGCGCTTGCTGGCGGCGGCCATTGGTTTTTTGGTCAATCAACCAGTCCAGCGCGGCGCGATGCCGGATGACGCCGAGCATCAGCTCCTGGCACAAGCCGCGATCGCGCGGGGGCAAGTGCGGCAGGGCACCGGCCAGCAGGGTGTCGGCGGTTTCCGGGCCTCGCTCCCACTCTCGCAGGAGGCGCGCGGCGATTTCTCTTGGATTTTGCCTTGGCACGCCGCTATTATCCGCCCACGCACTCTGTCACGCGAGTCCTTTCGCTACATCGCGGGGCGGCGCGTTGTCAAACCTATGAAAGAAGAATTCGAAAAACTAGCGGCCTCTGGCAAAATCCTCCCCGGCGATGTGGAAATCCTCGTGCAAATGGCGACCGAAGGTTTTTGCATGCACAAGAGCTGGGGCTTTGGCCGCATCAAAACCGTGGACGTAGTGCTCGGGAAAATGGCGGTGGATTTCAACAGTCGCCCCGGCCACAGCATCGACCTCGCCTTCGCGCCCAAAATTCTCACGCCGATTTCCAAAGACCACATCGAGGCGCGCAAAGCCACGGATATGACTGGCCTCAAACAAATGGCCGCGCTGCAACATCAAGAGGTAATTAAAGTCATTATTGATAGTTACGGAATTTTTGCCACCGCAGATAAAGTGCAGGAATCGCTCGTGCCCGAGGTGATTGAAAAAGACGATTATAAAAAATGGTGGGAGACCGCGCGGCGCGAAATGAAAAAGGACGGCCACTTCAAGCTGCCCACCAAAAAGACCGAGGCCATCGAATATCAATCGCAGGAGATTCCGTTGCAGGAACGATTGCAGCAGGATTTTTCGAGTGCCCGCGGGTTGAAAGCGCGGGTGGTGGTGGCGGCGGAGATTTCCAAGAATGCCGGCGACCTCGACGATGCCGCCGCGATGGCGGAAGGCACGCTCGGCAAGTTGAACGAAGAAATTAAAAGCCACGCCAGAACGCAAGCGCCGCTCGCGCTGGAAGCGGTGATGGCGCGTGATGACCTTGCCAAGGCACTGGGCGCGGAGATCGGCGAAGGCGCACCCACCGAGGCCACGGTTTGGGAGACGAATCCTTCGGTGAAAGAAGTGGTGACAGCCGTGCCGGCGGCGCGGCAACGGCGCGTGCTCGATTCCTTCCAAGCGAACAACGAAGAATGGGCGACCTCGCTGTTGGTGATGACCAATCAAGTGCCCGCGCGATTGGTGGGCGAGTGCGCGAATCTTCTCGCCGCGCACGACCAAGCCGGAACGTTTAAGGAAGAGCTGGAACATCTCATCAACCACCACGCCGCCGCGGCCGAGCTGTTGCTGTGGTTGGCCAAGGAACAGCCCGAGGAATATGCGGATTTACTGACGACTGAAGCCTTCGGCGCGATGCTCTCGGCCATCGAGCGCGAAACCAGCGCCGAAAAGCGCGCGTGCAAACTGCGCGATTATATTCTGGCCGACACCGGCCTTATCGAGACGCTCACTAAGTCGGCGGAACTCGAAGTGGTGCAGGACATCACCCGCGCCATTCAGCTCTCCACGAGTTTTGAGGGGATGGACAAACGATCGGTGCTGGGCAAAATTGTGAAAACGCGTCCGGAGATTCAGGAATTCATCACCGGCAGCGAGAAGGACAAGCCGGAGAAGAAAGCCGAGGGAGAAGGCACGTTGATGGTATCGTGGGCCAGCCTCGAACGGCGCGCGACGGAGTTGGAGGACTTGAAGCAAAAGCGCATCCCGGCCAACTCCAAGGAAATCGAAATCGCCCGCGAGTACGGCGATCTTCGCGAGAACCACGAATTTAAAGCCGCCAAGGAACAGCAAAAAGTGTTGACCGCTCTGCAAGCCGAATGGGAGCGCGACCTCGACCGCGCGCGCGGCATGAACTACGTCGATGCCGATGCCGCCGCCGCCAACGTAGGCACGCGCGTCACCGTTACCCATCTCGGCAGCGGCGTTCGTGAGGAGTTTGCCCTGCTCGGCGCGTGGGACGGCGACCCGGATAACAACCTCATCAGCTACCTCACCCCCATGGGCCAGGCCATTCTCGGCCGCGCGGCTGGGGAAGAAATTGAATTTGAACTCGGCGGCGAAACCCGCCGCCTGCGCGTGGAGGGCATCGCCCCGTACGTCGCCGAACAGGCCACCGCCTGACCCCCGCCGTGCGCACGGTCAAGGTACCGCTGGCAGACCGAACGTACCCGATTCACATCGGGGCGGGACTGCTCGCTGACCTCGGCAAACATTGCGCCCACCAAAAACTCGGCCAACGCTGCGTGGTGATTTCCGATACCACCGTTGCCCGCCGCTATCGCAAACCCGCCCTCGCTTCGCTCAAGGCCGCCGGCTTTGCGCCCGTCTTCATTTCCCAACCCGCCGGCGAACAGGCCAAGACGCTAAAAAATGTGCAGGCGTGTTACGATCAACTGGCCAAGCACCGCATCGAGCGAGGCTCGTTTGTGGTCGCCCTCGGCGGCGGCGTGGTCGGAGACATGGCTGGATTTGTGGCCGCCACCTATTTGCGCGGCATTGATTTTGTGCAAGTGCCCACCACACTCCTCGCGCAGGTGGACAGCTCCGTCGGCGGCAAGGTCGGCGTCAACTTGGCCGCTGGCAAAAATCTCGTCGGCGCATTTCACCAACCCAAATTCGTCCTGTGTGACCTCGACACGCTGCGCACCTTGCCCGCGCGCGAGTTCCGCGCCGGCCTCGCGGAGGTCATTAAATACGGCATCATTTACGATGCAAAACTCTTTACCCGCCTCGAGCGCGATTTGCCCAAGCTGCTGCAACAGCACCCCGCCACCCTCGCGGCCGTCATCGCGCGCTGCTGTCAAATCAAGGCGGCCGTCGTCGGCCTTGATGAAAACGAAACCGGTCTGCGCGCCATTCTCAACTTTGGCCACACCCTCGGCCACGGCCTCGAGGCCATTTCGAAATACGGAAAATACCTCCACGGCGAAGCCATCAGCATCGGCCAAGTCGCCGCTGCCAGAATCTCCCAAGCCCAAGCCGGTCTTCCCGCAAAAGACACCGCCCGCATCACCGCCCTCTTCAAAAACACTGGCCTGCCAACAAGCGTGAAGCTCACCCTCGCCCAAACCAAACGCCTCTTCACCGCCATCCAACTCGACAAAAAAGTAACCGCCGGCCAAATCAATTTCGTCCTCGCCAAAAAAATCGGCCAAGTTTTAACCGGACAAAAAGTCCAACCCGCCCAAATCCGCCAGTCCCTCAACCTTCAACCCTCAACCCTCAATCTCCCAAATGGCTGTTAGCGAAACCATCGTCCGCGAATTCTTCGAGTTGCACGGATTCTTCGTGCGACAGCAGCGCAAGCACATCGCGCCCAAGCGCGAGGATGACGAAGTAGATTTCTACGTACATAATCCCGGCGGCCCCACCGACGAACCCGAGGTCCCCTTCGTACTCGAATCTGCCGACGACCTTAAGCATCTCACGCGCGCCGTGGTGGTGGTAAAGGCTTGGCATACCGAAGTCTTCACCCAAGCCGTGCTCGCCCACGCGCCGGAGATGTTTCGCTTCGCCGGCCCAGAAACTTTCGCCCGCGCCACCCACGCCTTCGGCGGCCCCGGGCCGCTCACCAAAATCCTCGTCGTCCCCGCCCTCCCCACCGCCGGCGAAGCCCGCCAGCAGAGCATCGACGTCCTCCGCGCCAAAGGCATCGACGCCGTCATTGCCTTTCGCACCATGCTCTCCGACCTCATCGACCACATCGAGGTCAACCGTAACTACCAAAAAAGCGACCTCCTCCAAATCATCCGCATCCTAAAAAACTACGACCTCTTCGCCGCGCCACAATTAGAGCTATTCAATATGCCCAAGCCCAAGCGGAAGGCAAAAAAGTAAACTAATGCTACTCGTCATCGACAACTACGATTCGTTTACGTTTAACCTCGTCCAGTATCTCGGCGAGGAGGATGTGGCGATGGAGGTGCATCGGAATGATGAAATCACGCTGGAACAAATCGAGGCACTGAAGCCGGAGCGCATTCTTATTTCGCCCGGGCCGTGTACGCCGCGCGAGGCGGGGCTCTCTAATGACATCATAAAAACCTTCGGCCCGCGCACGCCGCTCTTGGGCGTGTGCCTTGGGCATCAATGCATCGGGCATTCGTTCGGCGCGGAGGTGGTGGTGAACGACCAAATCATGCATGGCAAAACCTCGCCCATTTCGCATGACGAAAAAAACCTGTTCGAAGGCATGCCCAATCCCTTCGTCGCCACGCGTTATCATTCACTCGTCGTCAAGCGCGACACCGTTCCCGAGTGTCTAGAAATCACCGCCGAGACCGAGGCCGGCGAAGTGATGGGATTGCGCCACAAGGAGCATCCGATTTGGGGCGTGCAGTTTCATCCCGAAAGCATCCTCACCGAGGACGGCCGGACGTTGCTGCGGAATTTTCTGAAGTTGGGCTGATTTATTACTGCCGCGCCTGCTCGATCATTTCCTTGATCGTCACCGGCTTGCCGTCGCGGCGTTTGCTTTCATCGGCGGCGGCCATGAAGGCGAACATCTCGATGGTTTCCTGCGCGCTCACGGGAACTTTGCCGGTTTGGAACATTTTCACCGCCTCCACCACGAGCGGCGCATAGCCGTCGTAACCACCCGCTTCGCTTTCGCCTTTGGTGCCTTTGGCTTTGCCGCCGTAGCCTTTGCCTTCGCGGAAGATGCCAGTGCGGCCGCCTTTCCACGTGCCTTCCACTTCGATTTTGCCATCGGCGGTGGTTCGCCGCACAACGCTTTGGCAGCCGGTGCCCATGATGGTGAAGAGCGATTCGCATCCGTGCACGCCGTACCAAAACAAATCCGGATGATGCACCTCCAGCGAGCAGGGGCTGTGCACCTCGGCGCGGGCGACAGTGCCGATGGAGCCGTGGCGAATGGCTTGGTTCGTTTTCCCGTAACGCAGCGACGATGAACTGAAAATTGGCACGCCCTTTTTCTTGGCGTAATCAAAAATGAAAATCACATCCGCCAATGAGCCGGCCATCGGTTTGTCGATGAACAGCGGCAAGCCCGCATCAATCACCGGGATGGCTTGGCGTACCTTGGGCCGGCCATCGACGCTTTCGAGCATGATGGCGTCCACATTTTTACACAGCTCGGCGATGGTGGGGTAGAGCTTGAGGCCGTATTCTTTCGTGAGTGTTTCGGTATATTTATCAATGCGATCCGCGCTGGAAGGGATGTCGCGACTGCCGCCCCTGAAGGCCGCAACCACTTTTGCTTTTGCGAGTGGGCCGGTGGCTTTGGGGTCATTGATGATTTTGGTGAAGGCAATGACGTGGGAAGTGTCCAGCCCGATGAGGCCAATGCGGAGGTCTTCAGCCATCGCAACAGCGGCGAAGGCGAACGAAAGGAAAAGAGCGGTGATGCGTTTCATGGAAGCCCCAAGGCTAACGCCCGCTGGTCAGATGTAAACCGGAAATGTAGCTAGTGGCTATGCTGCGGTGGTCACTTCCGCGAAGTCGAGCCCGTGGCGTTTGCAGTATTCGCTGAGGGCTTTTTCGTTTTCGATGAACACGGTGCGCACCACGGCGGATTCGTCAGCATAGCCCACATCGGGGACGTGATCGGGGATGAGATGTGTTTGCTTGTGCGCGTAGGCGAGAGCGAAGCAGGATTCTGCGACCACAAAAAACGGAATCTCCTGATCCGCTCCCTCGGCATAGTCTTCGATCACATCGGCCAACAGCTCGAGCTGATCGACAAGGTGCGGATATTTTGGCGCGTGAATCTCGGCAAACTCCAGCTTCAATTGGGGGAGCTTGAGGTGGATCCCGTGCAGAATTTTGGGTGACACTTTGGCTGCGTTGGAATGAACAAATTCGGCAATGTCGGACATGCGGAGAGTTTAACAGGCTGCTGGCGGGAATCAAGCCCGCGCGCGTCACACAATTTCCAACTCCATTTGCGGGAGGGCATCGATGAATTTTTGGCCGTATCGCTTAGTGAGCACGCGGTTGTCGAGCACGGCGATGATGCCGCTGTCGTCCTGCGTGCGAATGAGCCGGCCGACGCCTTGGCGGAATTTTAAAATGGCCTCCGGCAAATTAAATTCCATAAACGCATTGCCGCCGCGCGCCTCAATCGCCTCCACGCGCGCCTCGATGAGCGGGTGATCTGGCACGGCGAAGGGCAGTCGTGTGAGGATCACGTTGCAGAGCGATTCGCCCGGCACATCGACGCCCTGCCAAAAGCTGTCCAATCCGAACAACACCGAGTTAGTGTCTTGCTTAAACTGTTCCAGCATCGTGGCGCGCGGCGTGCCGGTGCCCTGCACGAACGCGCGGATGCCCAGCTCGTCAAAGAACGGCTCCATTTCCTCCGCCACCTCGCGCATCAATTTGCCGTTAGTGAAAAGCACAAACGCCTTGCCGTGCGTCATGCGGATGAAATGGCCGATCCATTGCACGAGCGCTTCGCCGTATTCGTCTGCTCGCGGGTCGGGCATTTTCCCAGCCACATAAAGTTTCACGTTTTGTTGATAATCAAAAGGAGAACCGAGCTGCGCGCGCCGCGAAGTTTCCGCGCCGACTTGGTTGATGAAATACTCCAAGCCCGGGCACATTGCCTTTTGTTCGGGAGGCAGTTGGCAGCGATCCGAATCCTCCACGGCCAGCGTGGCGCTGGTGCAGATGACGGGCGATCCGCTGCCAAACAAGCGGCGCCGCAGGAAGTCCGCGGCATCGATTGGCGCGGCGTTCAGCGAAAGGTTTTGCCGATTGCGGCCGGTGCGTTCCACCCAATACACGTGTTGTTCGGCGGCTTGCCCGATGAAGGTGGCCACCGCGTCGCGAATCTCCGCGATACGCCGGTTGCATTCGATCAACTCGGCGGAGGATTCCTCATCCTCACTGTCCTCGATGAGGTGCCCCAGCGATTCGCGCAGACGTTGCAGCGGCTGCGACACGGTGTCTTCCACCAAATCCGCCTGCCGAATGCGCAGCTCCTGCCAATCGCGTTGGCGGCGCGGCGATTGTGCGTGCAACGCATCGCACGCCCCTTCGACTTCGCCAAAAAGTTTCTCCGCCTCATTAAGCGTCTCGGTCACGCCTTTCACCACATTGCCTTTGCGCAACACGGAGAGGATGCCTTTCTCCGTGCGCGGATTCCACAGGCGCTGGAGGTTGAACCGCATTTGCCCGCTAGAAACGCTGAGGCCTATGTGCCGCGACGCCACGCGGTCGAGGTGCTGCGCTTCATCAAAAATCGCGAAATCATTTTTGAACAACAACCCGTCGCCCACGCTGTCTTCCGCATCGTCATCCTCGATATCGGCCACCAGCCCGAGGCTCGCAAAAAAAAGTGAGTGATTGAGGATCAACACATCAGCGCTGAGAAACCGCCGTCGCGCTTTTTGGAAAAAACATTCGCCGTGCAGCGAGGCCGTGTCACTCCCGCGCCCGCACAGCTTGGGCGCACACAGGCCGCGCTCGGAGCAAACCGCCTCCCACACTTTAGGATCCGGCTCCACATCGAGATCGGACAAACTGCCGTCCTTGGTTTCCGCCGCCCATTCCGCCACGCGCTTCAGCTCGGCGATCTCCGGCGAGGTGAACAGTCCATCCGCCCGCTGCAACGCGCGATGGAGCCGATGCGTGCACAGATAATTAGCGCGCCCTTTCAGCATCGTGTAACTAAACTCCACCGGCAAAATCCGCTGCAACATCGGCAGATCCTTTTCCGCCAACTGTTCCTGCAAATTGATGGTGTGCGTGGAAATGATGGCTTTCTTCAAGCTCGCCTGTCCGTGCAAAATGGCTGGAACTAAGTAGGCGAGACTCTTGCCCACGCCCGTGCCGGCCTCGACCACGCAATTCTTTCCCGCTTCCAACGCCCGCGCTACGCCCGTGGCCATCGCTTGTTGTTGAGGCCGGAACTCGAAATTTTTCGACTTCGACAACAGCCCGCCCGGCCCAAAAATTTCCTCCACCTGCGCTTCGAGGCCGGAGGTTTCTGCGGGCTGTTGGTCGGAGGAGAGGATCATTGGCGAATGACCAATGACCAAAGACGGTGGAATGAGCAAGGCCCAATGACCAATGACCAAGTGGGAGTCTGTCTTGGGTTTTGGTGTTTGTGATTTCCTTGGGGCTTGGTCATTGGGCCTTGCTCATTCTCTCCACAATTTCCATCTCCCCGCGATGCTTTGCAATTCGATTCTCCGCGAGCACGCCGCGCCAGTTCGCATTCGGATAAATCACGCTGCGGCGGCCGATGATGCTGCCGGGGTTGAGCACGCAATTGCAGCCCAGCTCCGCGTGGTCGCCAATAAGCGCGCCAAATTTGCGCAGGCCCGTATCGATTTTTTTGTCCTCGTGCTGCACGGTCACGTTGCCGGGGAACGATTTGAAGTTGGACAGCACCACCCCCGCGCCAAGATGCGCGTGATGGCCCAAAATGGAATCGCCCACATAATTAAAATGCGGCACTTGGCAGTCGCTGAACAGCAGCGCGTTTTTCAATTCACACGAATTGCCGATCACGCAGCCGTCGCCGATGATGACGTTGGCGCGAATGTACGCGCCGTGCCGGATTTGGCAATTCGCGCCAATGATCGCCGGGCCGATTATAGTTGCGCCCGGCTCCACCACCGTGCCTTTGCCGAGAAACACGTTTTCGCCAACCACCGCCTTGGGCGAAACAGCGGCGTAATTGGCCGGCTGCAGATGGGCGGCAAGGTAATCGCTGATGCGCGCCAATGCCGCCCACGCCGGGCCGTCGCCTTCAAGGAGGGCGGCGTGCTCGGTTTGGCTGAGGTCAAATAAATCCGCCGCCGTAAACATTCGGGCACCATAAAAGAAGGAAGTCGCAGCGGAAATGTTTTTTCATTCACAGTCAATGGAACTGCAGCATTGAAAAATGGTCGTTTTTTGGTATGCTCCCGCGCGATGGATTTGACACGCACAGCTTTCGGCACTTGGAGTGGGGGCCGATATATGCACTTCGGCGAACAGCTCGATGAGGAGCGGTATCTCGCGCTTATCAATCGTGCTTACGAAAAGGGCGCGCGGACGTTTATGACGGCTGATGTGTACGGTCAGGGCGCTTCAGATGAAATGCTCGCGCGCGGGCTCGCCGACAAACCGCGCGACAGCTACTGCCTCGTGGGCGCGGTGGGTCATGATTTTTACAACGGCGAACGCGCCGGTTCGCGTGGGTTCCCGCGTTTCACCGACCCCCAATTGCGCGGGCCGGAGGGCTACGCCGATTACCTCCGCATGGCCACGGAAAAGGAACTTGAACGCTGTGGCGCGGAGCACTTCGATTTGTTGCTGCTGCACAACCCCGACGTGACCGGCTACACCAGCGATGCGGTTTGGGAAGGTATGGCGGCGCTGAAGGAGGCCGGTCTGGCCGAGCGCATCGGCATCGCGCCCGGGCCGGCTAATGGATTTACTTTGGACATGCTTTTGTGCATGGAAAAATTTGCGGCCACAATTGATTGGGCGATGGTGATTCTCAATCCGCTCGAGCCGTGGCCGGGCGCTTTGGTGTTGCCGGCGGCGGAAGAGCTTGGCGTGAAAGTCATCACGCGCGTGGTGGATCACGGCGGGTTGTTCCACGGTGACGTGCGGCCCGGGCACACTTTTGCCGAGGGCGACCACCGTGTGTATCGGCCGAGTGGGTGGGTGGAGCGCGGTAGCGAAAAAATTGATCGAATGATCGCAGTGGCCGAGTCGCACGGGGTGACGCTGCTGCAACTCGCGTGCCTGTGGAACCTCGCGCATCCGGCGGTGGAAAGCGTCATCCCCACGCTCATCCAGGAAGCGGGCGATGACGCCAAAACCATCGAGGCCAAGCTCGATGACCTTGCCGCGTTGCCGGCAATTTCCCTTACCGACGACGAGCGCGATTTCATTACCGACATCGGCAACAACGCCGGCTGCATGGATTTGAAGGGCGCCAATCCGAATTTCGACGGCCCGGAGCCGTTGCCCGATCGCTGGGGCTTGCAGCCCGGGCACAAGGAGGTTAGCGAACGCTGGGGCATCGTGCCCGAGCGCGACTTGGTTTGCACTATGTAACACGCATCGTTTGCCACGGTGCACTCGGCCTGTTGTTGATTTTTTCAGCGATGGGCTGCAAAACTGTGGTGAGATTTGCAACGGGCACCATCACGTCCGGAGGCAATCCCGTGGCCGGCGCGCAAAACGCTGCCGTCGGCTTGGCGGTGGATGCGGTGACCAACCCCGGCGGCGAAGCGGCCCAAGCGCCGCAAATTATCACCTTGCTCGTCCCGGAAACCGGGCTGCAAAAAGTACTGCCGTGGCGCGAGGGCATGACCGTGTACACCGCCCGCCGTACCGCCGGCCTCAATCGCCCGCCAGGCCCGTGCAAAATTGAACGCGGCGACGAACAACTCGACGGCACAAACAAAGCCCTCCTCGAGCCCGGCGATGTGCTGCGGTTTGTTTCCCAATGATGGTTCGACTCCTATTAATGTTAGCGGCAACAGCCGTCACCGGCTGCAAGACCGTTGCCACTTACACGCTCAAAACCACCGGAGCAATCGCCGAGACGACGATCAAAGTCGGCGGCGCGGTCACCAAAACCGCCATCAACACCACCTTCGACATCGCTGGTGCCGCCTTCAAAAAAGGAGCCGTCACCGTCATCGACACCACCACCGGAGTGACCAAAAAAGTGCCGTGGGAAAAGGGGCTGAGCTTGTCAAAAATTGAAACAGCCGGACGGGTTATCGAAGTAGTCCGCGGCTCACAGAAAATTCAGACTACCGCAGAAACCATTTTGAAACCCGGGGATGTAGTTCGCACCCAATAGGGGATGAAGGATAAATACATCGCGGCGAAGGAGCGTTGCGTGGCTATTCAAACACCGCCGACCCGTGGACCGATGACCGTTTTTTTAAGGCGTGATCCCTTCGTCAGGATTCTGCCACCACGGAGTCTTCATTCGCATAAAACCAAGCCCAACCCAAAGCGAATATTGCAAAAAGAATATCAAGCCCATCAAAGATTTCCGACTCAGGGCGAAACATCATTTTAGTCACCGGCCCGACTGAAAAGAATCCAATATCCTTCGGCTTGGCGCCATGCAGTTTTTCGAACTCCGTCGTAGCCTTTGCCAGAAAAAGACTTCGTTGTGATTCCGGAACACTTACCCACAGCGAGTTAGATTGCATCACCTGTTCCTCAAACTGTTCCTCAAACGACAACATGTCGTGGGCGACGAATATATATTTACCCGACAAAACCCCAAAAATACTAAACAGGGCCGCGATCACTCCCAGCATCGCGCTTTTACCCCCAGCGAACTTACTCGCCCCAATGCCGACCAAGGCACCCACGCCAATGGCGGCGTAGCCCCCACCTCCATTTTCGGTTCCGATGCAAATGCCGCCCCAAATAGCGCCGCCAATCAGCGAGCCAAGCAATGCGCCAATGGCACCCTTGACCAGATTGGGGGGCGCGGTTTCAGTGATGTAAACGGGTTGGGGGTGTATTCTTCGCTCATTACAGTCCTTTGGCTTTGCGTCCGTGAGGCGTTGGGAAACTCCGCGCGACTGGACACCGGCGCGGAACATCCTTGATTCCAAGGACACGGGAAGCCTAATCAATAACGCATTCGCTTACAAGATCAAAGCAGGTGCGTGCGCGGATGCGTTGGGGAATTTCACGTGCTCATCAGCACCACGCACACGACCGCAAAGGCAGCGGTACCGGCGGTGAGGCACAGGAAAAAAATATCAATTGGGGCCATGTTTTTCATTGCATTGGTTACACAGCAATTTGAGTGCCAAACAGTGAAGCAGGAGGCCTGTTGACAACCTCAAGGGTTATCCGCGCAGCGCCAGAAAACTCCGTAAAAACAGGGATATTTTGAGGAAATAATGTGTGAATAATGTGGGAACAACTCATGGGGAATGCCCAATTTCCAATGTCCAAGTCCCCAGGAATTCCCAAATTTCAATGACCCAATACGGTTTGGGGCATTATTGGGCCTTGGTTATTCCCGCCGGTCTTGGTCATTTCTCCCTACTCGTAGCGCCACTTGAGTATCCACGGATCCTGAGTGTCCTTTTGGAATTGCTTGAGCTTGGCTTTGTATTCTTCCAACACCTTGGCGTACTTGGCGTCGGTGGCGAGGTTAACGGCTTCGTTGGGGTCGGCGCTGATGTCGAATAGCTCGAACTGCGGGCGATGGATATATTCGCGCACGGTCTTTTTTCCGTAGTTGGCGCTCTCGCCTTTTTTCCATTGGGCCTGCCAACTGGGCGCGGCCCAGAGATCGCTGGCGAAGGGGTAGGGGAGCGGGTGGGCGATGTTCCAGATGAGCTTGTACTTTCGGTCGCGCACGACACGCATCGGGTAGTACATTTGGATTTCGTGAAAGGTGTGGCTGGCGTTGATCGTGTCCCAATTTTTTGGATTTTTCTCGGCGAGGATGGGGAGGAAAGAGCGGCCGTGGAATTTGTACGGTTTTTTTGTGCTACCAACCAATGCGGGTTTGGCGGCGCTGGTCTTGGCGTCGTAACCGCCAGCGAAGTCGAGCAGCGTTGGGACGATGTCCACGAAGGAGAGCATCGCGTTGTTGGTGTTGCCGCGGTCTTTTTGGTACGGATTGCGCACGATGAAGGGCACGCGCAGGCCGCCTTCGTACACGGTGGTCTTGCCGCCAGCAAAGGCCATGCCGTGGTCGCTAGTGAAAATGATAATCGTGTTTTCCCATTTCCCATTTTTCTTGAGAATTTCCATGAGCCGCCCGAGGCCCTGATCCACGCGCGAAGTGCTTTGGTAATACTGCGCGAGCTCAGCGCGCGTCTCAGGGGTGTCCGGCAGGAAAGGCGGCACGGTGACTTTTGCGGGGTCATAAAAAATTTCCTTCACGCCGGGGTACGCGCCTTTGTTGGGTTTGTTGCCGAAACGATTGGGTTTGTGGGGCAGCTCGTTGGCATCGCCGCCGCCGCGATGGGGGTCGCTGGTGGCGTAGTATAAAAAGAAAGGCTTTTTGTCGTCGGCCTTAATAAACGCCTCGCAGTTGTTGGCCATCTCGACGGTGCTGCGGCTGTTGGCTTTGATTTTTGTTTCAAAGAAATAAATGTCCTCCGGCCCGTTGTGATGTTTGCCGACGCGCGCAGTGCGGTAGCCGGCCTTGGCGAGCAGCACGGGGAGGGTTTTTACCCACGGGAAGCTGCTGAATTTATGGAAGCTGTGCAGGTGCCCGTAATGTCCGTTGCGATGATTGTGCAGGCCGCTGAGAATGACCGAGCGGCTGGCGCTGCAACTGGCGGTGGTGGCGAAGGCGTAGCGGAATCGGGTGCCATCAGCGGCGAGTCGATCGATATTAGGCGTCACCGCCGTCATGTCGCCGTAGCAGCCGATCGTGGGGCTGAGGTCATCGGCGATGACGAAGACGATGTTTTTCTCGGCCGCCGGTAGAATCCAAGCGACGAGAACCGCGACCGCCAGCAATATCCGTTTTCCAGATTTCATTTCGAAGACGTAAATCCCGCGCATGTGGGAAGTGTGTCGGGACATCTTGCGGTTACTTTTTCAAAAACGCCAGCAAATCCGCTAATTCCTTCTTCGTCATGGTTTTTTCTAACTGCTCGGGCATGAGTGAAATGGGGCTGGCGCGGAGGGTTTTGATGTTTTTGCGCGCCAAAGTTTTGGTGAGGCCGAGGGGGAGCTTGAGGGTGATTTGTTCGGGAGTGTCGGCGGCGAGGAGGCCGGCGAAGGTTTGGTTGTCGCGGGTGTCCACTTCGTAAAGCGTGTAGGCGCCTTGGACTTCGTGGTTGGGCACGATGATGTGCAGCAGCAGCGTGGCGGCGGGTTGATTGCGCAGGCCGGTGAGGTCCGGTCCCACGGCGTGGCCTTGGCCGCTGTGGGTGTGGCACAGGGCGCAGGCACGCGTGAACATCTTCGCGCCATTGGCGGCATCGGCTTTCATTTTTAAAACCGGCTTGGCGGCTTCATAGGCTTTCATGCGGTCACCACCGGCATGTTTGGCAAACAGTTTCTTGGCTCGCGCGCCGATGGTTTTGTTGCGTTCCAATGCGCGCCGCCGTGCGGGTGAAAGGGCGTACACAGGTATCGTGCCATCCTCCAATGCTGCCATCAGCGCGGGCTGATAAATCGACCGGCCTAACACCACGCCTAGGACCGCCTCGCGCAAATCCGGCGCGTAGCTGCCCCAGCGGGATTTTTCCATCAGTGCTGATGCAACACGCAGGTCACTAATTTGTCCCAGTGATTGGGCTGCCGCCAGCTGCACCGGCCGCGGTTGTGCCGGGGCCAACAGTTTGAGAAGCGTTTCACCATCCTCTTTGTAGGTGGAGTACGCCAGCAACTCGATGGCCGATGCGCGCAGGGCGCTTGACTGTCTGCCCGTTGCGCGGTTGCGGGCTGCTTGGAAGGTTTTTTCAACATTCGCCCGGGCCGGAGGATGTTCCGCCACGAGGCCGAACACTGATTTTTGCGCCCCGATGAACGGTCGCCGCCGTACATCTGCCGCGATGCCCTTAAGCAGAGCGATTCGTTCTTCGGCCTCCCAGCCAAAGCCCGCAGCGAAGTGCCGTTCGATAACGCTGAGGATTTCAGCTTTTCCACGACTACGGGCAATGATACCGCCCAGCGGCTTTAGAACGGGGGTAAGATTGGTGCGTCGGATCTTCGAGCCCTTCGCCAATTCATCGAGCAGTTCAATGGACTGTTCGCCAAGTGAACTGAACACGGTCGCGCGAGTCCATTTGTCGTCCACGCCGTTAACCAGCACTCTCACCAGCGCGGTGACCTTGGCCTCGTGTTGCACACCGCCCAACTGCAAGGCAGCTTGGAACCGCTTGCGGGCATCCGATGACTTGGCGAGTTTAATTAACTCCGCCGGAAATTCCACCTTGGGGAAATCAGCCCGACTTAAACGCAAGGTCAACTCCGCTGCCGACAACTGCTTGGCCGTGCGCTGGGGCGGAGCGGGGGTTTTTAAAATGACACGCCAGATGCGGCCGTGGTTTGTGCCGGCTTTGAAGGGGAGCTTGGCGCGGATGTCTTCGGGGAGGTAGCGGGGGTGATCGATGTATTGGCGGACCATGTCGCAGATGTACAGCGCGCCGTCGGGGCCCACGGTGGTGTGGACAGGGCGGAACCATTGGTCGGGAGTGGCGAGGAAATCGCGGCCGGGGGTGGGGTGCGCGGCGGTGAAGGTGGCACCGGCGGGGGTGAGCACCTGGCGTTGCACGAGGTTTTGCGCGGGCTCGCAAATGAAGGCGCTGTTGCCGCGGATGCAAATGCCGCTGGCACTGGTGTAGGTGCCGCTGTGTTGCTTGTTAATCAGGCTGGGGATGTAGCTGGCCGCCGTGGTGTCGGGGCTCAGCGGATACACCTTGGCGGCGACGGGCACGACGTTCTGCACAGTGTCGGTAAAGGGATAGTGCGGGTTGCGCCGGAGCAACCCGGCAGCGAGCACCACGTGCATGAGCGGGTTGCGATTGCTGGAAACAAACCGGTTTCCGCGCGCATCAAAGCATTGGCCGAACTGACCGGTGCCGGCGAGGGTTTCGTAAATAAACGTCTCCGGATGAAACCGCCCGTCCTGCCGCTTGGCGGTGACGGCCGCGCGCTTGGGGTGCAGCGGGCTGGTCACGTTGGCATCGGTGAGGCCGCTGGTGATGTACACCCAGCCATCGGGCCCGAGCGTGGGGCTGGCCACGCGGAGTTGTTCGCTGCTGCTCTTGGTGCCAAACCCGGTGAGCACCACGCGCCGCACATCCGCGTGCCCATCTCCGGTGGTGTCCTTGAGATACCAAATATCCGGCGCGCACGTCAGGAAGATGCCGCCCTTCCACGGCATCACGCCATTGGGAAACGTAAACCCCCCGGCAAACGTCGTGCGCTTCTCAAACCGCCCATCGCCATCGGCATCCTGTAGCAACGCCACCGTACCCAGCTTGGGCGGCGTTTTCCCTTTGCCATCCTTCGCCGGCAGAAACGGATACCCGCGCCCTTCCACCACAAACATCCGCCCCGCGTCATCAAAACACATCGCCACCGGGTCCTTCACCTGCGGTTCCGCCGCCGCCAATTCCACTCGCACGCCCTTCTCAGTTTGAAACGCCTTGAGTGCTTGCGCGGGCGTTTGTGGCACGGGCGTCGCGTTTAAGGAGAAGGCCATCAGGGCCGCGAGGAGCGGGGTGCGTTGCATGGGCCGATGGTAACGCGCGTGGGTGGATTGGCAAGTAGGGGCATCATCGGGCTTGCATGGGCGTGCGTGTCGTGCAGTGCTTTCGCCTTCGTGCCGGAAATCGATGACCAGAATAAAACGCCGCCGCGCCCGCGCAGCATCTGGGATGCGCGCGTGCCGTTCTCGCCGGCGGCGTGCCCGTTTTTTTACGGATGGGTCATCGTGTTTGCGGCTACGTTGGGTGCGCTTTTCAGCATCCCGGGACAGACAATGGGCTTCAGCGTCTTCACCGAGGTGTTGATGGAAAAGCTTGGGCTCACGCGTTTGCAGCTCAGCTTTGCGTATTGCGTGGGGACCGTGGCCAGTGGATTGACGTTGCCTCGACTGGGACGTGCGCTCGATCGTATGGGCGAACGTCGTATGGGCGTGGCTGCTGCCGTCGCGCTGGGGTTGACCCTGTTTTATCTCGCCGCCACGACACACTTTGCTCGGGCACTTGCTGCCAGTCTTCCGTCTGTCGCGCGCGTGGCGGCGGTGTTCGCGGCGATTGCCCTCGGTTTTTACATGGTGCGCGCCGCGGGGCAAGGAGTGCTCTCACTGGTCTGCCGTAACGCCATTGGCAAATGGTTCGATCATAGGCGCGGCTTGGCCACCGCCATTAGTGGCGTGCTGGTCGCTTTCGGCTACTCCATTGCGCCGACCGTGCTCGATGCGCTCCAGAAACGTTTTACCACCGAGGGGGCATGGCTGTTGATGGGGGTGGCCTGCATTGTTGTGATGGCACCGCTCGCGTGGCTGCTTTTTCGTGACACGCCTGAGGAAGTCGGCTTGCGAATGGATGGCGGCCTCATTGGCGAGAGTATTCACCCGAACCCCGACATGCAGATTCACCGCGAGTTCACGCGCGACGAGGCCGTGCGCACTTACTCGTTCTGGATTTTTAATCTCACATTTTGTCAGGTCGGATTTTATGGAACTGCGGTCACCTTTCACATCATTTCTCTGGGCACGGAGATGGGCTTGGCGCGGCCGCAGATTCTCCAGCTCTTTATCCCCATCGCGGTTGTCAGCGTTACCACCAACCTCCTTTTTGGGGCTATCAACTCGCAATTGCGGTTGAAGTGGCTGCTGTTGGTAATGAATCTTGGGTCCATGTTGGCTCCCATGGGCCTGCTGTTTTTGGATCGCCCTGCTCGGGTTGGTTGCTTACACCCTCGGCAGCGGCATAGCCAGCGGGGGGTTTGTCAGTCTCTCCGGGATTGTCTTCCCGCGTTTTTTTGGACGCCTCCACTTAGGCGCCATCAGTGGAATGAATATGGCTTGGACGGTTGTCTTCAGTGGCCTCGGGCCGCTCAGCTTTGGCTGGTGCTTCGGTGTGACAAAAAGTTACGAGTTGATTCTCATCCTCTCTGCCGTTGTGCCCGCCATTCTCCTGGTGATGAGCCTGCGGGCTGATAATCCCCAACTTCGACTGGAACGAGATGACCATGGGGAGAGTTGAATATTAGGACGTGACGCAGGGGTTCAAACGCGGGATGCTCCCGCTAGAGTACGCGCATGCAAGCATTGGTAAAACGCGAGGACGGCCCCGGATTGTGGCTCGAGGATGTGCCGGAGCCCACGGTGGCCGCCAGGGATGTGCTCATCAAGGTGGACCGCACGGGCATTTGCGGCACAGACCTGCACATTTATAAGTGGGACGATTGGGCCCGCAAAACGGTGCCGGTGCCGCTGGTGGTGGGGCACGAGTTTGTGGGCGAGATTGTGGAGATCGGCAGCGATGTGAAGGATTTCAGCGTGGGCGAAATTGTCAGTGGCGAGGGCCACGTGGTGTGCGGGCATTGCCGCAACTGCATGGCGGGGCGCCGGCATTTGTGCAATGACACGGCGGGCATCGGCGT